>JADEXA010000027.1 GCA_015207365.1 Vacuolonema iberomarrocanum LEGE 07170
TTTCGTAAATCGCTTGGCGAAATTGGCGCAGCGTTTCAAGATGATCTGACATGAGTGGTAGAGCGTAGAGTTTTAGATCCTCTACCACTTTCCTGCTCTTCTTTCACCCGGTTTGTCCAAAGTCCAGAAAACGTGAGGGTGAGAAGTATCTTCTCCCCAGGCACTTCCATCAGCAATCCATGAGCTGACAAACTTGTTGGTTGACAGACTTGTATAGCCTTGCGCATTGAAATGAGGAGGAGCCATTGTTTGAAAGCCCTTTAGGGCAGAGCTTTCAAACAATGATTGGTTTTTGCCTAAGCGCATAGCGCTATGCATTCGGATTTTTCAGGACGCACTCCCATCACCGGTTCCCGCTTCTCCCTCACCAACCTCAGAATCGACCTTAGGGACGACATCCGGACGATCTTTTCCTTCCCAACCCGGTGGCCGCTTGGAGTTATACCAGGCAATAGAACCGATGCTAACAGCAGCGATGAACCCAATAACGTAAACCAATGTAAACGAAATCGGGAAGCCCCCAGAAGCGTTCTCAGCAACAGCAAATATCAGATTTAGCATAAATTTCAACGATCCTTTCGTGCAGTAGAGGATGGAGGCAGTGTACCGTATCTCTACCTCCCTTATCCTCTCTATATCACAGGATTATGCTACTCTTCCGCGTCTACCGCAGGAGGGGGTTCTGGTGCTGGAGCCGGAGCTGGTGGAGGGTCTGGAGCCGGGGCAGGAGCCGCATCCACAGGTGCAACTGGCTCTGGCTCTGGGGCCGGAGCTACGGGCTCGGCTGGCTCGGCTGGTGGTGGAGCCGCAGGAGCTTGGGGACGAGCGACGGGTTCGGCTCGCGGCTCAATATCAGCCGGACGCTCAAACCGCGACGGAACCGGTTCTGGGCTCTCCGGTGGGCTAGATCTAGAGGTACGATTTGGCGTTTCCTGCCTGTCTGAGGAGGTGGAACGGTTATTCGAGCTTTCTTCTGCAGCTTCTTGGCTCGGCTCGGATGCGCGCTCCTCTGAGTCATCATCTCCTGGGTCTCTGGCTTCTTGAATCCTGCCAGGCCGAACTCGCTGGAGTTCGATGGTGGCTTCTCGTCCCCGCAGCTGTGGCAGCTCAGGGAAGGACTCGACAGGCATGTCTTCTACTGCCGGGTTCATAAAGTTGCGCCAGACCCGAGCCGCGGTGGAACTTGCCCCACGGGTGGGGGTATTATCATCGTTGCCCAGCCACACACCGGTGACCATTTGTGGGACATAACCAATGAACCAGAGGTCACGACGGTTTTCTGAAGTGCCCGTTTTCCCAGCCACAGGACGATTTCCTAAGGATGCATTGCGCCCTGTTCCACTCGTCACAACCCCTCGCAGCATCCAGGTCATGATGTTAGCCGAATCCTCATCAATGGATTGCTCAGCAGCAAAGTCAGCTTCGTAGATAACCTCACCCCGACGGTTGAGAATTCGGGTAATGCCATGCGGCTCAATGTGGGTACCGCTGGTTGCCAGGGTGCCATAGGCTCCCGTCAGTTCCAGCAAATTCACTTCCACACTACCCAGGGCCAGGGAGTAAGCCGGGATAAGCGGAGAGCGAATACCCATCCGTTCTGCCACCTCGATCGCTGGGTCAAAGCCAACATCAATTAACACTTTGACCGCAATGATATTGACGGAGCGAATCAGGGCATCTCGCATGGATTGATTGCCACTGTAGTTTTCGCCGTAGTTTTTGGGTTCATAGCCGTCAACCACCAGTTTGGCGTCTACGTAGCTTTTGTAAGGTGAAAATCCACCCGCGATCGCCGTCGCATAGATAAACGTTTTGAACGTAGAGCCGGGCTGCCGCTGCGCCTGCACCACTCGGTTAAATTGGCTCTCGTTGAAGTCATTGCCGCCAACCATGGCATGGATATATCCATTACGCGGATCAATTGCCACCAAGGCGGCCTGGGTGAACCGCTGCCCTGGCCCATAGTCAGCGATCGCCTGATTAACCGTTTGCCGTGCCAGCTCTTGCAACTGTGGATTCAGGGTTGTTTCTATCGTCAACCCGCCGATTTCCACATCCTGAGGATCGACCAGCAGCGGCAATTGCTGCCGCACATATTGAGTGAAGTAGGGGAAGCGGCTATACAAATTGCGGGGATCGCTGGGCGTCAGAGCCAGCTCGGTAGCAGCGGCGGCTTGGCGCTCTTGGCTGGTAATGTAACCTGCTTCTTCCATGCGCTCCAGCACCAAGTTGCGGCGGCGCAGCGCGACATCCTCGTTCACCAGTGGCGAGAACTCACTAGGGGCCGGGGCAAGCCCGACAATCATGGCAATTTCCGATAGGGTCAACTCATCGACCGACTTACTGAAATAGACCCAGGCCGCATCTGCAATTCCGTAGGCTCCGCCTCCGAGATAAACCAGATTAATATAGCGCTCAAAAATCTGGTCTTTGGTCAATTCCTGCTCCATCTTTTGAGCCAGGAGTGCTTCGCGCAACTTGCGTTCTAGGGTTTGATCTTGATCCAGAAAAACAATCCGAGCCAGCTGCTGGGTAATCGTACTGGCACCTTCAACCACCTCTCCTGCCCGGACGTTGGCCAGGACAGCACGGGCGATCGCCCGATAGGCTACCCCTTCATGCTCATAAAAATCATTATCTTCTGAGGCTAAAAACGCTTCCTTGACCTCGATTGGGATATCATCCCACGTCAAACTTTCGCGAGTAGCCGGCCCCAATTGCTGCAAAATGGTGCCATCCACCGCCTCAATCGTCAGGGTACCATCGCGGGTATAGGTGAGCGCATCCTCTGGATCGGGCAAATCTGCCCGCATCTGCTGAATGGTGTAGTAGGACGCTCCCAGCACACCTGTTGTCCCAAAAACGGCGGCCAGCACAGTCCAGGCAAACCAAGACTGATAGAGGGGGCGGAGCGATCGCGGTTGACGCCTCCCTAACCCAGCCTTCGGTCGAGGCGTTGGTGCTTTAGGGATAGATGTTGGAGTAGGGGAAGCATCCCCTGGCGTTGCAGCGGGTGTATCCGACGCGATCGTCTCCGAAGAGGGTGAGCTGTTTCCCACCGTCTGCGGAGGCGATTGTGCCGCAAATAAAGACGACGATAGCGAAGGCCGCGATGCAGAACCGGGCACAGACGATGAGCGCGGATGCTTGACCATAGCCTGCTCAGACTTGCCTCGCAAAAAAGCTTGAAGTCGTTCACGAAAACCAGTCACAATTACTCCTCACCTGCGCCTGTTGTATCCGAAATTAAACCGATTTCTTGAACCTCTGGATAAAAGGCTTCCACCAACTTAGCTCAACGCCCGCCTCCCAATAAGAGTGCAACCATCTGGCTTCATTGCTGCATCAGTTTATGAAATGAATGCGACTTATCCTGCCGATCTGTGCACACCACACGACTATGCAGGAGCTTTAAACATTAACCAACCGGATTAACCAACCGGAACCTACACTCGAGCCTGAAGCACCAAAGTCAGATATGAGTCTACCCCAAATTTGAGTGAATACCCAGAGACTTCAATTGTGCCAACAGCATGCTGATCCGAATACTGATCAAAAATCTCAACTCAAATCCTTGGTGACCAAGGTCTAGTCAAACCCTCTCGTGCTGGAAAGCGACACGATGCAACACCCGTTGATTAGCCTGTAAGCAGAGTTTATTCTTTCGCAAATAGTCAGCGATTTGCCAATTTTACCAGGGCAATATCTCGCCCTTGGCATGCCAAAATGTTCCGCTATTTTCTAGATTTAACGCATCGATGCGTTGCAGCAAATTCTGCACAGATTCCTCGGTGGAAATACCGCTAAATCCCGTCATGCGTGTACTCACCAAGCCCGGATGCAGGACACCCACGGCAATACCGCGTGATTTCAAATCGTGGGACAGAGACTTCCCCGCCATCGACATTGCGACCTTCGACATGCGATAGCCGTAGGAACTACCCGAGGTATTGTCGCCAATCGATCCCATACGGCTGGTCATCAACACCACTTTTGAGCCTTCACGCAGATTGGGAAGCAAACAGTGGATGACGCGTAACGCACCCAATGCATTGACTTCAAATTGCTGTCGAATGCTGTCGAAGTCCAAATCATCTAGCGTGACACGCTCAAGGATTCCCGCATTGTTGATCAATATATCTAGTGGCGTTCCCCCTAGCCGTTTGGCCAACGACCCTACGCTTTCGTCCGAGGTAATATCCACATCCGCCTCAATCCGGACGCCCAGCTGCTGCAACTCTTCGGACGGCGATCGGCACACGGCAATTACGGTATCGCCGCGCGATCGCAACTGACGACAATACTCCAACCCAATGCCACGGTTGGCACCGGTCACCAAGACAGTTGCCATAGTTGCTCGTCCTCACAATCGTCTTAACCTTCCTATTATCCGCCTATATAGCGGTGTGCAACCGCATTAAGCACAGCAACGGTTGTGTGGGGCGCGCCGCGCCCCACACAACCGTACTTAACTAACGCGCATAGCGCTATAAGTAGCTCGGCATGATGAAAAACCAGACCCTAAAAACCTGTGCCGCCCGCGCTGCGGGCGGCACAGGTTTTTAGGGTCTTAGGTTTAATTGCACCTGCCAACTTAGGAGCCTTGGAGCCATTGCACTTTTTGGGGCTCCGTCGTGCGTGATCATGCCTAAGGCCGTGCGATCGCCCCTCCCCCTGAATACTCGGAGTGCACGTGCAAGGAGGCGATCGAAACCTCGACTCGCGGGACACCCCCATCACAGCGCGGCCTCACATAGCTGGATTTTAGTCGTCCGCAACAGTAGCGGTTGCTCCGGCAAGCCGCGTTTATGAGTCACCAGTATGAGTCACCAGAACGTTGCCTCGAACGCGGATGAAAAACCTTCGTATAACGACGACCTAAGTGCAGGACAAAACTAAGGGTTTTCTGGGTTTTGTCCTGCACTCAGAACGAAGACTTTCGCGTAACATTTCCATTCCAATATGTCACCACTCTTTCGTTCGAAAACCGACTTAAATGCCGACATTGGCAGGGATTCTACGTACAAACAAGTCTTACGCCATTGTCAAGCTGCCTGAGAAAGGCAAAGCTCCCACCAAGTATATTAAGACCCTATAAACCTGAAAAGCCTGTTATTCCTCTCTCAGTTCTAAAGCACGTGATCCTGCGGCAAACCAAGAGCTTGACACAACATGAGCCACTAGAGCGAATAGGAATGTGAGCCGCGATCGCCAATCTTAAGATGCAAGACGGCGTCAAAAAATAGGAATCTCAGACAAATCTCGATGAAATACTTGACAAAGATTTCATACCACGCGCTGATTGGGCAGGCTATGGTAGGAAGCAAGTACAACAGTTGCCACGTATATGCTTCGCCATCAGTTCAATGCAGGTTTAGGGAAGTAAGTCAGTAGCATTTCGGTATGCTTATGCCGCCTCTCTGTGCATCACTGGAATTGGTGCAATCCAGCCCATTCCTCCTAGGAATTATTGTTGGCAGAACCCCTGCCAATGTACCGATGACACCGTCGTAGGTTCTTGATGGAAATGTAAGATCACGAAATCTTATTCATCGGATTCGGCTTCTCACCGGTACACCTTCTACCTGCTAAGAACAAGACCCGGTCTGCAAATAGACAAGTTCACACAAGAGAATGTAGCTAAGAAAAGGCTCGTGTTCTGTTTACTCTTTGGTCTCCAAAGACCTCATTCAGCTCACTCATTTACGCCTGTCAACTCTTGGCATAAATGACGTCCACTAGGCTATAGAACATTCGCCTTGATTGTATTTTTTTATACTACATCACCTATGCGTTTTTCTCGAGGCAACTTCTCTGCTCATTCCCAGTCTTTGTTTCTACCCGTTCCCCCTATCGTCCCATCACTGCGCAAGGTGCCATGCAATCGAACCTAGTACTGTCGAGTAAGCCTACAGATATTGCCCAGGCTGCTGAACCTACGACGTCCAAAATCGCTGTCGCTGCAACATTTACCGCAGAGCCACTCGCGGATTCGTTGGAATTTTGGATGCATCAGCTTGACATTCCATTGGCGGTCGAATTTGCACCTTATAATCAGGTTTTTCAGGAGCTGTTTGATCCCTCTAGCTTACTATCCAGCAATCGCTCAAAAGCTGGGATTAACCTCATCCTGCTACGCTTCGAAGATTGGTGCCGCTTTAGCAAAAAAGACACGTCAGAAGACACAGCGCGTGTGCCCGAAGTCAAGCGAAATGCGCAGGACCTGATCAATGCCTTGAGAAATGCTGCTGCCCATTCTTCTGCCAACTTTATCGTTTGTATCTGCCCCTCTTCAATCGAGATTATTCAAGATAAAGAGGCGTCTGTTCGCCTTTCCGAACTTGAGGCTGAAGTGATATCAGCGCTGTCTGATATCTCAAATTTGAGTTTCCTGGTCTCTGAAAACTTTGCCGCCTACCCGGTCGAGCAAGTCCATGACGAAGAGCGCGATCGCCTAGGGCATATTCCCTTCACACCCGATTTCTTCGCCGCTCTAGGAACAGTCATTGCGCGGCGAATCTATACACTGAAGCGATCGCCCTATAAAGTCATCGTCTTAGATTGTGACAATACCCTCTGGAAAGGGATTGTCGGAGAAGATGGGCTCGACGGGATTGAATTCTCCAAGCCCTACCAAGCCTTCCACAAGTTTCTCTTGCAGCAGCAAAAAGCAGGGATATTACTGTGCCTTTGCAGCAAGAACAACGAAGCCGATGTGATGGAGGTGTTCGAGAAGCGATCGGATATGGGGTTGAAGCTGGACAATATTGTGAGCTGGCGCATCAACTGGTTGCCGAAATCTGAGAATATTAAATCCCTCGCGAAAGAACTCAACCTTGGCTTAGATAGTTTTGTATTTCTGGATGACAACCCGGTGGAATGCAGCGAGGTGAGGCTCGCCTGCCCCGATGTCTTGTCGCTACAATTCCCGCCAGATGATCGCATTGAGCAGTTCCTCAAGCATATCTGGGCGCTAGACCATCTAAAAGTGACCAGTGAAGATCAAAAACGAACGGATCTCTACAAGCAAAATATTGCCCGCTCAAAGTTGGAGCAGGAGTCCTCATCGATTCATGACTTTCTGGCTAGCTTAAATCTACAAATTGATATCCATCCACCGCAGGCAGAGCAGCTTCCCCGCGTTGCCCAGCTGACCCAACGGACCAACCAGTTCAACTGCACCACGATTCGTCGAACCGAAGCCGATGTCAATCAACTGGCAGCCGAGGGGCTAGAGTGCCGAGTGGTAGAGGTGCGCGATCGCTTTGGGGACTATGGGCTAGTCGGTGTGGTCATTTTCGGAATCAAAGAGGACGCCGTCGTTGTAGATACCTTCCTGCTCAGTTGCCGGGTATTAGGTCGCGGGGTGGAGCATCAGATGCTCCGTGGCCTCGGTGAGCTTGCGGTCGAAAAAAACTTGGCCACAGTCAAGGCTCCATTTAGCCCAACGAAGAAAAATGTCCCAGCTCGAACGTTTCTGGAAAGTGTCGGAGCAGACTTTAGGCAGGATGCATCCTCCCCTGACCATCAAGGCTTTGAGTTTGTCTTCCCCAGTGATTATGTAGCTCAGCTAGCGTACAATCCCAACGTTGCAACGCCTGAATCCTCCGCCCAATCGACATCCCCATCAAATTCTGCGACGAAGCATCGGGACGCATCAGGCAACGGAAACCCGAAAAATGACGCTGCCAATAGCACGACTGCGAGCAAGTCAGACCTATTTCAGCGCATTGTCGATGAGCTATACAGTGCAGAACGTATTCTCGACAGGCTTTCCTCGCGGTCAATGCAAGAGCGACCTGATTTAAGCCATGCCATTGTTGCCCCACGCAATGACATCGAGTCGAAGCTGGTGGCTATTTGGTCAAACCTGCTTCGTATTGCCCCCATCGGGATAACAGACAACTATTTTGACCTGGGGGGCACCTCATTATTAGCGGTCGAATTGTTCGTCGCGATCGAGCAAGAGCTTGGGCAAAAGCTCCCACTGACGACTGTGGTGGAAGCCCCAACGATTGAAACTCTGGCAAAACGCGTCGAGCAACCAGGGAACGACGAAACAGGTGGCTCTCTAGTTCTGATTCAAGCGGGGCAGGCCTACCCACCCCTTTTCCTGGTGCATGACGGTGATGGCGAAACCCTGCTCTATCGCAACATGGCCCAGCGCTTGCGCCCGTCCCGTGCTGTATATGGAATTCAGCCCCTTAGCCGAAAAGGCTTCCCCATGCTGCACACACGCATTCCGGACATGGCCGCCTATTACATAGAACAAATTCGCAAGGTGCAGCCCCATGGTCCCTACTTATTGGGTGGGATGTGTGCTGGAGGTGTTATTTCCTATGAAATGGCACGGCAGCTAGAGCAAGTCGGCGAAACGGTCGCCTTTGTTGGGCTGATGGATGCAGCAGATGGGCAGGCTCAGCACAAAGTCGGTCGCTTGACGAGTCAGCGCATGAGCCGCTTTGCCGAAATCTTTGGTCAAGCCAGCGAGGTCCCCTTCTATCAACGGGCGCAGCAAATTCTCGCCATGGTTTGTACGAAAGTGCGAAATGTCGTGGACTACGAAGTGCAGACACGCTTCCAAAACGCGGTGAATCGTACACGATATAAGCTCCTCCGATCCTATCTCGATCGCCAGCAAGACATCCCTAACTTCCTGCGCGATATTTCTGTACGGACAATCTATGACTTGGCAGAGCAGGAATACCTGCCAGACACCTCCTATAGTGGTGAGCTCGTCCTGCTACGGGCAACGGAAGGGGAAGGTGCCGATGAGCCCTACATCTTCAAATATGAAGACCCATTGTTGGGCTGGTCGCAGCGCACCCATAAGGGTGTTCAGGTTTACGAGGTACAGGGAGGCCATGCCAGTATGCTCCAGGAACCTTACGTTGAAGACCTGGTCGGTAAGATCAATCTTTACCTTGAGCAGCATCTGCCTGTTGCTTCGAAGCAGACAACCCCATGAGTCATGGGTCGCCATCGATCGCGTTAACGCATGATGAGATGAATCCTTAATCTGAGATAAAGTCCTGAGGTTTTATGACAATAAGCGCGCCTGAAAAAGAGAAAGCATCTTCGAATGCAACTGCATCTGTGTTGGTGGTGACGGTGAACTATCGCTCATCTCGGCTGGCTGTCGATTCTCTGCGGTCGCTAGAGACTGAAGTGCAAGCCATGCCCAATCTGCGAGCAGCGATTGTGGATAACAACTCAGGGGATGACTCAGTTGAGGTTTTGAGTCAGGCGATCGCCAACAACAACTGGCAGGATTGGGCAACATTGATGCCCTCCAGCCACAACGGAGGCTATGCCTATGGCAACAACTACGCCATTCGGCCAGCCTTGGCGACAGAAAACCCGCCGGACTACTTCTTGTTGCTCAATCCAGACACACGAATTTACCCCGGAGCGGTTCAGACACTGGTCGATTTCATGGAAGCCCATCCGCAAGCGGGTATCTGTGGTAGCAGCCTCGAAGAAGCGGATGGTTCGCCCTTTGGCATTGCCTTTCGCTTTCCTTCGATTCTCAGCGAACTGGATGGGGGGTTGCGTTTAGGGTTCGTTTCCAAGCTCCTGGCTCAGTGGAAAATTCCGCAACCGATGGGAGACGACCTCAAGGAAGTGGATTGGCTCTCTGGAGCCAGTTTACTAATCCGGCGAGAGGTCTTTGAAACCATTGGACTGATGGACGACGAATACTTCCTGTATTACGAAGAAACGGATTTTTGTCTACAAGCGAAACGGGCTGGATGGTCCTGTTGGTATGTGCCCACAAGCCGTGTGATGCATATTGCAGGGCAAAGCACCGGGGTAACAGTGCGTACAGATAAACCCAAACGGATGCCAGACTACTGGTTTGAGTCCAGACGGCGCTATTTCATCAAAAACCATGGTTGGCTTTACACCGCACTCACGGACTGGATTTGGATTCACTCCTTTGCTCTGTGGCGGATGCGGCGATTGATCCAGCGTAAGCCCGACCCAGATCCCCCAAACTTTCTCTGGGATTTTATCCGTAATAGCGTACTTGTCGGACGTTCAATGCCCCCTAACAGAAAATAGTCGCTAGAAGTAGGCATTGCAAGCGCTCATCATTCCACGAAAACAGATTGGAGGCTTACCCACAACCCTTGCAGCACAAAGGTTGTGAGGCTTTACATCAAATCTGTTTGAAGAACCCAAATATTATTTACGCCCGCTGCTTTGCAGCGGGCGTAAATAATATTTGGGTTTCACGACCGTTTAACCGGATTTGATATTAGTACGTTTTTGACTCAAGGATTACTCAGCGATCGCCGCTTTTAAGCTGCGACAGAATCCTTCTATAGCTTCTAAGCCTTGGTGAGTTTCGCCTTCGGCGAGACGTTTGACAAACGCACTGCCAACAATCACACCGTCTGCGCCCCATTCCATAATTTGTCGGGCCTGTCCGGGTTCTGAGATGCCGAAGCCAACACCAATGGGTTTGTCGGTCACTTGCTGGAGTTCGAGCAGCAAATCTTGTACGCGAGATTCAATCTTGCTCCGCATTCCTGTCACACCTGTGACGCTGACAAGATAAATAAACCCTTGGCAACGCTGGGCGATCGCCATCAACCGATCCTTAGGGGTTGTCGGCGCGACGAGGAGCGTGACCTCAATCCCGGCAGCTTCTGCCTGGGGCAGCAGCACATCCATCTCTTCTAGTGGCAAATCAGGCACCACCAGTCCTTTGACACCTACCTCCACAACCTCTTGCAAGAAGGTTGGAATGCCCCGATTCAAAATGGGGTTGTAGTAGGTGAATAGGATAATGGGGGTACTCAGGGTTGGGCTGACAGACTTGAGCATAGCCAGCACATCTTCCAGACGGGTTCCCCGCTCCAGTGCCCGTGTTGCTGCCGCCTGAATGACAGGACCATCTGCCAATGGATCGGAATAGGGCACCCCTAGCTCAATCAGGTCAGCGCCGTTGCGATCGAGCACAGTCAGTGCTTTTGCCGTCGTTTCCAGATCAGGATCGCCCGCCGTAATAAAGGGAATTAGGGCGCAGTCACCGCGATCGCGTACTGCCTTAATTTTGGCTGATACTGACATCGTTGAAGCAGAACCCATCATCCGTCGCTATCCTTCCCGTCCCCTGCGGCTAGTTGTCCGTCTGCCTGCTTCTCCTGCTCCAATTCTGCTTGCAACTTCGCCAATTCCTCTGGCGACATCTCGTCTAGGCGCTTTTGCAGAACTGCATCTTCATAATCTTTGAGCTGTTGGTGGTAGGTCATGTTGCGAGTGACAACGCGAAAGAGGTAGGTGGCTGTCCAACCAATCAATCCAACCACAAGCAGTAGCTGCGTCCAGATCCCTGCATCGATGGTGTCTAAACCCACAAACTGGAACAGGAGGTACACAAGACCTCCTGCGACAAAAACGCCAAAACCAATCCCAAGTGCATCAATGCGTCGCATTGCAACTCAATACTTCAAGCAGACAACCTAATGAGTTTAGCTTGAAATCTGCCGCTTCTTGGGACGCACATTGACCAAAGGCCCCAGAAGAAGCAATCCGGGAAAGAAAAAGAAGACAAAAAAGTAGGCCAGCATCCGCTCAATAGACCCTGCCGTATGGAAGCGATTTTGTAGATAGAAATAGATCAGAGCCGGAATGACAACGAGGTAAGCACCTGCCAGGGCGACATAGAGAAGAGGGACGATGGGAAGAGTCATAGCGCCAACATTAGGGTTAGGTTCAAGTACCTGGCAGACAGACAGAGTCTTGCCACCAGATCTCCGTGCCTATGATTGTATCGTTTTGTGGAAGGCTCTCGGGACAGCAATGATTTGAGTTTCTGTGGGGGAGAGATTGATTTTTCCAAAGTCGTCGCCACAGATCCCCAGATCATCGGGCTCTGTACTTTGACAATTGGGGCTGCGGCTAGGGTCGTGCGCTCTCCAGATTAGTCAGTTTCGAAGCGCACGCGACGGGTCACCATAACCAGGCCGTCTTCGCGGATAACGATGCCCGAAATCCAACGCTGCTCGGGTAAAGCTGGAGCACGCCCGACCTTGAAGAGCCCGCCAGCCGGCAACAGCTCCATATCCAGAGGTGCTTCTGCAAGATAGCCATCGACCGTAACGGGTTCATCCAATGCGGTTCCGAGAAGCTGGCGATCGCCCAACGGTTCTGTCACGATGGCATCAAATGCAAAGGATTGCCCAATCAAAACCTGCTCTGGCAATTGCACATTCAGTTCAGGAGGGTTTTCACCAGCGGTAACACGGCTGTCTTCTGCCAGAGTCGCTTGCTCGACTAGCTGGCCATCGACGTAGCGTTGACGCGATCGCAACGTCGAATCTAATTGCAACATCCGCCCATTCAAACTTTGAGTCCCGGTAATCTGGGTCGTGGTTTCGGTCACGATTCCCGCCTCATCGCGCTCCCAGCCATCGACTTGAGTGGTATAGGTGAGGTCGTCATAGCGCAGCCAGAAGCGCTCTAGTGCCTCCTGGAGAGAGTCATAGGTTAAACCATCGGTGTGGGTAAAGTCTGGGCTGATATTTTCCATCACAGCCTCCAGATTTTCAGCACCGGCGGCCTGATCCATTGCGGTAATGATTGTTTGAATCTCACTGGGTAAGGGTTCAGCCGCATCCTGCGCAGCAGCTGGAAGCACATGCGTCAGGGTCGCCGTCAATAAAATCGGCAGGGCAACGACTCCCTGTTTCCCGTAATTCCGCAATTGGGCAGCAAGTTGTTTCATGGGAGCTCCGAATGTCGGCTTCAATCGAACCATAGCAGTGATAGGCTGAGAACCAGTGAGCATAGGACTCTACTAGGGTAATCGGGTACGGCTAAAACCGCCACTGACTGCAAACGACTTTTGCAAATCCGGATAAGAATAGTAGCAGCGGTTTGATGAATGGGGAGAGCTCGCGATCGCCCATCCCACCTCAGCACAATCTCTATCCGACCTGAATTCATGATCTAGCTTTGTCAATGACTAATAATAGTGATGTCAATGCATGTTCCGTCCAGGGTCAACGCAGAGTGACATGACAGAAACGACGCAAGACCAGACACCCCCCAAACTCTTGATTGCCGCCAGCGGCACAGGAGGGCATTTGTTTCCAGCGATCGCGACGGCTGAAGCACTGCCCGAGCTATCCATTGAGTGGCTGGGGGTACCTGACCGCCTGGAAACCAAACTCGTTCCCGATCAATATCCTCTGCACACCATTCAGGTCACTGGCTTTCAGGGAAAACCAGGGTTGGGCACGATCAAAACCCTGATCCGCCTCATTGGTGCCATTGGAAAGGTGCGTCGGCTGCTGAAATCCGGCAAGTTTGATGGCGTGTTCACCACGGGGGGTTACATTGCAGCTCCGACCATTCTGGCAGCGCGATCGCTCGGTTTGCCCGCCATCCTACATGAATCCAATGCCCTCCCCGGCAAGGTCACCCGGCTGCTCAGTCCTCGTTGCACCACCGTTGCCCTGGGGTTTGCTGCCGCCGCCAAGCATCTCCCTCGCGCCAAGACCGTCACGGTAGGAACGCCGGTGCGATCGACCTTTCTCCAGCACCCTGAGGTGTTGCCCCCGCTCGATCTTCCCATTCCATCGAATGTGCCGCTGCTGGTCGTCATCGGTGGCAGCCAAGGAGCCGTTGCGGTCAATCAGTTGGTGCGGCAATGTGCCCCAGCCTGGATCGATGCGGGTATCTGGATTGTGCACCTCACCGGAGATAACGACCCAGATGTAGAGACCTACAGCCATCCTCACTACATGGCGTTGCCCTTTTTCGAGCACATGGCGACTCTGTTGCGGCGGGCGACCGTAGCCGTCAGTCGAGCAGGCGCTGGAACTCTCACGGAACTGGCGATCGCCCATCTGCCTTCGATCCTAATTCCCTACCCCTACGCCGCCGAAGATCATCAGACCCACAACGCCAAAGTCTTTGAAGCCGCCGGGGCAGCTCGCCTGTTCCAGCAGCGTGATCTCACCGCCGACCAGCTTCAGTCCGCCGTCTTTGAACTGCTTAACCCCGCCATTCTGGCTGCAACTAAAACAGCTGCCACACAACTTGCTGTCTCCGATAGCGCAACCCAACTGGCCGATTTAATTCGCCTAACCCTCCCCGATCCTTCAACGCAGGAAACGGCAGAAGCAACCTCCTCTCACTCCTGACGCTGCGATGAGCCGCAAGTAGATGGGTTCAGGCACAATGTCTTGAACCATTGCGACTGTAAAGAATAGTGGCAAGGCGATCGCTTCAACTCAAACATTACCTATGATTGATATAGGGTTAAGTATCTTAATTAAGTCTCAACCCTTTACCGCTACCGTTCGCTACAAACCCTCCTAACTCCTTCTGATTGACGCTGCATTTTCGTCAGGAATTTCATCAGAGGTCAGCAGCAAAATACCCTCTCGAAACTGTTTCGTTTGATACGTTCAGTCCAAATATTTGAAAATAGTTTACGAGGTCAGGCTCATGAAAGCATTAACATCTGTAAACCGTGCTCTCCAATATCTCTGGGAAGGTGCGTTCCGCATTTTTACCCGCGATCGCGATGAAGTTCCCGCTATTGGTGTTCAACCTTACACGGGCGAAAGATCTACCAAGCAAGCCGAATAGCACTCCCGCTAACGAATCGATAAAGCTCTACTGTAAAACTCGCATATTTGAACGTTGAAATTCAACAAAGGCACGGCTCATGTCGTGCCTTTGTTGTTTGTAGGCAGACAGTTTTAGAGAATTAACACGACCTCTCAATAGCGGGCAAAACAAAGCTTTCGCCTTGACATAAGGCAAACAAGGAACAGCCGTAAATCCGAGTCTTCAATCCAAGATGTGTGCGGAGTATCCATTCCCCATAAAGGCTCAAGTTAGCAAGAGACGTCCACGGGGCTAACGCTAAGCTTGGGCAAAAGAGGTTTTCCTAAGCACGCCATGCCTGTCGTGCTTAGCCCTGAACGATATCCACCAACATTTTGGCGCGTGAAGACTAGCTAGAAATAAAACCTTCACCCTGTCTGTGCAACAGCCAATTTGCAAGATTGTGTAAACCTAAAATCCAAGTGTTTTCACGTAGACAATTAGCACAATATGCCATCGTTGAGGCCGTCAGGCGTATAGTCCTCAGCCAACACAAACCTAGACCCAGTCACAGCTTTATGGTTTTCTCTTCGTTTTTTACTCATCCATCTACTCCAGAGACTCCGTATTTTCCTCTTAAAGATTCAATAAAGGTAAATTTGAATGCCTATCCAATGGGAGATTCCACTGATTATAATCACAACTAATAGCAGGAAGCTCTCAGCAAAAATCTGGTTTAGATGGCTCGCTTCCGGCTGTATTACCCCTTGATTGTGTTCTTATCCAACCATTTCATAGTACTTGTCATTTCTATCAAGACTTTGAGTACTGCGGTCAGATAGACGCATTCTACTGAATAGTTTCTTTTAGAGCATGGCTACGGTCTAAATCCTGCCAAAAGTTCAAGAAAGAATCGAGGAAAGATTTGGTTCGTTCTTGTACCAAACGACTAAATGCCATAACTTTCCAACAGATTCATGTGGCTATTTTAGTTAATCTTTGCAGCTTTGTTAGCTGAGTCCTAGCTCAGGGCATAGCGCAGTCAAATCGCAATGGTTATGCACTATGCGTCGATTTTGATTGCGATGAGGTGCCACCTTCTCCTTTATTGCTATAGCAGCTCTGCTGTGAAAGTGTTCTTTCAGGGTTTGTTTCACCTATGTAGGGTTGCACTATTTTGAATTAACTATTTAACTAAGAAGGAATTAATTCAAATGACAATCACCTATTCCCGTGTCTTGGATTCTGGTTCAGAGCAATCTGGCTTTTTTGAACCTTTACCTTATCCAATTTACTTCGTTCATACGAAGCTATCTCAGTGGCCTGAGCTAATAGGGAATAAAGACCTTCCGAATGATGTTTTCCCTATTCTGAAGCGGTGTGTTGGTGGTAGTGATATATGGGCTATCCAAACCTACATCTTCCTCAAGCAAAGAGGGTTAGATGTTCGAATTACTTCCAAATTTATTCCTGGGCAAATTTGTATTATTCCATCCTATGATTTAGCTGTTAAATCCCTTCCATTCAACAGCTATACTGTTGCCTGCCGTTTGGATGCGGCTCGACCCGAGATTTGTGAACAGCAGACGGTATTGAATCATCTGTGTGCTCAGAAGCCTACGGATCATTTTTTGATGCAGTGGCCGCAAACTTATCTCCACCCCAGGGATCGGAGTCGCGGTTCTCAACTTGAAACATTAGCGTTCAAAGGAACCCTAAACAATTTAGCCGAGCCCTTTCAAGATGCATCATTCCATGAACAGCTCCAGGAAATAGGCATCACGTTTCAAGTGGTGCCCGACATAGCCAAAGAGTTTTTATACGATTATTGGCGTGACTACTCAACAGTGGATGCCGTATTAGCCATTCGCTTAATGGCAGAAAATGACTTCAAACTGAAGCCTCCTATCAAACTCATCAACTCTTGGTTGGCAGGATGTCCAGCTTTACTGGGGCCGGAGCCTACGTTTCGAGCGTTGCGCAAGTCTGAATTGGACTACATTGAAATTCGCAGCCCTAAGGATGCGATCGCAGCGTTACGTAAGCTCAAGGAAAATCCAGGTTTATATCGGGCAATGGTTGAGAATGGCCTAGAACGGGCTGAAGAGTTTACACAAGACCGGATTGCCATGGACTGGTACGGCTATCTCAAAAACTTTGTGATTCCAGGCTATGAGCAATGGAAGCAACAGTCACTGCCAGCCAAAGTACTTGGACGCCCTGTAAAGTTTGTCTCTCGCATGATGCGCCATAAGCAGGAATTGAAAAATTACCTCACACAGCGTGAGCACTCTAGAAAGGTATATGGTTTGGATTGAGGTTCAACCGATTCTTTCTCTTTCGAATGTCCAGAGCGATATATCAATCGCCTACATAAGCGACCCCTTATTCCACAACTTGGAACAGGGGTCGTTTTAGTTTTACCCGCCAACGCCCTGGTGACTAACGTCGTGGTTATCAGAGCACATTCTGCTGTTGTGGACTCTGACAATTCGTTATTTGAGAACCCGTGAGGAGATGCCTTCGCGCACCTTCGCGGGCTTCATTCGTCTGTCGCAGTTTCAACCGTCTGACTTGCTGATCCCAAGCTGAGATGCTTGAGCAAATTCTCCCCCAAACAACCTCGCTGGCTATGCAAGCGTTGACCATGAAGCAGTGCTTTACACAAAAGTTGACAGCGAAAACATTCTTAGCTTAACATCAAGTTATCAGTGAAAACATTGGCGATCGCCCATCTTGTTGAGGACTCAATCATGGTTGCGAAAACATCCCGTCCGCTCTCTACTGCCTCCCACGCCTACGACATCATCCTGATCGGCTCAGGGCTAGGAGCGTTGACTGTGGCCAGCTTGATGGCGCAGCTGCGGGGAAAGCGTGTGCTGGTCCTGGAGCGGCATTTCAAGCCGGGTGGCTTTACCCATTCGTTTCAGCGCAAAGGCTTTCACTGGGATGTTGGGGTGCACTACGTCGGGCAGATGGATGAGACCGCCATGCCCCGGCAGCTGTTTGATCTGATCACGCAGCGCGGGGTGCAGTGGGAAAAAATGCCCGGGGTGTTTGAGAAATTCGTCTATCCGGGCTTGAATCTGGATGTTCCCAGTGATCCAGAAACCTATCAAGCGATGTTGGTGGAGCAATTTCCCCATGAGGCCGTGGCGATCGCCCAATACTTCCGCGACCTCTCCCGCGCGATGGTCGCCTTTACAATCCACTGCTTGCAGAAGAATGCGAATGGAGCCGTACGGTTAATACTGCGATTAGCACAACTTTGGAAGGGATTTGACCTATCCCTCACCACGCAAGAGTATCTCGATCGCTGCTTCACAGATGACAAGCTCAAAGCGTTGCTGGCTTCGCAATGGCTCACCTATGGGGTGCCACCGAGCCAGAGCCCCTTTGCACTCCATGCAACAATCGCCAGCCATTACCTTGATGGCGCATACTATCCGGTTGGCGGTGCAGAAACCATCGCCCAGAGCATTGTTCCCCTTATCGAAGCGCAGGGTGGCAAGGTTCTGGTGAACCACGAAGTAACAGAGATTTTGATGGAAGAAGGTCGGGCAATCGGAGTGCGGGTACGCAATCTACGTGCTCATGGCAAGGTGAACTCAGCGGCCCACTCCGAGGCCCAAGCGTCTTATTTTGCCCCCATCATTATCTCCAATGCTGGCGCGGCAAATACTTACCTCAAGTTGTTACCCTCAGACGCACCTATCCCATTTCGTGAGTCGCTCCAGCACTACATGGAACATCACCATCCAGCAACGACGGTCTGTCTCTACGTAGGCTTTTCTGAGGATCCTCGACAGCTTGGGTTTAGGGGAGAAAACCACTGGATTTATGAGCAGTTTGACCATGAGGCGATCGCCCACCATACTGACCAACTCCTACAAGGCCAGCCGCAGCAAATCTATCTCTCGTTCCCGTCTTTAAAGAATCCTACGGCGCAGAAGCACACAGCTGAGCTGTTGAGTCGAGTCGACTACAATGCCTTTGCTGCGTGGAAAAATCAGCCCTGGTTACATCGAGATGCCGACTATCAAGCGCTCAAGGAGCAGATTACGGCAGGATTATTGGAAACGGTTGATCGCCACTACCCTGGATTTGCCGATTTGGTGGACTATGCCGAACTCTCCACACCGCTGACCAACGAGCATTTCACCGCCCATCCCCAAGGCGCTATCTACGGTCTGCCAGTTTCACCCGAGCGCTTATCCCCCGACAATGCAGCCTGGACACAAGCGAAAACCCCAATTCCTGGCCTCTATCTTACGGGAGTCGACCTTTACATGGGTGGGATTGTCCCCGCACTTTTCAGTGGGGTGATGACGGTAAGCCAGTTACCCGACGGACTCCCGCTGCCTGCCATTTTCTCCCAGGCCGTCCAGCAGCATGTCAAGGCTAAGAAGACTCATCCGCATGAGCCGTGCGATGTCACCAAGGTTGCAAAGGCAGTGTGAAATTCCATAGACAGCCGTACCGTTCGGCGAGGCATCAAACGTCCAAAAAAGATAGGGCGATCGCGCGATCGCCCTATCCCTATCTTCCATAAGAACAAGATTTAGGTTCTGCGTTCAGATGGCACTAGCCAACGGTGGACGTTTCACCCACCATCAGATCTAGATCGTCATCCGCTTCAGGGCGCAGAATATCGCTGAGGATGCGCTCTGGACGCTGCTCATACTTCCAGGCGAAGGCATGGCGGAAGGCCGCATCTTGGCAAGCTTGGAGTTGCTGGAAGCTAATGATGTCCTGGGTCAACAGGGATTCGTACTCAAACGGTAGACGAACGTTGTGTAATCCCGCGTTATCGGTACAGATGGCGATGTCGACCCCTGCTTCAAAGCAGCGATCGAATACCACCTTGAGCTGTTGCAAATCGTCGAGTGTACCCGTTTTCAAATAAGTCGTAGGGCATACTTCCAGACATTGCCCCTGCTCCGCCAATTGTGGCAACAACTCAGGATAATGCAGCGGGATCTGAATGCCATGCCCAATGCGCATGAGGTAAGGCAATAGTTCAGGGTAAGCCCCCTCTTCCGTTTCGTAGAGGTGTCCGGTGGTATTAACCCCTCGCTGGCGGGCGTAGTCGTAGAGCTTGACATACTCGTCGAGGCGATCGCGATAGTGCGCATCCCCCCCTGCCAGGTCGACCGCGCAAACGTAATGGGGATGGGCTACCGCCAGATCGACGATCGCTCGATTGACCTCATAGGGTAGGCGCGAGTGCATACAGAGAATCTGACTCATCTCAATGGGATATTCCCCAATTTGACTCGCCTTGCCGACAATATCGACAATCTCGGACATCTTCTCAATCCGCTCCGACTGACTGAGATGGTCTGGCGTCCGCAGATAGGGGGTATAACGCAACTCCAGATAGGCGAGATTTTCAAACACGTAGGCCCCACGCATGAGGCGATAGACAAAATAGGGGAGCGTTGCCTCAGTCTGCACACTTTCTACCATCGTGTGCAGTTCTAAATATTCATCCAGCGTGTTTCGAGGGCGGGTGTAGAAATCCTCAAAGTCAAGATAGCCAGGGAAGTGCTCAATTAAATTAGAGCGATTGCGTTGGAAGTACCGCCACAAAACACGGGGAACTACGGAGCCACCCAGATGTCGGTGCAATTCAGCGTATAGAGCCACAAAGAACCTCTCTTCTTGAAATAGATTGAACTGCTGTAAAGATTTGCGATGTATCTATGGAAGTTGTTCTATGAAAATCGTTACGGTTAGGCGGAGGGCGTGGGTAGAACCCTCTTACTACACAAGGGGCTGTGTCGGTTGCATGCATTGATATGCGCGTACCTTGGAGACATCAGGAAAAGACATCTCCTCAACTGACTCCTTCCAACTTCTAAGAAACTACGTTTCTTTCTGCTTTCCTGGGAGGGAGGGATGCAGCGCATCCCTCCTCTATGGGGAAACTCACTAAGTGAGCGAGTTAAAAGGTGTGAATAGAGATACACGCAGAAGCATCGTTGACAGCATCGACATCGACTGTCAATAATGGTTGTTTGCGTGTAATTTGATTAATCTTAGCAAGTTTAGAGCCTTGGCAAACGTAGTCGTAATTGGTGCCCAATGGGGTGACGAGGGAAAAGGCAAAATTACCGATTTACTGAGTCGGTCAGCAGATGTTGTGGTGCGCTATCAAGGCGGGGTCAATGCTGGGCATACCGTCGTTGTGCAGGACCAAACGTTCAAGCTGCATCTCATTCCCTCCGGCATTTTGTATCCCAATACAGAATGCATTATTGGATCGGGGACGGTCATTGATCCCAAAGTGTTGTTAGGAGAAGTCGATCAGCTCCATGAACTGGGCGTTTCGACGGATCATCTATATATTTCCGAAACGGCACATGTGACGATGCCTTACCATCGGCTGATCGATAAAGCCGCGGAGGAACGGCGGGGAAGCCATCGTTTAGGAACCACCGGACGAGGGATTGGCCCCACCTATGCTGACAAGTCTGAGCGGACGGGGATTCGGATTGTTGACTTAATGTCTCCTGACAGTTTGCGCCGCCAGCTTGAATGGACGATTAATTACAAAAACGCCATTCTAGAAAAGCTCTACGATCTGCCGCCGCTAGATGCGGAGGAGGTCATTCAAGAATATCTGGGTTATGCGGAACGCCTGCGACCCCATGTCATCGACAGTTCCCTGCAAATTGCCGATGCTGTGCAAAAGCGGCGCAACGTTTTGTTTGAAGGGGCACAGGGAACACTGCTGGATCTTGATCACGGCACCTACCCCTATGTCACCTCATCCAACCCAGTGGCGGGTGGCGCATGCATTGGTGCCGGTGTGGGGCCAACGATTATCGACCGGGTGATTGGGGTCGCCAAGGCCTACACCACTCGCGTTGGTGAGGGGCCATTCCCCACAGAGTTGCATGGAGACTTGGGCCAATTGTTGGGCGATCGCGGTGCAGAATTTGGCACTACTACCGGACGCCCCCGTCGTTGTGGATGGTTTGATGCGGTGATTGGCCGCTACGCTGTACGGATCAATGGGCTGGATTGTTTAGCCATCACCAAATTGGACGTGCTAGATGAGCTGGATGAAATCAACGTCTGTGTTGCCTACGATATGAATGGCAAGCGGGTGAATGATTTTCCCACCAGTGCTCACATCTTTGCTCAGTGCCAACCCATTTACAAAACGCTGCCGGGCTGGCAGCAATCCACCGCTCACTGCCGCAGTTTGAATGATCTACCGTCTCAGGCGCTGGATTACCTCAAATTCCTGGCAGAATTGATGGAGGTGCCGATCGCCATCGTTTCCCTCGGAGCTAGCCGCGATCAGACTATCATCGTGGAAGACCCGATTCATGGGCCGAAGCGGGCATTGCTCTATGCCAACGGCGAAGGAGAAAGCTGGGAACAGAGCATTGCCGGAAATTAGAGCCCGATATGCCGTTAGCAAAGCGGACAGGCGACATCGTGAGCCGAGGCGATCGCCCTAACCCTTTGCCACACGAGCATTGGCCACAAGTTTCGTTAAGTCGGTTTTCTGATTAAACCCATCACCACCCACAGTTTGCAGATAAGGATATAGAGGACTATGGACATCACAGTTGAATGTAAAGTGCGCTCGGATAAGGAAAAACCCAATGCCTTGCGCCGCCAGGGAATGATCCCAGCCGTGCTATATGGGCATAAGGGCACCGAATCGGTATCCCTGGCACTAGACAGCATGAAAGCCAAGCGTTTGCTCAAGGACGCCCAGCTGAATAATACGGTCATCACTTTGAACGTACCCGACCTACCCTGGAGCGGCAAAACGGTGCTGCGGGAGGTTCAAACCCACCCATGGCGGACATCGGATGTTTATCATCTGAGCTTCTTCTCCTATGCGGCTCACGGTAAGATTGACGCAACATTGCCGCTGCAATTCACAGGTACGTCTCCCGGTGTCAAAACAGGCGGTGGCATGTTGGATACGGTTTACACCGAATTACCCATCCAGGGAGATCCGGCCAGTATCCCAGAATTCATTGAGGTGGATGTATCCAAGCTAGAAATCGGAGATGCCATCCAGTTGCAAGACTTGAACTTGCCTAAAGGTGTCGAAACTCAGATGGATGCCGAAACGATCATCGCCTCTGTCCTACAAGGACGGGTCAGCCAAGATGCGGCGGCTGAAGGAGATGAAACCGAGGCTGGCGGAGGAGAAGCCAGCTAAACTTACGGTACAGTCGATTCAAATCCAGTTGGGTCGAACGTTATTCATCGCAAAATATGGATCCTGAGACTGATCCAAAAGATCTCAAAAATAGGATTTACGCAAAGCTTGCGTCATCCTGAGCAAATTCGTTGCTGTTGTGGGCGCGATGCGCCCACAACAGCAACAAAATGCGTAAGTCTAGAAAAATTTCAAAACTTGCATAGAAGGGGGCGATTGCCCCCTTTTTCATGGGCATAAAAACAACGATGTTGTGGTCGCGACGCGGCCACAACATCAACAAAATGCATGAGTCTTGACCTTATTTTTCTTCTGATGTGCGGATTCATGGTGGGAGTGACCGCAAATCCATTTAGGATAGCGATGGATATTCTGCTCTGTTGAAATGGTTTCTTCTGGTGCACTGGCGGGGCGGGGTCGCTCCTTCACGAAGGCGATCGCACAAAACCAAATGATCGCTTGATCGGGCGTTACGCTTCGCCAACAGCACCTCACAGCCGACCTATTCACATCCAGAAATCTCCTACGCTGCCCTACCTTAACTAATTTTTTATCATGACCGATCCTGCAAACTTGCCCCCGCTGATTCAACGAATGCTGCAACCGGATTTTTATCCGCATGCTGTGCAAGAGCCAATTCAGCTGTTTCAAACCCATGTGTCCTATGTGGTGACAACGGGGAGCGTTGCTTACAAACTGAAGAAGTCAGTGAATTTTGGCTTCCTTGACTATTCCACCCTGGAAAAGCGGCACCATTTTTGCAATGAGGAAATGCGGCTGAATGAGCGAGGGGCAGGATCAACCCTGTATTTGGGGGTTGTACCCATCAGCGAGACCGATGGGGAGTTCGTACTGGGGAGCGATCGCCATCCCGTTGAATATGCCGTCACGATGAAACAATTTCCGCAAGAAACCCTGCTCTCCAAAATCCTGGAGCAGGGAGAACTGACGGAAGACCTGCTGCGTCGCCTGGCCTTGCAAGTGGCAGACTTTCATCGTAAATCGTTCACCAGCGAATATATCCGCAGTTTTGGTACCGTCGAGCAGGTGCGGCAAGCGTTCGACGAGAACTATGAGCAAACCGCTGGCTATATCGGCGGCCCCCAGACCCAACAACAATTCGACGAAACTCAGGCTTACACCGATCGCTTCTTTGCCGAACGGCAGGACTTGTTTAAGCGACGGATGCAGCAGGGTTACATTCGCGAGTGTCATGGCGACCTGCACCTGCGGAACATCAGCTACTGGCACGATGAGCTGTTGCTATTTGACTGTATCGAGTTCAACGAGCCGTTTCGCTTTGTCGATGTGATGTATGACATCGCCTATATCGTGATGGATCTGGATGTACGCGATCGCCCCGACCTCCGAGCCGCCTTCCTCAATGCCTATGTCGAGGAAACCGGAGACTGGGAGGGCCTGTTAGTCTTACCGATCTACGTCAGCCGTCAGACCTACGTACGTGCCAAAGTGGCCTCCTTTTTGCTGGATGATCCCCTGGCCTCAAAAGCCGACAAACAGCAGGCCTATGAAACAGCGGCCATGTATTACAAGCTGGTGTGGAACTATACTCAGCTCCCCCAAGGACGCCTCATCCTGATGTCAGGCTTGTCCGGCTCTGGCAAAACGACAGCCGCTCGCGAAATTGTCCGTCAAGCGGGAGCCATCCATATCCGCTCCGATGCGGTTCGCAAGCACCTGGGTGGCATCTCCATCCATGAGCGGGGAGATGATTCGCTCTACACCCCTGAAATGACCCAGCGGACCTACGATCAATTGCTCAACCTGGGCATTTCCCTCGCGCAAAACGGCTATACCGTGGTGTTGGATGCCAAGTACGATCGCCAGGTACCTCGTCAGGCAGCGATCGCCCAGGCAAAAGCCCACACCCTCCCCTTACAAATCCTGCACTGCACTGCGCCGATGGAGGTACTGAGCGATCGCGTGCAGAAGCGGAGTGGTGATATCGCCGACGCCACGGTCGAGGTGTTAGCCAAGCAAACCTATGAGCCGTTTGCAGAAGCAGAACAACCGTTCGTCGTCACCATAGATAGTACCAACGACATCCAGCCGCAGATTCAGTCTGCCTTGGCTTGATAGCTCAGCCTTTCTCAAAGCAGACTTACAACGGTCTCAATGAGGCATCACAGCCAGATTTCCCTTCCCCTTGACCATATGGCGTCATCTGCACGCTCACCTTGGCAAGGGGATTGGCGGAGAACCAAACTGCAACTATTCACTGCAGCTATAAACACGCTGTCCGTTTTTCTCTAGCAAGGTGCAGCGACGGCTAATCCCCCGTTCGCCAACCAGCTTGCTAAATTCTTCGGCTTCGAGCTGCGCCAGTTCTGCCGCTTTGCTGAAAGGCAGCATTTCGCGCTCGTATAGGGCGATCGCCAATTCTTTCAACAGTTCTTGCTCCATTTGCTTCGGAGGCAAGCGCAGAACATCGGTCACAGGATCTGGAATTGTGAGTTGTAAGGTCATCGTTTTCATTCCTCAACATGAGGGTACGTTTAGTATTCCCACACAAAAATCGATTCCGCCTACCAAGAGCGAAATCCGAAGGGCTTTTTGCTGGATCGTTCGATTTTCTTAAACAGGAGCCAGCAAGACAGACTGAGCCAACCACGATTTAGACGTTCAAATCCACAATTTGTGGGAATCCAAAATTTTCTGAATCAAGAATTGAGCTGTAGACCGACACCCTTTGCTTCAGGCCATCAAACTCAACACAACAAAATTTCACAGCGTTGGGCTTGAGGAAATCGAGGGCAAACAGGCTAAATCGAAACGAGCATTATAAAGACCGGAACGTTGACTAAAACAGAGTTATTTTGTGCCTTATCCACGATAACGAATCTCTAGACGATCTTTCGGGGCAAACCTTTCCTACTCATGTCATCTATCATTACAATTTGTATCGCTTCGCGTTAAGGACATCACTCATTGACGGGACGCAGACGGGTCACACTTAAAGTGAATTGCCCTAACCCCTGCCCAGCAAAGGGGCTAACCCGTAGGATGTAGTTTCCCGTTTGCGTAATGCGGGCAAACAACAGGGAGTTGGTCGTGCCATCTGGGCCGTCGTCATTTTGCCCCATCGTCGTGCCATCCGGTGCAATGAGCGTAATGATGGTGTCAAACTGCTCCGAACTCAAATCCATGACAACCTGGTCACCTTCTTCAAGTTCAATCAAATAATCGCGGGCAAATCCGCCATTGCCTGTTGGAATGTCAGCGTCTGACAGAGTATCTACAACCGTATTCGACTCGGGCATGGGGATTGGGTTGTAAACCACATCGGCACGGGCAGATAGCGTACTGAGGGCAAGGGTCAAAGATGTTCCTGCCACAATCAGGGGGACACGCAGGCGCAATACTGGCAATCGACTCATGGGCGGCGTCAAAGGCTCCTCACAAAACTCAATCCCGTTTATTATGCCCCAGGCGATCGCCCGCCCCTATCAAGATTTTGGGATAACTTTAGAAAGCGCAACAAAGCTGTCGTTGCGATTGTCTGATCTGGATCATCCGACATAACATTTTGCAAAGATTGAACTGACGCGCAACAACCCATAAAGTTCACTCTTCTGTTGATGGGTCTTTGGTTTTGGAAATTCTTCTGGCATCTCTTTCTGCCCTCAGCTCCTTGTTATAAGAGAAAGAGATTTATGTCATTTTCATCGCTCGTTTGAGGCCAGACATTACCATCCGTTTTTAACGGCACATCCGGTATTTTTCGTGTCGTAGCTGGGGTAGCTCAAACCCATCTCAAATTCACTGCAGAAAAGATTTTGAAACTATTTTTTAGGTAGATCTCCCATGACAGCTTCATCCAACAGCTTTCCGATTCCCTTTGCGCCCCAATCGACCCAGGACACCGATCTGTTGCAGCAGATTGGGTTCCTCCCTGGCGTCAAAGAACTGCTCTCCCTCCGTCAGGTTCATGCCCTGGAACACGCAACCGTGCGAGTGATGGAGGAAATGGCAACAATCCCTCTGGCAGCAGAGCGGGTCGAGAGTATCACTGGCCTATCTACCGAGCAGGGATTTTATCTGTACGGGGCAACCGATGTAGCAGAACTCCGGCGGGCTGTACCAGAAGCATTACGCCGTCTGGTGGGAGGAGACTGGGATATCGCCGTGCATCCTCGTTGCGGAACGAATCTGTCTGTCAGCATGCTACTGACGCTAGGTTTGGGGTCTGGGCTTGGCTGGTTTTTACCCAAAGATCCATTAGGGCAGGCGTTGGGCTTCGGAGTTGGGGCGATCGCCGCGTCCAGTCTCGCCCCCGATCTGGGAAGCCTGACCCAACGTCATATCACCACGGCCATCCCGTTCAACCTGACGGTCGACACTATCACGGCTGAGCGCGATTCCTGGGGACGAACCACCCACTTCGTCCGCGTCCACTGGGTTGATGTAGAACGCGTTGGTTGATTGAGTCGCGAACAGTAGTAGGGTGTCAGAACAAGAATAAAAACGCAGATGAATGCGGATAGGACTGAGATGCATCGCAGGGTGTGAATGCAGATGCGATGGATTGTCATGACACGGGGATCGACGCTAAGTTAGCAGGTGCAATTAAACCTAAAACCCTAAAAACCTGTGCCGCCCGCGCTGCGGGCGGCACAGGTTTTTAGGGTCTGGTTTTTCATCATGCCGAGCTACTTACAAATATAGCGGTGTGCAACCGCATTAAGCACAGCAACGGTTGTGTGGGGCGCGGCGCGCCCCACACAACCGTACTTAACTAACGCGCATAGCGCTATAACTTGTCAATCGCTGTAGAGAGTTGGCAGATTACGCAGGGTTCCTACGGAGCGATGCCGTGCGGGCTTCTCCTATATGATCAGTTCGTGGTTCCAAAGCTCTAATTCAAACATTCAATTCTATCTGCGTCCATCCGCGTTCATCTGCGTTCCCATTTGGATTTACAATCCTCCTGCGATCGCGGCTGATCGACTTACACGCCATCTGCGTTCTACCTTCTGTTCCCATCTGCAACTCTCCCAACCATGCTCGACTCCGATTTTGTGCGTCAACAGTTTCCCGCTCTGGCGGGAGATTGGGTGTTTTTCGACAACGCTGGTGGATCCCAAACCCTGCAAGCGGTGGTCGATCGCCTCAGCGACTACCTGCTGACCTCGAATGTGCAACTGGGTGCCTCCTACGAGGTGTCGCAAAAGTCGGGGGAGCGGGTGGCGGAAGCAGCGCAGGCGATCGCCACGCTGGTTAATGCAGCAGACCCCTCAGAAGTGGTGATGGGCAGCTCGACTAGCCTCTTGTTTCGCATCCTGGCGCTGTGCCTCGGGCAAACCTTCGAGCCAGGGGACGAGGTGATTGTGACCAACTGCGACCATGAGGCGAATATTGGCTGTTGGGTTGATTTAAAGGACCAGGGCATCACCGTCAAGTTTTGGTCGATTAACCCAGAGACATTGGAACTTGACCTGGCCGATCTGGAGCCGTTGATGACGCCCCGCACTCGCCTAGTAGCCGTTACCCACACTTCTAACATTCTGGGAACAATTAACCCGATTCGGGCGATCGCCGATTTTGTCCACGAGCGGGGAGCACTCATCTGTGTCGATGGCGTTGCCTACGCCCCGCATCGGTTGGTGGATGTGCAGGCACTGGATGTGGATTTTTATGCCTTCAGCTTCTATAAGGTCTACGGCCCGCACTATGCGGTGCTTTATGGCAAGCGTGATTGGCTAGTGCGGCTCCCCCGGTTCAACCATTTCTTTATTGATGGCGAGCAAACCCCCTACAAGTTTCAGCCAGGGAATGTGAACTTTGAGCTGAGCTACAGCATGTTGGGGCTGTGCGACTACCTCAGCGCGTTTGCCCGCACCCATGAAGGTGAATCTGTTGCACCCAACCTACGGGGGCAGATGGAACAGGCATTTGAGCGCATCAGCCAGTATGAGGAAGCCCTGAGCGATCGCCTCCTCCGCTACCTCACCCAAAAGCCTAATGTGCGGCTTCTGGGCAACCCAACGAGCGATCGCACCCAGCGTGTACCCACAATTTCGTTCGTGATCGATGGCGTCGACAGCGCCACCATTCCAATCAAAGTGGATGCACACAAAATCGGCATTCGCTATGGCGACTTCTATGCACGCCGCCTGATCGATGACCTAGGGCTATCAGCAAAGAATGGCGTGGTACGAGCCAGTATGGTGCATTACAACACCCTCGCAGAAGTCGATCGCCTCATCCAGGCGTTTGAAACATTATTCTGAAGCACGGTATTTTGGAAGTATAGGCTCTGAAGCCTATCTGTATTCAGCCGTGAGTATGAGTGCTGCTGCTATGGTTTTATCCGCTGAAAACCAATCCATCATCATCCAGACAGAACGGGGCTTAACACTCTCAGGGACACGTATATCACTTTATGATGTGATGACCTTTCTGAAGAAGGGTTATCCTCCAGCATTCATTCAGAACAAACTGCATTTAACTCAGCAGCAGTTTGAGGCCACATTGGCCTACATAGAAGCTAATTCTGCCCAAGTCGAACAAGAATACCAGGCTGTTTTAGACACTAGGCAGGCAATCCAGCAGTATTGGAGCGATCGCAATGCTCAGCACTTCCAGCACATTGCAAGCCGTTCTAAAGCCCCCGAACAAGTTGCACTCTGGGCCAAGTTGGAAGCGGAAAAAGCACAGCGCCTTGCAAACAACCGATGATATTTTTGGTTGACCATCATTTGGATGGGTACGTTGTTGTATTTTTAGGGACGCTGAAAAAGCGTCGATGGCTTGAACTCTTGTCGATTGATTTTGTCACATTGAAAGATGTGGGTTTGCCGATTGATACGAGCGATCGCGACCTTTGGCGTTTTGCTCAAACAAATGGAATGTTCATTCTCACGGCGAATCGCAACATGAAAGGGGTTGGGTCGCTTGAGCAAACGATTCGAGAGCAGAATACGAATACGTCCTTTCCTGTGGTGACGATTAGTGATCTTAGTGGGTTGGACGAATTTGATTACAGAGAGCGTTGTGTTGATCGGCTCATTGAAATTACGCTGGATACTGAGAATTACTTAGGTGTTGGGCGATTATTTATCCCCTAAGTACAGGACAAAAAATTAAAACCTTGCTAAAACCCTTGACTTTTTTCTGTATTGGGGATTATCCCATAACCTCTTGAGGGGGGTAAAGCGATTTGTCTTTATGGAAGACGTTGCTTCTGAAAGTTTCATTAACCATAGCTTGTCTGGATCGCTCAAACATTCAAGTATGGGTAAGACATTCACAGAAAAGCTTCAATGGGCAGCGTGACGGACGTGGGAACGGAGTGGTACGGGAGCGATAACCCGGCGGATTGGCGGTGGAACTACTGGTGGGTGGTACCGATTTATCCCTATGGAAAACGCCGCACTCTGTATCGTGAAGTTGTCCCCGATACCATTTGGACGTTTGAGCAGGTGCAGGGAATTTTCTATGTCGCCGTGCCGATTCGGATGACGGTGGTGCGCTTGGAGTCCGGTGGGCTGCTGGTGTATGCGCCCATTGCCCCGACCCGCGAATGCATTCGGTGGATGCGATCGCTCGAAGACCAGTACGGTGCAGTGAAGTATATCGTGCTCCCCACAGTATCAGGCATCGAACACAAGGTCTTTGTTGGCCCCTTTGCCCGCCGCTTTCCCCAGGCACAGGTGTATGTTGCACCGCACCAGTGGAGCTATCCGGTGGATCTGCCGCTGAGTTGGTTGGGGCTCCCTGGTGGGCGGACGCAGCGGTTGCCCGATGACCCGGCAGCAGCACCCTTTACTGATGAGTTTGACTACGCCATTCTGGGGCCGATTCGGCTAGGGCTGGGCAACTTTGAGGAAGTGTCGCTGTTTCATCGGCGATCGCGCACGCTGTTGCTCACCGACACCCTCGTTTCCGTCCCCGACCATCCGCCCGCCATCACGCAGCTCGATCCCTATCCGCTCCTCTTCCATGCCAGAGATGATGCCTTTGAGGCGATTGAGGATACCGAAGCCAACCGCCGCAAGGGCTGGCAGCGTACTGCCCTGTTTTCCTTTTACTTCCGCCCCGATGCTCTGGATACGGTGACGTTGGGACAATCATTTCGGGAGTCGTTGCGGGTGGGCGATCGCTCCCGCCGTGCGTTCTTCGGCATCTATCCCTTCCGCTGGAAACCCCAGTGGAAGCAGTCCTTCGAGGCATTGCGAGGCAATGGACGCCCCTTCGTAGCCCCAATCCTGCAAACCCTCATTCTCAACCGCAACCCTGTGGCAACACTAGACTGGGTCGATAAAGTGGCGCAATGGGAGTTTCAGCACATCATTCCTGCGCACCTGGATGCGCCGCTGGAGGTGGAAGCCGATGCGTTTCGCAATGCCTTCCGTTTTCTTCATCCTGAGGGCGATCGCGTCACCCTCCTCCCCGATGCCGATTTTGAACTCCTCCGCGAACTCGATGTCAGCCTCAGCAAACGCGGAATTACCCCACCCGTTCCTCCTTCGTTAAAACGGTAGAGGGAGGGTTTGGATGTGGACGGAAGGGAATGAGTAGCAGCATTGGACTCATCTGAAACATCACGACCACGAGCGCTGGTAGGTACCCAAACGTAAAGGAAGGAAATTGGCTTATGTCGAATGCTTCGTCTTCATCCTTGGCAGAAGAGATTGTGCAGGGCAAAGGTTACGTGCTGTTGCCAGAGCTGTTTACCCCTGAAGAAATGGCTGAAGCCAGAGCGCATATCCTACGCCGTGCGTCAGAGCAGCCTGAAGGCAAGTTTTTACACCAAGATGGGCGATCGCGCCTCTACGATTTGCTGAGTGAAACAGAAATTTTCCGACAAATGGTGCAGCATCCACAAGTGATTGAGGTGATAGACGCCATCCTAGGCAATAAGGTGGCGCTCGGTGGATTCTCTGCCCATATCCTCTATCCCGGCGCGAGCAATATGGGAGCACATGTGGATTATCCTTATTTCTTGATGAAACCTCCCTATCCGGCAACCCCAATTCTGGAAGTCCAGGCAATCTGGATGATGGAGGATTTTACGGAAACCAATGGTGCGCCGCTCGTTGCACCAGAAACACAAAAATTATGTCAACCTCCCATTCCACAAACATTTGAAAAACAGGCTCATAAAGTGATAGGAAAAGCAGGTTCCGTTATCCTCTCTCATGGTCTTTGCTGGCATGATACATCGACAAATCATACGGATGAACCGCGTGTATCTGTACTAGGAAATTACACTCCAAAGTACATCCGCCCGATAGAGAACCCTGAGCAACATATATCGGAACGTTTGTTTAAGGAAGTGAGTCCAAAATTAAGACAGTTGCTGGATGGTGAATTTCTGAAGTTTCCTTCTAAGGATGAATAGAGATATATCTATTAATTAGTTAAAGATAATCTGATAGGTGGGCGATCGTCTAGAGATATGCCTTGTAAGCTAGGTTCTGTCTGCCATACTTGCTCTACCAAGGCGAAATGTATGCCATCAGGAGTAGTGTGCTGTTTGAGTTAGGCTTCTCAACTTGCTGGGTACCTTAAGCTCAGAAAAGAGCGCATATTAGGAGCCTCGGTCGGTGGCAAAATTTTTGAACACAAGTGCTACCAATTATTTCCTAGAAGAACTAATCAAAACTGCCATGGATCGACTGATCTTGATTAGCCCATTTCTTAAACTAAACGATCGCCTCAAAGAGTTACTAGAAGATAAGAATCGGCTCAAGATAGACGTTCGATTAGTTTATGGAAAAAATGAGTTGCAGCCAGAAGAGATTAATTGGCTGAGGGAGCTATCATTCATCCGCACCAGCTTTTGCAAAAATCTGCATGCAAAGTGCTATCTCAACGAAAAATCTTGCATTATCACCAGCCTCAACCTCTACGAATTTAGCCAAGTAAACAACAATGAGATGGGTGTCTTGTTGAATCGTGCCGAAGATAGTGAATTGTATCGCGATGCCTATGACGAGGCACAACGCATCATTCGGATTAGTGATGAAGTCCGGATGTCGCTTGAGCGCATTTCAACGGCTGATCCACATTCTGAAAAAGTTGAGGAAGCGGAACCTGAAACTGGATGGACAAAACTTACCTCATCAAAGTTAGCCAAGAAGCTTGGCATCAGTACAAAAGAGCTGATGGAAAAACTGACGGTTGCAGGCTATCTGGAGATTAAGGAAGACAAACATTACCTGACTCCAAAAAGTAAGGAAATGGGTGGAGAATTTCGGATGGGTAAGTTTGGCCCCTATTTCTTGTGGCCTGAATCTATCTCTGTGGAACCTGTGGAGCCTTAACGTAAACGAATTGACAGATCACGTTGCCAGAACTCCATAGCGCTTACGGTTCGGAAGCTGGATTCTGGGCAGTGGTGGTGGATCCGGCGGTTTCTTCGCGGATGTCTGACCAGGGAATCATGGGGTCTTGGGCGAGGCGGTGGGCGACCTCGTAGGCTCCGTAGCGGTTGAGGTGGCTGGGGTCGGAGAAGTAGTCGTACTCCGTTGTCCAGACTTCGGATAGGTCGCGGAAATAGAAATTGGGATATTCGCTAGCGGTTTGCAGCATGAACTGGCGAAATTCTTGCTCATAGGCTTGGCGATCGCCATCCAGATACTCATCCGTCAGCGGCAAATTGACGAAGACAACGGGAATCTGGCGATCGTCCATCGCCGCGAGCAAATCATGCATGGCATCGGTTTGACTTCCGGTGAGGCGGAAGTTTTCGTAGTCGCTGTCGTAGCGTCCAGCAACCCGCGCGAAATCCTGGTAGTACGTAGCGGGGTTGAACTGCAAGGCAATGGGTAGGAAGCCATCGAAGTCCACCATTTCTCGCCCTTGCTCGGACAGAGATTGGAGGGATTCTGGTGGTAGGGAGCCTTGGTTGCCCAAGCCCACGGTTTCGGCAGGGATGAAGGATTCAGCAGGGACGAAGCGGGCGACCGTTTCCTGGATGGTGGTCTTGAAGCGATCGCGTAATGTAAAGGCACTCGATGCATTGCCCAGGGTTTCGCTGAGGGTGCGATCGATCGCCTCATAGCTTGCCGTCAGCGAGGCATTGATTCCCGTGGGTGCCTCTTCGGCTTCTTCTAAATCGGCTTCGACCGTGAGAATTTCTGAAAGATCGGGACGCTCCAGATTTCCCTGCTGCCAATCACGATAGCCAGGGGACACTGCAATGCCGTTGTAGGTCACATCAACCGTGCTGCTATTGAAAGCACGAGCACCATCTGCCCAAATCACCACCTCTGGCAACTGTGAAGGTTCCAACAAATGTGCCAGGACAAATTCCACAACCTGTGCCGTCGCGCCATTAATGGCAAAGTTGAATACTGTCACATCTTCGTAGCCCAGTTCTGCCAGCTCCTCTTGCAGCGCCGCCGGATCGATTCCCCGCAGGGCACGGGAGCTACCGACGATGAGGACATCCGAGGCAGCCGCCTGTTCGCGCATCCGTTCGTAGTAGAGCAGCAGCTTTTCATCCAGTTGCGGCGCGTTGAACGTGGGGTAGGGCGATTCGCTAGCCAAGATCTCGGCAGTGATCAATTGCTCCTGCACGGTGTCGGGGGTATAAGGCAGGTCGCTGGCCGTCATCAGTTCTGCATCCTCTGTCGCAGGCTCATCGCCAAAGCGAACGAAGCTGTCGGGGTCATCCGTCTCGCCCTCGACAGCGCCCTCACCAACAGCCTCTCCCTCGGGTCGGGGGATATCTTCTATCCGAGCCACAGCGGTGGTTTGAGTCGCTTCGTCGGGACGCCCCAACCAGCGAGCAATGCCCAGATCGGCCTGGACGGCCAGCAGCAGTCCTGCTGCGCCCCAAACCATGGCCAAGGCCCATCCAGGTTTCCGTTGCTGCGTTCCGGTGAGTTTGGGGGGTTCGCTCACGCCCGATGCCACAGCAGGCACAAAGAGGTGAGAGCGTAGTAAGAAGTTGTGGATGCCGCTGGCGAAGCGATCGCGCGTCTGTTGCCAGGCGCTCTGCACATCCTCGGTTGTGAGATCGGGACGATACGCCTCCTCATCGGTTGGCGCAATCAGTTCACTGACATAGGCTTCGCTGGCCGCAAATTCGGGGGTTGCTTCGGGCACCAAGCGAGGACGGGAAAGGAAGTTGGCGCGCTTGCCCCAAATGGGTTTCTTCTGTCCGGCTCGTCGTCCATACACGCGAACTCCAGCCAGGTTCGGCATACGCAAATCTCGCAGGAAGCGCTCGACCGCAGGGCTCACGATCTCTGGATCGGGGCACACCGGAGCATCGGTCATGATGTGTAGCACGCTCCGCCCCATCTCCTCGGGCTTGGAGACCACTTGCACCCGCACCCCACCCGTTGCCAATTGTTGCTCCAGGTCGGGGTTGAGTAAGCGCGTGAGCAAGAAGGCGATCGCCTGTAGGTTCGCCCCCCTTGCCCGATCCATGGTCGAAGCGGCGCGCTCTGGCTTAGTTTTCCCAGGTAAATCTAGGCATATCAACCAATCTGATGCCTCGGTACCCGCAGCATCGCCATACATCATGGCGGTATGGATGCCTTGGGGCGAGAGGTCATTCAGCAGAGGTTCGGCGATCGCCTGCACCGTCTCTTGTGGCGGCGATTGGGGCGCATCATTCGCATCCTCAATGACATTCGGTGTGTCCACCCACCCACAGGTCAGGTGCAGCGTCGCATCCTGCAACGAGGCACTGGAAAGCGCAATATTTTCTGGCTCGAACGCCCGATCAAGCAAGTGGGCGATCGCTTGCACATCGCCCCAGTGAGCCCAATCCCGCAGCATTTCCGTCGGCGGTGTCAGATCAACCCGCAACATCCAGTCGGGGGTTGGCTCTCCCCGCACCTGCATCACGACAACCGCATCCCGGAAGCCTTCGAGATTGAGGCTGCGAATCTGTTGGGCGATCGCCTCTGCCAGTGCCGACGGTTCTGGGCTATAGGTGGCTTCGCACTGCACCCACAGCCGTTTTTGGCGGTCGGGCATCGTCGCCGAAGGCACATCTCGAATCTTTGCCCGCACTGTCAGACCATGGGAGCTAAGCGCATGGGTGAGCCGACGGGCGATCGCTTTTGTCGGCTTCTCGGCTGGTACAGTCGCTGGCGGTGCCGCTTCGGGTTCTGGGGCAACGTCGGCTTCCTCTGCCACGCCACCTTCTGAAGCATCCTCAGCAGGTATATCAGTGGATGGTTCGTCGTCATCATCCAATACGAGCGTCGGCGCGACAGCTGGCAGAACGAGGATGTTGTCGTCCACCTCCTGAACGTCGCTTTCTGAAGCGTCTACAGCCTCCTGACTCTGCTCTCCTGAGCTAGAAGACGCGTCTGTTGATGGTTCGGTGGGCTCTGTCGTCTCAGACTGAACCTCACGCTCTGCTACTTCTACGGCATCCTGACCGTCATCTAGAGACCTTTGGGATGCGTCCTCTGAGGGTTCGGTTACCTCTGTGGGCTCTGCGGCCTCAGACTGAACCTCACTCTCTGCTGCTTCTACGACATCCTGACCATGATCCAGAGACCCTTGGGACGCGTCCTCTGAAGGTTCGGTTACCGCTGCAATTTCGGACGGGGCGATCGCCGCCTCATCCTCAACCACCGCCTCGTCTGCAACCGCAACCTCAGAATCAGCCGCTACCTCATGCTCCTCAACGGTCGCCATCTCTGAATCAACCACCGCATCAGCATTCGCATCGGCATCAACGACCGCATCGTCCACCAGACTGGCGGTTAGCTCTGCGTCTTCAGCAGCCGTTTCCATTTCAGCCAAATCGGCTAGCATCAGGTCGGCGTCAGGTAACGCATCGGGTAGGAGCGTCTCGGTCGGAGCCTCGTCATCCGCAGCAATGTCCTCTTCCGTAGCGAGGGATGCTTCAGCCGCTTCATCAATGACCGCTTCATCCGGTAGAAGAGACGATTCGGCCTCATCCGCTATGACTTCAACGGCTTCATCTGCTGTGACTTCGTCTGCTAGAGACAGCTCATCAGATTCTTCGTCGTCTTCCACAGGCGGCTGCATGAAATCTGTGTGCCATCCCGCTTCTGTGAGGTTGATCGGTGCTGGGGGAATGGCCTCTGCTTCTGGAGCAAGATCTTCGGCGATCGCCATCCCATCCTGATCCACCGACTCAAAATGGGGCATATCAGAGGCTGTCGGCAATTCAAACGACTCTGGCTCAGCTTCAGTCGCTAGCTCGGTTGCGGGAACTGGCGCATCCAGAGGCTCCGTTTCGTCAAGCTGTTCGAGAGGGGAGGCGATTGCCTCTTCCTGAGTCGGATCTTCTGCTGCATCCAAATCGGCATTGGCAGGGGCGTCATCCGCATAGTCAGCTAGCGCTCTTTCCCACGCCTCCGTCTGCATCTGCTGCCACTGCTCGATATGCTGCTCTAGCTGGTCGAGAGTAATGGAACTGCTCCATTGCGATTGCCGATTGTCCGACTGCCGCCCATAGAGAAAAACTTGTTCAATTTCCGGTTGGTTGGCTGGTACCAAGGTGTTGAGGTCAACCACTCGCAGCGCCGGTAGCAGCCTCCCCAGCAGTTCTAGCTGGCTGGGCAACTCGTCCGCTTCGCAGTACACATGAAGATTGTGCCCCCGCAACTGAAACCGCACGCGCATTTCATCCAGCGCAACCGTTTCGTTGAACCAATATGCCAGGGGGGACTTGCCCCGTGTTGTTGATGTAGAGTGAACCATGCTTCAGGCCAACCGTGCGATCGCAGTGTCAAGACGCAGCACCGGGACAGAGCAAATCTGCCATTTAGAGATAACACAATTTTCTCGATTCGGAGCGGGTTTTCACTCTTGCCCTACTTCCTCCTCCAGGGTAACGCAGGGAAAAACCACCGATTACACTGAGAATAGTAAGGGTTTTAACCTCTATCAAGCTTGAACCCTATTGCTCTCTTTCCCGAGGATCACTATCCCATACTGAGGTAAATGATGTCAGACCGGAAACAACCCACACAAATTGAAGCCCATGAACTGCTGCTTAGCGCTGCCACTGTTCCGCTTTTGGCAGGATTAATCGCGGCTCGCGTTGCCAGCGAAATGGTGATGAATCTGAGCCAAGCCAGCGAGGAAATCTTTCGGGGCGATCGCCTCCCCATCCTCCACTTCACGCAGTCTCCCGATTCCGAATCGTAGATAGACTTGCTGTTGAGTTGAACGAATTAAAACCCGACCCGCGCAATGCTAACGCGTAGGACGCGATCGTATTTAGTTGGATTTACCTGTCCAGCCCTGTCTACAAGCGGGTGATCGCCTAAAATTCATGGAAAGTGTTCTAATGGGAGCAGGGCAATGATCGCAGCCTATCCACATCAGCCTTTGACCCCACAGCAATATTTCGAGTGGGAAGCCCAGCAGGAATTGCGATACGAGTATTTCGATGGCGATGTTTTTGCAATGACTGGGGGTTCGTTACCCCATGCTGATATTGCCCTCAATATTGCCAGTATCCTGCGATCGCATCTGAGAGGACGGTGCAAGGTCAGAAACTCAGATGCCAAAGTGGGCATTACGGATGATGGACCGTTTATCTATCCTGATGTCAGTGTGACCTGTGATGAGCGTGATCGCACAGCCCAAAAGTTTTCCCGCTATCCATGCTTGATCGTAGAAGTTATTTCTCCGAGCACTGAGGCGTATGACCGAGGCGGCAAGTTTGGCCTCTATCGGAAACTCGAAACCTTGAAGGAATATGTTTTAGTTGGTTCTGCAACAAAGACAATTGATATATTCCGGCGTGATGATGAGGGTGGATGGATGTTTATCCCCTATGGCGAAGGAGCTGACATTGCGTTAGTAAGCGTTGGCATTGAAGTTTCAATGGATGACATTTATGAAGATGTCATCCTCGACGCCTCGGAAGTATAAGGGGATGGTGTTTTCCTTGCAGTCCCAAAAGCCAAAAAAAGAGGGAAGAGAACTAGACTCTCTTCCCCCGGACTTATTTTCTTGATTGAGCTTTTTCTTCAACGTCTTGAACTGTTTGCGGAGTTGGCGCTGTCGGGCGCTGCCGCCTCGTCCCTTATCGTTTCGTCCTTTGCGGCGAGGGGACTCCCACCGCTTCAATTGTTGTGCCATCTAAAAGCCCTCCTATCGGGCAGTTCAAATTTGCCAATCCAATAATGAGCAAGAAATACTACAAGTTCATCATTTTATACTACAAGCATAGCACACGCAGTCTACAGTATCTTGTACGGATTCTCCCCATACTTGGGCCATGCAAGATTAACAGTCTTGCTACGTTACCTGGGCAGAGCAGGTTTAATTGAGGAAAGCAACTTTTTAGGGCGATCGCCTCCCACAGCAAGCCATGAAACACACTACCCTCGCAACCCTGACCGACGAAGCCGTATCCCACAATCCTGAGATTCGCAAAAAGGTGATGCTCCGACCGGGAGATTTGCCGCCACTCACCAACTTTTCCCAGGCACGGTTTGCCCCTGGATTGATTGCCCCAGCCCATGATCACAAAGACATGTACGAAGTGTTTTTCGTAGAAGCCGGTAATGGCACCATCACCATCGACGGCACCCCCCACGCGCTGTTACCCGGAACCTGCATTACCGTTGAGCCAGGCGAAGTTCACGAAGTTGCCAATCCAGGCACAGAGGAATTGGTACTGACCTACTTTGGCGTCCTGACGACTCCTCCGGCACCGTAATACCCATTCGCGAGGAGTCACGATCGAGCATTTTGTAAAACCCTCGCAGTGCAAGGGTTTTACAAAATGCTCGGTTTTTGATTTTCCTAGGATGGGTATACCCATTCACCGACGCCAAATCCGACCCGCCATGAATCAACGGCGACGACGGGCATTGACACGAATCAAAAAGCCTCGGCTGAGCCCTGTATCCCAACCCCGAATCCGAACCTTGATGCGGCTCCGGGTAACCGTGCCTGTGATGCGTGTGTTCTGGCGCATCGTGTAGGGCCAGGGCGTTACAATACCGAGTCCGATGTCACGCAAAGAGGTAATACTGTTAACCGCCAGGGCTTCTGCCTGGTGCGTGTCACTCAATCGCCCTATCATCCGTTTGCCGTTCAGGCGGAAGCTCCAATACTGAGCCAGATAACCGCCTCGGAAGTTGTAGGGAATGGCGGAAAAGGTTGAGAATGCCCCCAGACGGTTGGCTGCAATTTCTGAGGGCGTGGAGCCAATACTGAAGCTGAAAGGATTGCGCTCTCGAATGCCCGCAGCCGACTTAAGACGCCCTAGTTGCGCCACAACTCCCGTTTGATGATTTGACACGCCTTCAATCCGTCCTGTCAGTACATTGCGAAACGCAATGCGAATCCGGGCTTTGCCTCGATAGACCCCAAACAGGCGACGAATGCGTCGAGGAATCGCTGGAGCAGCCGCAGAACTACGGCCTTGAAGCGATAGAGTGCTCCCGTCCAGATCAGCCGTCGGCGTCACCGGACTTGAGGACGGCAGCAGGGCATTCATCTGCCTGGCAAATGCCCGTTGATTTGTGTTCCGTTGGCCAACCGATGATGCGTGTGTCATGATGCTCACTCTCAAAGCGATCGCACACCCATGCTACGACGCCCATTTCACTAGAGATATTGAGCTTTAGAGGAATTTTAGCTTGTAGATAATTTTGTTTACCTTGACCCGTATTTCTACTGATCTTGCGCCAGTTCATCTGTCTGGCCTGATTGGAGCGATCGGAGCGATCGAGCGTCCTTGCAACGACGAAATCGCTCGCCTCACGATAGCTTGGCTTGCATCACATAATCCTGGGTTATCCAGTCTCCTTATTTCCTCTGTCGCCAATCCTAATCGGTTGGAATAGGATGTATAAACGGTGCATTGCCCTGCGTCTCTCACCACTTACTCTTTTCACTTAACGCCCGTTTTCTCATGGAATTGAACGAGGAGTCTCGACAGGCCGCCCTGCGCCTCGCACGAGCAGGCGATCCAGAGGCGATCGCCCAGTTGCTCAATCATGCTCTCAAACCCAAAGCAATCAAGGCAAAGGTGACGCGGGGGGGCGATCGTCTCAAAGTCATGCTGGAAGGCGCGAGTGTCCCAGACGAAACCGCCATGGTCGCCTATCTCCGCAAAAGCCTGACCCGGCTAGGAGCCACTGGGCTGAATGGTGTGCAGGTTTATGGGCGGCAAGCCTTTGCCGCAAAACCCGCCTGGATGCAGCAGTTTACACTCACGCCACCATCCAGTTCTCCTGAACGGTTTGTGTCCGCCACCAGCAAAAGTCCTAAGGCTGTGCCTTCGCGTCCGAGGTCAACTCCAGAGAGCCACTCAAAACCGAAGTCGACCGTTGCAACCTCAACCTCACAGCAGTTGCAAATCGCGTTTGGGGCGATCGCCGCTATTATCTTCATGCTGGTTGGCGCAAACATCCGCAGCATCACGAGTATGGTGACGGGCACTCCTATCCTCATTGCCCGCTCTGCTGGGTCGGATGGCATCTACGAAGCACCCATTGTCGAGCGTATTCACGGCATTCCGGTGGTCCATGTCATCTTTAATGATCAAGTATTTCCGATGATGGTGGATACAGGGGCTAGTGGCACGTTGATTACCCCTCAGATGGCCGCAGCACTGGAAGTGCGCCCGATCGGGCAAATCACCTCCTCAACGGCAAATGGGGTCGCTGTATTTGACGTGGGCTATGTCCGCAAGATCGAAATCGATGGAGCCCAGGTCGCCAACGTCCCGGTAGCCGTGGGGCTAGCTGACTTGGAGGTGGGTCTCTTGGGGCATGACTTTTATCGCTACTTTGATATTTTGATCCGCGAGGATGTGGTGGAGTTCCACCCTCGCTAGCGATCGCCCCCTCACCTCCCAACGACTTCCGTAGGACTTACGTATTTTGTCGATTTTGTGGCCGCGACGCGGCCACAAAATCGACGAATTCCTTCAGGATTACGCAAGTTTTGCGTAAGTCCTATCCCGGAAACCTGCACTAAAGCTATAGCGCTATGCGCGTTAGTTAAGTACGGTTGTGTGGGGCGCGGCGCGCCCCACACAACCGTTGCTGTGCTTAATGCGGTTGCACACCGCTATAAATCACGCTAATTCTCTTAGAACCCACTCCAGATATTTCCCTGAAACCTTTGCAGCATAAAGGTCACAGAAAATATCTGATTTTGGTTTTCATAAAATTGGTGCGAACCACGGATAATGGAGGCGATAGTTTGGGCAAACCGGGTTCATGGATATCATTCTCCTCTTAGCGGCGATCGCGATTACGTTTCTGGTTTTCACCTGGCTCGTGCGCGTTGTGCGGGTGACCATCAGAGTGGCAATCATCATCGCCCTCCTGGTTTTGGCATTCCAACTTCTATTTGGTATTGGCTCCGAAGCCATCTGGCAGCAAATTCAGGCGCTATTTAACTGGTTTGTTGGGTTGTTCCGCTGACAAGCACTCCAAAGCAAAGCACCTGGCTTCAAAGCAGAGCATGTGGCTCTCGTGGAGCAGGGATAGAGCGTGAACAAACGCCAAGGACAAACCTCTCGCACCAACCAAAGGCTTATCGTTCAAGCCACTCACCTCGTACCCTTTGCCCTATGATTTGTTGCCGGGGCTGGCTAAACGCGTCAACACATCTTGGAACGCCGGGGGAAGTTGACGCATAATCTTTCCTTTTTCGCGATCGACCGTGACCAGCGTGACTTGAGCCGTGAGGTATAGGGTTTGTCCATCTGGTGATACCAGTTGATAGTCCCACACCAGCCGCACGCCATTCATTTGCTGCATGCGCGCTCGGAGGATGGCCGACTCGCCCATTTGCAAGGGACGATGATAGCGGGTTGTCAGTTCGACCACCGGTAAATCGCAGCCCATGGCCACCAGGTCAGAGAAGCGGACGCCGAGCGATCGCAAATATTCCACCCGCGCCTCTTCCAGCCAAGTGAGATAGGCACCATGCCACACGACACCGCCATAGTCAGTATTGTGGGGAAAGGCTTGGACGGGATACTCAAACCATTCGAGCGGCGGAACCTGCGAAGCCTGTTGAATGGCGTGGGTTTCATCGAGCTGGGGTTGCATAGCGTTCCTGGAAATTTTGCTAAATGGAAGGAATATCGTTGACCAGAGTGTTGCTGAACGCTTAAGCGATCAACGATCACATCAATTTTTACATCAATCGTGCCGATGCTCTGGAGTGTTCCCTTAAGCTGAAAATTGTGCCGGTGTGCGCCCCTTATAGGCATCATCGGGACAAAGAGTTGCGAGCATTGGCAATTCTGTGTTTAAGCATATTTTCAAACCACTTTTGGTTTCTTAGTTTTTCATTTTCATAGGTCAATCAGCATTTGAGAGGCAATTATGTTGGAGAGAATTGAAAAAATTCTGTTAGCCAACTCTGGCACTGGGCACACAGAAGAGATGCTCAAGATGTTGATGGAGTTGCCAAGTTTTCAGGGAGCAAACGTCACGGTTCTCCATGTTGTTCCCCCCCAAATCACGACAGAGGAGATGACCCGCCGCCTTGAGGAAGGGGGGCAGGTGCTCTCTGCCGCCATCCAAAATCTGGGTCTAGAAGCTCAAAAGGTTGAGCCTGTCTTAATACAAGGCGATCCCAAAGACATTGTTGTAAAGATGGCAGACGAAACAGAAACCGATCTGATCATCATGGGGTCGCGGGGTCTGAAGCGAATTCAGTCGATTCTAGAGAACTCCGTCAGCCAGTATGTCTTCCAATTAGCTGCCCGCCCGATGCTACTGGTGAAGGATGACCTCTACGTCAAGAAAATTAACCGGGTGATGGTGGCGGTCGATCAATCAGAAACCGCAAAGGATACGCTGGCCCTAGCGTTCAAACTTGTCAGAGACATCAAAGGTGGGCAACTCGTGCTGGTGCACACCAACCCGGATATGAAACTCAAACCCGGCGAGATCGTGGGCAACCCAGAAGAGGATCCGATACTGGTTCCGGCGATCGCCGAAGCCAAGAAGATGGGCATCAACTACAAAGCAGTCGCTCCCGAAGGCAAGCCGGGCGAGCGGATTTGCCAGGTTGCCGAAGATCTGAATGTCGATTTACTGATTCTTGGTTCGCCCGATCGCCGTCCCACTATTGCCAAAGGGCTACCCGACCTGGATCGGCTGTTGGGGCAATCTCTCTCAGACTATGTACGGGTTTATGCCAACTGCCCCGTCTTGCTGGTACGGACGCCGACCTAGCCCTGGCTCATGCGTCGGCATTAAAAGTTTGAGCAAGGTTTTACAGCGTTAAAAATCAGGCCGAGTCTTGGGGGTAAGCCATTCGCTTACCCCCAACTTTTGTGGGCTGATTCGCTATGTTTTCCTAGCGCTTCACCCATCCAGCCCCGGCAACCGTCACTTCAGCCAGTAATTTATCGACACAATTCTCTAAGATGGGTAGGAATAGCGGGATTCCGCGTTCTCCCTTTACCCTTTCACATACAGCAACCTATGGCATTGGAGCTCGTCTCACTGGACACGGCCAAAGAATTGGCACACCAGTACGGATATTGGACCATCTTTTTCGGAATTATGCTCGAGAATGCCGGAGTGCCCATCCCTGGCGAAACCATTACTCTCGTTGGGGGATTCCTGGCCGGGGAAGGGGAACTAGGTTACCGGGGCGTCTTGGCTAGTGCGATCGCCGGAGCCGTGCTTGGCGATAACGTGGGGTATTGGCTAGGGGTTTTGGGGGGTTGGAAGCTGCTCGTGCGCATCGGCACCCTCTTCCGTGTCAGTGAAGAACGACTCCTCGACGCCAAAAAACGCTTTAGTGAGAATGCCGAAAAAGCCGTCTTTCTCGGGCGCTTTGTCGCCCTGCTTCGCATCTTCGCAGGCCCCCTAGCTGGCATTGCGGGGATGCCTTACCCATCCTTTTTTCTCTGCAACCTGGCAGGCGCGATCACCTGGGGCTCTATCATGGTGACGTTATCCTACTTTGTTGGCCAATTGATTCCGCTCGAACAGTTGGTTGCCGGGGTAACGCAGTTTGGCATCTTTGCCCTACTCGCATTCGTAGCGGCGATCGCCCTTCCTATTTGGCTAGAACGCCGTATGGCTCAGCAACCCAGCGAAGACTAGCCTGTCATAGAAATCGGCTAAGCCCCATTCACGAAGAAGCAAACCCGAGCATTGTTCACCCCTTGCGCAAGGGGTGAACAATGCTCGGGTTTTGGTTTTACCGTTCATTCGAGGCTCTGTGTGCTGAGGGGATATCGGCAAACCGCGAGGGCACAACCGTGTGAAAGTCGGTGTAGTCGATGTAGCGATCGCCCTCTGGCGACACATGGAGGATGTCAGCAAAGCGATAATCCAACAGAATGTAATCCGTCGAGTAGGTATGGCTCGCATGAACGGGTTGGGCGATCGTGTCGTCCACACCATGAATCAGCACGAGCAGCTCGGCATGGCTATCGCGCAAGGATTCAGGGGTGCAGTGGTAGAGCGGGCTGTCAGCATCGATTGGGTGCATTAATGTCCAACTCAGGACAAAGCTAGGCGTGCGGCTCCGAATCAGCTTCAGGTCATGGAAACGGCGCATAAAGTGACCGTCTGAGTCCACTTCATCTCGGAGGAGATAGATCTGAACCTCCCCTTCGCGGATATAGTTGCGGCGCTGATTGGCAAGCCGCACCATCAGGGTTGGGACGCCCTGAAAAGTCGTGATAACGGCATTCTGGCTAAAGACAATGCGCGCAGTGGAGCGCGAAAAGCGGGCGAACGCTAGCCCAGTCAAGACGGCAATGCTGAGGAGCGACGTAATAGCCTCCATCGTGACGATAATGTTGGCGTAGAGGGTCGTGGGATACATGGCTCCATAGCCAATGGATGCCAGCGTCTGCACACTAAAAAAGAAGGCATCTCGAAAGGAACCAGGCTCAGCATTGGCAATGCCATCTCCTCCGGCGAGGTAGAGCAGGGCAAATATCGCATTGATCGCCACGTAAACCGCCACGACCACCATCACAAAGCCCACCCAGGGAATAGTCAGTAACAGATGGTAGGGGTCGCGCCAGTAGGTGTACCAGGCATCCATGCCATCGACCTGCAACCGGCCATCCCGACGATTGATGTGAATGCGAGGGAGACGCTCCAGTTTCTGTGAATTGCGACGTTTTTGTGCCATGAAAAGCCTGAAATTGACCGCTCGATCAGCATTTCCTTGATAGCACTATATTTAAAATTCGGGGGAAAAGGCTCCTTAAACTGGCGGTCACGCTCTTGATTTTGACCCGATTTATAGCGCTATGCGCGTTAGTTAAGTACGGTTGTGTGGGGCGCGGCGCGCCCCACACAACCGTTGCTGTGCTTAATGCGGTTGCACATCGCTATAACAACGCCTCTCTCCCATGAAGAAGCCAGAGAGCGATCGCCCTCTGGCTTTGGATCAAAATGACCCGAGCATTGAAATGAAGTACAAACCCTCTGTCAGAGTCGGCTCTGCTAGAAGGATGCCTAGCTCAGGCTAGTTAAACCCTGCGGTAAGGAACACTGCGCTCGAAGTCGACATTGAGCGCCGAGATGTTTTGAGGCGAGTTGCCCCGTGCATCGATGCTGCGAGCCATGTTGAGGAACAGCGCAGGATCGCCAGCGCGAGGAACCTTCTCTTGAGGACGGTAGCTGCGAACAGTTGTCTGCCAAATGACTTGCGGGAAGCCAAACTTGCCACGATAGTATTCATCGTAGCGAGGCGACTTGATGTTGAATGGCAGTTCTCCTTCTGCGCGACCGGGCAGAACCCGACGACGCTGGTAGGGAACAATGGAATCGCCAAAGCTTTCCAGGTATTCATCGCTATCAACCAAATTGTTGATGAAGCCATTGATACCTTTGGTCGCCACCACAATGGACCAGGCGATCTTCTCGCGTTCGCTGTAAACATCCCGTCCCAGAACACGCTGTACGGTCTGCTCAACAAAGCGATAGTTGTTGTTCAGATCGTAGAAGCTGCGTCTGTAGCGGTCGGACAGCACCAGTCCGCGAATGAAATCGCGCACAGTGATTTGGCCGTTTCGCAATTGAGACTCTAGAAACTTCTCGCGGTCTGCTGCAAACGCATGAAAGAAGATTTGCCGATAGGCCGCTTCAATCAATACATCTAAATCGCTTCCGGAAAGTAAATTATCTGTGGAATAAATCCAAGGTTGATCATCACTCCCCACCTCATAGCCCGAAACCCGTTGGTTCTGGCTGGATGGCTTGTACTGTAATAAAGGAATTGCCACGCTTGAAACACTCCCTCTCTTGCTACAAATCCCTACAAAATTTAATCAACATCATAGGGGGTACCGGAATGGCAAACGGCGATCGTCTAATAAAACTTTACGGAACTTAACTCGTTTTTCTGGATTTACATAGCTTTACATTATGGGCGATCGCCTCTCACTTTGTCTCGATAGGCCTCTCCCACCTAATGGCGCAAACTCATGAGGCATATGGCTTACAGTCTCATCCAATCGGCTTAATACTGACTCAGCGCGATCGCGTAATCACCTGCCAGAAAATAAACAGCGTAAACGCTACATAACCAAACACAGCCAACCAATCCAGCACCGCCGGATCTGCAAGGTTCACCATAAGCCATCCGTACTCCGAGCATTTTCAACGAAATTTTGACACCGGGAATGTCGAGAATACCGTTAGACCCATCATTTATGCGGATGTTGCGAGCGGCGATCGCAACATCCGCACCCCAAAGGATAAAAATTGCATCTTTACAGCAATTCAGGGAAAACCTCTTGTACCGCTGGGTGAACCAGCTCGTTCTTCCACACATTTAGTCCCTTTTGCAAGGAATCATCTTGATTCAGCGCTTCAATGCCAACGTTCGCTAGTTTCACCACATAGGGCAGGGTGCTGTTATTAAGCGCCTGGGTGGCTGTCCAGGGAACCGCTCCGGGCATATTGGGCACCCCATAGTGCAGAACCTCTGACACCCTGTAGGTTGGCTGGCTGTGAGACGTGGGGCGCATTGTTTCTACGCAACCGCCCTGGTCAACCGCCACATCCACGATCACCGCACCCGGATGCATCTGGTTCACCAGGTCAGCGGACAGCAGCGTGGGAGCTTTGCGACCGGGAACCAGCACTGCGCCAACGACCAAATCCGCCGCCCGCACCGCTGGCTCGATCGCCGCTGGGCTGCTGTAGAGCAGCGATACACGGGAGCCAAAAATCGTTTCTAGATAGCTCAGCCGTTCCACATTGATATCGAAGATTTCGACCTGAGCCCCCATCCCTATGGCGATGCGCGCGGCTTCAGTGCCAACCACACCGCCTCCCAGCACAACGACACGCCCCGGACGTACACCCGGAATCCCTCCCAGCAAGACGCCCCGGCCCCCTTGCTGGCGCTCCAGGTACCGCGCCCCAAACTGCACCGAGAGCCGTCCGGCAATGATGCTCATGGGGGTCAACAACGGCAGGCTGCGGTTGGGCAGTTCGACAGTTTCGTAGGCGATCGCCGTTACCCCAGCGCGCATGAGCTGTTCGGTTAACTCTCGTGCCGCGGCCAGATGCAGATAGGTAAACAACACCTGCCCCTTTTGCATGAGAGAATACTCAGCAGGGAGCGGCTCTTTAACCTTTACCACCATCTCCCGATTCCAAGCCTCCTGGGCAGTGGCGACAATCGTTGCTCCGACCGCTTCATAATCGTCATCGGTAAACCCTGACCCGACCCCTGCGACCGTTTCCACAAAGGCCGAGTGCCCGGCGTCAACCAATACCCGAACGCTGGCAGGGCTCAGCCCAACCCGAAATTCCTGATCCTTAATTTCCTTCGGAACACCGATATCCATCGACTTACCTCGAGCAACGTGATGACGATGGCATGGAAACCGCCGCAGGAGATATCGGCTGGCGATCATTCCACACCCTCTAGATTTAGCTTAGGAAGAGAATAGGTCGCCCTGCTTCACCCAATCAGATGGAGGTTTGAGAGCGATCGCCCCGCACTCGATTAGCAAAACTCCGCAACATCGACGACCCTTTCCTATCCATTCCAATAAATTGTTTCCAATAAATTGTTCAATTGGAGAGAGAGTTCTGCCGTATCTCCTGTTGCGACTGAGTAAATTGGGGCACAGCAATCGCTATATTCAACCCTATCAAGCAAGCACCTGGATGGAAAAATCGCCCGTTCCTGGATCTAGCCATTGCCCTAACCCCTGACCTGCATGGGGTGCATCCACAAGCGATTGAGTGTGTAGAAAACCACCTTGACGATGACCTTCGCCGCCTTACAATGAAGCTAAAATGTAAAGATTTGTTGCCTTATGACTCAGACGCCTCCTCAACCCTCCGTAATCCCTTCTCTCGATGTGCCCAAGTTTGGCTTCAATGATTACGCCGAACGCCTCAATGGTCGTGCCGCCATGGTTGGCTTCGCCCTGACCCTGATCATCGAATTCGTGACGGGCAAAGGCGTCATGGCCTGGCTCGGGCTCCATTAGAACAGCCTTACAACCGCCCGGTTCTTGGAGGGAAAAGGTTCCCCTTGGATGTAGCCCAAACACAAGACAGCATGCCTTTCGTTATCCTGAACCCCCACTTTCAGAATTGATGTAGCTCCAGCGCTCCATCGATTTGCTGGGCGTTGCTGAAGCGCGGATGTTCTTGTCCGATAAGGGGTGCACTGCCCCTTTATCGGACAAGACGTACTTGGATCCCTTGAATCACCTACAAAGAAATGGCTAAGGCAGGGCGCGGAAGTCGAAATCGATGAGGAGTTTGGCTTCCGCAGAGTAAAGTTCGGCATCGGGTTGCCAGATTTCGACCGTTGTTCCATCAAGGAGCGATCGCAGTTCGGGCAGAGTTTGCAGAATGCTATCCATCACCTGGGTTTGTAGATGCTCGATCAGGCAAGGATGGAGAATCCATTGATCGGTGGTGGATTGCACGACGACATCGGTATCCAGGGGGAATACATCGGGTTCAGGCAGTTGCCCAGTGGCCAGGTCAATGTAGCGATCGCCTTCTGGTGTGTGCAATTTCAGCGTCAGTAGCAAGCGCAGACGACCCTCTTGCCAGTCGCTACCCGGTTGCAGTAGGCGACAGGGCAGTCCTCCGACCAAATGCATCACACCGTAGGCACTACGGCTAATACACCAGAGGAGCCAGGAGGTCAGGTTTTCTATCCGCACGCCTTCCTGGGTTTCCGTCGTATCGAGGAAGGGAGGCGCTTGCTCCAGCAAATCGGCGACCTCGCAGGCATTTTTCACCAGCGTCGGTAACACCTCCTCGGTGAGTGGCGGGACATCGGCATTGGCAATGTTGCGATACACCGAGAGCTGAGGAATCAGGGTGGCGAGATGCTGTTGAATGATAGTGGTGCGATAGGCGTCTAACCAAACGATGTCGGTAAATTTGAGGCGGGTGACGGCATCAGGCGATTGCAGCGATGGCAATGTTGATGCCATCCCCTCTCCCTCGAAAAAGGCAAAGGCCATTTCCAGCTTGAGGGTACCCATTTGCCAAGCATGCCCCGGAGCCAGAGCATTGACGGCAATGCCTTCTAGAAAGCTCAACACGGCAGGGGTGGTCATGCGGATATGCTGTACCAGCGTATGCAGCACGTCTCCAGCCGGTTGTGGCTCGGCCATGGGGTAGCCCATTTGAATTTGGAGGGCGATCGCCTCATCTAACAAGGCTGCGGGCGGATGCTGAGTCACCAGATCGGCCACCTGATGGTGCTCTGCTATCGCCCCATGCAATAGCGCCGATAGCCGCACCACGCCCGATCGCACCTCCCCCTCTGCCGTCGTGATTTGGGCTGGCACCCCTTCCAGCAATCGCATCACGGCATAGGAACTGCGTGCCATGCCCCAGAGCAACTGCGGCGCAAAGTCCGCAGCAAGGCAATAATTTTGCCAAAGGTGAACCGACAACCAAGACTCCGCCGCCTCGGTCGGCTGCTCAGACCACTGGTCGAGGGCGTGCTCCAAGGTTTCTAGCAGATCACAGGCTTCCTCCGTGACATAGGGCAGCAGGTTCTCGACGGAGGGCTGGCGGTCAGGATGCCACCCGCCAGCAGGCGATCGCACGAGTTGAATAATGTCGACCAACCGCTGCATTGCGACCAGAACCCGAGGCGCATCAAGCAGCGGAGGTAACGGGCGCAGGGGGGGCTCCGTAATGCGCAAAACCCAGTGCTGCAACGCAGGCATGGAGGGCAATGCCTGCTGATGCTCCGCTGTCTGTTGGGCTGGGAAAATCGTAGAATCTGTCGTCAACTGTCATGCCTCCGCCAATTGTCTGGGTTGCTCTACGCAGAATTTCCTGGATGCGCGATCGCGAAGAGCTGTGATGCAAACCGTCATCCTCCAATCATTCCCCCAATACACCCGATTGATTCGCATGAAGCGATCGCCGCCTCTACCACCGCCATTACCACGGCCATCCCCACATCCCCAGTTGCAATGGTCTTGTTGTAATGTTCCTGAGCCCGTCGGATGGAACCTCTGAAACTTGTACAATCTGGCTTTTGGATTGGGTGGGTCATACCGAGGCAGAAGACGCTCTGATACTTGTATCTGCCGCCCTAATGCCCCGCCTGACGATGCCGTCTTAGCCGCATGAAATTCTCAAACCATCCAAGCCAGGGGCTTTCAATCGATAATCCTGAGAATTATGCATGATCTTTCCTTGCAAGGGGCGTTATAAATGGATCCAGGTTCTATTGGAGCCTGCCACTGTTCACCTACTCTTTTCTCGGTATTAGGCCTGTCCATCCGGAGCGATCGCTCATCTCGTTCAATACTTTCAAATAATGCTTTCAAAACTTTACGGATGGCCTATCTCCATAGAGGGAAAGAGGTGAGGTGAATCTTCTCGCACGACGACGTGATACCGATTATGAATAAACGCGCTGTCCTCATTGGTCGTAGCTTACTGGCACTTGGAGCCAGCCTATCTGTTGTGGCATTGTTGGAAGCTCATCAGGCGATGAGCGATTCTCAACTTCCTGAAATGGAGCCAGAAACAGTGGTATCTGCGCCGCCGAGCCTTTCCACGGTGCCGGATGCGGTGCCACCTGCGGCGAACGCAACCCCAGAGGCATCCTCCCCACCCCCACAAACCCTTGCCCAAATGAGCCGCGAGGAACGCGGTGACCAACCGCTTGCCATCAGCGCAGGTGACCCGGGTGAGCAGGGGCAAAACCTGGCGGAGATGACGGCCAACCAAATTGCGGCCACCCGCAATGAATGGAACAGTGCATCCTTTCCCCTAGAGCAATTTCAAGCCTACACCTCACCCTTTGGCTATCGCCGCTCGATTGACGGCTACAACTTCAACGAATTCCATTACGGATTGGATCTGGCCGCCCCCCGAGGCAGCTATATTCGCAACTGGTGGACGGGCACAGTGGTGGAAGTCAGCGATGATTCTAACTGCGGCACCTCTGTGGTTGTCGAAGCGGGAGAATGGCTCAGCATTTATTGCCATATGGAAGGCTATGTCGAGGTAGCCAATGGTGAGCGCTACATGATCGACCGGGAAGGGGGTCTGCGCATTACCGAAGGCTCCGTCGTCGAAGCGGGCGAACGCGTCGGGCGCATCGGCATGACGGGTCGCACCACAGGCCCGCACCTGCATTGGGGCTTGAAGTACAACAACAACTGGGTGGATCCAGCCTTGGTATTGCGGGCAATGTACAGCAGCCAGGCCAGTGCTGCAAACTAAGCGAATCAAGCTCAACAAATTAGGGTAATGATTGGCAATTGATCATGGCCAATCACTCGGCTTAATAAGGCCCAAACATAGTGTTTGCCGGATTGTCTGGTTCGTCGCTGTAGTAAAAGTCGTAAACCAATTTGATCAGTTCTTCTTTGGTGAGATGCCCTTCCTCGGCTTTGGTCAGAGCGGGAAAAACCTCAGCAGCGTAGATCGGCGAAATATTGTAGACAGAAAGCAACTGCCCCCATTCATCCTCATTGATGTAGCCATCTTCGTTTTTATCGAAGACATCGAACAGCAGTTCCGTTAAGGACTGCACCTCATCAGCATAAGCTTGTTCATTGCTAAGAACTGTCTCTTTGTAGGCTATCCACTCATCCAGCGAGACCTGTTTGTTGCGGCTGAGGTCGGCTTGCTTCGAAAGGCTTTTCCACATGCGGGCTAGTTTGTCTTGTAGGACGAGGCATTTGGGCGCTCGCACAGACCAGTTCCGCAGAGAAGACATCTTTTTGAACAATAGGTCGAAGTCATCGCGCGACACCCACCCGGTGTTGTTGGTGTCGTACATGCTAAAAAGCTTGATGAGCTTGCGGCGCTGCATCTCCGTCAACATCGTTCTTTCCCCCGCCAAAGCACAGAGCAACTGTCCATCGTCAGCATATAGCAATCCTTGAATTCTGCAATGCAGCAATTCGAATTCGAGATCTGGTGGAATTCGGGCTCCGCATATAAGCAAACATCTCCCTCTACAGCACTCATATCAAATCAAATCCGGCTGAAGAACCCAACTATCGTTTGTACCCGCTGCAAAGCAGCGGGTACAAACGATAGTTGGGTTTTACGGCTGTTTAACCGGATTTGGTATCAGACGGAATGTGGAGAGGTCAGTGAGGAATTGTTGTCTATCTCAGGGTCAGGATTGCTTAAGGTCAGAATTGAGGGTCAGGACGCACCACGGGCACTGTCAGCACCGCCAACTTGCTTGAGGGCGATCGCTCGCGCACGAGCGGACATGCTCTCAAGTTTGACTTGCCCTGAGTCGTCTACCAGTCCTTCTTGCTTCATCAAGCCAACCATCGTTTCCCAAAGAATTTGATCGACGCGTTCAGCTTGGCTTGCCAGCCATTCATGGGTTTCGGCATCTTTGGGAAATTGCTCAATACAGGAGAGCGTATAGCTGCGAAAGGATCGAACTTGACGCAGCAGCCGAGCGACATAGCCTGGACATTCGCAGGCAATGACATCGGCAGCTCGGCAAATTTCAAGCAAGTCATCATCCGAAAAATCAGCAAGCGTTACGGTTTTCTGGGTATTGCTAGACATATATTTTGGTGAGGTGTGTATCAGACATTGATCTGACAGCTATCGAACAAGTACTTGACAAGCACAGAGATGCAAAACAAAGAAAAAGGATCACCCATCAAAGACTGAGCAAAGCTTTAACGCACATATCCTTAAACGTGTGTTCATGAGATTCATCAACCTCTGCGAAACAGGATCATTGAGCGACCCTTTTTCGATAGATGCGGAACCAGAAATAGACTTTGATATATGGAACGCTTCGGATAGATCCGCAAAGATTTTACATATCTAAACGCTAACTACAAGTAATCTGTTAATTCGTTTTTACAAAACAGCTTTTGTTTTTCTAGTTCTATGATTTTTGAATTTTTGAACATTCAAGGATCTTATATTCTTGGTTTTTATTCTGACATTGCCATCCTATAGCAGTTTAACCTCTAACCAGTCTGTAATGCCAATTTCTCTAGGTTAACCTCATTTCGGAAAAATTTCGTGGAGAGATATACGTAAAATCACTCAGCATCCAAATTAGGAAATCACCACTTTTGAGTTATATCAAACCCGGTTAAACAGCTGTAGAACCCAACTATCGTTTGCGCCCGCTGCAATGCAGCGGGCGCAAACGATAGTTGGGTTCTTCAACCGGATTTGATATTAAGCGATCGCTTGTCACTATCACTGAAAGCGGCGTCTAACTTTTGCGAAGCTTTTGCTTAAGAAAAGGCGGGTAAGATGACGTTTTGTAAAAGCAGGAATATCTGCGGAGTCGGTCGGTTTGTGATCAAAGAAGTTATTCACTTCGTTCATCACATGTTCTAACTTTTGAAGGATAGAGTTCCTTCTATATTCCTGTAAGAATTCGGCGTCACTACTAATATTTCGGCTCGGCAAATCACAGCTTTTCAATGTTTTTTGTATACGGACAACATCAAATTTCGTAGAGTACCCGGCGATTTTCTGGCTGTTGAAGCCTGGGTCGAGGTAATCGGAGAGTCCTCCATTGAGGCTTGAAAACACCTGACATCCACAGGCGATCGCTTCCAAAGGCTGCAACCCAAACCCTTCACTCACCCGTTGCAAGGCCCAATATTCCGACGAGTCATAGAGATACACCTTGGCTCGGTTAAAGAGTGCGGCCAGATCCTCTATATAACTATCAACAACCATCACCTTGCAGTCTTTTTGAAGGGCCGGAACCAGTTGATTCAGTAGATAGCTCGAAGACTTTCTAGCTTGAACCAAGACATCAATGTCACGCGGGAGATGGCGATCGCAAAACTCATCCGAAATTTCGTTGGGCAGGTAGTAGATCAGCGAGTGGGGGGCGCGTTGCCCCCAGTAGCCTAGGGTGTTGCGGCTCACAGTGATGATGGGGATGCGGGCGGGCACCGAGAAGCCATAGCCTGCGCTATGGGCATGGTAGAGCGCATGGCGGCGATCGCCCACCTTTTTAATCAGCTTGGGGACATCAAACCCCCAGCTCAGCACAAAAATCGCAGAATCATCCGCAGGGGTTTGCAGCAGATCATCCAGGAACAGGGTATCTTTTTCCCGCTGACGGTAAGTCACCACCTCTGCCGAGCAAATATGTTGGGCCAGGCGCATGGTTTTTAGCTCAGCCCACAGTCCCCCACAAGCAAACTTGCCGCCGGTTCCCGGTAGTAAAAAATAGAGTTTTCGCATGAATGGACGCGGTTTCTGCGTAGTTTCAGGTTGACGAAGCAACAGACAGCGAGAGCCTTCTGGTCAATTTCAGCGCGTGGATGAGAGCGATCGCCCCGTTCCAGATCCAACCTCAGACTAGGAGTCTGTCGCGACAGACGAGGTTTCCAGAGCCAGCTTTGCCCGATGTTTCAGCATCAGCCCATACTCCAAGCCCTCGACAACGGCCTGGTAGGATGCCCCAATAATATTGGTCGAAACCCCCACGGTCGTCCAGCGCTGATGCCCATTGCTCGACTCCACCAATACACGGGTCTTAGCCGATGTGCCGGATTTTCCATCAATAATCCGCACCTTGTAGTCGGTCAGTTGGAACGAGGCAATTTCGGGATAGATTGTCCTCAACGCTTTACGCAACGCCACATCTAGCGCCGACACAGGGCCATTACCCTCCCCGGCTTCGAGAATATCCTGCCCATCGACCGTAATCTTGACAGTTGCCTGAGAATCGGTACTCCAGGTTTCTGCATCGGGATGCATCTGGCAATAGACATGGAAGCCTTTGACCGAGAAGAAGGAATCCCGTTGTCCTAGGGCTTCCCGCATCAATAGCTCGAAGCTCGCTTCTGCGGCTTCAAACTGGTAGCCTTCATTTTCCAGGGTCTTCAAGTTTTGCAGCAACTGCCGACAGGTGGGCGATTCTTTGCTGAGCTCAATGCCAAAACTCCGGGCTTTGGCGAGGATGTTACTGATCCCCGCTTGGTCAGAAATCACAATGCGGCGGTGGTTGCCCACGGCATCGGGAGAGACATGCTCGTAGGTGATGGGGTTTTTCTCGACCGCACTGACATGAATTCCGCCTTTGTGGGCGAATGCAGACAGCCCCACATAGGGCGCATGGTCATCGGGAGCCAGGTTAACGATTTCGCTAATCAGACGACTGGATTCACTGAGGGTGGCCAGTTGTTCGGGCTCGACGCAGCGATAACCCAGCTTCAGTTGCAGATTGGGCATGACCGAACAAAGGTTGGCATTGCCGCAACGCTCGCCGTAGCCGTTGATGGTTCCCTGCACCATGCGAGCACCTTCCATCACCGCCGAGAGGGCATTGGCAACCGCCGTACCCGCGTCATTATGGGTGTGAATGCCAATCTGAGCAGGCTTTTCCGCCGTTTGCAGGTCTCGTGCTTCGTCGCTTTGCACCAGTTGGCGCACGGTCTGAACAATTTTTTGCACGTCGTGCGGCAAGGTGCCCCCGTTGGTGTCGCAGAGCACCAGCCACTCCGCACCGCCAGCGATCGCCGCCTTCAAGGTTGCCAGTGCATAGTCTGGGTTTGCCTTGTAGCCATCGAACCAGTGCTCCGCATCATAGATCACCCGGCGTCCCTGAGCCCGAAAGAAGGAGAGGGTATCGCGAATCATCTCCAGGTTCTCATCCAGGCTGGTTTTGAGGCTGTCGGTGACATGCAAGTCCCAGGATTTACCAAACACCGCAACCCAACGCGTCCCCGCAGAAAGAATAGGTTGCAACATGGGATCCGCCTCCGCTGTCCGTCCAGGACGGCGAGTCGAGCAAAACGCCACAATTTCGGCTTGGGTCAGCGGTTCCTCCCGAATTTGCCAGAAAAACTGGACATCTTTGGGATTGGCTCCAGGCCAGCCCCCTTCAATGAACGGAATCCCCATGCGATCGAGCTGGCGAGCAATCCTCACCTTGTCTTCCAGAGAAAGGGAAATACCTTCCCGTTGTGAGCCATCCCGCAGGGTGGTGTCGTAGATCCAGATGGTTTCGGGTGCAGTGGCCATAGTCGTTGGATGCCGCAAAATGCAAAGGGACAAGAATGAAACGAAATCCAGCTTGCAGCCTTAGGGTTCTATCCAGAGAAAAAGATGCCTCATCCTACCTCCCTATCTTCCAGACAATCTCATGGAAGCCGGATTCACTGTTTTCTTCCCTAGAAGAAAAGATCTTCAGATGAGGACAAAATCTGTCGTTCTCAGCATGGATTTGCTCAAACGACAGCAAACAAGGCTAAAGACAACAAGCAATGGAGAAAACGCAATACTGGAATCGATTAGAAGCCCATATTAAACGTAGGACGATTTTAATCGCTTTAGACCCCTCTTATGTTTATCTCAAGGTGCCCGACGATGAGTGCAGTGTCTCTAACGCGGCGATCGCCCAAGCCGCTTCTTCCCGGCTAACAGGGGCTCAAAGTTAACTCGAACAGATTTCAGATTTTATTCTTGAACAATAAATCATCCATCAATTGAACGACACAATGCGCGATCGCCACTCTCTGAACGGCTACCGCTTAAAGAACTGAAATGTTTTATAGATAAACAACACAGGAAAGCATAGTGTTTTAGATAGGTAAGCTAAGAGAAAACCCTTCATTTAGCTGATCCATTCCTTAAGGATGTGAATCCACTGGAGGACACGATGCCAACCGTAATAGCTCAAGGAAAAACGTTTGAATGCGAGCAAGGCGCAAATCTTCGCCGAGTGTTATTGGAGCAAGGCGTTGAGCTCTACAACCAATCGGCTTCGGTGATTAATTGCCGGGGCATTGGTACCTGTGGCACCTGCGCGGTGACGATAGAGGGCGAGGTTTCAGACATGAGTTGGCGCGAGAAAACTCGCCTAGCGGTGCCACCCCATTCCCCCGAGAAAAATCTTGAGAAAAATCGACGCTTAGCTTGCCAGATCAAGGTCATGGGGGATGTGAAGGTATCCAAATACGACGGCTTCTGGGGGCAGGGCGATCGCCTCGTCTGGTAGCGCAACCATGCAGCGAATCGGCCATGCCATAACGGATTGGCTTTTGTCTTAGCCCTCAGAAACTGCGGCTGCAAGACGTTGGATGATGCTTAGAACTCTTGTGCCAACATCTGCTGAACCCGATGTGACAGTGATGATCGCGAGCGTCGGAGGCATCAGATATTCGACCTCTGCCGAGTAAACGATAGGGTACAGGAATAAAATATCCAATGGACTATAGGATTCTCTGATGTAGCCCGTGCAGGCATATATTTGCTGTAAATGTTGCTGAGCGATTGGGGAGTTCCGATACTGATCCCACAGTGCATTCAGCTCTCGTTCAACGCTCTGATCTCCGTACCATACTTCTGCTGGAGATACTGCGGTCGTTCCAGGCGTTATTGAGCCTATGCTGGGTAAATCTGTAAGATCTCGATCTCCAAACACTTCACAAAACGATGCCAAGGCTGACTGATACTGTTGCGCTTTCCACAACACTTCTTGCTCAATGCGCGATCGATTCTCTCCACTATGGACTGTCTCAAACATTTCTCCGCTACGGCACCGTTCGAGAGCTTCCATAAAATCATCAGACACAGTTCCTGGCGTAAACTGTTGTATAACCATGTCTTGATACTCATTAAGCTCTTCATCTGAAAGCTGAATGAGTTCTGTATTTAGAGGAATATATAAGCCTGCTTCCTCAAGTACATTCAGATCGATCATGTCTGGATAGCCACTTTCAGAAAGCCTCCGCAACAACCTTTCTGCTCTCCTCTCTCTCCCTAAAACAGCCTCGACCTCAGCTAAGACATCCTCTACGTGCCACTGCAATCGAGTATCGAGCATCGTTGCAACTCTTACAAACCACGACTGCCACATCTCAGCGGTCATACCAAGGTTTTGCAATCGTCGATGACCATCACGGTGGTGAACAAATGGAGGAACTTGCATTCCATCTTGTTCAAGTGCCCAAACACAAAAATTGATCAGTGGAGCCCAACCTACTTCATAGTGTTGCTGCGCTGCTGCTGAGTCATGTAAATAAAACATAGCCTGGGAGCTTCATGTTCATTCTTTGATGAAGGATATATTTCTCTCTTGAACGTTTCAAATAGCGATCGCAGTTGACATTGCTAATCACCTGTTAAGCCGAAATGTTTTGAATTGCTTATCCAATTTCTTATGGAACCGTTCGCCATCATCCTGCTCTATAGCCGTTTGCTTTCACAAATCATTTGAGGCAGCTAAATTTTTGAAGGCGATCGCACGCCTAAGCTATCTGAGAATCGATACTAGCGACATATCTCTATTCTGCATCTCTACCCAAAGAACTAGACAAGAATGCCAAGGGAGTGAATATGCTGATGTCAGTCCGAAAAACTTCTGACATCCTGTGGTATCTGCGCGATGATGGGGACAGCCGAGTCGAAAGGGCGAGTGCGATGACGAATCTGATGGACATTCTCGCGTTCATAATTGTGTTTGGCTTGTTGGCTACGTTGGTGGGAACACTAGCAACCGGAGTGTTGCGAGTTATTGGTTTTGGTGTTCTCGTCGCTCTGGCACTTATTATTGGCACCCCTTACTTGCAGAATGGGCCTGTCCTGCGCAGCCCTTTTGGTACAACAGTGCCAACCCCTACAACCGTGCCTCAAACAACCACAACCTCCCCGACTCAAACCGCTCCTGCTAATGTCGGATCGGGTACATCTTTTTCTACAACAGGACCAGTGGAGAATGAGACAAGTCTCACAGAAACCACAGGTGGGGGTAGCACCAACCGCACCCGCCGTGGGGTTCCGGCCATGTGGTAAGCCGCCCCATGCGTGGCATTGAGAGCTTGGGAGAAATTCCGTTGCCGTTGACTAGCCCAGGATGATGGACGCTTCTCTGCGATCGCCCTTGGAAACTTAGCGTTATATCAAATCCAATTAAATAGCCATAAAACCCAAATATCATTTGTGCCCGCTGCGTTGCAGCGGGCACAAATGATATTTGGGTTCTTCAACCGGATCGGGAGGGGATTCATCGGCTGAGCGCCCTGGAGATAGCCTAGAGTGGAAAGAGCGGATCATGCAGACGGCAAGGCAGCGAGGAGCCATGCGCACAGAAGACGAGGTTTTAATTGTTGGCGGCGGCATCATGGGTTTGGCGATCGCCCTCGAACTAAAGCTGCGGGGTACATCGGTGACCGTGCTGAGCCGCGACTTTCGGCAAGCGGCTGCCCATGCAGCGGCTGGGATGTTAGCGCCCCAAGCGGAAGCGCTACCCCCTGGGCCTATGCGAGATTTGTCCTTGCAAAGTCTGGAGGCTTATCCAGAATGGGTTCGCAAAATCGAAGACCTGAGTAGCACCGACATAGGCTATCAAGCATGTGGCATTCTTGCTCCCGTGTATGACGCGCCCTCCGACACCCCTAACAACAGCAGCACACCCGCCCGCCGCTGGTTGGATCAGACAGCGATTCACCTGGCGCAGCCAGGGCTCAACCCCGACATCTTAGGAGGTTGGTGGTTGCCAGAGGAAGGCCAAGTGGACAACCGGGCGCTGACCGGTGCCCTGCGTTCGGCGGCAGAATCCGTAGGTGTCACCATTCACGAAGGGGTAGCGGTCACGGATGTAGAGCGTCGCCACGGGAAGGTTGTAGGGATGCGATCGCCCACTGGTACCTGGCAGGCCCAGCACTATATCCTAGCGACGGGAGCCTGGTCGCAGGCATTGTTGCCCGTCCCCGTCCAGCCCCTGAAAGGGCAGATGATTTCTGTCGCAGCTCCGATGGTAGACGCCGCTGAGCGCCCTTTACAGCAGGTGCTGTTTGGCCCCGATGGTCTTTACCTCGTCCCTCGCCGGGATGGGCGCATTATTGTCGGAGCCACCGTCGAAGCCGTTGGCTTTGCCCCTCACAATACCCCTGCTGGGTTGCAAGAGCTACTGAGTAAGGCGATGCGGCTGTTTCCGGCGATCGCCCAGTTTCCCATTCAGGAATGCTGGTGGGGCTTCCGTCCTACAACGCCCGATCAGTTCCCCATCCTGGGAGCCAGCCCCTACAACAACCTATCTCTCGCTATCGGGCACCACCGCAACGGTATTCTGCTTGCGCCGATCACCGCTCACCTCATTGCTAATCTGGTCACCACCCACGAAACCGATCCCCTCTTACCGCATTTCTCCTGGGAGCGCTTTCTGTCTCCGATGGTTCCTTCGCCTGCAACCGCTTCGCCTGCTCCTTCCTCCTATTCCTCACCGAAATCTATGTCTCAGCCCTCCACCCTACCCTCTGCCACCCCTACCCAGACAGACTTAACAGTTGCACGATCGAGCGATCGCCCTCTAATCATCGCCGGACAAACCTTCCACTCTCGGCTGATGACGGGCACCGGGAAGTATGACAACTTTGAGGTGATGCAGCAGAGTGTCGCCGCCAGTGGATGCGAAATCGTGACGGTTGCTGTGCGCCGCGTCCAGACCAAAGCGCCGGGACATGAGGGGTTGGCGGAAGCCCTAGACTGGTCGAGGATCTGGATGCTGCCCAACACCGCTGGCTGCCAGACCGCCGAGGAAGCCATTCGGGTTGCGCGACTGGGTCGCGAAATGGCCAAACTGCTGGGGCAAGAGGACAACAACTTCGTCAAGCTAGAAGTGATCCCCGATACTCAATATTTGCTGCCGGACCCCATTGGCACTCTGGAAGCAGCAGAAACATTGGTCAAAGAAGGCTTTGCGGTACTGCCCTATATCAACGCCGATCCGTTGTTGGCCAAGCGGCTGGAGGATGTAGGCTGCGCCACTGTCATGCCTCTGGGTTCGCCCATCGGGTCTGGGCAAGGGATTCGCAATACTGCCAATATCCAGATCATCATCGAAAATGCGAAGGTTCCAGTGGTCGTGGATGCGGGGATCGGCACACCCAGTGAAGCCGCTCAGGCCATGGAAATGGGAGCCGATGCATTGCTGATTAATACGGCGATCGCCAAAGCCCACAATCCCGTCGCGATGGCACAGGCGATGGGCATGGCAACCGTTGCCGGACGCCTCGCCTATCTCGCTGGGCGCATTCCCGTTCAAGGGAATGCGAGTGCTAGCTCACCACTAACCGGACGAATTGGCAAGGCTTAGAGCGCAGATCCTGGAACATGCCTTAAGACACTGCAATATTCTGAGACAATCGCAAAATCACTATCAAAGCCATGGAAGAAGGGGGTTTCACGCCCTGATAAACCTTTGTAACGTAACAAATAATGTCTAGCCCGAGAAGACTCCTTAGTTTATTTGATACGGTTCATAAGTAATGGCAATCTAACAGCGATTGTCAACCGCAGTTCTTAAAGGCGGTCGTCGGTATCTCTGAAAAGTTTTTGCTCAAGGTTTTTACCTACCTGTTCGAGATCAGCATTCTGCGTGAGTCCTTGAACCGATAAGGAAAAGAATGCTGTTAGAGAGTTTTGTCGCACGCATGTTTTGAGCCAGACAACCTGAGCTGGCAAGTCTTTACAGACATGAGATGTCTGACCTGCTGTGTCCGGAGACAACTATGAAATTGGCAATGAATAAATACTGCATGTCATGGATTCAAGAATGGTGTCGCGTCAACAACTGGAGCGAACCCTTTCGGCAATGCGATGAGTATTGGGCATTTCCCCCACAAGCAGTGATGCCATTGCCCATCCCAGCCGATGAGTTGCAACTGCTGAAGGCAGAAAAAGGGGCAAGCCCTGCGGAACGTCTCTGGTTTGCGATCGTTTGGAGCGTGGCGGCGCTCGCCCTCACCACAGGTGTGTGGCTGCAAAACCCCATGCCGATGGTGTTTGCCTTCGCTTTCTGTGCCATGGTCTTTGCGGCAATGGACGAAAACTAAGGGTTCGGCTGGTTTGCATCGATTATGACTCAGCCGCGTATTGGCATCATCATGGGCAGCGACTCCGATCTGCCGACCATGCAGGGGGCGATCGCTGTCTGCCAAGACTTTCAAGTGGCCCATGAAGTGGCGATCGTCTCAGCCCATCGCACCCCTCATCGCATGGTGGAGTATGCGGAAACGGCTCACCAACGGGGAATCCAAGTAATTATTGCGGGAGCGGGAGGAGCTGCCCATCTGCCAGGTATGGTTGCAGCAATTTCACCCCTCCCCGTCATCGGTGTCCCGGTTTCCAGTCGCCAGTTGCAGGGAGTCGATTCCCTCTATTCCATTGTGCAAATGCCTGCGGGGATTCCTGTCGCAACCGTGGCGATCGGGAATGCTCGCAACGCCGGACTTCTTGCCGTCCAAATCCTCGCGACCCACGATCCAGAACTTCTCGCGCAGGTGCAGCACTATCGCGAATCTCTGCGAGACTCTGTTTTGGCCAAACAAGAGCGGCTAGAAACGATGGGCAGCGACGCCTATCTCCAAGCCATGCAGAAATCGGCTGGAACCTAATCCGACTGTTCTAAGAACCCGCTACCAATCGTTATTTGCAACCTTCCCAGCATGAGGGCTGCAAACAATGATCGGGTTTTGGTTGTCATAGCATTGGGATGAAAACTTTGGAAAGAAACTCGATGGCTGGAATGGACTCTTTCCTACAGACTAGCCCTCAGCCAAAGCTAGTTCGGCATAGCGAAAGCAGTCTGTCGTGTGGTCATTCACCAAGCCACACGCTTGCATGAAGGCATAGCAAATGGTGGGGCCAACAAAATTGCATCCCCGTTTCTTGAGGTCTTTGCTCATGGCCTGCGATTCTGACGTGGAAACAGGAACCTCTTCCAGGGTTTTCCAGGCATTGATCGTCGGCTGATTGTTCACAAAGCGCCAGAGATACGTATCCAGACTGCCAAATTCCTGGCGGATGGCTAAAACCGCCTGGGCATTTTTGATCGCTGCTTCGACTTTGAGGCGATTACGAACGATATTGGGGTTGGTCAGAAGTGTGGCGATTCTCTCATCGTTGTAGGCCGCGATCTGTTCTGCATCAAAGTTGTCAAAGGCCTCGCGATAACCGTCCCGCTTCCGCAGCACCGTCAGCCAGCTCAAGCCTGCCTGCGCCCCTTCTAGAATGAGAAACTCAAATAAGCGTTGATCATCATGCAGCGGGACGCCCCATTCCTCATCGTGGTAGGCAATGTAGAGGGGGTCGTCCGTCACCCACGCACAGCGGCATTGCGAATCGTCCATTAGTCCTCGGTTGCCTCTCCGCCAACGACAACATTGCGAATACGGAGGCTGGGGCCACCACAACCCACAGGCATTCCACTCTGACCGCCTTTACCACAGCCGCCCGACTCATCCCAAAGGAAGTCATCGCCGATCGCCTCAATATCTCCCAGGGTCTGGAACACATTACCAGAGAGAGTGAGATCGCGCACTGGTTCTGCTAGCTTGCCTTGGCGAATCATCCACCCTTCCCCAGCCGTGAAGGTGAACATTTCGCCATTGGTCATGCCTCCCAGCCAGTGGCGGGCATACACCCCTTCCTCAATGCCATCAAACAACTGGTCTACGGGCGTCTTGCCCCGCTCAATCCAGGTATTCGTCATCCGCACCAAGGGAGGAAACTGGTAGCTCAGGCAGCGGGCATTCCCGGTCGCGTTTTCCGCTAACTTCCCGGCGGTTTCTCGGGAATGGAGTCGCCCCACTAAGACGCCATCGTGAATCAACTGCGTCGTGCTGGCAGGTGTGCCTTCGTCATCGTAGGTATAGCTCCCTCGATGCCCCTCCGGCGCAGCCCCATCAAAAATCTGCAACTCCTCAGGCCCAAATTTGCGCCCCAGGGTCATCACTTCCATCAGATCGGGGTTTTCGTAGATCATGTCGGCTTCGGAAAGATGTCCAAACGCTTCATGGACAAACAGCCCCGTCAGAATGGGGTCGATCACCACGGTATAAACATTGCCCTTAACGGGAGGCAGGTCGAGGGCGTTGACCGCCCGCTCTGCGGCATATTGAACCTGCTTGTCAAGTTGCTCCAGCTCTTCGTAGGCACGACGGGAGCCCGTTGTTTCTCGCCCCGTTTGCACCGTTTCGCCATTGCGCGCCGTGGCCGCAAACCGCATCTCCATATCCACCCAAGCCTGATCAATCAGCGTCCCTTCGGAGGTGGCAAACAGAATGTGCTGGGTGCAATCGTTGTAGCGAACGGAGGTAGTGGTGATGCGATCATCCAAGCTACGGAGCAGCTCAGCATAATGGGCACAGAGATCTTTCTTGCGACTGAGAGAGATGTCCCGAGGAGCGGAACCCGAGAGATGGAGCGGAAGACGGTCCTGAATGATGGGGATGTCGGCCAGCTCAGTGATGTCATCGCCCACGAGCCGAGCGGCGGCGATCGCCTCCTCAATTTGTGCAGCCAAATCTTCCAGGTTGTTGAAGCTGGCAAAACCCCAACCGCCCCGATAGCAAGCTCGCACCTGTCCACCGACCGACAGCGCTTCGCTGAGGGTTTCGACCTTGCCTCGACGCAGCAAAATATCGGTACTATCGGATTCTTCGAGTCGAATAGCCAAGTAATCCACTCGATGTTTGTAGCGGGCAATGTGATCCGTCAGGCGATCGAGCGCCGTTGCAAAGATAGGAACCATGACGAAAGGATGAGGATACTCCCCCTATTTTGCCTTTTGAGGGAGCTAGCGTGGGGCAATGCATAATAGATTCTTTGTAATTCAGAACACAGCGGCTCGCATCTATGACCGACCTAAGTGCAGGACAAAAAATCGAACCCCAGCTAAACCCCTTGATTGTGTGTAGCGCGGGCGGTGCCCGCGCTACACACAATCAAGGGGTTTCTGGGTTTTGTGATGTACTCAGGGGACAGACGGCAGCCTGACCCGCTCACCTGAATCCTTGGTGGGTATGACTGCCAGGAATGACGCAAGACTTGCGTCATCCTGAGTAAATTCGTCAATTTTGTGCGACGTGACCACACCATCAACAAAATACGTAAGTCCAAACTGATTTAGGCAATATCCAACCGTTGTGGATACCGTTTTTGAAACGGAATTGTCTGAGCGTCAAAAGTGGGTTAAGACTGGAGTGAGAGCGTTTTTGTGGTGAGAGCAGTGGTGCAAATACCTCATGTTCAGCACGTCAGGCAGGAACAATCGATGAATCAATCGACAAGGATGGGAAAGCACAGGGGAGCGCAAGGTCTGGGATCCGTTCTCAGAAAGGTATTCATACAAGTGATGATTGGCAGTAGTTGCCTTTTGGTTGCCCTGCCGGCATTGGCTGAAGAGGGCGCACCTTCACAATTACGGTTGCTACTCCTGTTGATGGATCCGCTGCAGCCAGACGTATTTGAGCCTAACAATGGGGAGGCGTACCCTCATGTCATCACTTCCTCCGATGTTTCGCAGGTGGGGCTCACCATGCCAAGTTTGTGGTGGGTAGATGAGCAGTTTGGCGGTCGCCTCCTGGAAAACTGGGCCGCATTTCCCGCTGAGGATGGTTTACCGCCACGGGTCGACTTGATGGTCAACGAGCAGGTATGGAATATCTATCAACCCATCGAACGCTATGCCTTCGTCAACCAGTTCGGTACATCCGCTCAAGACTACGGCTATATCACCCGTGTGTACGATCGCCGCAACGATCTGCTAGCGGCCTATCTATGCGACTATCAAGGCACTGGCACTACTGTTCAGTTGGAAGGGCGCTGTGAGTTATTCCTCAATTGGGCTGGGGGCACATCATTACCGGATACTATGGATTCTCAGAACGCATCGTCTGCCACTGATTCGAGTAGATTTCGGCGGTAGCGGGCTCTAGGGGCAGCAAAAACTCACTCTCGTCCAAAATACTTGAAATAGGCAACAGCAAAGAGTTGGAGCGCAGACTATCCGGCAAACCGTCGCGCCGATTCACAACCACTGGTGAGGCGACTGGGCTGAGTAGCGACAGCCGAACAGCATTGACGGGTCGCCAGAAAAACTCGATCCAGTTCTGCAATACCTCCTCGGGCATAGGGGTTGGCTCAGTATTGGGCTTGACCCAGAGATCCGCTGTTAATAATGTGCCTGACGCTGGAATGACCGCCGCCAAACGGGGATCGCGTTTAAGAACAGGCAGGATGTCCGTCGTCCAGCCAACGGCTAGCGAAACATCTCCCAGAACGAGAGGTTGCAGATAGGCATCTGAACTGTAGAGGCGGACTTGCTGATGCAGCGCAGCCAGGGCATCTTGCATACCGGAAAGGCGATCGATATCAGGGGCATTGGCTGAATAGCCCTGATACTTCAGCGTCAGGCCAATTACAGCGCGGGCACTGTCGGGCAGCGCAATGCGTCGGGCCAGGTCATCGCGCCACAACACCTCCCAATCGGTAGGGCGCTCATCAGGGAAGCGGTCTTTGCGATAGACGATCGCCAGCATTCCCCAGCGATAGGGGGCACCCCAGACGGAGCCATCTTCTGCCATCATGCCTTGCTCGTCTCGCTGCACCAGCGATCGCCATAACTCGGGCAACTGATCCCAGCCGTCGAGCGCCTCGGGATCAATGGGCGTAATCAGATTTTTGCGAATGGCAGAGGTCAACCAGGCATCTCCCAGGGTTGCCACCTGGCTGGGCACGGGTGCTTGCCATTGAAACAAACGGCGGATGAAGGAAACCCTTGGCACACCGCCTCGCTCCAGCAGGTCATAAATTCTGCTCAGGGTTTCGAGGGGAAACACCCGCAACCTGACCTGTTCGGTCAACTGCTCTTGTAACTCGCTCAACAGAATGGGTGGAACCGACCCGTCGAGCAGCGCCACCGGCAGCATAGGCAGCCGATTCCCCTGGCATCCGCTCAATGCCGATGCCAGCAACAGTGCCCCAGAACCCACCAGAAGCGATCGCCGTTTCATTGTTGCCCTATCTCTCGTCTCGAATTACTGAGATCTCGATTGTGTCGATTCAAGCAGCCCGCCGATCTATCAACATCACTGACGACTGCCTCAGCCATCGTAGCAATGAGATGTTGCTTGGCGGCATCTTTGTCTCCTCAGAGTCGCTTCAAGTCTCGAAACAAAATCTCCACTCAACTAACCTCAAAACGAAATCTCCACATCGCATCTAACAACCAGTATCGAATTGCCCTAAGTACCGGATAAGAACCAAAATCGGGGATTCTTGTTTTTTGTCCGATACTCAGAATTGAGTCAATCTGTCTCCACCAGGCAGCGACTACGAAGCAAAATCTCCCAGATTTTTCTGGCCGCAAGACACAGGCATTGACGTTATCAGAAGACACATTGACACCAGCACGAAGAAAATCGCCAAAAATGTTGCGATAAACACGACGAATGTAAAAACATGTTTTCGTCTATTGCTAGATATTGAGAGACGTTACCTCTAGCGTCATTGGAAAAATGAGAAGCAAGAATACTTTTATGAAGTTCTAATATTCGCTCTATGCTTTGTTATTCGTCTTTTTATTCGCGAAGATAAATGATTGATTTTCCATTTCCTCAATAGTCCTTTGGAACCAGACAAGCACACAGCAAACCAATGCATCGAGCGATTCTATTTGGTGGCAGAATCTTCTTTTTGATAGATGCAAGGAAGATTAGAAAGGCTAAAAACTCAGTCGTTAGAAGTAGTTTATAATTCCTGAAAATATTTTTATGGAAAAGATTCCGAAGGCTTTACCAATAAAGCTGATTGCAGAGTACATGACTCATTGGGTGCCAGCATCATTACTGAAGGGCTTGAAAGATAGACCGGTATGGGTATTGAAGCAATTCTGAGAAGAAAATGAATCGCTCTTAATGCTTCAGCTTGACCTAATTTCTCAGGCAAAATGTGAGCAGCCAGGGAAACGTTAAATGATTCAGGAATAAACTGCCATATAGAGGTATCGCTCTCTAATATGGAATGGAATATAAAAGGGAAGGGAGTTGAGCACCGCATGAATTCACTACATCAGCAAATTGCTGATTTAAGCGCAAAGATTGATGCACTGAAAGAGTTGATTGAGCAACTGAGTGACAAGATTTCTGCGGAAAAAGTTCAACAGCTCTCAGCAGAACTCGAGTCACATCGCTCGACTGCGCTGGATGCAATGGTGGGACATCCCTCTGACCATCACCAAAGCGTCTTAGAAACTGAGATTACACACAAAGACATTCTCGCGGATGTCGAACTCGTTGATACCGAAGGATATTCTGCCGATCACCAGGCGCTCTCCTCGGATGTCCAGGTTCAACGCCTAACCGCTCAATTAACGGCTGCATACAATCGGATTGCGTCTTTAGAAGAGCAATTACTTTCAAATCGGATACAAGGTGAGCCGTCTTCCCTGTAGGAACAGTTCGATCACTCAGCAATAAAACAGGATCCTAAGTAGCCAGCCATGCTCACCTCTGAGTCCAGGCTTAGCTGCTTACACACCTGTTGAAACGGTGGTTTGTCTGTTTTTAGGTCACGATTATGAATACAACATCACTCACCTGACAAGGCGGCGTTCCAAACGTCGCCTTTCATCTAGCAGTCCTTCGGTATGAGTGCAGAGCCAGGAGCCCGTTTTGCCCAGAAGGTGAGCGGCGATCGCACAGCCTCCTGCACCTACTCCTTCTTTGACAAAGCCCTGCTCATAGGCGCGTAACGCTTCCGCCTGAGCCGTAGCAAAGCTCAGTTGCGTCGCCAGCAATGGAGCCTGCAATACTTTAGCCAGCCCAACGGTGTCTCCTGTCGGGTCTTCGGCCACCCAACGGGTCGTGCCCACTACCACTCGGGTCATGTCCCAATCCAGCGCATGATGCTGACGCAGCCTTTGCATCAGCGCATGAACGGCGAGCATCTGGGTTCCCCCCGCCAGTAAAACGGGGCACCGTCGGCTCGCGGCGATCGCCATTCCCGCTACCGCAATCTGCATAGGATCGCCCACCGCTGCAACCACTGTGAGCGGGTCGGCAGGAGTCGAGAGTTTTGCTTGAATTAGACCCTGAGAGACGATCGCCCATTTCTGTCCATGATTACAGGTTGGATGGCTACTGTTGATGCGATCGCGGGCATCCCAACCCAGCCCAATCAGCAAAGCAAGGGCCGTTGTCGTACCACCAACCACACATTCGCCCAACATCAACCAGTGGTCGGGATGGCGCTGGGCCAGCGTTGTGCCCCAATGCAACCCAATCGCCAATAAGTGCTCGACCGTCGTGCGATCGAGCGCCTGTCCAGTGCTGACACACCGCGCGGGCATTCCACCCAGATCAATAGCAGGCACCGTCGGTGGCTGCGGGAGTCCAGCATTAAACAGCGTGGTGGGAAATTCCAGTGCTTCGATAACCGCACGGGAAATCAATACGGGGGAAGCGCCCGCCATCAGAGGCGGCAAAGGGAAAGCGGGTTCTACCTGGGCACCCTGCATCAGGAATTCGGCATCGGCGATCGCTGTAAACTGCCGATCCGCTGGTGTTGCGCCTGCCGCCGAGATACCAGGAATCAGTCCTGTTTCTGTAAACCCTAAAACGCAAGCAAATTGTGCATTTTTCCCCACAGTCTGCTTTAACCAATGCTCTGCCGCTTGGTGCTGGCTATAGAGGCCAATATCTTTCGAAACAGCGCTGAGGTGGGGGCGATCGGGTAACTGAGGCGATGGAGCAGGCATGGAAACAGCCAGAGGAAACAGCTTTCATTTTACTGAGCTAGGCTTCCCGTTCGATCCTGTCTGATCGAGCGATCGTCCGGTAGGCCATGCTCAACCTCAACCATCGTTTGTGCCCGCTGCAAATCAACGGGCACAAACGATGGTTGGGTTCTTCCACCAGATTTGATATCACTCCTTTCACAAGGTGCTGGCATTGGGAAGATGGCGATCGAGCATCCTACTGTCGTTGTCATAAACTTCGATGGGGAGATGGAAGCGCGCGGCTAACTCCTGTAAGGTGCGGCGCAGTTCCAGTTGGTGTTCGGTGACAACAGCTTGCAGATCCCGGCTGCCCGAGTTGCGTGCGGCGGCGATCGCTTCCAGGTAATTGGCTGAGAGCTGGATCCGAATCTCATCGCTGACCGTCAACAGACGGCATTTGCGAAACTCTCCATTGCAGGCGCGATCGATTTCCAGGGAAACGGCGAGGTAGTTATCCAGGTTTTCCTGGGCGTCGTCGATCGCATTTTGATAGCGCCGTGCCAGGGTTTCTCCCTCACTCACTTGGGCGGTTCCGGGTGGAATTTGCTCTGTTTCGCGAATCGCATTGGTCCAAGCGGCGATCGCCCCCTGCCAGTTGAATTGCTCAGCAGATGCCTCCGCCTGTTGCGCATATTCTGTGGCCTTCGTCAGCCGTTCGGCAGCGGTCGTTTCTCGCTGCAGCTGGGCGATCGCGCCCTCCAAGCGAGGTTCATAGGTTTGAAGCAAGCGTTCCGCCTCAATCATTGCATAGGTGCTTGCTGGCACTTCGTTTAGCCGATTTACCACCACCTGCCAAGTGATGCGCACCAGTTGCCATTGCTCCTTTGACTGGGCAATTTGCTGTCGGGCTTCGGCCATTTCAACTCCCTGCCGCGCCATGCTGAGGATTTCCTGGGCGGCTTGCTCCATGTCCCGCTGCCGCAGATAGCCGGAGAGTTGAGCCTCGTAAAGCTGCTGTTGCTGTTGCACCGAAGCATAGAAGGGATTGGTCGGAGACATCCCATCAAGACGGTTGATGGCGGTTTCGAGTGGGGCGATGATGCGGGTCCAACTGTCGATACTCAGGGGCGCGCCCTGGCTGTGATCGCGAGCGGTTTGCGCCACCTGCGCCACCTCGGTCAGGGTTTCCAGGGTCACGGCATGGGCTTCATAGGCTTGCTGCTGCTCCTGTGCCCGACCGGCTCGCCGCGACCAATTGGGGATGGTTTCCAGGGTGGCGATCGCCTGGTGCAACTGCCCCTGCGCTTCTGTCAAACCGTCAACATCCTCGGCTGTTTCCGCCTGTTGTACGGCGGCCTGCTCCAGGTCTTGCGCCGTTTGCAATTCCGGGCAATTGCCGACCACACAGGGACGACTCACGCCATAGACACTGCCGACGAAGCCCAGGGCGATCGCCCCACCCATCCATACCGCACGAGAGGAAACCCTAACCTTTTCGGTCTCTGGCGTTTCGGAATGTGGAGCTGCAGCTATTGGTGGCTGCAAATTCTCTGCCATTTCAGCCATCTGCGCCGGATCCTGCAGGCTATCCGGCTCCCCTTCCCACAAAATGAGGCTCAGGGATTGCGACGAACCCCCATCTGCGTCCAGATCGATGTCATCTAGAGCAAATGGATCCACATTTGACAGGTCTGGATCGAATGACTCTAGCCCATCCGAATCGGCCACAAAGGCATTCAGATCGATGGGGGTAGAAACTGTGGCGTCGGTTGCACCGACGTCGAAGACAGTCGCTGGAACATCTTCATGCAGCGACACAGCATCGCTGGCTCCGCCTTGCTCCGTCACTAACGTTAGAGGCGTTGAGAGGGCGATCGCCTCCGACGCAGGCACAGGCTGAAATGGCATCACCTCAAAATCGCCAACCAATTCGTTGACCAGAGTATCTAATTCGCCATCGGATACTGCCCAAAATTCTGCACTCGTCGCTTGCTGACGCGTGCTTGCAAGGGGCGCAAGATCCTGAACCCTCGCCCTGGATGCTTTTGTAAGGGGTGGCGGTGGCGGTTGAATCAAAAAAAATCGCTGAGCGTAGGGACGAGGTTCGCCTGCAACCCGGAGATATAGCCGCGTTTGTTGGACAAAGCGAAGTTGTAGGGCTTGGATACGTCGCTCCAGATGCCGCAACAGGTCACTCGCTTCCAATCGCAACTCGGCAGAATGCTGTCCTAGTACCGTTAATGCTCCTGCCTTAGAGGCACAGTAAACATCGAGGGGGGTGTCTTCCAACCAATCATGCAAGATAGCTTGCAGGCTCTGGAGATCGTCTGCATAAACTGCCGCGTTCATAGGGGTTTCACTCAGCCGTATCAAAGGTGGATCCTAGCAATGTGGTGCTTTGGCAGAAATCGCTTAAAGTCACAGCTAGAGCCCGTTTGCCTGGGACAATTCGCTTTTGTCGCTAACCCTTTCTAGAAATTGCTATTGGATTCCGGAAAAACAAAACATGGCTTCAGATTTTTTTCCATTACCGAACAATTGTCCAAAGATAAACAGGACTGACACAAAACTTGCATCATCCTGAGTGAATTCGTTGATGGTGTGGATGCGGATACACCATCAACAAAATGCATAAGTCCTGATAATTTTCTGCGTTGGCTTGTCGGTTGCGGATTTTGGATATGCGCTACGCGCTTGAGTAAACCCGTGGGGCCTCGTGCAGACTCAATGTTCAAAGATGCTTGAAGAGTATTGCATCAAATCTAGGTCAACAAAGGTTGGCAGGCAATCGAAACAGCGATAGGCCAGATCTAATCGCTCCTCTCGCTCTAGCATTTCGATCAGCTTTTGGCGAACGCCCAGCAAATACCGCACATCGTTGGCGGCATAGCGCAGTTGCTCGTCAGAAAGGTTGGCGGCATTGCCCCAATCAGAGCATTGGGAGCTTTTGTCGAGTTCAACGCGCTCTAGCTCCATCACTAGATCTTTGAGCCCATGTCTGGGGGTGTAAGTGCGGGCAAGTTTGCTGGCGATTTTGGTACAAAAGGTGGGGTTGGTGGCGATTCCGAGATGTCGTTTCAGGGTTGCCAGGTCGAAGCGGGCAAAGTGAAAGACTTTGGTAATGCCGGGGGCTTCCATCAGCTTTTTGAGATTAGGGGCGGTGGTTTGTCCCCGTTCGATGCGCACGACGGCGAGATTGCCTAGAGGATCGCACAACTGCACCAAACAGAGGCGATCGCGGTGGGGGAGCAAACCCATGGTTTCGGTGTCGGCGGCGATCGCCTCTGCGTCTAGAAACTCGGCGAGTACCTCATCGGTGAGGTCGCGATCGCACACTTGAAAATCTGCTACAGCCATATCTTTCGCCAATCTGCCTACAATGCTGGTTCTGCAGAACCTTTGGTTTTAAGCCTAGCAGTCGAGACAGTGATAGATACTGAAAAGTTGAGCGTTGCTGAATAGCGGTATGAATCGAAACAAAGTTTTGAGCATACACCACGGCTTTCATACCCGGAATCAGCAACGCCAAAAGTTGGATGTTGAGGGTTGGTGGGGTTGGCTGTTTCTGGTCGAGGGTTGGGTTGGCTGAGGTTGGTGGTTGGTGGTTTGAAACCTGGCTTGGGGGCGCGTCGCCCCCCAAACCCCCTGACTGGGGGAACGAAGCTTCCCCAGACCCCCTTCAGCAAGGGTCTTCTGATGGGGGCGTTGAGCCGCTTCGCATCTGTGGGAGGCATCCAGTTAATGTTTCATTGAACGCTTTGCCCAAGGTTTAGCGGGTCTAATGATGGATTTTCCGTGCGCACCGCGCACGGAAAATGTCTAATCACTGAATGCTGAGATCAGGGGTTAGCGGGTCTGGATGAAAATCTGGGTGAAGTAGTAGCTTCCATCGGCGGCTTGGGCAACGCCAATACCTGTTGTGTTGAAGTTGCCTTCGATGTTATCTCGATGGCCGGTGCTGTTGAGCCAGCCTTCTACGGCTTGGGCGACTGGATCGGAGAAGCCTTGGTTGCTGGCGACGTTTTCTCCGGCGCTGCTGTAGCTGAGGGTGGAGGCGATCGCCGCAACTCGGTCGGAAAACCCATCATGATTGAGATCGCTCTCGGATGCCATGCGCTGGCTATGCTCTCGCGCTTGGGCGATGATGACTGGGTTGGGTTCTAGGGGAGTGAGGCCGATGGATTGGCGGTGAGCATTGATTTGCTCGAGCACAGCTACTTCCATGGGATCCACCCTGATATCGATCGCTGACTCGGCTTGAGCCAGTTCTGGTGAGGCTGGCTGAGGGGTGGATGTTGGAGCGATAGCCGAGTTTACTTCACAAGCTTGCACGGCACTGAATAGGCTACTGAGTAGGACGGCAATGCCCAAGTGGCTTATGCCCAATCGTTTCATCATGGGGTCTCCTCAACTTAAACGCTGGCATTCCACGACGCATTAAAGGTCGAGATGTTTCGCGGCGGTTTGCACATCCTTGTCGCCGCGACCGGAGCAGTTGATGACAAGGCGAGGGCTGCCGTCGAGTTGGGGGCAGAGGGTTTCTAGGTAGGCGATCGCATGGGCGGTTTCCAATGCTGGAATGATGCCCTCTAGCTGGGAGAGGCGCTGAAAGGCATCCAGGGCTTCTTGATCCGTCACGCTGTAGTACTCGGCGCGTGCCTGATCTTTGAGGAAGCTATGCTCTGGGCCAACACCGGGATAATCCAAGCCTGCGCTGATGGAATGGGGTTCCACGACCTGTCCATCCTGGTCTTGTAGCAAGTAGCTCATGGCTCCATGCAATACACCCACTCGGCCACGGGTTAAGGTTGCCGCATGTTTCTCCGATTGCAGCCCTTCGCCCCCGGCTTCGACGCCAATGAGCCGCACCGAGGCATCATTCACAAACTCATGGAACAGGCCCATGGCATTGGAGCCGCCGCCCACGCAGGCCAGCAGAATATCGGGTAAGCCGCCCCATTTTTCCTGACACTGGGCGCGGGTTTCTTCCCCAATCACGGTATGGAAATCGCGCACCAGCATGGGATATGGGTGGGGACCAGCCACAGAGCCGAGGATATAGTGAGTCGTTTCCACATTGGTGACCCAGTCTCGAATGGCTTCTGAGGTGGCATCCTTGAGGGTGCCTGTTCCCGCTTCCACAGGACGCACTTCTGCCCCCATCAGCCGCATCCGAAATACATTCAGCGCCTGCCGCTCCATGTCATGGACGCCCATGTAGATGACGCAATCGAGCCCAAAGCGAGCACAAACCGTTGCCGTTGCCACGCCATGCTGTCCGGCTCCCGTTTCCGCAATGATCCGCTTCTTCCCCATCCGCGTCGCCAGCAAAACTTGGCCGATGGCGTTGTTAATCTTGTGCGCTCCGGTGTGGTTGAGGTCTTCGCGCTTCAGATAAATCTGCACCCCGGTGCCATCGGGTCGGGCATAGTGCTGGGTCAACCGTTCGGCAAAGTACAGCGGACTGGGACGCCCCACATAGTCCCGCAATAGATTTTGATACTCCGCCTGGAAGTCCGCCTGCTTTTGGTAGTGGTAGAAGGCTGTTTCCAGCTCGGCCAAAGCTGGCATCAATGTTTCGGGAACATATTTACCACCAAACTGCCCAAACCGCCCCTGTGCATCGGGGCGTTGAAGCGTCGTGGGCTGCGGGTTTGATGGAGAAATGGGTGTCAGAGTCACGGTTGCCAGGTGGGGTAATGTTTTCAGCCCTCATTATAAAGGGAGTAAGGGCTGCAAGAAACGGTACTGCCGATTCTCAAGCGCGTCGGTTGTCGCTATAACCGTCAGCCTTCTCGTGAACCGTGGATTCTTCCCATGCGGTGCGCAAACAATCGAACATGACTCTAACCTTTTCGGGCAACCTCTTAGGCGATTAGATGAAGCCTAAGTGGCTATTTCTACGCGTAATATCAGGACGAACAATGCTTAGATGTGTGGTTGTGAAATGGATACGTCCTTCAGGGATGGAAACGTATCTGAATCTGTAACCAGAGTGAAAACCTTCAACCCCTCTCGTTACGTTGAAAGTGTTGTTAAACACCATGCCCCCATTAGCTCCACACCTTCGAGTCAACAAATTTTGATTCATTCACACACTACTCGTTGAAAGGAATTGTAACGATGGCACGCCGTGGATTTCCTGTAGCCCACCGCTTTCTTGCGTCCAGTCTCATGCTGTCCCTCACGTTGGTGGGAACCAGCGCTTCATCGGTGTTGGGTGCGATCGCCCCTAATCCCAATCCCCCCACTCAGTCGTCTACCGCGATCGCCCAGAATCGACGGTTTCCCTCGAACACCTTAGTCAATCAGGTACGGCGCACAGCCTCTCGTGATCTGGATATTTCCTTCGATCGCCTGCATGTTCTGAGTTACACCAGCGAAACCTGGACCGACGGTTGCCTAGGGCTGGGCGGCCCTGCCGAACTGTGTTTGCAAGCCATAGTGGAAGGCTGGAAGTTAGAGGTGACCGACGGAGACCAAAGCTGGACCTATCACACCGATGAAACCGGAGATACCATCCGGTTGGCCGAAAATACACCCGATAGCCCCGATGGCCCCGATGGCCCCGATGGCCCATCTAACGAAATTCCGCCCTCCGTGCGCGATCGCCTGCTGCGCGAAATCGCGCGCCAACTCGATATCCCCGTCGGTGAGTTGTCGATTCTAAGCTATGACAGCGAAACTTGGACGGACAGTTGCCTGGGACTGGGAGGCCCTGCCGAGCTATGCCTGCAAACGATGGTGGAAGGCTGGCAGTTAGAAGTGACGGATGGAGGGCAAAACTGGGTCTACCATGCCGACGAAACCGGAAACACCATCCGGCTGGCCGCCAGCACCTCAACGGAAATCCCCTCCTCGCTGCGCGATCGCCTCTTGTCTGAGGTGAGTCGTCAACTCAACATCCCCGTCAATGAGCTACGCGTCGTTTCTTCCGAATCCCAAGTCTGGGATGGATGCATGGGCATCACCCCACCGCCCAATCAGGGATGCCAGGAAATCGCCATTTGGGGCTGGCGAGCCGTCATCCAACGGTCAGTCGTAATGCCGAACGATACGCCCACCTGGGTCTTTCATATCAATGAGGATGCGACAGACGTGCGCCTCAGTAGCCATACACCTCCAACGAACAGCAATGGCATTCCTCGCCGAATGGCTGATGTCGAATTGCAAGACTGGCTAGACCGTCAAGATCTCCAATCCCTCGATCCTGACCTTGTCCAACAGTGGGTTCCCACCGAGGATCTAATCACTTGGCTCGAAGACCAATGGCAAGAAGGAACAAACCCAGATCAAGTACAACGAGAGCTGCAAGCCGCAAGCTGGGTCAACAGTCCCGAAGATTTTCAGCTGCTTGATGTGGACGGTGATGGGCAGGATGAGTGGCTTTTGAGCCTAAGCTTCGATCCAAATCCCAAATCATGGGGGAGTTCGGGTGATTTTTGGATCATCGGTGAAGCGCTGCTTTACCGCTACCTTGAGCCAGAAGATTATTTCCGCCTGGGAACGCAGGCGGATCCCATTCCCCTCTCCCAAGATTTTGACCTAACGGCGCCTCAGGTGATTGCGTTTCAGGATTACACGGGCGATCGCGAACCCGAACTGTTGCTACAACGTCAGATTTGCGGTGCCCACACTTGCGTCCAAAGTTATACCGTCCTCAGTTATCAGGATGGAGCTATTCGCTCCCTCATTTCCCAGGCTCCATCGTTCGACACCGACGGCATGTCGGTGGTGATGCCCTACGCTGAGGTGGAAGCGGCGACCGATGAAACTGGGGATCGACGCCCTGATCTGCTCATTCGTGGTGGCACATATGGCAGTGCTGGAGCCGGGATTCAACGCATCCGTACAGAGATTTGGGCGTGGGATGGCAGCGCCATGATTCTGGACGATATCCGTTGGGATCCCAGTGACTATCGCTTCCATCTGCTGTATGAAGCCAATTATCGGTTGGAACAAGGAGATGGCGATCGCGCTGCTGACCTCTATCGCCAAGTCATTGAAGATGATTCGCTCAACGATGATGTCCCGGAGTTCACTCCTGGCAGTGTATATGACAGCAGCCGACAGTTTGCGGCCTTTCGGTTGATGGTGATGGAAATGATGGATGACGATGACCGACAGTTCAGAAACTGGGAGCGCTGGCTCCGCCGTCATTACCCTGATGCTTCCATCACCGAAGCGGCTCGTCGAATGAGCGATCGCTGGAATGATGATGATTCTCGGGACGACGCCTGTATGGCCGCTCATGACTATCTGGCCGCTCTAGATGATGAGTTGCAGGATGACAGCGATCCTGCCGATGCACCAACCGGGCCACTTCGCTACATGGGCTACGGCAACCCACCGCTGTCTGGAGCCGATGTTTGCCCCATCGACCTGGTTCGCGACAGCGATCGCTAGCCTCTCTACAACGCCGGGGATTTTAGGCTCCCCGGCGTTGTTTTGTGGGGGATGCAGGATCCAAGTATGAATTTTTTCTGAGAAGGGGGGCGCTGCCCCCCTTCTCAGAAAAAATTTATACCCTCAACCAGCAACGCCGTTTTGTGCGGTTAGCGCAAGCGATCGCTGTAGTTTGGCACCAAACAGCTTATCTTACGTCGTGAACGAATATGAGAGTCTAAATGTCGTGCAAAAACCGGAATCGAAAGCCTCGCCATTTTTCAATCCAATCCACAAATGAATTGATTGAGGGAATAGATCCTTCCAATCCTTCAATCTTCTCCAAGAAACTTAAAATACTCTCGAAGCCTAGAACGACCGGAACAAATCAAGGACCATAGCGTGGCACAAAGCCAGCTATGTTGGTTTATTTGGCCAAAATATGTCAAATTTCCCTCAGTTGATCTCCCAGGCAAGCGATTACAGCTATTTTTCTATCTTTAGGCTTATCTTTTTGGCTGATGTTGATCGGTATAGTTCCTATGAAACATGCAGAAAGAAACATAGCTTTGCTGAACCTCCGGTAGTCTTGCACCCCGGATAGTCTTACTCCCCAACCATTGGCAAAGGGGAGTTGGGGCAAAGGACTGGAAACAAAAGCCAGACAAGTTTTAACGCTTTTTGTACTGCCATCCTTGGAATTGAGGAGTAGACGATGAGACTCGATTTTCTAATCAAGCAAACGCTGATAGTCCTGGGCATTCTGATTTCGGCCATTACATTGGGGCAGTCGCGTGTACTGGCCGTTACCCCTGAATCTAAAGCTGGGGCGATCGCTGAGCAAGCCGAAGCCATCCCATCACCGACGCAAGCTCTTGCAGAGGAAGGTGCAGCTTCACCCAACTCATCCGTCATATCTTCGCCGGGATTGGCCGATGCAAGGCTGGTGGCGATCGCTCAAACTCCTGTACAAAGGGCTGAGGAAGCGATCGATCCTTCCCCTCCCCCTGAAGTTGAAGCGCAAGGTGAGGAAGCCAATCCATTTCAAGCTAGCGACCTTGAGCCAGAGGAGCTCAATCCATTTCAAGCCAGCGATCTTGAACAAGAAGCGGAGCCGAATCCGTTTCAGACGAGTGACCTTGAGCCAGAGGAAGCCAATCCCTTCCAAGCTAGCGATCTCGTGCAGGACGAAGAGGCAAATCCATTTCAAGCCAGCGACCTGGCTCAACGTGAGGAGCCTAATCCCTTCCAGATTGAAGATTCTACGGCTTTTCAGGCTGACCCTGCGCCCCTTGCTGATGTAGAACTCGCCAGTACAGCAGCGGCGGATTTGCTCCAAGACACACCAACGGATGTAGCTGAGCCTAGCGCCGTCTCCCGTCCTCTCTATGTCGGGCAAGTAGACGACAGCATGGATGACTCCTCTGACGAAACTGATACAGATAACGAAATTGAAGACACAACGGAAGAGATTGACGAGGATTTAGACGAAGCAGGAGACGACATCGACGATGCAGCGGATGATGTCGACGAAGACTTAGAAGACACTGGCGACGACATCGATGACGCGGCAGATGATGTCGGTGATGACATCGATGATGCCGTTGACGATATTGACGACGACTTAGACGACATTGGAGACGATATCAACGACGCCATTGATGATATTGAAGATGATATCGATGATGCCGTTGATGATATCGACGATGACCTAGACGAGGTTGGAGACGATGTCGACGATGCCGTTGATGATGTTGGGGATGACATCGACGAGGCGGCTGACGATGCCGAAACGCAATTCGAGACAACCCAGGATGACCTGGGCTTAGAAGGTCGTGGAGCCAGCCCAAACTTTATCGGCGTTGGGGGCAACATAGGTATTGGTGGTGACACAGCCCTCGGCGACAGTAGCTTTGCCATCGTGAGCAAGATTGGCGTTGCGCCGTCCGTGTCTCTACGCCCCGGCCTGTTGATTGAAGACGGCGTGACCATTTTGGCTCCCGTGACCTATGACTTTGCGGGGATTGACACCGACCTTGCCACCTTCTACCCCTTTGTCGGAGCGGGAACGGCTATTTCGTTCGATGACGACGACAGCGAATTTGATTTGCTACTGACAGTGGGTGTTGATGTGCCGCTGAGCGACGATTGGGCGATCACCTCCTCAGTCAACGCTGGGGTGATTGATAGCTTCGATATCGGCGCGCTACTGGGAATCGTCTACACCTTTTAAGCCATTTCAGTACCGTTCAACAAAAGCGGGGGCGCGATGATCACGCCCCCGCTTTTTCATTGCGGTTGAATGTCTCGGCAATTGCCTCAAGACGTTGCAGTCAGGACTTTTTCAGGCACGGCAATGACCGCTGGATTCTCGCTTTCCGAAGGGGGCACGACTTGCCAGAACTTCGGTAGATAGGCATCCCAGTTATCCAGAATTTGTTGTCCCTTGGTGCTTTGGGTGTGGGCAACATGGGCTTTGATCAGCTCCTTCAACTGCTGTTCGCCCTCCGAGCTGATGATGCGTTGGATGGAGACGATTTCAGGATTGATGCGATCGCCAAATCCACCATCTTCATCCAGAAAGTAGCCGAGGCCACCTGTCATACCTGCGCCGACGTTGCGGCCCACGCGACCTAGCACAACCACAATGCCACCCGTCATGTACTCGCAGCAGTGGTCTCCAGCCCCTTCAATCACTGCTTGACCTTTGGAGTTCCGCACGGCAAAGCGTTCCCCCGCCTGACCACTGGCGAACAGGCGACCGCCTGTGGCTCCGTAGAGGCAAGTATTACCAATGATCACGTTTTGCGCTGGATCATAGGTGGCATCGGTAGGTGGCGTGATAGTGATTTCGCCGCCGTTCATCCCTTTGCCTACATAGTCATTGGCTTCCCCTGTCAGCCGCAGAGTCATGCCTGCTAGGTTAAAGGCTCCGAAGCTCTGACCGACACTGCCCTCAAAGCTCAAGGTGAGTTGACCTTCAAAGCCCGTGTCGCCATAGCGCTTGGCGATCGCCCCCGCCACCCGTGTGCCCACGGTGCGGTCGGTGTTGACCACCTTGTAAGTCTTCTCGACGCTGGCATGTTGTGCGATCGCCGCTTGAATATCCGCATCCTGCAACAGTTCATCATCTAACACAGGGCCATTGCTGTGAACGGCTTCATGCTCCAGCCAGGTGCGATCGCTGCGGGTATCAGGCAGTTGTGTCAGGCAATCCAGGTTGAGCGTCTGAGTTTTGGTGAGGCTGACGTTTGGCCGGGGGGTGAGTAGATCCGCTCGGCCAATGATGTCGTTGAGGCGGTGGTAGCCCAGCCGTGCCAAGAGCGATCGCACTTCTTCCGCAACGAACAGGAAGAAATTCACTACATGGTCGGGAATACCGGTGAATCGCTTCCGCAGCTCTTCCCGCTGGCTAGCAACGCCCACGGGGCAGTTGTTGGTGTGGCAAATCCGCGCCATGATGCAGCCCTCGGCAATCATCGCCACGGAGCCAAAGCCAAATTCCTCCGCGCCCATCAAGGCACCCATGACCACATCCCATCCGGTTTTGATGCCGCCATCCACCCGCAGGAGAACGCGATCGCGTAGCTGATTTTCCATCAGCACCCGATGAACTTCCGTCAGCCCCAGTTCCCAGGGACTTCCGGCATGCTTGATCGAGCTAAGGGGTGACGCGCCTGTGCCGCCATCATGGCCCGAAATTTGGATAACATCGGCGTTTGCTTTGGCGACGCCAGCGGCGATCGTTCCAATGCCCACTTCCGAGACCAGCTTCACCGAAACCTTCGCCAGCGGATTGATCTGGTGCAAGTCAAAAATCAACTGCGACAGGTCTTCGATGGAATAGATGTCGTGATGTGGGGGCGGTGAAATCAACGTCACGCCGGGCTTCGATCGCCGCAACATGGCGATGTAGGGGCTCACTTTTTTACCCGGCAACTGACCGCCCTCACCGGGTTTAGCGCCCTGTGCCATTTTAATTTCCACCTGCTTCCCGCTCATCAGGTACTGCGGCGTCACCCCAAAGCGACCCGAGGCCACTTGCTTGATCGCCGAGTTGGCCGTATCGCCATTCTGCAAACCTTTCAAGTGAGAGAAGGTGCCAGAAACCCCCGAGCCATTGATATCCTGCAATACCTGGAAGCGACTGGGATCTTCGCCGCCTTCGCCGGAGTTGGACTTGCCGCCGATGCGGTTCATGGCGATCGCCAATGTTTCATGGGCTTCCCGTGACAGCGCCCCCAGGGACATGCCCCCGGTGCAGAACCGCTTCACAATTTCGGTGGCCGACTCCACCTCATCCAACGGAATTGAGGGGCGATCGCCCTTAAAGTCCAGCAAGTCCCGCAGCGCCGTCAATGGACGCCCCTCCCGGTGCTTCATGTACAGCTCATAGTGGTCAACGCTCTTGTTACTAACCGCTTTATGCAACTGCTTCGCCATCTCCGGGCTGTTCATGTGGTACTCCCCACCGGGGCGATACTGCACAAACCCGTAGTTTTGCAGCTTCTTCTGGTTGAGTTCGGGGAAGGCGCGGCTGTGGAAGGTAATGACTTCGCTCGCCAGATCGACAAGACTCAGACCACCCAAACGCGACGCGGTGCCCTTGAAGCCCAGGTTCAGCAAATCGGCACCGATACCGATCGCCTCAAAAATCTGCGCACCGTGATAGCTGGACAGGAGCGAGATACCCATCTTGGAGAGAATCTTCAGTAAGCCCGACTGTACCGCCTTGCGATAATTTTGCTGGGCTTGCTCAATGGAAATGGGATCCAGCTTGCCCCGCCCCATCAGGCTTTGGGTTCTTGGATCGCTATGCCAGTGGCGAACCGATTCCAACGCCATGTAAGGGCAAACCGCACTCGCGCCATAGCCCATCAAACACGCGAAGTGATGGGTGCTCCAGCATTGCGCCGTATCCACGACCAGCGATGCCCGCATCCGCAAGCCTTGACGAATCAGGTGGTGATGCACGGCACCAACCGCCAACATCGGCGGGATATAGGTCAAGTTTGGGGTGAGCAATGCGTTTCCGCTCTGATCGAAAGTGCGATCGCTCAACACCAGAATCTCTTTCCCTTCGCGCACCGCCGCTGCAGCTCCTTGGCAAAGGTCATTGAGCGCTTGCTGCAATCCTTCGGGGCCAGCCGAGATATTGTACAGCGTCGAAAGGGTGGACGCGGGGAAATCGGCATGGTTTTGGATGGTTGCCAGTTCACCATCGTTCAAGACGGGGGATTTCAGTGTCAGCAACCGTGCATGGTCTGCCGTTTCCTCCAGTAGGTTACGCCGTTGCCCCAGATGCATTTCCAGGGACATCACCAGTTTTTCGCGCAGGGGGTCAATGGGCGGGTTCGTAACCTGGGCGAACCGCTGCTTGAAATAGTCGTAGAGCAGTCGGGGCTTATCCGATAGCACCGCCAGCGGAATGTCATCGCCCATGCAGAAGGTGGGTTCGCTCCCCCGCGAGGCCATATCCTGAATGATCATCTCCACATCTTCGGAGGTATAGCCAAAGGCGACCTGCTGTCGCAGCAGGGTAGGGCTATCCACTTGGGATGCAGATTGAAACGGTTCAGAGGAGAGGGTTTTGCGGTGCTGTGCCAACCATTCCCCATAGGGATATTGGGTAGCGACCCGTCGCTTCATTTCCCAATTCTTCACGACTTCCTGACGCTGCAGGTCAAAGGCGATCGCCTGCCCTGGCCCCAAGCGCCCCTTTTCGACAATCTGTGCTTCCGGCACATCCACCACGCCGGCTTCCGAGGCAACAATGATGTAGCCATCTTGAGTGATGACATAACGGGCTGGACGCAGACCGTTGCGGTCTAAGCTGGCCCCCACGACACAGCCATCGCTAAATACCAACAATGCGGGGCCATCCCACGGCTCCTGAATGCCGCTGTGGAAGTTGTAGAAATCGACGATTTCTGGGTAATCAGCCAGATCGGGCTGATTGTTGTAGGCTTCGGGCACCATCAGCATCAGCGCTGTAACGGGGTCACGACCCGATCGCACCAACAGCTCCAGCACGTTATCCAGATTGGCCGAATCGCTGTTCTCTGCATTCACCGACGGCATCAAATCTGGCAGATCATCCCCCCAGCACTCGTGGCTCAGATCTGCTTCCCGTGCCGCCATCCAGTTGATGTTTCCTAGCAGCGTGTTGATTTCGCCATTGTGCCCAACGAGGCGCATCGGCTGCGCCAGCGGCCAGCGGGGCATCGTGTTCGTGCTGAAGCGGCGGTGATACACGATGAACGTGCTTTGGTACATCGGGTTTTGCAGATCGAGGTAGAACTCCCCTAGCACTGCCGATCGCACCATCCCCTTATACACAATGGTGCGACTGGAAAAGGAGCACATGTAGAACTCTTGTGCGGCTAGGATATGGTCTGCCGACTGCGCCGCCGCTTCTCCCAGCGCTCGCAACATCCGCTTTCGCATCAAAAGCAGCTGTCGCTCTAGGTCATTGCCCGTCAGCGTGGACTGCACAAACAACTGCTCAATGGTGGGTTGATTCTCGCGCGCCAATACACCCAGCACCTCTGGACGAACCGGAACTGGACGCCAGCCGAGGATTGCAAAGCCAGCCTCTTTTAGCACCTGCTCAGCGTTCTGGCGAGCGATCGCTGCTGCAGCCTCCTGGCTGGGCAGGAATATCATCCCTACAGCAATCTGCTCCAGGTTAATGCCACCATGCCCTTGCTCCGCCAACCATGGACGAAACAAATCCCAAGGAATCGCCGTCATCACTCCAGCGCCATCCCCCGAATCGCGATCGGCGCTGCAGGCTCCGCGATGCTCCAGGCAGCTGAGGGCATTCAGCCCTTTTGTTACCAGATCATGGCTGGCACGACTCTGCTGGTCGGCAATGAAGCCAACCCCACACGCATCTCGTTCCTCCACTAACCATCGCTGACCGGGGTAACCGACCGATGCGCTCTGTGCTAAACCCATTGCTTTCGTTCTGTCCACGCCGTTGTCACCCATATGAAATTGACCTGACAAGCCTTCAAGATTACTGTTCGTTCCTATGGAAAATTGAGAGAAAAGGCGATCGCCTGATATCGCATTTATCAGGACATCTGCACCATTCCCTCAGGCCGATTGCTTCAGCTCACAATCCCTGGCCCGCCAACAAACAATCGTGAACCCAACAGAATTAATGAGCGCAGAAGACCCAGCTCCACCTAATTCTCACTCTAGACGGATTCTCGACAGTCTGGAGCCAAAACGATAGGAATCGGTGACCAAGTCACCATTCCATGAACTGATGATTGAATCAGCTTTACTCCCTACGCCTGGCGTTTAACCTTCTCGTACGTTCAGAAAATGGGGCAGGTAGCCGAAAACCTTCAACCCACTAACCCAATAGCTCTGGCTGTCTCATTGCCCTGACAAGCGTAATGTTAAATAGCCTTGTGGCCTCTGTAAAAGACCGACACAGTACTTAAAAGTTAGACAAATTAAGAGAGGTAATCATATTAGTCGAAAGGGAGAAACCTTTGCAATCTCCGCCCGAACAGCTCTCCAATTTTTTACCCTGAAGGGCTCTTGAATGTTTACGGCTCCCACCCGTTATTTATCCCAAACCTTGGATGAAAATCCATCTCGTCCATTCATTCGTGCAATTTATCCTGTTCATCCAACGGTCATACCAATTCTATGAAAGCCAAAGTCAAATTATTGTTTGAAACCTTTGCGACGCAAAGGTTTCAAACAATAATTTATAGTGGGTTCTTCACGAATTGATGTCACGAGGGCTGCATGAGCGTGAGAACAGCCTTTTCAAAACGCAGGCAAATCACAGGGTTATATCAAATCCGGTTAAATATAGCGCTATGCGCGTTAGTTAAGTACGGTTGTGTGGGGCGCGGCGCGCCGTATTTGTTTAGCGTCGGGTCTTCGTTTTCTAACGCGAGAAGGATGCGCAAACAGATAGTGGGCTTATAGGGTTTAGGCGGAACGTTACCCCATCCACCGATTGATACCGTGTTGTCCCCTT
>JADEXA010000139.1 GCA_015207365.1 Vacuolonema iberomarrocanum LEGE 07170
GGGAGCATGTCAGGTTTGCAAGGTGAGCTAAAACAGGCCAGGATCAAGGTGTTCAGTGAGGAACCTGAGTAATGACCCCTGAAAAAGCCGCCCGACTCAAAACCCATCTCGATGCGATTGCTCAATTGCTGTACGACGAGAGTGATCCCGCTGCCATGCAGACTCTCGAAGGGATCGAGATGACAGTGCGAGAGCAGATCCAAGCCCATGTGAGTCCGGAATTAGGGCATTTTTTATCCGCCAGGTTAGCGGCACGACAGCCGGACGAGAGCGACGGCTGAAAAGTACACTCGGTCAGTTAACGCTGACCCGTCGGCAAGCAGAACGGTTGGCTGTCCCCGCTCATCGTCAATTCAGCCCGCATTTGGAAAACTGTTGTCTGCGGGTGAGTGCCAATGTCTCCTACGAACGAGCCGCCCAAGACGTGGCCTATTTGACCGGCATTCGGGTGCCAGCGAAGACGCAGCAGCGGTTAGTGCACCACCAGAGTTTTCCTCAGCCCAGCGCACCAGAGGCGCTGCGTGAACTGAGTGTGGATGGCGGCAAAGTGCGCATCCGGACGCCGTTGGGGGAACCGTGCCAGTGGAAGGATTATAAAGCGATTGCCACGGTAGCGGGAACGGTAGCCGCGTATCGCGATAATGCCGTGCTGATTGATTGGACGCATCAGCAACCGTTAGCCACGACGCTCACCTGTTTAGGCGATGGGCATGATGGCATTTGGAACATCGTTGAGCAAATCAGCACCCCAGAGCAACGCCGGGAAATTCTCGATTGGTATCACTTGATGGAAAACCTCCACAAGGTTGGGGGCTCGCTCAAACGCCTCCACCAGGCCGAGCACCGTCTCTGGCAGGGCCAGGTCGATGAGACACTGGCCCTCTTTGAGTCCTTGGACAAAAAACAAGCCCAGACCTTTTGTCGCTACCTGCGTAAACATCGGCATCGGATTGTCAATTACGACTATTATCAGCAGGAGCAGATCTGCTCCATTGGCTCGGGAGCCGTTGAGTCAACCATCAAGCAAATTAGTCGTAGAGTGAAGATTTCAGGCGCTCAGTGGAAGGAGGAGAACCTGCCTCAAGTGCTGGCGCATCGGTGTGCTTATCTCAATGAATTAATCGGGGTGCAAAGGTGACATGCTCCC
>JADEXA010000028.1 GCA_015207365.1 Vacuolonema iberomarrocanum LEGE 07170
TCACAAGGGGACAACACGGTATCAATCGGTGGATGGGGTAACGTTCCGCCTAAACCCTATAAGCCCACTATCTGTTTGCGCATCCTTCTCGCGTTAGAAAACGAAGACCCGACGCTAAACAAATACGTGCGCGGCTTTCAAAAAATATCTAGTTTCTAGCTCAGCGCGTAGCGCTATAGAATCCAGAGGAATGCATCTCAATTCCAGCAGAGTGCCCCGCCATGGTGCCGCGATCGCAGCCTGATTACTCCATCGTCATTCCGCTCTACAACGAAGAAGCGGTGGTGGCGGAGTTGTATCGCCGACTGCAGGCAGTAATGGCGCAGTTGGATGGCACAACCGAGTTGGTGCTGGTGGATGATGGTAGTGGCGATCGCACCCTGGAGCGCATTCGTGCCTTACACCAGGCCGACGACCGGGTATGTTATCTCAGCCTGGCTCGTAACTTTGGGCATCAGATTGCTGTGACTGCCGGGCTAAACCTTGCGCGGGGGCAAGCGGTGATTACGATGGATGCAGATTTGCAAGACCCCCCCGAGCTGATTCTCGATCTAGCGGCACAATGGCGGACAGGTTATCAGGTAATCTATGCCCGACGCATCCAGAGGGAACCGGATCAGTGGCTCAAACGCGCCTTTGCCTACGGCTTTTATCGCGTCCTGCGGATGCTGGCCGATGTGGAGATCCCCACAGACACCGGCGACTTTTGTCTGATGGATCGGCAGGTGGTGGATGTCCTCAACGCCATGCCCGAGCGCAATCGCTACATTCGGGGATTGCGCGCCTGGGTAGGGTTTCGTCAAACGGAGGTGCCCTACAAACGCGATCGCCGCTATGCCGGAGCCGTGAAGTACACCTTTCGCAAATCCCTGGCCCTGGGAATCAATGGGATTGTGTCCTTTTCGACGGTACCTTTGCGGCTGTCGACCTACATTGGCTTGGTGGCGGCGGCGATCGCCCTGCTGATGGTGTGCTTGGTGATTTACTGGCGCTTTTTTGAGCCCAACTCGCCCCTCACGGGCTTTGCGACGATTGCGATCGCCATCTTTTTCATCGGAGCCGTGCAGCTGATTTGTATCGGCATTCTGGGTGAATATATCGGACGCATCTACGAAGAAACGCGCGGTCGCCCCCTCTATACCTTGAGCGAAATCGCTGGATTTGAAAAAGACATGCCGAGCAAGGGTAAGCTGTGACAACTAGTCACATCAAATCCGGTTGAAGAACCCAACTATCGTTTGTGCCCGCTGCAAAGCAGCGGGCACAAACGATAGTTGGGTTTTACGGCTATTTAGCCGGATTTGATATCAGAACTCTATGCAAACCAAAACCCGATCATTATTTTTGAAAGCCCCGCGCTGCGGGGCTTTCAAAAATAATGATCGGGTTTTACCTCAGCGCGTAGCGCTAGAAAATCGCGTCGAGCTCCGCCGACACAAATTGAGACGAACGCTAGAGTTAAGCAACCGCTTTATTTTCTGGGTATCAATTTAGACTAAAAATGTTGTGAGCGATCGCCGGACTCCGTTAGCGACAGCTGTCGTTTGGGCAAATTAAGAGAGCTGAGATCCGTTTCATGGCACTATGCATTCACCTCGGTTTGTGGCTCCTTACTCGGTTGGATTGGTTGGCTGGATGAGTTTGTTGCTCGTCGGCTGTGTTTCTTCTGCGAATACCCTTGCAGCTCGACATCTTGCCTTGCTTCAAGCCGGTGAAACCGATGTGGCTCAGCAACAGTACTGCATCCCGCAGGATGAACTCCGGCTGTATGACATTTCTAGCTACGAGGTGCTAAGCCTCACCCATAAGAACCGCGACAGTCTGCGGTATATGGAAGTGGTCGTCAGTTTAGAAAGCAGCCAGACACGCTTAGTCAGCACCGATACCCGTTCAGTACCAATGCCTGTGGATTATGCCGTTCTGGAGATTTGGGAATCGGACGACTTTTTTGATTTAGCCGTACTTTCCGCTGCTCCCGATAGCAAATTGGCACGGGCTGCCGATGTCTCATCCACCCAAGTTTTATCCGAACACATGATTCGTACCCGCGCAGACATTAATACGGCAAACCAATGTATTTTTGTTCCTCCGGGGCAATTTAATGAGCCGTAGACCCGCCCCTATCAATGCTGTGCGAGCGTGTTCAAGGTTTGGCCACTAGCGTCGCGGCGATGAAAACGGAACCAGTTCTAAAAAAAGGGATGGGATTGTTCCCATCCCTTTTTCAGCATGTTTCGTAGGGTTGAAACACGTAGTTTGTCCAATGCGAACGTGAAGGTATCAGTAGGCGATCGCACACCTGCAATCTGGAGGCAAAGGACAATCATCCTGATCCGGCGTTCACAAAAATTCAATGGACAGACCGCTAGAACCTAGTTTGCAAGCCTTCAGCCATTCAGTAGCTGTCTGAAAACTTAGGCCATCTAGCAATAAGTTGGGGCGACAGCGGGTGCTGTTCCCAGCTTCGAAATCGACCGAGTGCGCTTTCAAGAGCACCCGTGGATGAGCCAGCATCCACCTTTAATCTGGATGGGAGGGGCGATCGTGCCCCCAAGCGTTGACAAAAAGCAATGAGCCGATGACTCAATAGGCTTGGAGGAATAGAGAGCCGAAGGACGCATCAGCTCATCCACTCCAACCCAATCATCATTTCAGGGAGAGTCTAACCCCGAGAAGCCCCTAGGGTCATGCTCTGTACTTCTTATTCGTCTTCTTCGGAAACCACTTCCAGGGTGTAGTTACCCGTCTGGCTACTGTCAAATCCGTTGGCAATCACCAAATAGCTGCCGTCGCGGGGAAGTGTAACCGTTAGCTCATAGGTTTGCATCGAGGCATCGCCCCCTTCACCCAACACAAAGGCATTAGGATTTTCGGGATCCAATACAGCTAGATAAGGAACAAATTCCTCGCTAGACATCGTAATCACAATGGTCTGACCGGATGCGCCCTCAATGGTGTACTCATCGTAGAGGCTGCTGTCGCTGGGCAAGACCTGATCGCCTTCCTCCAATATGCCTTCGGTCGAAAGCAGGGTTTCGGCATTAGCGACCTGGCTCAAGCCGCCACCCAGCAAAACTGCTGTTCCGAGTACCACTCCCACAATGCGTGCGTAGGCTTTCATAGTCCTCTTGTCCTCCAAGATGTTGTCTATTATCTGCGTACCCTATATCAGGACACACTTTCTGCTAGTTCTACGACGGGATGTTAATTGTTTTGTGCCCGATCGCCCTGAATCTAACGCGAACAAATCTGAGATGCCTGAGTCTGAATCTTGTCGAGTCTATCTGGATCCAACAAGGAATTCAACAATAGTACAGAATAAATTGCCTCTTCCTCCGATTCAAGATCGACCCCAAACAAATCAACCCGACTATTCTATAGCGGTGTGCAACCGCATTAAGCACAGCAACGGTTGTGTGGGGCGCGGCGCGCGCCACACAACCGTACTTAACTAACGCGCATAGCGCTATAAGATCTTCTGATCAAGACTCTCAGGGGGCAAAGTCCTGCGATTTGCAGGCAGTAGCGCCACAGGTCCAAAAATAAAAGCATTTCTTCAAATCCATTTTCCTCAGAAGCCCTCGCCACTAATCTCCCTGTGGCACAATGAACGGGTTGTGGTGAGCCGGGTCATCCATAACGGCTGATGTGTGGTTCAACAGCTCTGTCACAAGGTCCACTACCCGGCATGGAGAGGGGGACGAGAGGCTCATAGGATTATGACAAAATTTATTTTCGTAACAGGTGGCGTTGTTTCGAGTATTGGGAAGGGCATTGTTGCGGCCAGCCTAGGTCGGTTGCTGAAGTCGCGGGACTATTCTGTGTCTATCTTGAAGCTGGATCCTTACATCAATGTAGATCCAGGCACGATGAGCCCGTTCCAACATGGGGAAGTATTTGTCACAGAGGACGGCGCAGAAACGGATCTCGACCTGGGGCATTACGAGCGCTTTACCGATACCTCTATGTCGCGGCTCAATAGCGTGACGACGGGCTCCATTTACCAGGCGGTCATCAACAAGGAGCGGCGAGGCGACTACGACGGGGGGACAGTACAGGTCATTCCCCACATTACCAACGAGATCAAAGAGCGGGTGCAGCGGGTCGCGCAGAACACCAATCCTGACGTGGTGATTACTGAGATTGGTGGCACCGTAGGAGATATTGAATCGCTACCGTTTATCGAAGCGATTCGCCAATTCCGCAAGGATGTGGGGCGGCAGGATGTGCTCTACATGCATGTCACGCTGCTGCCGTGGATTGCGTCGGCAGGGGAGATGAAAACGAAGCCCACCCAGCACTCCGTTAAAGAATTGCGGTCGATTGGGATTCAGCCAGATATTCTGGTCTGTCGGTGCGATCGCCCCGTACCTGCCAGCATCAAGGAAAAAATCTCGAACTTCTGTGACGTGCCTGCCTCCTGCGTGGTGGAATGCCAGGATGCCAGCAGCATCTATGAGGTGCCGACAATTTTGGAGTCTGAAGGGCTCGCGCATCAGGTATTACAGATTTTGGGGATGGATTTGCGATCGCCCAACTTGCACCAGTGGGAAGAGCTTGTGACCCGCATCCACCAACCGGGAACCCCCGTCGAGATTGCGATCGTGGGTAAGTATGTGCAGTTGGGCGACGCCTACCTGTCGGTGGTCGAATCTCTAAACCATGCCGCCTTTAGCGAAGGCGGCGACCTGAAGATTCGCTGGATTAATTCTGAAGAACTGGAGCCGCTGACCGTTGAGCACCATCTCCATGGTGTACAGGGCGTCATTGTACCCGGTGGCTTCGGCCCCCGTGGCATCGATGGCAAGATCGCAGCGGTAAACTATGCCCGTGAGCACAACATTCCTTTCCTGGGGCTATGCCTCGGAATGCAATGCTCCGTCATTGAATGGTCGCGCCATGTGGCGGGGTTACAAGACGGCAATAGCTCAGAATTTGATAAAGAAACCCCCAACCCAGTCATCAACCTACTTCCCGAACAACAGGATGTGGTGGATTTGGGCGGCACCATGCGCTTGGGGCTATACCCTTGCCGGATCACGCCCGGCTCCCTAGCCGATCGCCTCTACGGAGAAGAGGTCGTCTATGAGCGCCACCGCCATCGCTACGAGTTCAACAACGCCTACCGCAACTTGTTCCTGGAGTCGGGCTACAGCATCAGCGGTACCTCTCCCGATGCGCGCCTGGTGGAAATCATTGAGCTACCCGACCATCCTTTCTTTATCGCCAGCCAGTTCCACCCAGAGTTCCAGTCCCGCCCCAACAAACCTCACCCTCTCTTCCGAGGGCTGATGCAGGCCGCGCTAACCCTGGTAGAAAAGCAACAATCTCCCGAGATGACGCCTGCAAGCACACCGCTGCCGGAGCGCTCCCTAGAACACTCGGGCGCGTGAGAAAGCGATCGCCTTAAGAAGCGATTGAAGACTGTTTGTTGAGAATCGCTTGATAAACATTCATTAGTTGGGTGGCAACTTTATCCCAGGTGTAATGCTCAAAAATAAACTGGCGGGCGCGATCGCCCATTGCTTTTGCAGCTTGAGGGTCTTTTAGGCAAGTAATGAGCGCGTGGGCGATCGCCTCTGAATCAATATCAACCACATGGGCGACATGGGAACCTGCCGCTTCAGGAAAGTTGCAGCCAATCGTGATAACGCAGGGAAGGCCAGAGGCCATACCTTCCAAAACAGACATGCTAAACCCTTCCGAATAGGAAGGCGCAACATACATATCCGCTGCAGCCAGAGCAGAATATTTCAAATGACCTGTCAGCATTCCAGTGAATGTGACGGCTTCAAGACAGTGGGCATCTGCAAAGTACTGCGTTGCGGTTGGAAGAAAGTCAATGCTATCGGGGCCAGCTACTACAAGATGCGCATTGGGGAATTGCCGATAAATCGAACCAAAAGCAGAAGCTAGCAAATCTAAGCCCTTTTTGGGATCAATTCGCCCCAAGAACAAAATGATTTGTTGATTCTGGAGAGCCGGATACCTTTGATAAAAGGCATCCGGCGAAGCAAGAGATACAAAGTCATGCCAATGCACTCCATTTGGGATGAGTTGAATTGTCGTATCTGGGCAGAGTGAAGCAATATTATTGGACTCACTCTTAGCAATGCTATGAATGGAGCTTGCCTTCAATAGATTCGCTCGCTCAATCAATGAAAAATAAATCTGCTTTTTCCAGCGCTTATACCGCAATGCCCAGGGTTCCAACATGCCATGGGGAGTCGTGATATAGGGAACTGCATGACGTTGACAAATCCAATGGCAGTATGAAATGAGTGGAGAAAAAATTGTATGGGTATGGACTAAATCGTAGTCTGTGGCGTGATGAGATAGCCACTTCAAAAGGCTTCGGCTGACAATCAAATCATTCTTAAACCAGGCCGGAAAATATTGAATTCGATAGGCATTTTGCTCAAGCCAGACACGAAGAGGTACATCTAAGCAGGTATTTACATTGGCGTTGGTTGTGATGAGATCAAGGCTAATGCCAGAGCGTCCCAAAGTAAGGGCAAGGTCATCAACACTTTTGGATGTACCTCCGTAGGTAAGACTGAGGTATGGGGAAATAAATAAAACTTTTGGCCGCTTCATCCTACAAATTTGCCTTGATCGTTTCACATGTTGATGATGTCCATAGCATATCGAGCATGATTAAGAGCTTTATCGGCTGCTTGAAGCATCCCTTCAGCAAAATTTTCTGGACGATAGCTAGAAGCGATCGCTCGACTGCGCTCTCCCCAATGCTGTCGCTGCGTCTCCTCGAGCTGATGCAGAGCAACCAAACATCGAGTCAAATCATCTGTAGAGTTTGGGTTAAACAGGAACCCATTTTTATCGGAGTGAACCAAGTCATAGCGTGCTCCAACAGTGTCGCTACAGATAATCGGTAGCCCTGCTGCACAGGCTTCATTGACTACCAATCCCCACTGTTCTTGTAGTGCTGGATGAATCAACGCCTTAGCTAAGCCATACCAATGAGCAATGACCGTGTAGGGTACAAATCCTGGAAATTTCACCCATGCATCAAGCTTGAGGTGCTGTGCCTGTTGCTGTAAATTGTCGGCTTCAATGCCGCTGCCGCACAATACGAGATCCCAAGGCTCCGCAACCTGCTGCCGATAAGCATGGTAAGCATTGATTAAACGACTCACATTTTTACGCGGAATAAAACGAGTTACCGCCAAAAAGTAAGGGCGACAGGGAATTTGGGGCTGTTGCTGCCGAACAGCATCGGGATTGTGGCGGGCTTGCTCGGCTTCGGCAACAAAATAGTCGTGATCGACCACGTCATAGCCTCGAAATACGCGATCGCTGGGAATACCCAAACTCACAGCGTAGTCAGCGTGGAGCCGACTCCCAACCAGAGCTGAATCATAATGGCGGACATATAGCCATGACTTGAGCACTTCCTTCCACCAGTGACGGGGCTCGTCGTCGGCCTTACTTTCGCTCATAAGGATGGTGGGTACGCGATGCCTGCGACACCACGACAAAGCCTTGCGTGATGCCACAAACCCCCAACCGGGAATAGCCATCACATCAGGTTGAATATGATCGAGAATAGCTGAAAGGCGCGATCGCACCAACCGATCCTGGTCAGCTGATTTACTTTGATCCGTGTCTAGAATTGTTTGCAGAGGAAAGGTAATGACATTAGCAAGGTTGCCCCAGGGATGCTCTTGAGTCTGACCAACAACTTGTAGAGCGGTAAATGTCCAGCCGTTGGTCTTGCAGACCGCATGAGTAGCACGAAGTCGTGCGGCATGGTACCCACCAACATTGTGGAATAGAACAACAAGATGCATAAGAACTTATTGATAGTGAGATTTAGATTTAAGTGAATTGAAATGAGTTAGGTATGCAGATGATGCGGAATAAGATGAGCCTGTAAGAGTATGGCGATTAAGCCACAGCCCCAAAAAACAAGGCCAGAAGCCCATCCCAATCCAGGCATAAATACCAGGCAGGTCACCTCCTCGCAACAAGGGAATGAGTGCTGCACAGATCACGGCTCGGATCAACACACCTGCAAAGGGATGTAATCGAGCACTCCAGACGACTAGCTTGGCAAGACAATACCCATAAACGCAGCTAAAGATTGCTATGCCCACCAGCCAACCTTCTGCGTAGAAAGATCCAAATAAAGTGGGCGAAATACCGAGGGTAAATCCGGTATTAGCATCAATCAGACCTAGCTTATTCATGTAGCCACCCACGGGTTTACCAGGCCACAGGGCGCGGGGAATCGGGCGCATCAACACTTCAATGTGTTCCATACCAAGACGGAAGGGGAGCCGTTCAGGATAGACCTCTTGCAATAGCACAAAACCATCGAGCATGTTGGCGTCTTCGGCGCTGAAAGCCCGTTCCCAGGCCGCTTGGTTAAGATCGACAGAGTTCGCTGGATTGCGGAGTGCTCCAGCGGTGGCAAATAGGGCGATCGCCACAACCGCCAAGGTTGAGAGCAGCAGCAAGCGTCGTCTAGGTCGAAAGTTGGCTGAAACGATTACCCCTGCGGCCACTAGCCAGCCCAAAAACTGAAAGCGTCCAGAGGGAGCAAAGGTGAGAGAGGCCACACTAATGAGAATGAAGAGCGCCGTGGCTTTAGAAAATAGGGAGCGAAAGCCCCCAAGTTTCCAAACACACATGACTAACGTGGCAATGCCGACCAAAGCTAGAGGGAACAGAAAAAGATAGGCTGAAATCTCAAAACCGAGAGAGCGCCCGGTTCGCAGAAGCGCTGCAAGCTGATTGCGAACCAAAATGGTCACGCCCATACACACCAACCCAACTATTAAGATGTATCCACTCCAGCGGGGTGCCAAAGGAAATGGAATTGCTTTAGTTTGCCAGATAGGTAGGCGCTCATGCTGAAACAGCATATAGAAACCAACAAGGCATATCTCGCCGAAGATGATGAAAACTAACGCCGTAAGGGCTTTTTGATCATCAATAGGTGCAAAACCAAAGTTAATGAGCTTAACCCAGCCTCGACTGACGCCTGAAATAACGGCCCAATAGCGATAAGAACCGCAATAGAGTAAGAAGGTGCTGATTAGTAGCGGAAGCTCATCGTTGCGCTTGAGCAACCAGTAAATACTGATAAGAACGAAGCCAAGTTGAGTAATGAGGAGTTCTGGGAAATCAAACAGGCGCATAGGGAAGAGAATGAAGACGCTGATGCAACTGGTCGAGGCTGAATTGAGCTAAATCTATGCTCTGGTCAGAAAATGTCTGGAGTTGGGTCGGATCATTCAAACACTGCTCTAATACAGAAGCGATCGCTTCACCAGAAACCTCAGACAGAATCAGCCCATTTCTCTGATCTTTCACGACATCTCCACAATATCGGGATGCAATAATCGGGAGTTTCCAGGCTTGAGCTTCCAGTTGGGTGAGGCCAAAGCCATCAGAAAGCGTGGGGAATAGAAAGACGTCAGCAGCTTGGAAATACTGAGCCACTTGGCTACGGGGCACGGCTCCTATCCAACGAATGTTTGGCCTTTGAAGTGGAACAATACCCAATGCTCCGACAATCCAAAATTCAATGGGGAGATTGCACAAACTTTGAGCTGCATCCAGCAACGCCGCAATCCCTTTACGTAAAATAACCTGCCCCAAGAATAGAACCCGTAGAGGGCGATCGTCGGAAAAATGAGTAGGATATCGTCGTTGTGATGGTTGTCTTGTGTCCGGTACTTGATACGCCAAGGGGACAACATGTAACTTAGCCTGAGAAATTCCGGCTTGTTCTAGCGCCTGTTGGGACCAAGCTGAGTTCACTAAAATGACATCCGCTAGAGCACATTCTTGTTGCCATCGTTCCCAATAGACTGACGGTGCGGGGTGCCAAACTGGAGCTAAGTGAGGATGTCGTTGATGCTCGGCTTGGACGATCGCCTCTTCTATCCATCCCGGATCAATTTGCCCTAAAACAATCCGCCATCCCTGCGACTTTGCAAACTGGAATAAATCTAGTGCAGCATAGCTATACGCAAATAAAGTTGGAGGATGACTTCCAGAAGACTGCTTCTTAGATTGATGCACTAACTGGATTAAATAGTGTTGTGCTTGCCGTTGGAACCATTCATTTCGAGCAATAATTTTTGTCCAACCCTGACGTCTTTGCCAGCGACACCCTGCTTCAAACCCTAATAGTTTCAAGGTGCTGTGGCAAATAACTGCCCCATTGAGATCTTCATGGAATCGATCGACCAGCGATTGCCCCATTGGCTGGGCTAACCAAGACAAGAATGCGTCGGGTAAAACCCATGCATCCGTGATGAGACCTGCAAGCTCCTGATGTGCATAGAGCGATCGCGGAATAGCATAATGCTCTCGTGCGCCCAACTGGCAGCAAATCCAAGCGTTTTCATCGCTCATCTTAGGACTGATCTGTAACCCATGCATCTGAGGAAATGTAGCCCAATTTGAGTAATAACTCTCCTGCTTCCTGGTGAAAGAAATAGCGATCGCCTTCCGAAAGGATGTCTCTCCACTTTCGAGTTTTTTGCCCGCCATAATAGCCAATGATGGCAGTACTTTCTGGGTGCCACTGCGTCAGCCTCGCCCACCGTCCTTGCCAGATATTATGGGGCGATCGAGGCAACAGTGGCTCCACAAAGCGCGGCGACAGACTCAGTTTTTCCCCTAAATCGGCTAGCGTTTGCCGCGGTTGCTGAATGACTTGTTCAAACTGCAGAACCGTTACGTCCGGCTGCGCCATCCAGGTCTGCACATGGGTTGCCCAAGCCCGCACACGGCTCTTTCCGTTCACCTCTTGCCGCAAAAACTCACTAATAGAACAACGGGTTTCAGGGTTGTAGCTTTGCATGAACAGGTGTCGAGAACACAACACGGATCGCCCATCCCGCACCACATAGATCGTTTGGGCAGTGTCTTGAATCCACTGGTGAAGTTTGGGAAAATCGGCCTTTAAGTGGGCCAGGGCAGGATAAGCATGGGTTTTGAGCAACGGTCGGGGCGATCGCCCTAAAATCCGCTGTGCTATACACCATGACATTTCCTTCTCAGAAACTGTTAACCCTTCCAGCGGCAAATAAAGGCGATCGAGCCTCTCCCCTGGCCACTTCCAGGCTGCACAGGCTGTAAATTGCCGCCGCAAAGTATCCATCGTCAGATGGGTTCCCGAGCGGGGGTGGCTAGCAACGAGAATTGGCTGTCCCAGATCTTCGAGTTTGAAAGACTGGTTCACGGCTCTAGGATATTGATTTAGATGAGTCGGGCTGGGTCACGATCCAAGAAGTCTTGATAGTGCGAGCCTCAGACCCCAACAACCAATGTGGTCGATAAGGAATGACCTCAACCGCACGTTGAGCATTGGCAAAGTGCTGGAGGACGGGTTCAAGCAGATGATCCCCATGAACCTCGACGACCCAGTGATGAGGTGCTTGCAACAGCGACGCTGCCCCTTGCAATACTTCTACCTCGGCCCCTTCCACATCTACTTTTACCAGAGAGCGTTTGGCTTGGAGAGAAGGGCGATCGCCCCAAGCCTGATCTAACGTCACTGTTTGCCCATCACACGACGTCCCCACAAATTGCGGCACAAACTCAAATGTCGTTGCCTGATACTGCAGCCACTCCGCAGGTTGCATCAACCCGAGTTGATCTGCCAAACCCGGCTCAAAAGCCACCACATAGCCACAGCCCTGATATTTCTGCATTGTATGGGCACAACCATAGGTGAAATATCCATCATTGGCTCCCACGTCCCATAACACCTCAACCGTCGGCAAAATATCTTGAAGCCACGGATTCAAAATATGTTCATAAAGCCCCAAAATTTTCCGTTTTGAATGAGCTGGATCGAGGACTAATGTTGCGCCCCTAAATGCACCAGAAAAAATAGATATTGCAACAGGTTGTTTTGAAGTCAAACAATCAAAAAGTGACATAACTCTAATTGATAAGCTGGGTGATTGCCCAAAACATCTGATGTTGTTCCAAATGCTGAAGGAGTTCACTAAAGTTTTCCACGTCATCCCTGAGGTTTGCTGAGCTAACTTTGAGAAATCGACTCTGAACAGGAGCATCTATATCGGGTAACTCTAAAAAACGAAAAATTCGCTGTGCTGTTTCTACTTGTACTTCAGAAGAAAAGAGATCATCTTCATAAACTAAACGCAAGTGCTCAACTTGCTGCATGCAATCATTTTCCTCCTCTTGATTTTTGATTGAACGGTTTATAGCAGTCAGTAATTGCGCTGGATCAATCGTAACGGGTTCTAAAGGTTGACCTTGCTCTAGCTTATGGTAGCTTCCTCTAGCATATCCAACTAATGCAGAGAGCGTGCGTCGTGCAAGATTAGATCGAGTCAATTGAATAAAAGTAAATCCTTCATCAGCCAACTGCCTTAAAAATAGTTCTGCATCGACTTTTTGTCGATTTCTCAGTTGTGCAGGTTTGACTTTAAACCCCCAGCAATGATGATGATAATAAGTGGCCATACCTTTGATAAAGGTTATTGGAAAATAAACTTTGTGATTTAGAATTTCACTTTGACATCGAATCAAAGGATGCTGATCGAGCAAATCAGATAGTAATGAGCTCCCTGTGCGCCCCTGAGAAACGATAACGAACCTTTTATATTTAGACGGCCCATTAATAGAAAGCTCTTTATAGGCTGTGAAAAAGACGGAACCTATGATATGTAATTGAGCCTCTGAAATCTTCAAATTTCTTAGTGACGTCCTTACAGACTTAATAGTTTCTCGCTCTAAATTTCTCATTTCCTCAATAATTTATAACTAATTATGGAATTGATAGTAGCTGAAAGAAGAAGAAGAAGAAGAAGAAGAAGAAGAAGAAGAAGAAGAAGAAGAAGAAGAAGAAGAAGAAGAAGAACTGTTAGTAAGTCGTCAGGTGCTATTAAACCTAAGATCCTAAAAACCTGCACCGCCTGCGCTGCGGGCGGTGCAGGTTTTTAGGATCTGTTTTTTTATCATGCCGAGCTACTTATGGGTTGACCATAGGAATAAAAATGGTGCTAGAAACAATCAAAACCACTATCTGATATCGTTATAGCGGTTGCCAGTAGTAAATTGTTAGTGTTATGACAACTAAAGCGACGAAAGCTCAGCTATTAAATAAAATATTTCAGACAACAGATCTAAGTCATAGAGAGTGACTACAGCTCAGGTGCTATGTGAGAAACTTTCAGCTTCAGTCTGACAGGCGGACTTGAGATGCAATTCAGGCACTCCTGATAAGGCTCTCATCAGTTTCGTTGAGTGAACGCACATAATCATAAATTGCATATTCGAGGGAATGTTTTTCTTTGAAAGCTTGCATTGCAGTTTTGGAGGGATAGCGATCGCGCAGTGATTGATTCACATGGGGAATAGTACAAGATTTCTTGCCCAGCTTTTGGGCGAAATAATTGATTGAAGCTTGCATTTGCTCAAGAGTACCGATGTGAACAAAATGCTTGTTGATAATGGCTCTGTAATTATCTAGCGTCATTTCCCATGGGAAGAATTTGAGTAGATAACAGGGGCGTTTGGCAACCCAATCATCCAGATTGCCGCCATATTCCATTTCGACCTTCTGGCCTTTCCAATACAGCGCTCCCTGTTCCTTGAGCCGACGTTGATGATCAAAAAAGAGCGATAGTTGCATTTCCAGAGGATCGCGAATAACAGTGATGAACTGACGAGCATTAGGATAGGTCGCTGCGATCGCACATTCTTCCTCAAAATGACCGTGAATCACCAGAGGATAAAGGCTAAGGCGATGGCAGATTTGTTTAGCCAGCATAGGTGAGCGCGGCATTCGTCCGTGTTCATGATCAAAATAATGAGCATGGAAACCGGGCCAAAACCACTGGTGCAAAATTTGTGTAAAACTGGTTCCCGCACACTTTGGAATGTGAATGGAAAAGAGCATATCAAAGCGATTATATGAGCGCATAAATATCAATCAGCCTTAGAACTCTTAGAAAACGTTGCTTGCCATTCTTGTTCAGAGTAAATGGGCTGAGAGAGTAAGCCTATCCAAGCGCGATACGTTGACCAAGGGATGGGATCGCGATCGCCTAAAACCTCCGGCAAACTTTGCATCATCGCCCACCACCATAGCGGCTCGCGCACAATCCATCGCCAACCTCTGGAAGCGGCATATTGCCACTGTCGCACCAGGCGATAGGGCGAAAGCAACAGCACGTAAGGAAACGGGCAGCGTCGCCACAAACTCCATTGCTCATTGCGGGCATGGCGATGGTGATTGCGAATTTCGTTGCGGCTCACGCCTGTCCACAGGTGGCGAATTTCAATGCTGGTTTCGTGCCAAACTTCATAGCCCGCTGCCAGACATTGCAAGGCATAATCCGGTTCTTCGTACATGTGGAAAAACTGGGTGAAAAAGCCATCGACTTGTTGATAAATAGAGCGCCGAAAACAAGCAGCAGCACTCGCAAAGCTGCCACAGAAAAATGAATTGCCAAAACTATCTGCAGTGAGAGAGTCGGGGTATTCTTCGGTGCGTTGGGGAAAGGAAACGACCGCCAATCGGGGACGGGTTGCGAAAAGCGATTGCACCCGTTCCACGATGTCTGATTGCAAAGGATAGCTATCATCATCCAGCGCCAACACCAGGTCAGTGGTGGCTTTGCGCATGAGGCGATCGCGAGACGCGACCGATCCTTTCCCTGGCTGATTCACCCACAACTGATAATGCGGAAACTGCGTTTGCATCATCTCAACCGTGCCATCTGTGCACCCATCGGCACAGATCAACACCTGATCGATGGGAGGATACAATTCTTCCAGCACCTTGCACGTCTCTCGCAAAATCTCCATCCGATTGTGCGTAGTGATCATCACCGCAACGGTGAGTGGAGCAGGAGAATCAATTTTAGATTTTGAGGCTGTTGGGTTTTCTGTATTTAGGGTCATGATTTCACCGCTCTCTGTCGGCATACTCAATCAGTAAGCAGCATGATTGCACAACGAGACGTTGAAAGCTAAAGCTCATCAACTGTCAATCCACAATCCAAGATCTGGGATCCAAAATGGCCTCAGTTTGCCCACAACCGCTGACGGCAATCCCGACAGTGTTGAACTCCGCGCAGATAGCCCTTTGCATAGCCCCACATACCGTAGAGCTTGGTCAGATATTCAAATTCCACCAGTCGCCACCAAGACTGATCTACCCCCATTTGGCGCAATCGCTGCACCGCAGGTCGCAAGCGCCAAAACCGATGACCAACAGAAAGCGCTACCAGGATAAGCACAACAGCCGCATTAACATTGGCGTGAAACGCCAGAAGCACTAACGCTAGGACAACTCCTATCACTTCCCAGCCCAGCCGTCCGGCGACTAGCACAAAATGTTTCCGCCAAATCGCCGCCTCCCCCGCCCCCATAAAATTGCGTCGCTCTTCCCGGCAGTATTGACTCAGCGTTTCATGTCGCATCCAGTAGCAGAGCACAGTGGAAACTGCTACGGTTTTGAACTTGCCCTTTTTGAGAAGTGCATCAAACACCACATCGTCCGCCGCCAAGGTCAGGTCTTCTGGATACCCTCCCACGGCTTCCCACACATATTTTTTATAGGCAATGGAACGCGAAATCCCCAAGCTATCTGGTGTCGCGTTGAGCTGCATAGGGCCTTTCAATGCCCATTCGGTTTTTGCCCAAGGCGTTTTCAGATCTACAGGACGCACGCCCCAACTGCCAATGACAACCTCTGTCTCTGGTTGGTCACAGAAAGGTTGCGTCAGGGATCGAAGCCAGGCAGGTTCCCAGGCACAGCCCATATCGGTAGACACGATAATGTCATGGGAAGCTTGGGCGATCGCCAAATTCCGCCCCCGTGCTACATTACAACCCTTCTCTTGCAATACCACAATCGCACATTGTTTCAACGCTATCTGGGATTGCAAAAACTCCCAACTGCCATCCGTCGAACCACCATCTACAATGACAATTTCATCGGACAGCTTAGTTTGGGCAGCCATCGCACAAAAAAAGGATTGCAAACCTTCTAAATCGTTAAGTACGGTCGATACTAAAGATATTGATTGATTCATTGTTTGTTTAGACCAAGTTTTGATTCCAATCATCTGAAGAATAGAATTGATCAGAAAGAGGAGAGACTATATCCTTAATAAGACCAATTTCATGGGGGGTTAATTGTTGTTTCCATGAATGGATAATCTGTTTACTATTCCGAGCGGTAAAATCCCAACTTCTTCTATTAGAGCTTTCGATATTTTGCTCGCCAGATATTGTTTGAATGTAGTCACCAACAAATTTTGAAAAAGCTAGATCTATATATGAGAAAATTCTGGGAAACTCATTCTGAGGATCAGCTGCAATGTCTTCGTAGCGATAGAGTCTAAATCGATCATCAAACTGATCACAATAGGTCGGAACAACAGAATTAAGAATTCGCCAAGCCCAGGCAGCATTTTCAATAATATTAGAGGATTTTAATTGTTCACTTAGAAGAGTATAGTTATCAACAATATCCTGTCCTATACAAGCGTCTAAAAGATTTTCTTGATGGAGGAGTTGACCAAAGTCAAAGTAAATATTTAATCTCTTCATGCTCGCAACAAAGGCAGCGGGATGTCGTATCAAGCAAACAGTGCAAAAGTTAAATGTCTTGATCAACCACTCAACAGACAAGAGGGCGATAGGATCTTTAAATAAAACTCGTTTCTGAAGAAGTTGCGCTCTTTTCCATCTGAGAGCTTCTTTAACTGAAAACTTCCAATTAATAAAAGAAGAATTGGAAGATTTAAACAGCTGTTCAGAAAAGGAAAATGATAAGCTGACTGATGAATTTATGCTTTTGAAGAATAGATCTTCGTTGACATGATTTATATGGGTATACCAATATTTGAAATGGGCAGTGCTACGACCAGGATATTTCTCACAAGTCCTAGGACTGAAAGGCTCATTCACTTGGAAAATAGCTGGTATTTGATTGAGTACATCTCCAATCCAGGTTGTTCCAGAGCGATGAGTTCCAGTGATTAGAATGGGGGGTTTTGAAGGCAACATTAATAAAGACGAATGGCTATATATACCAATTACATTTTGAGCTGAATCATACACTGAAAATCATCAAGACTAAGGAGGAATCAGGATAATGAATACTCTCGATTGAAACAATTACAAGCGTCTTGCCAAAGTTTGATATTCCTTGAAACATCAAAGAAATATCGTTTGAGTGCTGTATCCCAAAGAAAACCATCTTTATGATTTGCCCATTCTTCTAACCGATTGGCTAAAACTAAGGCTGCAGAACTATAATCTGGAGATTTAGGCAAAGCACTTTCCAAAAGTTCTAACATGTCATCCAGAATGACCATGCCTGCGAGTTCATGCCAGAGGTCTTTATAGAGGTTATGGGGCGATCGCCGATGCTCAACAACTGGGCTACCAACCCGCACAGAATGTCCGACAGCCTGTGCACATTTCTGTACAAAGAAGCCACTGAAAATATCTCCAAACCGATCTAATTGCATACCCCCAATGGGATGACCCATTTTGACGTAGTAGTAGGCAGGAATGGCATCTCGAATTAGTGCCGTGTTTTGCGTGTTGATGGGCATTAAGGTGTTGGGAGCGAGCAGAGCACTTCGGGTGAATTGAGGTTCAGCCGCACATCCCGTCACTAGGCGAGTAGCCGCGTCCACATCCGGATCACCTGACCACAAGCCTGCATTAATCGCTACTTTCCCAGTCGTTGGTTCGGGGTCAATGAAATTACAGCGGGGGTCACGGCGTTTATAGGGAAAGCCGCGGGCGTAGACAGTGCCATCCATGCCCTGGTTTTTGCAAGTAACCTGCATCATGCTGCACAGATTGAACCAACCCCCATGCCCTTTTGCGGTAGGCAGCGTGATTGTTGAATCGACCTGGCGATGCCCTTCCAGAAATCCCCAATCGTCGCAAGGATAGTTGTCATCGTCGATCGCCACAATCACATCACAGCGATCACGATAGGCCATGAGAAAACCCACGTTGCGGCGATTATCACTGTTCCAAGGAATCTCCGCTGCTAGCTCGGGAAAGGGAGCAAGGAATTTCTCCTGGGTTTCGGGATCCAGATAAATCCAAGGCAGCCCTTGAACCCGGTACTTTTCGACCCGATCGCGGCACGCTGCTGGCGTTGAATAATCACCAACAACATAAAACCAAACATTTTCTAAGTTGTTATGAGTTTTGAAGTGAGTGAAATATTCATCTAAAAATTTACCATCGTAGATGGTGGTAACGACAATTCCAAATTTCATAAAGAATGATCCAACTTATAACTTTAGCCAAGACATCAGGGGTAAAAACTGCCGTAGCCCTAACGCTTTTCTGACTTTTAAGGAAAATGATTTACACCCATTACGGTGATGACATTCCTGCAACCAGTGATCGGCGATCGCCATTGCTGCTTGCGCAGTAATAGTATCTTTTTGCTTTTGAGCTAAAAGATAAATCCCTGAATAAAGCCGCATCAAAGACTCACAATGTTTTGCCTTCAAGGGACGATGCTGTTGCTTCAGGAACATTAAATTCGTGGCTGTGATTTCTTTCATAGCCTGGAACCACAACCCCGGAAACTCTGGCCGATTGCGAGTAGTTGAAATACCTTTTCGATATAGCGCTCCAGCACTACAGCTGAAGATAGTGGGAAAGGTCGATGTCAGACGAAACCAGAAAGCCGTGTCTTCGCTCATGAACGGATCAAGATCTTCTACCCAAAGGAATGGAGTATGCAGAAACTTACGTTTAACTAGAGCTACATGAACTGCCCAGGGAGCAAAAGCAATCGCACTTTCTGGAAAATCTCTGGTGTTGCTGCCATAGCCCGAAGGAGTCATCAGCACTGGAGGCATATCCACAGAGGAACCATCTTGAAATTCTTGCCAATGCCCAGCAATAATGACAGCTTCTGGTTGAGACTGAGTAATTGCCAGAAGCTCCTCCAGGTGGAATGGCTTCAAAACATCATCTGCATCAAAAAACAATGCCCATTCTCCAACGGCATGACGCAATCCATAATTTCTCGCCGCTCCTGGTCCCTGCTTGGGCGACTGTAACAATTGAATTCGCGTATCCGTGAATTCTTGAACGATGCGATCGCCTCCATCCGTTGAGCCATTGTCTACCACCCAAAGCTCCCAATTCTTATGGGTTTGAGCCAATACAGAGGTAATCGCTTCTCTCACATAGGGCGCTTTATTGTAAAGCGGCATCACAATGGAGACCTTTGGCATTTGTTTTCCCATCTATTGGGCTCAATTCTCAAACATCATACCGTTCAGGAATCCAATCTTCATCACCATAAAACTGTGGTGAAATATCAGCAACACCTACTCGAATCCGATCGATTTCTATTGGAGAAAGATGCGATCGCCACGCCCAAATATTAGTGCGACTATCTCGATAAAGTTGATGATGCGAATGTTTTTCTTGTTCAAGTACTTTGGGTATATTGTAATCAGCGATCTGTTTTTTTACGCATGAGGTAAAGGGTAAGTTCAATTGCCGAAAAAGTAATTCGAACTGGAGGAGCGGCGATCGTGATAAGTCTTCATGACGTACAAAGATCCAATCTGGCTGTTGTAGTTGATAATGGGCGATCGTATGATGAAAAATGCGCCAGAGCAAAATACCTTGGTCAATTAGATCGGGTGGATTTTTGGCATAAACGTCAATATCCTCTTGAAAGGAAGATAACCGCTCTTCCATCAGTTGCGGTTGCTGTAGAAAATGCTCGAAAGGGAAAGCCCAGTTTGCTCGTTTTAAGCTACTGACAAAAGCAGCTGGATGGCGAATCAAAATAACTACCTTAGATTGGAAATGGTTAAAGAACCAAGTAGCGGAGAAAAGGGCAATTGGATCTTTGACAATGGGCTGATAATTTCTCAGATGATATAAAAGGCATTTGGTATATCCTTTCATATGGTTATAAAAAACATTTTCACTGGCCAATTGGGTTGTCAGAAATAATGGATGATAAGCTCTACCTACTTTATGAGAAAGATAGAGCTGAAAGATATTTTCTTCATCCGGCATAACGGCGTGAAACCAGTGTTTGATTGGGACATATGGGCAGTGCTTCGCATGAACTGGGTTAAAGGGTTCACCTACAAAATGAGTATTCGGTGAGGCATTCAAAATCCTGCCAACCCAGGTTGTTCCTGAGCGATGAGAACCTGTAATCAGGATTGGACATTTCATGATTGAAAGCAGAAGGTGTTAAATAAAATTATTAGTTTCAGCATATTATTAAGCTTCTCTACCCAATATTGAGAGTAGAGAAGCTTAATAAGTTCAGTACATTTACATTTAGCTAAAGCTAAAATCGGCCGCATCTAAGCCAGTAGAAACTCCTTGAACTAAACCGATTACCTCATTAGTCGCTGCAACCCGAATTTGGGTACTAGTTCCAGCAGAATTCACCACAAGAGCATAATCGGCAAGGCTATTGCTACCCAGATCTGCAAGTTGAATAGAATCTTCTCCGTCAATGAAGTCGCGGATGAGGGCATAGTCGTTGCCAGCAATGTAGTAGGCAGTACCGCTTTCGCCGAGGATAAATACATCGGCTCCGCCATTGCCAGTCAGACGATCAACCTCTCCAGCCCCTGTGGAACCATTGCCTGCGCCATTCAACAGGTCAGCGCCCTCTCCTCCGACTAAAACATCTCGTTCTAAGCCACCAATCAAGGTGTCATTATCGCCATTGCCTTCGAGATTGTCTGCTCCATCACCACCGATTAGCATGTTTGCGCCGTTGTTCCCAATGAGATTAATGCCAGCATTATTGGATGTTGTGGCATCTAACGCTGCTGTTCCTAGTAGGATCAGGCTTTCGACATTGTTCGGCAAGTCATAGGAAACGCTGGCTGTGATAGAGTCATTGCCTTCGCTTGCCAATACCTCTATGACCATATCCCCTGCGTTGTCAACTTGATAGCGATCGTCTCCAGCACGACCGATCATGACATCGGCATTACCCCGTCCATCTAAAAAATCATTGCCCGTACCACCCGTGATAAGGTTGGGCAACGAATTGCCCTGAATATAATTCCCTCCGTTATCGTTGACATTGTTGCCCGTCACAGCAATGACATTTGCTGATTCAGCAATGACAATCGCTTCTAGGTGATCGGGTAATACAAAACCATCAAAAGCTGCACTTTGGAGGACAACCGTATCTCGACCTTCACCAGCATTTTCAATCACTGTGTCTCCCAGGTCATCCAGGTAGTAGCGATCGCCCCCATTCCCGCCAATCATTTCATCTGCACCACTGTTGCCATAGAGTCGATCGTTGCCGTTACCGCCTTCCAAGCGATCGTTGCCGGCTTGCCCTCGCAAGACATCATTGCCATCTCCTCCTAACAGCCAATCATTACCGCCTGCACCGAAGAGATTGTCATTTCCTCCTAATCCGCTTAGTACATTATTGAGAGCATTACCTTGAAGAACGTTCGCTCTAGCGTTGCCCGTACCATTAACAGCAACTCCTCTTAGAGTAAGATTTTCGAGATTGTTGGTTAGAACAAAATCAATGCTAGAAAAGACCTTATCAATACCACCTCCGGCAGTTTCAGTAATGGTATCTCCAGCGCTATCAACATAGTAGAAGTCATTACCATTGCCACCTCTCATATCATCATCACCAGTCCCTCCATTTAAGCGATCGCTTCCATCCAAGCCAGTCAAACGGTCATTTCCTGCTAAACCTAAGATAAGGTCATCGCCAGGAGTACCAGATAAAATGTCATTTAGAGAAGTTCCAGTGATTTTAGCCATTGTTAACTACACCTTCATGCAGAAGTACTGTTTTCATACACTCAGATCGCAATCCAAATCAGAGTCTTCCTAAATAGAGGAATATTTTGATTTGGACAGCAATGCATCAGATGTTCCAGTCTTCTAGGGACGGTGAGGAAATCACTATGTAGATGGTATAAATTATATTTTTTTAATCAAAGCTTTATATATATAGCGGTGTGCGCGTTAGTTAAGTACGGTTGTGTGGGGCGCGGCGCGCCCCACACAACCGTTACTGTGCTTAATGCAGTTGCACACCGCTATAGCAGCTAGCAATCGCATTAAGCACAGACATGGTTTTGTGTGGCGCAGCACACAAAACACAACCATGTTCAACCAATGTGCCTAGCGGTCTAAATTGGATAGCAATATGAAATGTAGTGGCTCAAAGTATCCAGGAAAGTAGATTTTCTATTCCAGGTTGAGCTTTTTTAGGTAGCTTAGAATACACAGAACGGTTGATGAATTTGAAGTATTGCAGTTTCAGTGAAAAGATCGATTGTTGGGGAATTGATGGTAGCAGGGAATGCGAGAAGTTCTGTAAAACATAGGTATAAAGCCGATAGTCCCATCGATGGCGTTCGTTAATTTCAGAATTATTCTGTGCTTCCTGATATGAACTATGAGTGGAAATTAGGGGAGTTACATTCTGTTTCTGATAGAAGATGTTTTGAAGGATATTATACGTTCGTAACAACACTAATGATGCTTCAAATCTTTCCAAAACTCCAACAAATAGAAAATCTTGCTCAATATTTCTCAGCGCTCTTTGATAGGTCTCTAGGGAACAGGGTTCGAGTAAGCGATCGCGCTCGACCCCTGCAATTAGCTTTGTCTGAAAGTTATCAGGCACAGCGGGGTGTAGTGTAAATTCGCTCAGCATTGCATGTTGTGCTAAGTCATGCAATGGATGATGCGCCTGACTTTTAGCATATCGGAAGAGAGAATCTAAACGAGCAATAGGATCGCGAACAAACGTGATGTATTTGAACTGTTTCTGTGGCATAAACTGGTGAATGCCATACAGCACATGTCCTTTTATCAACCTAATTTGTTCTAGACTAGAAAAGCTTTGCTTTAGGAATAGTTCGATGGAAGTCCAGGGATCTTGTCCATCAACTGAAAAAGTCTGATCGGCAGTAAAGTTCTTTTCCAAAATTCGATGAAACGTCACACCACCACATTTAGGAATATGTAGAAAGATCAGCAAATCATTCATTTAGAAGATTGAGTGTTTGTTTCTGATTGATTAGTCATTTCATGACTCAAAGGCTTGGCACATCAGCGCATCCATAAATTGTTGCTGAATTGTGCTTGGATCAAACATTGATTGCGCCATTTTCCGTGCCTGTTGAGCATAGAAAGTATATTCCTCTGGAGCCTTTGAGATCGTCTCCAGGGCATTTAGCAAAACTTGAGGATTAGGGTTTGTGATGGTGATTGCAGACATGTGCTTTCTGGCCCACTGTATTGCTGTGCAATAGCTAGGTCCCCAAATCACTAGAGGTTTACCAATTGAGCAAAACTCGATCAGTTTGGAGGGAAAGCTAGTTTCCATACGGCGACGATCGCTTGCCTCAAAAGACATCACCACCAGCAGCACGCTAGCTTGATACAGTTCATGCAGCAGGGCTTCGCGGGATAGAAACCCCCCATAAATGTCTGCTTCGGTCAAGTCGTGTAGCATCTCAGGCGACCAGTGAGGAACAGGGCCAAAAAGTCGCAATTGCAATGATTCTGTCGTTTTTGTCAGTTGTCCTAGCGCTTGCAGCATGGGGGCGTAGCACGTAGACAAATTTCCGGCATACGCAACCGTGAACGGAACAGGGGCTTTGGCAGATATCTTCTGGCTCAGCAGTAGCTTCTCTCCCGGAATAGGCAACAATACTCGAACATTTGGATGATCGCCGAGCATTTGTCGCATTCCTTCTGATACACAAAACACCAGATTGCTTCGCTGATAGAGATGGCGAAATTGGCGATCGAGCCACGGTCGGAGAAGGGCAGGGAACCTCGCCATATCAGGGAACCAGTCGTGAAAAATCGACACCAGTGGCAGTCCGAATCGTTTGGACATGCGGAGGGCAACTGGATACAGGGTGCCATGAGCGACGGTGAGGATGGCGTCGGGGCGATGCTGGCAGAGATTGTGATACAGGGCGCGGGTGTCGTGGGTGGGCAGGAGTTGGCGCAGGCTGTGAGCAATCGCCGCCAATCTCGTTTTCGTTAGACGTAACAAAATTGGGTTGGGAATGATGGGAATCCCGTTGGGATCATTTGTCAGAGCAGGATGGTCGGAGGCAATAGTGACTTCGAGTTCTCCTACCGCTGCTGCAAAATGACGATGCAATACCAGTTCTGTGGCAGTTGTGTCTTGGGGAGTGACAGATGAAATGAGCAGTAGTTTCAACTGATTTGTAATGCCTTCTTGTACAGAGCAATGTAGCTTTGGGCATAGCGATCTAAGGAATATTCCGTTTTTATAATTTGCCGTCCCTGGTCTCCCATCTTCTCCCGCATCAGTTTGTCCTCTAGGAGTTGGGCGATCGCATCCCGAAACTGCTCCACATTCTCTGGTTCTGCCAACAATCCCGTAATACCCGGACGCACAATATCTGAGACACCACCAGCATCGAAAGCAACCGTAGGAGTACCACAGGCCATTGCCTCTTGTGCAACTAACCCAAAGGCATCCGCACGGGTTGGGAACAGGAAGAGATCAGCGGCAGAGTAAGCGATCGCCTTCTCCGCATCCGCCTGCACATAGCCCAAATCCACTGTCGCTATCTCAACAGCATTGGTAATTGTCTGCCCCCCTTTACCGAAGACCAACAGCACGGTTTCCTTTCGGAGTGACGGTGGCAGTCCATTCAGCACCCGTACTAGCAAATCACCACCCTTGCGAGGATTGTTCATAGACTGTGCTGCACACAGCAACACATAACGATAGGTAGAAATATTGAGGGTCGCTCGACAAGTCATTGGGTCAAGCGGGACATATTGCTGTGCATCCAACCCATAGGGAATGCGATAAATCGGTAAATGTCCCAATAGACTTTGCTCAAGTTGTGCCACCATCCAGCGGCTTGTGCTGACGACAGCAGCGAGGTTGGCGTGATGATAGGCCCAGTGTTTCAGTTTCCACTGCAGGGCAGTGCTATCGCGACGAATCGCCGGATCGGTTGCCAGATCAGGACAACTTCCGCAGCCTGTTTTCCAGCGATCGCATGCAAAACTATAGGCACAATGTCCGGTCATGCCCCACATATCATGCAACGTCAGAACCGCAGGTTTCTCACGGGTTAACTTCGGCAATGCCAGATAGTTAAAATAGCCATTGTGCAAATTATGAAAATGTAGCACCTCGGCAGTCTGATAAAAAGGATGGCTGGAAATCGCAAAGGTGCTGGTCAAATGCAGCTCATTAAATCCCAAGCCTCGCGTTATCTTGCCAATTTGCCAATCAATAAATCGCCGCTTTGGAATTTGGGTAATCTGTTCATCATCGGCACTGACGATATCTGCCATCAAGCGAGACTCGACTGATTGCTGGAGCAAACTCTGATGCAACCGATAAACCCCGATCGCCGCCCCTCCAGTTTTATCCGCCTGATTAATATGAAGAATGTTCATTGATCACTGAAATTTATCTGAAGTAAATGTGGAATAAAGCTGCTGGGCCTCAGAGAGTAATCCTCGATAAGGAGGACTATTTACCTTCTTTAAGGCTAAAGACTTCTTTTGCATTCTGGCTTGAGATGGGAAGCAGGCTTTATTGGGGTCACGCTCAATCTGCTCAATTTTCCAAAATATTCTTTCTAGGCCCTGCTCACAGGGAGTGGAAGCTGAAAATTGAGCCTGAAATTTTTCATTGAGACGCTGAATGACTCTAGATAAATTATTTGTTACTTCATTAAAAGTTGCTATTACAATCTTTGTTCGATATTCAAGAAGTAGTTGGTAAAACATGAGATACCATTTAAATGCTGATGCCACTTGTATAGCAGGATGCCGTACCATCAATGAAGCAATTGCCTGATCCGGTTCACGAATTAGTACCAACGCTGGAACATTTCGATGAATCGCACGAATAATCTGTGCAGGCATATGGAGATGATGAGCAATCGAAACAGGTTCATCTTGGGCATCTAAAAATGCAATGACTGCGAACGTATTGGCCGATCTCGGAAAACCTTCAATAACAAGCTGAGTCTCTCTGCTAAATGCAAGTTTAGGGAAGCGAGGATCAATTCCCTTTAAATAAGCAAAATATAACCAGGGAACCTGATTAAGGAACAAAGCAAATTCAAGATATGTCCATTTGACTATTTTCCTGGTCAATGGAAAAATTATTCTTCTATGGATTTTTGCTTTCAGCATTGCTACTAATTACTACCAAGTATAGAAGTCATAAGATTTATATAATTGTTGGCAATTTTCGACGTAACAAGCCCCAGAAATACCGATACTTCCAAATCGACAAGTGTTCTTGAGTAAGTCTTAAACACTCAAGCAATGAAGGATCACGACCAAGCTTAAATTGCAAGGCTTGGAGTGCTGATATATAGGCAAAAAGAGCTCGAGATCGTCGCCATCCTTGCGGCAAGAATTCTGGATGTTGCTGCGCAAAGTGATCAAATATTTTAAGGATTTCCGCACGGAATTGATGTGTTTGGCTGACTGTTTTAGAGTGCGGATGACGTCGCATCCGAGCCATTCCAAAGTCAAGATTTTGAACACTGAAATCAGATAGCTGTGCTAGTTGCAAATAAAAATCGTAATCCATGCCATAGCACCACCTCGGATCAATACCTGAAACCTTGAGGCAATCTGCACGGGAAAGATATAAGGCTGGTTGTGGTACAGCCCATTTCTCCCAAACGCAAACTAGTTCTTTAAGACTTTGAAAACTGGGACGGTGAATGAAAAGTTTCGTGTCCTCACCGAAGAGTGTGAGTTGTCCGGCATAGATAGTGGCATGAGGGTTAGTTTGGTAGGCGATCGCCAGCTTCCATAATGCCTCCGGCTCTAAGACATCATCAGAATTCAACCAATTCCACAAATTCCCTGTACAACGAGCAAATCCCTTGCGAATAGCATCACTCTGTCCTCTATCTGGTTCACTCACCCAATAATCAATCTGCAATTCATACTTGCGGATAATCTCAACCGATCCGTCAGTACTTCCTCCATCAATAACAATGTATTCAAGATTTGGATAATCCTGCTGAAGAACTGACTGAATGGTATCTGCAATAAACATCCCTTGATTAAAACTAGGTGTAATGATACTAATACGAGGTAGATTCATTGATAATTAATCTCTTTAAATCCAAATAGATAATACCTATTTTATGCGCTGTAAAACAGCTTCTAAATTCTTCACTGCCAGAACATTTAAATGTGGATATGTTTCACGCAAGGGTTCAGAAATTAATATATTTTTCTCAGGATTATATGTAAATAGTTGATATCCAAAGTCACTTAAAGCATGATATAAATCTCTGCAAGTATATCCATTAGCACGACAGTTCTGTTCTGTAAACTCGATCTGGAGTACTGGAGCATCCGGTTTAGATAGTGTATATTCTGCACCTCTCAATACCTGCATTTCCCAACCCTCAACATCAATCTTCATCATCGTAACTTTGCTCAAGAGAAAATGTCTGCGAGCAAATTCATCCCACCGTATTGTCTGTACAGTTTCATCTTCAAAGGAAGATTTAACAGATGGATCAACAAAGGAATTCCAGGCATCAAAACCATCGTTGGAAACACGTAGCCTTAGTGAACTTTCTTCATCAGACAAGGCTAAAGCAAAGCTAGAAATATTTCTAGAATGGGCCAATCCAATGTTCTGCCTTAACCTCTCATGGGTTTTCATGCAAGGCTCAAAGGCATAAACATGACCCGACTTACCAACTATTTTCGATGCAATTAAGCTAAATAATCCAATATTTGATCCAACATCAACAAAAACATCTCCTTTAGCTAGAAAACGCTTTATGAAAGACTGCTCACTTTTCTCAAATCTGTCTAAGTAAATTAGTCGAGAGAGTTCGCTATCTGGAAACAGGTAAATCTTTACTCCCGATCCAAGAGGGAAAAGAATAGTTTGTCTATTATTTTTTTTATAATTGCTCCACTTTTGATTTCCTTTTTGAAGTTTCCGATATCGGCTGCGCTGAAGATAAGACAACCATTCTGATTGAATAAAATTTATAAATCGTCCTTTATATAGTTGTATAATTGCATCTTTAATATAGTTTATATAACGAGTCATGGATGGTAATTTTCAATCAAATTCCTGTAATCTAGGCGACATTCACAGTACTTTTCCAAGTCAGAATGGGCGAGATCATCCCTGGACGATTTTTGTTTTCCTTCAGTGAATTCCATAGAGGAGATACACCATGATTTAAAATAATCTTAAATTTAACGACTGCATCTAAATGGATAATCCAATAAAGATTATGAATTCCAATTCTTGGACAAATGCAATATGTACCTGCATTGAGAAGCCCTTTTGGAATAGTACATTGAAAGCGATTGTATCCCTTCTTAAATTTAGGGATATGCTCTTGTGACAAATCCGTTTGATAACTCCGAAGAAGAACGATACCTTCTGGAGAAGTTAAATCAAATCCTACACACAAAGAGTCAGAATAATGATTGACCAACAAGCCTAATTCAATATGTATTTCTTTTTGGCTAGAGAAGATTTCTGTTGAGAGATGATCCTCGTCTGAAAATACACGCACAGATAGAAGACTTATTTCCTGATTGCCGGGAGCTTTTTCTTCTGTCCATGTCATTTCACTACTGATCTGGCTAATACTCGAAAAATAATTTGGTATCACCTTTTGAGGCTTATCAATTTGTATGACTTGTCCATTCTCTAGGTGACAGACGGTTTGACATAGGGACTGAATTGCCTGCGTATTATGGCTAACAAAAAGAACAGTTCGTCCTCCCTCTTCTGCTATTGATTCCATTTTTCCAAGACACTTTTTTTGGAAGGATGCATCGCCCACTGCAAGTACTTCGTCCACTACTAGAATTTCTGGTTCAAGGTGGGCGGCGACCGCGAAGGCTAAGCGCACGTACATCCCGGAAGAATAGCGTTTCACTGGCGTGTCCAGAAATTTTTCTACCTCCGCAAACGCCACAATCTCATCAAACTTGCGGTGAATCTCTCGCTTTCCCATCCCCAAGATTGCGCCGTTGAGGTAGATGTTCTCCCGCCCCGTTAGCTCCGGGTGAAAGCCTGTGCCTACCTCCAGTAGGCTGGCGACTCGTCCCTTGATTTGAATGCGTCCGGTTGTGGGTTCGGTGATGCGGCTGAGGATTTTGAGGAGGGTAGATTTTCCGGCTCCATTGCGTCCGATGATGCCGATACGATCGCCCCGATTCACCTCAAACGACACATCTTTGAGTGCCCAAAACTCTTCCAAATTTGGATTTTGGATTTTAGATTTTGGGTTGAAGAGTTGGGTAATTCCCTTTGCCTTGTTGGCAAGGACATCCCGCAGCGCCGTATAGCGTTCCTTCTGTTGTTGATGACCAATGATGTATTTCTTTCCGAGGTTTTCGACTCGAATAATAGGGTCAGACATAATAGATTGATTAGGATCTGTCGCAAACGAGGTCGATATTATGACCTACACCGTACTTAGTCTGGAAGCTGTTGAACTGACTGACGAACAGTTTTATCGGCTCTGCCTTGCCAACCCCGATCGCCCACTAGAGCGCACGGCCAAAGGAGAATTAGTGATTATGTCCCCCGTTGGAGGAAGGAGTGGGAATCGAGAAGCGGGTCTAATCAGCCGTGTTTGGAATTGGAGTGAGTCTACCCAGCTTGGCTATGTTTTTAGCTCGTCTACCATCTTTCGGCTTCCGAATGGGGGCGATCGCTTGCCGGATGTGGCATGGGTTCGGCGAGAGCGATGGGATGCCCTCTCTCCCGAAGATCAGGAGAAATTTCCGCCCCTCTGTCCCGACTTTGTGATCGAGCTGCGATCGCGTACCGATACTGTTTCTGCACTTCAGGAAAAAATGCAGGAATACCTCAACAGCGGCCTAAGTCTGGGTTGGCTTATCGATCCGCAACAGGAGCAAGTGGAAATTTATCGGCCAAAAGAACCCGTTCAAACCCTTTCCTTTCCAGTGCAGTTATCCGGCGAAAGCGTCCTCCCCGACTTCACCCTCAACCTACCGCTATAAAACCCCATCCACTCATCCACCCTTCCCACCGTTATCTCACCGCTCCAAAGTTCTTCAGCTTGCTCCCACAGCGAGCCTGCTTGCGGGTGAACTCGCCTACCGACGGATTGCCATTGGGATGAATTACCCCATGTACCTGCTGCCACAACTCCCTGGGTGCTGGCGCGATCGCATAGGCGCGATCGCCCGTGCGTCGCACATAGTACCAGGTGGTCGCTTCACATTCGTCGCACCAAAATGCTTCTAGCCATTCGCCCTCCAGCGGCACGGCTGCCCGCCCTGCTAGCACCAGCCGCGACGATCGCCAACTGACCCCGCGCGATCGCAACTGTTCGGGGCGATCGGCATAGAGGGGATACTTCTGACTCATGCTTTCGAGATAACACCTGTGGGTAGGGCAGTAGATGGCTCGACGCTTCGAGCGCTTTCGATTTCGGGCAGGCTTCATTTGGACACACTTATCCTGCAAAACATCCTCCAGGGAATTTCGGCACACAATCAATCGGCGCACAATTAGAGGGATGGCGAAGAGACTGAGATCCGCAGACCGTCGAAGCCCCTCCAGGGCTGGACACATCGGGTTAAATTTCCTTTAGCATGTGCCCGCCAAATCGTTATTCCGTTGTGGTTCAGGTCATTATGATTCAGGCAAATAACCTGAGAGTTTTTGTGGGATCCACACGCGATCGCGAGGTATTACAACTAACTAGGCTTTGGCAACCACCCGTAGTAGCGTTTAGAGTTTCTACTACGATTGGCTGTTCTGTTCTTTCCTTCACCCCATCTACTCTGCGTCAGGAAAGTATTGCAATTTTAGGGAACTCATTGCCCTTAAATCCCCAGGCAAATCGGGCGTTACAGCTCCTCAGGCTGAGCACTTCTATGCTTAGTCTGACAATGGGGAAAGTACCAGCTCTCTTTGTAACTTTAATTACCATAGTCTTACGTATTGAGATTGGGATAGATCACATTTTTGAAAGCCCCGCGCTGCGGGGCTTTCAAAAATGTGATTGGTTTTTACCTCAGCGAGTAGTGCTAGGTGAGGCGGGCAGAGGCGATCGCTCAAATTCCAAAAAAAGTACGGCATCTATGAGGGTTGTGCAAAGCCCTACAAATGCCGTATCACACCAGAAGAAAATCGTCGAAAATAAACCTGGATAATGATCTGGATTGCTCACTGGAGGCTGTGCTTCGCCCATTCGTGGGAAGACGTCAGTACTCCGATTAGTCGTTGCTCAGGTGGAAGGTGCCGACCTGAATGCCATCCAGGATGCGGTTGATTTGCAACCGCTCAGTGTCATCCAAATGATGATCCGAAAGAATCACGGATACCAGTTGGAGATGATCCTGCCGCGTCAAGCGCCCCGTTGCCAGGATCCGCTCAATCAGTGGAAGTGACTGAGCCTTAGGCTTTGTTGTATCAAGCCAAACCATGTTTCTTTTACTCCTAATGCATCCCCGAGTATCACAACCCCAACAGAGGGCAGTCGCCCGTAATTCTACGTTGGCTTGCACCTCTTCTCATTATTCTTCCCAAAAATACGCAATTGTAGGCAAAGCAAGTGTCAATTCTTTGATGAAGACTCCGTAAATGCCCGAGATGCCCACTCATCCGCCTATTTCACGCTAGTTTAAACACAGCTAGGCGGAGTATGAAGCTGTGTTTTGCGTATTTCCCGAAGGCTGCACCTTTGCCCTTCCTGGATACATCCCCTACGCGAAGCGGCCTGACGAATTTCCCTGGCTTGCTGCCAATGCACCATAGAGCCAATGCACTATAGGCCATGCACCATAGGAGTTTGTGATGGAGATTCATCGCCTTCCAGCGTTATCGGATAACTATATTTTTCTGCTCCATGACCCGACTCAGGGATGCGCCGCTGTCGTCGACCCAGCAGAGGCGGCTCCAGTGTTGACGGCCTTGCGGCAGTTGGGCGCATCGCTGGTCGCCATTTTCAACACCCACCACCACGGCGACCATGTGGGCGGCAATACGGCTCTCCTACGCCAGTTTCCAGATGCCGTGGTGTATGGCGGAGCCGAAGACCGGGGGCGCATTCCGGGGCAACAGATATTTTTGAGAGAAGGAGATGCGGTGCGGTTTGGCGATCGCCCGGCTCAGGTTTTCTTCATCCCTGGCCACACCCGCGCTCACATTGCATACTACTTTCCGCCCGCTACCGACTCCGAACCCGGCGAGCTATTCTGTGGCGACACTATCTTTGCCGGAGGGTGCGGGCGCTTGTTTGAGGGAACGCCCCGGCAAATGGTCAGTTCCCTCAGCAAATTGCGGAATCTACCCAACCACACCCGCATCTGGTGCGCCCATGAATACACTCTGAAAAACTTACAGTTTGCCTGTGCCGTTGACCCCACCAACGCTGAGCTACAAGCCCGCCAGCAAACCGTTGCGGCCCAGCGTCAGCAAGGCGAAGCCACAGTTCCGTCGTGGATTGGGGTTGAAAAGGCAACAAATCCCTTCCTACGCTGGGATACTGTCTCCCTGCAATATGCTATGCAAACCACCGACCCTGTGCAAACCTTCGCCCGCCTTCGAGGCAAGAAGGATCAGTGGTAACGGATCTAAGGGGTCGGGTGCCTTGAAGGCACCCGACCCCTAGGCGCAGGCACCCAACCCCTTAGGCACCGTTTTTGGCAAAAACCATGCGGTAGACCGGATCGCCCTTTTCCAGGGTCGAGCTTTCTCGCTCCGTGGCGACGGGGAACGGGTTAGGGGTTTTATCAGGAGCAGCGGTTTGGCGCTCGAAGGCCGGATGCTCTTGGAAGCGATCGCCCATTTCTAACAGCACCTCCGCCACATCCGACTGCAAAAAGACCTGTCCTTCCGCGACTAGACAATCAGCCAAAATCTGCACGACTTCAGGTTGCACGACCCGCCGCTTCTGGTGTCGCTTTTTGAACCAGGGGTCGGGGAACTGTACCGCGATCCATCGCAAAACGCCTGTGGGTAACGAGTCCAGCATCCAACGCAGCGAGTTGTTGGCATTGCAAAAGACAAAGTGCAGGTTAGTCAGCCCAGTTTCATCGCGCTTTTCATTGGCGCGAATCACCAACGGTTCTCGAATTTCTAGTCCCAGAAAATTTTGCGATGGGAACTGCTCGGCCATCGCCATCAGAAAACTGCCCCGCGCGCAGCCAATATCCAGCATCAACGGCTGACTTGGCTTTGCAAACACCTTGCCCCAATCCGGCGGTGTCGTAGGGGTTTGGTATTTCTGACTCAGGGGGTTGACATGATGTCGGACACGAACAGCCAAAGGAGTCTCCGGGGGGTTAGATGGTGAAGGAATTACTGACCGCAGCAACGATCGATGCCAAGGCTATCGAGCAGCAGTTCGCTGACGGCATTGGCAACGGCAAACTCGCCGAAGAAGCTTTGGGAGAAGTCAAAGCACTGCATTTCGGTGACGATCGCAATCACCAGAGAGCCTACATCGTTTTCGCCCTCTAGCCGATGGCGCACAAATACGCGGCTAGCGCGCTCTGCAATCTCATGATTCACAGCTTCGGGAATAAATTCTTGGTCGAGCCATTGATGCAGCGACGCCTGTAGCCAACGGCCTTCTTGGTCGGCATCTTTGGCGGGGGGTAAGGTGATAGGTTCTACGGGTTCTGCCATGTCACGTACCTCATCGAGGGGAATGCACAAACGCGGAAACGGAAATGAAGGCGACGCACCACTAAAGTCAGATTTGATCCCAAGAATTTGATCCCAAGAATTTGATCCCAAGAAACTGTACTCGGTGCCGTCGGCCGCTTACGGATTAGGGCAGACATCCTGTGGATCTATGCTGGGGATGCCTCAGGTGAGTCGACTGGCGACCTGCCCTCGCCAAAAATCAGAGGTTTTGCTGGTTCTCAAGGGAGCTCAAACCATCGTTGGTCATGCGTCTATCCATCTTCACATCATCATATATGGCATTACGCACACAAGTTCGGGCAGATGTTTGGTTGAAAACCCTACTCTGCACGGTTTTCAAAATATTGCTGATGTGACTATCTCCCACGCAATGTGCAGGACGCTGGCGATAATTTGGGTGCCCAATAACTGGGGAACCAGCCGTCATCGGATCAAAGCGTGCCGCGACCGTATCAATCGCTCGGTTTGTCTATTTATGTTTTAATCCTGTCTAGCGATCGCTCCTAAAAACCAATCCCCCGCTATGTCTTCGTTTCAATACGACATTCCCAATATTGTAGAAAACTATGCCCGTGGCTACTTTCTCATGGCCGATGAGCAGGGCGAAAACCTGGGGTGGTATGGCAGTCGAGAACGGACGCTCATGCCGCTAGATGAGCGCTTCCACTATCCGCGATCGCTCCGGCGGGTGCTGAACCAAGAGCGCTTTCAGGTCGCCATCGACCGCAATTTTCTAGCCGTCGTCGAGGGCTGCGCCAATCGAGAGACCACCTGGATTTCCGATGAACTGAAGGACATCTACTGGGAACTGCACCAGGCGGGTTTTGCCCACAGCTTCGAAACCTGGCAGGGGAATGAGCTGGCAGGGGGCATCTTGGGGATTACGCTGGGGGGCGTCTTTATCGGCGAGTCGATGTTCTTCCGCATCCCCGATGGCTCCAAGGTGGCGCTGGTCAAGCTGGTAGAACGGCTGCGATCGCGCCAATTTAAGCTGTTTGATGTGCAAATGATGAACCCCCACCTAGAACGCTTCGGTGCGTACATTGTTGACAGCCGCACCTATCAAGAATGGCTCAAGGGCGCATTGACGCAACCCTGTCGATTTGTCTGATGCCAGTCCACTCAGAACTCGCTACCGGTTATTTCCTAAAACCCTCTCAGTGCAAGAGTTTCAAGAATGATTGAGTCTTGGATTTTGCAGAATGGGTCTAAACCCGCTGGTTATAGGGCAGCTTCGCCAGTAACCGCGCCATCGCACAAATGCCCGAAATTCCGGCAAAGGTTAACCCCGCCCCAACAAACCCGCTGAGCAGCAGAAACCAGGGCGACACAAATGCGCCAAGCAACGTTCCCACTAGCACCAGCGAACCTGCGACGATCTGCACCTGACGCATGATGCTGATGGGAGCATTTTTGTTGACGTTGGTGGAATAGCCATGGCGTTTCCACTCCGACAATCCACCGTTCAGATGCATCACCTGCTCCATGCCTGCCCGGAAAAGTTGCTGTGCGGCTTCGGCAGAGCGGTTGCCCGTCTGGCAGTACAGCACGAGATAGTTACCTGATTCCGCAGCCACAGCCTCTGGGTTGAATCGAGAGAGGGGCATAAGTCGAGCCCCAGGGATATGCTCTCCCGCAAACTCAGACGGCTCCCGCACATCGATCAGTGTCACCTGATCCTGTTCCATCCATTCGTGCAGGATCGTAGAATCAATGGTTTGCAACCGATCGCGCAGATTTTTCGCATCAACAACAGTCATGAACAAGCTCCTTGGGAAATGAAAGATAGAGGTAAAGCGTTAGGCATTAGGCAATCGCCGCCCCAGTCGTCGTTTTCACATTGCCGCAGCGCTCGTTAGCCGGAACCGCTTCCATCATCTTTTGGGGATTGGGCAAGTTGGGCGCACTCATGAATTCAATGAAGTTGGTGCGATCGCGTCCGGCAAAGCGCGGATTCCACTGTTTCTCTTCGCCGATGGTAGAAACGCTGTGGCCGCGATAGTCATGCCCTGGGTAGACCCGCGTTTCGTCGGGTAGCGTGAACAAGCGCTGGGTCACAGAGGTATAGGTCGATGTTTCTTGATCAAAAAGCTGACGGAAGATCATAAATATCGGCTTCTAAGAACAACACATATAGAACTGACGCATCTTGTTGATATTGCGGCCACATCATCAACGCATTCACTCAAGATGATGCAAGGGCTGTGTGAGTCCTGACATCGAACGATTGGTTTGAAGATCGGGCTTTCAGGGTTTAGACACACAGCGGAGCCACATATCCAAAACACGCATGTGGGATTTTGTTCAATCCATCGGTCACAACCACAAACGAAGAGAGTCAGGGCTCATCGATGGGCGCTCCTCGGTCGAGAGAAACCACGGTTTACACACGACCTTGGCTGAAAATCTTTATATTACCATCTAATCATATAGCCATTTACTGTGTCAACAGATAGACTTCGATGGGTGTTTTTGCATTTTGGATAAGGCTTGGGGCGATCGCTTGCGGATCCTCTTGCCGAAACCGTCGTTATACCAATTCGCTAAGAATCCACTACAAATAATTTTTTGAAAGCCCCGCAGCGCGGGGCTTTCAAAAAATTATTCGGTTTTGGTTTTTGTAGAATTGGTATTACCCGTCGTAACGAACCTGCCATATCCTGCAACAAAGGGATTCAGCAAAACGTAACATCTGATGATTCACTAATATGAGTAAGTAGTAATATAATTGAACTTGAAGATTCCACACAAGAGACGGTCAAGGCGATCGCGCTACAGCACGCCAGTCGTTGCTTGGTTCTTTTGGCCTAAGGCGTTGTCATGCCTTGACACTCAATCATCAAACCCCTATTTGCAATCCTCGTTCGGACATTGCGTACCCAAAAACTCCAGCGAGTTTTGAGATAGGTTCTACACCGCATTGAACCTTACAAAGGAAATCACCTATGACAACTACCGTTAAATCCGGGGCAGTAGCCTCCACCCCCCATACTCAATCACCGCAGCAGGTGGTCGGCAAGCGCCAATTGCACCACCAGATTGTGATTGTGGGGGGTGGCGCAGCAGGGATCACTGTCGCTGCCCAGCTTTTAGAAAAAACGAAAAATCTAGATATTGCCATCATCGAGCCATCAGAAAACCATTACTACCAACCTGGTTGGACCCTGGTAGGCGGCGGAGTGTTCAAGTTAGGGCAAACGCTCCGCAACGAAAAAGACCTGATTCCCAAAGGTGTTATCTGGCTCAAGGATCGGGTGCAGCACCTCGACCCCGACAACAACAGCCTGCTCACCGAGGCCGAAACAGAAATTTCCTACGATTATCTGATCGTTTGCCCCGGCATTCAGATTGATTGGGGACGCATTGAGGGCCTCAAGGATGCCCTTGGCAAAGGCGGCGTCACGAGCAACTATGCCAAAGACTATGCCCCCTACACCTGGGAAACGATTCAGAATTTCAAAGGAGGAACGGCCATTTTCACCTACCCTGCGACGCCAATTAAGTGTGGTGGTGCGCCGCAGAAAATTATGTATATGGCCGACGATGCTTTCAAGCGCAAGAGTGGCGTAGGTGTGAACACAAAGGTGATGTTCTGCACCGCAGGTAGCTCGCTATTTGGTGTGCCTGAGTATGCCAACAGCTTAGAGAAAGTGGTGGCGCGGCGGGGCATCGATGTGCGGCTCAAGCACAACCTCAAAGCCATTCGCCCGGATACCCAAGAGGCTATCTTTGCCGTCACGCAACCCGATGGCTCGGTCGAAGATGTCAGCATTCACTACGACATGATTCATGTTGCGCCCCCAATGAGTGCGCCCGATTTTATCAAACACAGTCCTCTGGCCGTGCCCAATAATCCCGGTGGCTGGGTAGATGTCGATCGCGACACCCTACAACACAACCGCTATCCCAATGTCTTTAGCCTGGGGGATGCTTCCTCACTGCCGACATCGAAGACGGCGGCGGCTGTTCGCAAGCAAGCCCCGGCCTTGGTGGACAACTTGCTGGCGCATATGCAGGGGCGTGCCGGTACAGCCACGTACAACGGTTACACCTGTTGCCCTCTGATCACGGGCTACAACTCCACCATCATGGCTGAATTTAGCTACGACAATAAGCTCGATCCCTCCTTCCCCCTCGACCCCACCAAAGAGCGCTACAGCATGTGGTTGGCGAAGACGATCGCCCTTCCCTGGCTCTACTGGAATCGGATGCTGCGAGGCAAGCCCTTTGAGGCGGATGCGCTGAAGCCGCTGAACAAACTGCTGTCGCGCGATCGCGAATAAATCCGGTACAACGGATAGTTACGGTGCCAGACGCATCGTGACTAAAAAAGGGGGCGATCGCCCCCTTTTCCCTTATGTTTGTTGACACTACACATTGGTTTCAAACGCCTGGAACATCAATACAGAACTCGAACTTCTGGAGACGATTTGAGCGCCATCACTGACGCATCAAAACCGGATTCCTCATCATCTTGGGCGAACGCCCTAGCCGACCCTAGTCGGATTCAGTGATTCGCCAGGTCGCTCATCCTCGGGCAGTATGGGGGACAGATTGGGCTCTGGCTGACGGGGAAACATGGAAAGCAACAGGATGAGCGTTGTCACGATAGCGGCTAAGACTATCGGAAAATCATCCAACTGGATTCTGTTGAGATCACGCTGCCAGTTGCAATTCAGGCAAACATATTTGTTTTCTCCATGCATAACAACGGTATGCATGCCACAACGGGGGCATTCCAGGTGGTGAGGATGTTGAGGGTGTGGGGAGTCTGGAGTAAAAGTCATGCGATCGTACCTCCGTAGGATTGTTTAGGGGGCAAAAAAACCGTTATCAGGAACGCTAGGGGCCAATGAATACAAGGCAAGCTCCGTAGCTGATCCAGTCTCAGGTAGTAAAAAGGTGGACCACCCTCCTCCAAACTGTCCACTTCACAAACAACGACACCAGCGTTGTGCGATAGGGTTTTATGAGTCATGACGTAATACCTCTGTGGTAGATAGCCAGAGAAACAGCGATGGCTTTTACGGTTTTCCTGGTGTTATGTTCGGTTTTCCTAGTCTTGTATTGGGTTTCTCTAGTCTCAATGGTTATGGAAATTGAGAGAGCTGCCAACGCGTGGCAAGGCTGAGTAGCGTGAGCCTTCTCCAAAATTCTTGGAGGCAAATCCCCCAGGGAAGATCCTAAAGATTTTGTAAATTCAGGATGAATTCGTACGCTTCAAGTATCAATTGACGCAGAGATGTCGAGTTTTGTGATATCGATCACCAATTCCTGCAGTTAAATATGGGAATTCTTTAGTCATCGGATAACCGATTGGATGTCCAAATGTCCTCCAAAAGATCTCCAAAACTTTTGAAAACCTCTTAATTCCGCCCAGGTAAGGCCAATTTTCGCGCTGAGTCCTTGTGGAAATAGCTTTCTATTCAATCTCCTCCATGCAGCTTGGCCAATTTGCCTGCTCCTGGGGCAGGTTGAGTCAGCGCGATGCTTCAGCATTCTGAGCCAATCCAAGGGTTGGCCGACTGGAGATATTTCTGGGTATTGCGGTGTATGTGGGTATCGTTCTATGGCTGGCTTGTCGTCTCCCGACGATTATCGGTTCTACCAACTGTTTCACTATCTGTGTGTTTGCCTCGCATCAAAGGCTAAAGCGGGCGGGCCAACGTTTTCAGAAACGGCCGCTCGACTAACCGATAAAAAAGATTTCCGAAAGTTTGTTAGTGACCTGTACCAGAAGGATCGCAGCGAGATTTCGCTAGGAAAGCAGAGTCGGCTAACGACAGGAGAACTGGTTGAATATCTAGCCACTCTCCAGGGCAGCCTTGAGGCAGCTTATAACGATGGTGAGGAACCCTACACCCGGCTGTTGACCACCGAAGATGTGATTGGGGTGTTGCTACGCCTGATAGAACTGACGCCCGATGAGCGGAAAGCGTTGCGACTACCCGATGCAGGAGATTGTCTGACCCTATTACAGCGATCGCTCCTCATCCTCCAGACCCATCGCGGGGCTGAGAACTACGAATTGCTGTTTGGCATCTACAAGACGGCAATTGGGCTCAATTTCTCCAACGCCGAAGAGCCGCTCCGCAGCCTGGAAGCCGTCGATGCCCTAGTAGAAGAGACGGTTGAGAAAGAGCTAGCCTACGTTCCTGGGCGATCGCCCAATGGCACTGGCGATAATGGACAGTCTGGCAAACGCGATCGCACCATTACCGAACTCATTCTCAAGGCCAAGCGAGAGGTGCGACGACTGCTGGCCCGCAGTGGGAACCAGCAAAGCCCCATCACCAACAGCACCGTTGTTGTTGATGCCTATGTGCAGCATTATTTTCAGCGCGCATTTGTGAAGAGTCTGGCACGGGCGATCGTCACTAATGAGCGGCTAACCGATCAGTTCCCGGTTTACTTGAAATACATCACCATCAAGCCCGTTGGGCCATTGCCGTTTGCCGACAAAAACTTTGACAATCTGGACGACAACCGTCCTTATCCTGCAGTCATGCAGTTGAGCTTGCGGGAGATTGAGCAACTCAAACTAAAGTCGCGCAGTGAGTTGCCCGGCCCCGGCGACTACGAACTGGTGTCCCAGGAATCCAATCGCGTCGGGGCAGACTTCTACATCAAATTACCAGAGGACTACCAGCCAGCTGTGCCCAGGGTGTTTGAGCGCATTGCCAGCGGTAAAACTAACGGACCACCACAACGCATCGACTTTTCCCTCGAAAGTACGGGGATTGGAGGTGCACTCTCCCATGTGATTAAGGTGATCAACCGTGCCTTGCTCACAGATATCCCCTGTCTCAGTGACTATTTCACCATTGCCCACGATGTCACCTCTACCCAATCCATCATCCGGGAAAATGTGGCTTCTCCTGTGTGGGCCCATAGCCTGGTGAAACTATGCCGCAAAGAAACGGTGGGGCATGCCATCCAAAAGCCGTTAACCTTGCCCCTGCCCTCTTATGAAACCTATGCCTTTGCCGATCCCATTGGCAGTGCCGATTACTGTGGGTTTGACTTTCTTTCGGCACAAGCCCAAGCAGCCTTACAGGCACGGCTACAGGCAATTCGCAATACCGGCATCATGTCTGGCACTTATCTCACAGACCTGTGCCAGCAAACGGAGTTTCTGCTGGCGTTGCAAGATGCCTGGGCGCATTTGCGGGGCTATCCGTTTTCTTGTCTGGCCATGATCGGGCGCATCCACGAAGAAATTTTATCGACCCTTAATCCTGTGGATGCCGCTACCGATATGGCCGAGGCAGAGAGGCAAACAGATCGAGCGAATCGTGTGTTGCTCCACCCTCTATCCAAGAGCGATCGCTACATTTATTTTGATGCCTATTTGTCGATCACCGAAGCCCTGCTCGATGAAGGAGCCTATCGCAATGCCTACAACTATCTGGCCTGTATGACGGTGTTGGAGCAATTTGTTGATGAGCAGGCGATGGCCATCCCCGCTGCCGATGAAAACAGCAAACAAACCTATGAGATTTTCTCGGGTTCGCTCCTAGTGCGCTATCTCCTGTGCTGGGCGAACTACTTCTATCTGTTTGATACCCGAATTGAAGGAGAAGCATCTGACTACCTTCCGCCGATGCGATCGGTCGATGTGAGCCAGTCTGGGATGATCCGAGCCGCCTGGCGATATCTGGAACTGGCACGAAATCATATTGAGCGACGCTTGCGCAAATATGTGGTGATCAATGAAGTCTCCCAGGGAACCTTTCATCCCCACTACAACCTGCTAGCACGCATGGAGTTTTTACGGGCAAAGCTGTTGATGTTTTTCCCCGGCTCTGTACCCGACGAACGGACCAACCTACCGACCGACCAAACCTGGACGCGCGGACGTACACCTGTCTCGGCCCACTGGGGGCGGATTTATTTAACGGAAAAAGCCCGACTCTATGCAGCAGCGGATGGCAATGGCGAACTCTATGCCTGCTGTGCCGCTGTGCAGTGCTGGATGTATTTGGTGATGGAGTTTGCACCGGAATATAATCGCCTCACCATTCCGCTCAATACCCAAACTTCAACCCCAAAAAACTTTACCCTGGGCAATCTGATGGAATGGGCCAAGCGGATGCGCGACCATGCCCTGCTGAGCTATGCCGATGTGGGACAGCAATGCTATTACCAGATCAAAGAGAAGAGTGGCTTACCTGAAGACTCAGACACATTCGGCTCCTATCAGATTCAAAAAATCAAGCCAATCTATGAAACCCAAGGCCAAGACAACGTCCGGTTTGCCGAAGCAAATCCCGAGTTCCTCGTGCTGGATATGTCATTGCTGGCTGTCGATGCAGAAGATTTACCGAAAATTACCCCAAACCTACCCGTCCGCAAGATTTACCTGTTTGGTAGCAATGCTTGCTATCTCTTCTTTGCACGGGGAATGTATCTGTTATGTGGAGATGAAGCGGAGGAGTTTGGGGATTCGGAGCCCGCTATCCAACTTCATGAGTGGGAGACCAAGTTACATCGAGCGATGCGGTTGCTCAATATGGCCTGGGCGATCGCCGAGGAAGGCGGCGACCTCAGAACGAGCGACGACGATCCGGCGGTGCAGTTCCACATCGACCGCCACACCCCCACGCCACCTCGCTCAGATGACTACATCTCCCAGGATGTGAGCGCTATTCGGGATTTATATCCTCGCCGTGTGACAGAGATTGCCGATTGGGGCAAAGTCTTCTCGGCAGCCTGCATGGTGCTGCGGTTGCATACCGTGCCAGAGGGCGATCGCCCTGCCCTCACAGCAGATATCGGGCGCATCCTCAACTCCCTTCATGGCGCACGACGCTTCAATGATTCCTGGCGCGGCCTCCTCAGCGATCAGCAACGCTACAATGGGCATCTCGCCACCCACTTTGATATCGCCCGACAGCTTTTGACTCACCACCAAGAACAAGCCCTCGCAGCCCCGTCACCCGACAACATCCGTGATATCCGCAATGCCCTTCTGCGCGAGCTATTCCAGCAAATGTTTGAATAACCTGAGTCTCCAATGCGACCGTGGATTTGCAAGGCTTGATCTCGAGGCAACAGGGTTTGCTCCCGAATACAGGCTTGAATAGTGTTCTCTAGAATTTTGTAGAGCTAGCCATTCACTGTTTCGCAATTTTTCCTTTAATTTCAGCCATGCATCAGGGCGAGTGATCTGAATCACGCCAAAATCTATGGGGGATCACAAGGCCAATTGATACATGTCACAGAGAAACCTCTCCTTTTGCTGAATACTGTATTTCAACTGGAAATATTGAGTAACTCATCGCATGTGGACAATGAGCAGCCCCAACCTCAATGCCCCCCTGGAAGATTTGGTCGTCCAAATCTTCAACTCTCACTTCATTACCCGTGCAGAGGAAGATCGTTTGATGAGCTCCCTATCGAGTACTTCAGACGAAGAGTTGCAGGCAGCGATTTATCGGATCTTCTATGGGATGCGTCACGGTCTGCTGCAAGTGGTTGACTAGTTACGGTTTTATACCTGCTTCGGTTTTCTCTTCGACTTAACCCAACCTAGCCATGCTCCTGATGAAGCTACACAAAGGTGTAGCTTTTTTTTCTGGAAAAATCATCCCCTCAATCAGAAATGCCAGAATGTCGGGCTGGATAACGTGCGTTGGCGAGCTTTATGATAGTAGTTACGGTTCTAATCTCCCCATCCACTTCACTCGAACCTGCACTTTGGAACGGTTCTTCTACACCAATCTTAAGAATCATAAAATTTTCCATTTCCCAATGGAGAACGGCCTTGAAATCTTCAAAACGGTGTCCTAGTTTCAAGGAAATCTGAGAGAATGCTACGGAAACCGTCGCTCCGATTCGTGAAATACTTCCTTTGGCGCATTCTGACGACGGATGAATGACTAAAATGAGCATTCATACAAGCCCTACCTTTCAAATAAGATTGTTCTGTTGTTATTTCAAGGAATTGCTATGGAGCCTGAAGTCAAACAAGACGAGACTTTTACCTCCGAGGGTGTTACTCCCGCCGAGGAAATCGATACGGCACCCTCTGTGAGCGAGGAAGCCGATAACGAGCAATATCAGCAATTTACGGATAAAGTGACGGCTCTTTTGGGCAACTTGCCCGACTATCTCTCTAGCTTTTTTGGCCAATACCGTCGCCCGATCGTAACGATCGCCCTCATTTTTGCTGCCATCATTGCAGTTCGGCTAACCCTTGCGATCCTCAAGTCCATCAATGACATTCCTTTGCTATCGCCCCTCTTTGAGTTGATCGGGTTGGGCTACACAGCTTGGTTTGTCTATCGCTATTTGCTCAGAGCCTCAAACCGCAGCGAGCTGGTCAGTGACTTCAATTCGCTGAAAGGGCAGGTACTGGGTGGCAACAAAGCGAAGGTCGAATAAATCATTTGTCCTTAATCGAATTCACGCTTGAGTTCGATGGCCGTGAGATATCTTCACTGAAGAGTCTTGCGGTCAATTTTTATGGCCGTTTGCATCACCCCGCCAAAACCAGATGATTTTTGAGAGCCGCGCAATGCGCGGCTCTCAAAAATCATCTGGTTTTATAGCGCTGTTCGCGTTAGGTAAGTACGGTTGTGTGTGGGCGCGTCCGCCCACACACAACCATTTCTGTGCTTGATGCGGTTACACACCGCTATCGTACTCATCCCATTGGTATTCCCTAGACGGGTTGCCCAGAACTCACGTTGGAGCACACAATGAGCATGGCGATTTACACCCCCAAATGGAGCCTTTATGCGCTTGGTGATTTGTGACCACGAAGAGGTTGGGGTGTGGGCAGCGCGATATGTACAGCGGCGGATCTTGGAATTTGCCCCAACGAGCGATCGCCCTTTCGTCCTCGGCTTGCCGACGGGGGGAACCCCTCTAGGAATGTATCGTGCCCTCATTGCTGCTCACAGGGCAGGCGACCTCAGCTTTCGCCATGTCATCACCTTCAATATGGACGAGTATGTGGGCTTACCGGAAGATCATCCCGAAAGCTACCACAACTATATGTCTCGCAACTTTTTCGACCACATCGACATTCCCCCCAACCAGATTAATATTCTGGATGGCAACACGACCGAGCCTGAACAGGAATGTGAACGCTACGAGGAAAAAATCAAGCAACTGGGCGGGATTGAGCTGTTTGTTGGCGGAGTCGGGGATGATGGGCATGTTGCGTTCAATGAACCTGGCTCGTCGCTGGAATCGCGCACGCGCCTGAAAAACCTGACCTACAGCACCCGCCTCGCCAATTCTCGCTTCTTTAACCACGACCTGGAAAAAGTGCCGAAGCTGGCGCTGACCGTAGGCGTGGGCACGATCATGGATGCCCGCGAGGTGATGATCTTGGTAAAGGGTTACAACAAAGCCCAGGCCGTATATCGGGCGATCGAGGGCAGTGTGAACCATATGTGGACAATTTCGGCTCTGCAATTGCACCCCTCGGCTATGCTAGTGTGCGATGACGACGCCACCCTAGAGCTACGGGTCAAGACGGTACGCTATTTTCGCGAAATGGAAGAGTACTTGCAAAAGGGAACGTAAGCCTTTGGCGATCGCTCTTCGGACTGATGGACCATTAGGTAATACCCATGCGCTAACCCAACAAGTTTGATCGTTATGATGGATGATTTACCGCAGGCTTCAGATTCGAAGCGATATGCCTTGACGAATGGGACGGTGTTTACCGGAACGGAGGTGGTGCGCGATCGCGCCATTCTGATTGCAGGCAATCGCATCCAAGGATTGTGTTCGCTGGAGGAGTTGGGGGCGTGCGATCGCATTGACTTGAACGGAGCGAATGTGGCTCCGGGGTTCATCGACCTGCAGCTCAACGGGTGTGGCGGCGTGATGTTCAACGATGCCATCACCGCTGCGACCCTGAACACCATGCACCGCACCAACCTGCGCAGCGGGACGACTAGCTTTTTGCCAACGCTAATCACCACCTCCGATGCCGACATGGCACAGGCCATGGCCGTGGTGGCCGAGTCTCGAAAGACTGCACCTCACAATGTCTTGGGCTTGCACCTGGAAGGCCCCTATCTCAACCTGAAGCGCAAGGGCATCCACAATGCAGACGATATTCGTGATCCCGATCCGGCAATGCTGCACAAAATTGCGATCGCCGGACGCGACGTGGTGAAATTGGTGACCCTGGCTCCGGAGCAGGTTGCCCCGGAACAAATCCAAACCCTTGTGGATGCAGGAATTCGGGTGTCGGCAGGGCATACGGACGCCACCTTCGAGGAGGCGATCGCCCGCTTCGAGGCCGGCGTGGGCATGGCCACCCACCTGTTCAATGCCATGTCGCCCTGGCTCAGCCGCAAGCCCGGTATGGTAGGGGCAGTCTTTCGGCACCCAGAGGTCTATGCCGGAATCATTGCCGATGGACAACATGTCCATTTCGACAGCATTCGCCTAGCCAAGCAACTGAAAGGCGATCGCCTGCTTCTGGTCACCGATGCGACTCCGCCTGTGGGTACCCAAATGACGTCGTTTATCATCGGGGGGCAGGAGGTCTTTTATCGAGATGGCAAATGCGTTTCCGCCGACGGAACCCTGGGAGGGTCGGCGCTGACCATGATTGAGGCGATCGCCAACTGTGTCCAACAGGTTGGCATTGAGCTCCCCGAAGCCCTCCGCATGGCGACTCTCTATCCAGCGCAGGCGATTGCGGTTGATGCTGATTTGGGCTGGTTGGGGGCTGGGGCGATCGCCAACCTCGCCATCTTCACCGACGATTTCGCCATGCAGGCCATTGTTGATTGCGGCCACTACCAAGCGCTACAGAATCCAAAATCCAAAATCTAACATCCAAAATTCAAAACCCTATGACGAGCACCTGGACTTCCGCCGACCACGCCCTCCAATATCTGGCTAGAGCCGACAAAATTCCCCACCGCACGGAGGTAGAGGGAGTGCTGCTGGAGCATGTTCCTAAAACGGCGAAGCGGATTCTAGATCTAGGAACAGGGGATGGGCGATTGCTGGGGCTATTGAAGCTAGAGCGCCCCGATGCAGAGAGTGTGGCGCTGGATTTCTCAGACACGATGCTAGAGAAGGTGCGATCGCGCTTTGCTGAAGACCCCACCATTACCATCGTTGAGCACAATCTGGAGCAGCCGTTACCCGATCTGGGGTCGTTCGATGCGATCGTTTCCAGCTTCGCCATTCACCACTTGCCCGATAAACGCAAGCGAGAGCTATATCAGGAGATTGGCAATCGCCTCATCCCTGGCGGCATCTTCTGTAATCTGGAGCATGTTGCCTCACCCACCCAGCAACTCCATGAGCATTTCATGCGCGCGATCGGCTACAGCCCCGAAGAGGAAGATCCGGCAAACATCCTGCTTGATGTGGAAACGCAACTGCGCTGGCTGCGCGAACTCGGCTTTGCCGATGTAGATTGCTACTGGAAATGGCTAGAACTGGCGCTATTGATTGGGTATAAACCAGTTTAGACCTTATACCAATAATTCATGCAGATGGTGCACGCGACGCCACCAATCCACAGAAATATCCCCAACCTGATAACAATAGCGCTATGCGCGTTAGTTAAGTACGGATGTGTGTGGGCGCGTTGCGCCCACACACATCCATTTCTGTGCTTGACGCGATTGCACACCGCTAAAGCTGGGGATGTTCTTGCGTGCTAACCGCAACCCTTCAATCAGCCATGCCGAATGGGCTGTCTAGCTGTCAGTGGATGGAGCAGGGGTGGAGGCGATCGCCGTTGGCCCCAAATAGCGACAGAGATAGGGTGAAAACACCTCGTAGATGAGCGTCAAGGGACGACCATGATGCCAGAACAGGTAATGCCGCCCCCAGAAAGGTCCCTTCTGACCAAAGGCGGCTTCTAGCTGGGGATTGTGCCCCCAATAAATGCCCTGGATATCCCGATAGAGCTCAGTGCGCAAGCGAGCCAGACTGGCCCAAATGGGGAGCGATCGGTTTTGCAGGTATTCATCCACATGGCTGGCTTCCCACCAGGAAGTGGCATAGGCCAGACGTTGACCCGAGGCCGTGCGCAGCCAAACTTGCCGCCGGATGCGGGGTCCAGGCACAACACTCAGCTGTGCCGGGGCAGAGTCAGAATCCGTGCCGATGGCCGACATATCAATGACATCGACCTCCGTTGGCTGGGTGGTGAGCAGTTGGAGGTGTCGGGTCGGGGACCCATCTCCCAGCAACAAGATTTGCCAGGCGGGAGCCAGTTGCGAGTGAGGTAATCCTCTTTGCACGACAGATACATCGCCCTGCCAAAGGGGTTGGAGCACATGCCATGCCGAGGGCAGCAAAGGGCGTTGAGTTGGGTGAACCGCTGAAGCCAATGGTTTTACAAAACTTTATCTAACTATTTGTATGATAATACGCTCTTTTCAAGCGTGCAGAGGCATTCACGCCACCAACAGGTTCAACCGACATCGGCGGCGATCGCTTCATGCCAAAGAACTCCGTCTTAGCGAGTACCATACCGCCGCAATGAGCGCGTCTACGATGCTCCCGCTTGCTCTGCCCCTACCCTATCAGGAAAGCTAGAACTGTGCTGCATCCTTGGGTTGCAGAATCCAAGGATGAGGTTTGTCGAGCAGGGGCACTGCGACCTGACTCGACAAACCTCATCCTCTCAATCAGATCATGCTGGTTTATTATGCTAATTCCATGACAACCAAACCCCGATCTTTTTTGAGACCCCTGCAGTGCAAGGGTCTCAAAAAAGATCGGTAGTGGGTTCTGAGAGAATTGGGATTAGTTTGTGTCGTTGGTATCACTGAGTTGCCGTCGAGTCATCAACAGATCAGTCTTTTCGATCCAGGCCTGTTGCGGAATGCCAATCTGGATGTCATGGCGTTCGAAGGCATGGCGCAGGCGGCGGCGAAATTCGCGGGCAACGAGCCACTGCTTGAGCGGTGCCGTGCGAATCCAGATCCGAATACCGATACCAGAGTGAGAGAGTTTATCGACTCCTAAAACTTCTGCTGGGTCAAGAATGGTCGGTGCCCATTTAGGCTCTGCAGCCATCTGATGAATTTCGTCATAGATGATGGTGAGTGCCTTATCGACATCAGTGTCGTAAGATACCTCGATGACAAAATTGCAGCGAGCCCATGTGCGGCTCATGTTTTCTACTTTCTGGATGTGGCTATTGGGAATAGTGACGAGATTGCCACTGTCCGTGCGGATTTGAGTGACCCGCAGGGTTAAGTTTTCCACCAAACCCAAGGTTCCATCGACAGCAATATAATCACCGATGCCGTAGTGGTCTTCGAACAAAATTAAAAATCCATTGATCATGTCCCGCACCAAGCTTTGGGCAGTGAATGAGAGCGCGACAGCAACCAGTGCCCCTAACGCCAGCAGCGATGCCGGAACTAAATTCATGGCCTGCAGGACGAATAATCCTCCGACGATGTAGAGCGACACACTTTTTAAGCCCTTGATGGCATTGGCGATGGTGAAGGCTCGCTGACTATGGATGGCTTTCCGAGGCTCTTCGGTTTCCTCTTCCCAGGTATCGGTAAAGCGATCGATCACAAAGTCGAGGACGTGGTTGATTAGGGAGGTGGCGAACCAGGTGGCCAGGACGAGGAAGGGGGTGGAAACGACTCGCAATGCGATGGGGCGGGTTTGGGGAAAGGTGCTCAATCCGGCAGAGATGCCCAGAAACCAGACCAGACCGATCGCCCAAAACAGTAACCAACGCAGGAAGGCAAGGATTTGAAGGCGTTCTTGAATCGTGATGGGTTGCTTAAGATTCTCCAGAAATTGGGGCTTGGCATAGTCCGTGTCTTTATCGGTCAGAGCCTCTAGCGACTGGGTTGCGGGCTGTTGATCTTTCAACACAGCTTCGAGGGCTCTGCGGCGATCGCCCAACAATTTGCGCACCACCCACAGCACCACCGTTGCCCCTATCGCACCGAGGAACAGGACAATGATGCGGAGGATCTGTTGCTGCTGGGCTTCCGGTTGGCGGGCTTCGAGGGCAGCTCGGAGTTTCCGCGAGAGTGTCCGTCGCCATTCGATGGCCAGTTGATCCGCTGCGGTGGTGTGATATTGAGCATCGGCTTCGGTGATTGTGATAACGACACGAGACTCGACCAGGTATGCATCATCCACAAAGAGGATGGGTTGGTTGTTGATGGTCTGGATACCTACCCGCAGTGTGTCTGGGTCGAGGAGGGTGGTGTGATTGAAAAACGAGGCTTCTCCATAGAGCGGATTGGCCGCCAGGAATTGCCGCAGTGTCGTTTCGACTTGCCGTGCCCGCACCTCTACAGGCACCTGATTACTGAAGTTGTTGCGATCGAACACCGTGGGAGCAGCAATGCGAAACAAAGCCTCGCCATCCAGCCGCACATCCGTTGCTTCTAACAACCCGCTGCGCTCCACCGATGAGGGGGGCTGTGTGCTGTCTGTTTGCACAGTGGGCAGTTGGGCGATCGCCATCGACCCATCCTGTGCCGTCGTTGCCATAGGCAGACTCACCAACAGAATCAAGGAGGCGATCGCCATCCAGCAAAACCGCCGCCATCGCGGAGATGCCAAAATTCGCCGCGATCGAAAAAAGCTAGGCATAAACGTTTAGAGAAAACAAGATAGTCTATGAAATTGCAATCCACCTGCAAGGTGCAGGTGGGTGATTTGCAGATCGTCGCCCGCTCCAACAATGAAGCGAGAGCAGCGATGCAGCCATAAAGGAAGCGATCGCCCACCTTTTATCTTGGCTCAGAAGGATATCAGTCCGGTAGAGTAGAGGGTTCTCAATTTTGCTCCAAATGCCCCTGAAACTCGGTGCGGCTCTCCTCCGGATGCTACCTGCCAAAGCTCGGTTGTGACGGCAGCAGGCGATTTCTGAGAAAGAAGCAATTTCTGAAAAAGAATATACCCGCTAGAGGGTGTCCTTGACGAAGCGTAAGACACCATTCAGCAGGTATGTTCTTCGGGGCGATCGCCGCAATCGTTAACGTGATGCAGAATGCGATCGCAGTCCCAGCACAAACAAAACAGGCCCCGTGACCAGAGCATAGCCGCCCCAACTGACGCTGCCCAGCAGGATGCCCAAGAGCAAACCATTGTTCACTGCGGCACACCACCAGAAGCAGGCCGCTGCTCCTGCCGCGCCCAGTGCGGCTCCTGCAACAATGTTGGTGGGAACCCAAACCCAAGATAGGGAATTGTAGCGCCACAGCAACAAGGCTTGGGGAATGGCAACGAGGGTGAGCACTACTGCCATTCGCACCACATTCAGCCAGAAGACCTCCCACAGCCAGCCGGTGCTAACCAAAGCGGTCGTTAAGCTTTCTCGCATGTCATTCAGCATGGCAATTTCGAGGGCATTGGCTAGCACCCAGGCGATCGCCGTAGCAATACCCCAGCCAAAGGCAAGCCAGCGATAGGGACGAAAGACAAACGCTTGGGCAATGCCCACAATTCCTCCGGTCAGCACGAGTGCACCTACAAACTGCAATCGCATCTCAAAAAAGTTTGCGACGGATCCACCGATGATGTTTGCCAATAGCCATGCTCCGAGGGTGGAAAGTAAAACAGAGCGGGCAAGGCTAATTTGAAAAAAGGTCATATGAGTTGTCCTTTCGTAATTAGCTCATTGTTGAATTCAACATGAATTAGCTTTTTTCCAGGCAACGTCCCACGATTGCAGAAGGACGTGCCCAGCAAAACTGTTGGGCATCCAGCAAAACTGTCGGATGGGAGGCTATACGGAGTAATGTTGACGAGTCAACGGATAGACCCGACGGATAGCTCCAAAGTTTCTTAAACGTTGGTGATGCACGATCCAGGTTGACGTTGCCGGATCATGGGTCAATGCACTCAAGATGGTTGCGCGATCGTTCGTGATACGCAATCTTACAGTGATTCTCACTCGCTTAAAACCAGATCTTGGGTTGGGACGCTGCATTCAAGCCAACGTCTCAATCCAGAGAAATATCTCGTCAGGCCAAAATGATAGCAATCGAAGAGAGCCTAGGGGCAACGGAAAACGAAAGCGATCGATTGCAATCTGCTGTTGCAGGTTGTTTCCGATTCTTCCTCATTGTCTATGGAACGGTTGGGGCGATCGCCCGTTTTCACACACTTCCTCAACTGGTTTCTTTCTCAACGGGTTTTCTCAGACATAACGTCCAGCAGGCGTGAACCTCAAGGCGTTGCGGTAGAGGGCGTTGGTGGACAAACTGTGAGGGCGTCTCCCGGTAGTGCCATACACCAAATTGGCACGCGATCCAGTTGCTTAAACGTGGCCAATTGAGCGCCCTGCTGCACCAGAACCTCTTGGAGTGGCGGGGGCGCACTGTAGAGAAAATAATGGTTGTAGCCAAAGGGAATTTCGAGCGTTTCATTCATGCTGGTGAGGATGAAAAACGGCGTCTCTGGGCGCAGATCATGGGCCAAGGAAAAGAGCCACCAATCGCTCACCGTCAGAATGAACGGGTTTTCGGTTTGGTTGATTTGGTTGGCAACATAGGGAATGTAGCCCCCTTCTTTATTCCACCAGGTCGAGGCCAGCGCGCTGGTGCCACAGGAGAGGATGCTCAGAGCCAGCAGCCCCGCCAGCGCTAACCGTCCTAACCGGGCTGTCATGGCTTCGGCAAGGGCATGGGCAACGATGAGAATCACCGCAATCCAGCAGGGCACGAAGTAGCGGCTGACCGTGGACTGTTGCCCACCCATGAACAGATCAGGCAGGATAACGCCCAGGGCTGGAACCAGCAGTAGCAACAACAAGAAGCGCCAGGTTTCGGGGGGTGCGGTTTTTCGGCAAAGCACCAGAGCGTAGCCTAGGCCAATCAGCACCACCAGCACCACCAGCCCATAGGGAAATAGGCGATCTAGCCCAAATCCGTAGGGCTGGTCAAAGTCGAGAAATGTGCGGGTGATGTGTAACGCCCAGGCAATAGGCAAGGCCAAAAAGCCCTGGGGGGAAGGCTGCCGTTGCCAGCTTGCCAGTTGCAGTCCCTGTTGCCAGTGCAGGGCGATCGCCACCATCCATGGGACAAACGCCAGCAACGCTCCGCCCAGGCTGCAGACAAAGGCTTTGAGCTGCGATCGCTGCTGCCATGCCACAAACATGCCATGGGCGATCGCCACAAACAGCGTGTAGAGAAAGGTGTAAAAGGACAGGGTAAGAACAATACCGTAAATAGCCCAGTCACTCCAACGGTTCCGGCGGAGCGCCCGCAGCAATGCCCAGCAGGCGCCCACCGTCAGCAACGTCCACAGGCTATAGGGACGGGCTTCTTGAGCATAGATGAGCTGGAAGGGTGACACAGCCATCAGGCAAACCGCGATATAGGCGGTCATGCGGGCAGGAAAAAGCGCTTGGCAGAGGAGGGCCAGCAGGGGCAGAGTGGCGAGGCTGGCGATCGCCCCAAAACTCCGCATCACTGCAACGGAATCGCCAAACAGCATTACCCACCAGCGGGTCAGCACGAAATAGAAGGGTGGCAATTGCGGCTCGGCCGTCGCCAGTCCTCGCACCGTACCCACCACACTCCGCTCGGCATTAGGGAACTGATATTGAGCGAGTTCGCCTGCCGTGGTGAGTGGTTCTTCTGCCCAAGCCTGTATCACCTCTGCCTCGGTGTAGCCCGATACCCGAAATGCCGTAAACGCTTCGTCAACCCAGAAGACTTTGCCATCCAGGTTGACGAGCCGAAAAAATATCCCCAGCACCAGCATGACCAGCAATACAATTGCCCAGGGCGATCGCACAGGCGTCGCAGATGAGTCAGTTTTCATAGCCCTTCGCGGAATGTGCCTCCTCAACTCTACTCAGACCTAGCCAAAATGCCAGAGAATTTCGCGTTTCCCGAGAATTGATCGATGTAGGGCTGACACATTTCGTTGATGGTGTGAGCGCGACGCGCTCACACCATCAACGCGTTTAGGCAGGTTTACGCGCGGTTTGCGTCAGTCCTGTGATGAACTCTCGATAGTGTGTAAAAAATATTTTTATAGAGAGAGGCAAAGAAAGTGGCGATCGCCCCCTTGACTTGGTCGCTAGACGTTTTATGATGGTGCAGTGAAATCACTGACAAGTCTGCGTCCTTCCTTTCCGGGGGACGTTTTGTTTTTGGGTGCTTTCCTGGTGTTTTCCTGGGTTCATAGCCAATCCAATTGAGGCGCTTGGCTCTTTTGAAGCGCAGAACCTTGGTGCAGTGCGCTCAATGTAAATTTGGGCGATCGCTGCTAAGTACCTCGGTATAGTTAAAAACCAAATCCTAAAACCCTGCGCCGCCCGCTGCGCGGGCGGCGCAGGGTTTTAGGATTTTAGGTTTAATTGCACCTACCGACTTACTAGCCGATGACAGATTTTTCGTTTTGCATTTGCTGCAAAATTTCTAATGCGGCTTCAAATGAAACCGTTTCTCCATTTTTGTAAAATCCTAGAGCGGCTTCCTTCAAGAAAGCATAGGCTTGTTGCCGATGTCCCAGCTGCCGGTGGATCAGCCCGACATTAAACTGTGCTTGTAAATTGTTGGGGTTGAGTGCTAAAACTTGCTGGAAATCCTGAAAGGCTAACACCAACTCTCCCTGTTGATGATAGGTACAGGCACGGTTGAAAAATGCGCGTTGATCACTGGGATTCAATGCAATCGCCTGGGTGAGATCGACGATTGCTTGATCTGGATTATTGAGGGACAAATAGGCGATCGCGCGATCGTCATAGACTGCTGCTGAGCGTTGCATGGATAGGGCAGGACTCTGACGAATCGATTGATCGTAGTCGGCGATCGCTGACTCATAGTGTTGCAATGCAAACTTCGCCAACCCTCGATTGTAGAAAGCTCGATAGTCTGGAATGGTAGCAAGAATGGCGTCAAAATCTACAATTGCTTTCTCATAATTAGCCAAACGATAGTAAGCTAAGCCGCGATTGAGATAGAGTTCAATATTTTCTGAATGGGGAACGCGTTCGTTCTGAATGTTTAGCGTTAGTGCTTCTGTGCAATCGGCAATAGCTTGGCTATATTCAGCCAGTTGTAGATAGGATAAACATCGGTTTCCATAGGCTTTTGAGTGGCCTGGATTCGCTTCAAGTACTTCAGAGAAAGCAAAGACAGCGTCTCGAAAATGCCCTACTTGGTAAGCAGAAACTCCAGCATGAAAGGGATACGTACTTGCCGTTGCTCTATCCGCCAATATTGTGGCCATAGGAGCAGGATTGTGGGCTGCCAAAGCCGAATGCGTTCCAGCATTGCCCCAAAGCCCAACCACAATCAGAATGATCCATACGAAGCGTGAAATCAGGTTCATTGATCCTCTCATCGCATACTTTTAGGACTTACGCGGAACTTAGGCTTCTTGTAGATGTTGTAGCTGTGACGCAGCCACAACATCCACAAAATACGTAAGTTTCAACTTTCTCAGAGCAGATATCGCACTTGAGTTTTGAAATGCCACGAAGGTAAATGCTATAGCTATAGCTACGAAGGTCAAGCTCAACAGGTTTTGGGGATTTCCATGGCCATGGAAATCCATAAACGGCTGGTCAGGTATTATGTTTAGCGGCTATACGAAACGTCGCAAAACATATCCGAATCAGATGCAAACGAAGTCCGAGTTCCTGGAACCGACCCGGACTTGTTTACATCTCGCCCCAGGGACAACGGTTAATTCCCTACAGACGGCTTAATATTACCAACCCTTCTCAGCTTGGTCTAGGACATAGGCTGCAACAGCTTCGATTTGCTCATCATCAAGCCGACTCCCAAAGGCAGGCATTGCAGCTTTACCGTTTTTCACCTGCATTTGGATGGCTTCGAGGGATGCCATACCATATTGCTCTAGATCTGCTTTTCTGAGGGTCTTTGCCCCGTTCACAACGTTGCCTCCACCAATATGACAAGCAGCGCAATTGGAGCTAAATACCTGTGCTCCTTTTGCCAAATCCGCTGCGATCGCAGGTGGGACAATAAATAGAGCGATCGCAAACAACACATTAAAAACGTAAGCCAGTTTCAACTTCATTCCTGTAGCCTCTCAAGTTCACAAAAACCGTTGGAAATTCGCAAAATCCAATGAAATTCATGAAAGATTGTGAAAGAGCTAGCGATATCCGTCAAAAGACGTAGGGTCAAACATTACAGACTATTGCATCGTTGTACGGAGAAGACTGCCCCTTCAGAGACAGTCATTTGCTGGCATGCGGATCCAAGGATGCTTTTTTCTGGAAAGGGCGCGGTGCACGCCTTCTCAGAAAAAAGCATCCTTAGATCCTGCAACCCCGATCAGCCTATGTGGGATAGCTCATCACCACAATTTGCCGTCCCTCGCTAGGAAGACTACCAGGACTGACCGTCCAGGTGTTGCCCTGGCGCTGCACTGGAGTGCCCTGCATCAACGTCAAGAAGTCATCGAGAGGAGAGATATCGCAGGCGTTGGGGTCTGCGGCTGAGGTGCGGTAATGGGTGGGAATGATGATGCGGGGATTAAGGGTATCGATCGCGGCACTGGCTTCTTCCGGCGTATAGGCTTTTGGCCCTCCCCCTACCGGAACCAGCATGACATCCGGGCGTCCCACCAGGATTTGCTGCTCGACTTCAACAGGAGCCGCCGCACCGCCCATGTGGGTAATATTGAGACCGCCCATATCCCAGCGCCAAATGATATTGAAGCCAAACCGCCGGCCCCCTTCGCGATCATGGGCAATTTGGATGCCTTGAATCCGCTGTCCACCAATGTCGTAGTCCCCCGCCTCTGCCAACAAGCGAGGATTGCCGGGCAGCCCTTCCACAGAGCCTTCATCAAACAGGCGACTGCTAATCATCACCAGATCAGCGTTAACGTTCGGCGGGCGGTAGCCTGCGGTGCAGCCAATGGGACGAAACGGATTGACCAGGATACGTCGTCCACCGCTGCTAAACAGGAAGCAGGTATGTCCTAGATATTGGATAGTAACGTTAGCAGACTGTGCTTGCCCCGGCTGGGTGAACAACCCTGTTCCCAATGCAGCGGCGAACCCGGCACTGGCATAGGTAACAAACATACGTCGCTTCATAGGGAACCTCAGTGGCAATCAAAATGGAGGGCAGTCTAAACGGCAGACGAGAGTATCCACGAGCCGAAAAAACCACTACTTAGCTTACAGTGAAGTGGTAAATGCGCGGCATTTTCGTGGCAGAAACCCACAACATCGGTGGAGAAAATCAATTCTCCTGTGCTTGTATGAGTTTTGCACCCCTGATCACGATCGCTCTGCTCCTACAGGCTGACGTTCGGCTTCAGCAGAAAGCGATGTCAGAAAGTTGCGCAATAGCGTTTTGCCGCTGCTGGTCAAAATACTCTCTGGATGAAACTGGACGCCCTGGATGTGAGGAAAGTTCCGGTGGCGGACACCCATAATCGTTCCATCTTCTACCCAGGCTGTGATGTCTAGTACCTCTGGGCAGGTGGGGCGATCGATCACCAAGCTGTGGTAGCGGGTGGCTTCCATGGGCATTTCCAACCCCGCAAACACACCAATACCCCGGTGATAGATAGCCGAGGTTTTGCCATGCATCAGCTCGGTGGCCGAGGTCACTGTTCCTCCAAAAACCAACCCAATCGCCTGATGCCCCAGACATACACCCAGGATGGGGATAGTTGGCCCTAATTCACGAATCAAGTCGGGGGAAATGCCCGCAGCTTCGGGGCGGCCAGGGCCAGGGGAAATCACGATCGCCGCTGGCTGAAGTTGCCGCACCTGCTCCAGCGTAATCTGGTCGTTGCGGAATACCCGGATATCACGGGCGACGGGGAGTTCGGCTCCGAGCTCTCCCAGGTATTGAACTAGGTTATAGGTGAAGCTGTCGTAGTTATCAATAACAAGAATCATTTTGAGAAAAGGCAATCACGCGATCGCGCGGGTAAAACTATAGTCGAGTCTCGGCAAGAGAAATTTGTACTAAAAATAGCTCCAATGGCTAAAAGACGATCTGAAGCTTTTCCATGAGGGGAGGAAGAATGAGGAAACCTGCCACCAATAGAGCCACCAGTGCAGAAATCAGGACCGCTCCAGCGGCACAGTCTTTGGCGGTTTTTGCTAACTCATGATAGCTCTGCTTCACCGTCAGATCGACCACCGACTCTAGAGCGGTGTTGAGCAACTCCATGGTGAGTACGGCACCTGTGGTTAAGCCGATAATAGCAATTTCTACACGGGTCAGTTGCAAATAGAGACCCAGAGCGATCGCCAGTAATCCGACCACTACATGAATTCGAAAATTTCGCTGAGTAAAGAAAGCGTAAGAAATTCCTGCCCAGGCGTAGCGAAAACTCAACAGTAAACTGGGCGCAACCTTCCATGCTAAATCCCGGTTTGCTTTGGGGAAAGACACAGAGGTTGGAGGCGTTTCTGTCGGTGGCATAGACTATCTCGCAGGGGAGTAAAATTCGGTTTGACTGAATGTGGCAAAAGGAAAAATCAGCACATGCAGAAAACCCGACCGGGGACAAATCGAATCTTCCAAGCCAAGAAGCGCAGTCTTGATCTTCGCTCAGGCTAGCATTCATCAGCCTGGAAGATCATACTGAATTTTGAAACCGGTTAGCTGTAGCATATCTTCCTGTTGCTGAATCATCCGCTGCAAACTCTGCTCTTCCGGATGATCCCATCCCAGAAGATGAAGCAGTCCATGGGCGGCTAGCCATGCGAACTCCAAATTCAAGGAATGCTGCTGGGCGATCGCCTGTCGTGTGGCCGTTTCCACCGAAATCACGATATCTCCCAGGTAGAGCGGTACATCTGCCAGCATCTCCGCCGTCCCTGGCATGTTGGTCTCTAGGGCGGCAAAACTGAGTACGTCGGTGGGTTGATCGACTTGACGATAGGTGGCGTTGAGCGTTTGAATTTCCGCATCATCCGTCAACCGAACGGTCGCTTCATAGCGCTGCTGGGGATGCAAATCGACCTGTAAATAGTCCAGCCAATCATGCAGCCAGCTTTGCCAGAGGTCTTCCTCCATCAAGGGTTGCGGAACAGCGAGGGCCTGCTCGACGGTTTCCGACAGTTGCAATGCAACCTCGACTTCTAGGGAATGGGAATGCACCATAGATTCTGTATGTACTGGATAGCGAGCCTAACGAGTGATGTAGGCAAGCCCAACGAGGACGCCCAACAGTGCCATCGTCGTCAAGGTGAAGTGGAACAACGATGTGCCGCCCTTTTTCACCATGTTCCGCATGGCAAGCTTGACATAGCTGGGAACCGGTTCCTCTGTGGCTGGCCTTGGCGGCAACCCTGCCGCTGTTTCCATTTCTGGGGAGGCGGTTTCTGCCGGGGCAATCGAGGCAGTGGCAGGCACCGAGGATTGCGTATCCGTCTCTTGGGTCTTGGCCTCTTGGGAATCAGTCATGAACGTTGCCTCGTTACATGTGCATTCGATTTCTATTACTAGATTGGCATGAGAAACAACGCCAACCACCATTCAGACAAACAAACCGATGAATTGTTCGGGTGAATCGTTCTGGGAACAGGCTATAAAGCCGAGGGCAGAACTCATGCGTTCCACCGACTGTCACTAAACCGGCGCACTGGTGTCGAGCATTTGGTTTTCTGCCCGTAGGCAGGATTCGATGAACGGATCCAGTGCGCCGTTCATTACCCCATCAACATCGGTGGTTTCTTCGTTTGTTCGCAGGTCTTTGACCATCTGGTAAGGGTGAAACACGTAGTTGCGAATCTGGTTGCCCCAGGCGGCTTCGACCATGTCCCCACGAATGTCGGAGATGGCCTTTGCCTGTTGCTCCTGCGCAATCACCAGCAGCTTGGCCTTGAGCCGCGCCATGGCCTTTTCGCGGTTCTGGAGCTGCGATCGCTCCTCGGTACAGCGCACCATGAGTCCTGTCGGCACATGGCGAATTTGCACGGCGGTTTCCACTTTGTTGACGTTTTGCCCACCCTTACCACCCGCACGCGAGGTGGTAATTTCCAGATCCTTGTCGGGAATCTCAAGCTCAATATTCTGATCCAGAATCGGCATGACCTCGACCCCGGCAAAGCTGGTCTGTCGCTTACCGTTGGCATTGAACGGAGAAATTCGCACTAGGCGATGGGTTCCCTTTTCCGCCTTGAGGTAACCATAGGCATAACGCCCATCCACCTCCAGGGTGGCAGACTTTAGCCCTGCCTCATCCCCTTCCGAAATTTCCGACAGATGGACTTTGTATTTGTGGTTTTCTGCCCACCGGGTATACATACGGAGCAGACTTTCGGCCCAATCCTGGGCGTCGGTGCCGCCAGCTCCCGCATTGATGGTGAGCACGGCACCCCGATTATCATACGGTCCCGAAAGTAACTTTTGTAACTCCCACTGATCGAGGGCGTGGCTGACCTGGGTAAGGTTAGTTTGGGCTTCCTGGAGCAGCGCGTCATCGGCTTCTAACTCCAGCAGCTCCAGGATAGCTCTTGCATCATCCAGGGCGCGTTGCCATGACTCACAGTCTGCGAGGTTAGATTTCAGATCATTTAGTTCTTGGAGCGTTTTCTGCGCTGTGGATTGATCGTCCCAGAACTCCGGCTGAGCGGCTCGTTGTTCCAAATCGGAAATTCGAGCTTGGAGGGCAGGAACGTCAAAGATACTCCTGGGTTTTACCCAGGCGCTGCGACAAGGTGTCAATATCTCGTTTCAGGTCTGTCAATTCAAGCATAGCGATCGCATCGTTCGTTCAAGCACATCAGTTGCATGGGCAATGCGGTGGCCATTCCCTAAAAGAATGGTGGCCATTTCCCTTAAGAGGATTAGGAACGACCGCTCTGCCGATGGATGTAATGATCTTGATTTTAATCGGTGGGCTTGCGAATCGGGAAGGAACTTTGAGGCGAATGCGACCTTTCAATAGCCCTTGACTCGCTTTAGCGCGTTGCGGGTTAAGGGTATGTTTTTTTCCAGAAGGGGTGCAGCGCCTCCCTTCTCGGGAAAAAATCATACTTGGATCCTGCATCCCTCGCTTTAGCGCGTTGCGGGGGAAGGTCGTGGTGGAGCAACAGGCGCTTTGGGGTAGGCAATGCGTTGGTGGTTGAAGTCTTGCCACACCTTGACAAAGATTTCGGCAATGACGGGCATTTCTTTGCGTTCTAGCCCAGAATCAACCAATTGTTGGTCTTGCCACCGAGCCCGCAGGATACGGTTAACCATCGCCAGGGCTTCTTGTGGGGTGGCATCTTTGAGCGATCGCAACGCCGCCTCGCAAGAATCGGCCAGCATGACAATTCCCGTCTCCCGCGATTGGGGAATGGGGCCGTCATAGCGAAAATCTTCTTCCCGCACAATGATGGTTTGATCAGCCGCTGCCCGCTCCTTGGCCTTGTGGTAGAAATAGGCGATTTGCATGCTGCCCTGATGTTCGGGAATGAAAGAGCGGATGGCTTTGGGCAAGCGATACTTCTTCGCCATGGTGATGCCCACCGTGACATGCTTTTTGATGATGTCGGCACTCCGCCAGGGGTCATCAATCAAGTCATGTTTATTAGGGCCTCCCATCTGGTTTTCGATGAAACCTAGAGGGTCATGCATTTTACCGATGTCGTGGTAGAGCGTGCCAGCCCGCACCAGTTCCACATTGCAGCCCAGCTCACGAGCAGCAGCTTCTGACAGGGTCGCCACAAACAGGGTGTGCTGGAAGGTGCCGGGTACTTCTGCGGCCAGCCGCTTGAGGAGCGGACGATTGGGGTTCGACAATTCTGCTAGTCGACTGGGGGTAACAATGTCGAATAACTGCTCCAGGTAGGGACTGAGTCCCAGTGCTGTAACGCTCCAGGTAATGCCCATCAACGCCTGCACGACCGAAGCCGTCAACACGCTGTACCAGACGGGTGCCGTCCAAGGGCTGATGATCAGGCTGAGGATCAGGTAGGTGAGACCCTGCGTTAAGCCGACGCCACCCCCCAACAGGGCGAGTTCTTCCCGCGATCGCAACTTTCCGGCCATAAACGCACCCACCAGGCTGGCGATCGCGCTGGCAACCAGATGCCGCCCTCCCAAATCCATACCGACGGGCAGCGCCACACTCAGCAGTGCCACAACGGTTGCCCCCAGAGCCGAACCGTAGAAGCTGCCCACGAGCAACCCGACCGCCGGTAAGCTAGTAGCTGCAATGCCCACCGCAGCCAGCAACGGCGTCGTCAAGGTGAGCAGCGTCACTAGGATATAATCTCGCCGACGCAGGCCAGGGTGAAAGCGCCGCTCTACGAGCAAGAAAATGCCAATCCCACCGCTAACCAGAGCGACAAATCCCACCAGCCCCAACCAGTCGATGGTACGTTCGCTCATATCAAAATGGTCGAGCAAAACAAACTCGCGCTGGGTGATGGGTTGCCCAGCCTCGACAATAATTTCACCTCGACGCACAGCAATCACAACAGGATCTACTTCCTTGGCCGCCTGTTCAGCTCGCAGGCGGGTTTGTTCTTGATCCTGCACAAGGTTGGGTTCCAGCACCGTCACTAAAATTTGCTGGGCGATCGTCGCCGCATCTCCAGACAGCGCTTCGCGGGTATGGAGCTCTACCGCACGGGCCAGGAGTTCTGGAGGCAACCCAGCGGGAATACCCTGGGTCAGGATCTGCTCCAAAATGCGCCGCGTATCCGCCTTAGTTTCCAGCCACGCCGTATCGGTTAACTCCAATAGCTCTGGTACAAAAGGCCCCGAAGCGCCAGCCGGAGAAGCCTGTAGCAATGCCGCCAAGGCCGTTCCGTAGGACTTGCGCGATCGCTCAACAGACTGAATTAAGGTGGAGTAGTCATCCTCAGAGGCATAACGCTGATAGTTTTGTAGTTCGACTACAGCCAGAGCTTGCGCGGTCGGGGTTTCCAAACTCTCGGTGACTTGAGTCCGGCCTTCTGCTTGATCTAACGCGGCTTTCCATTCCTCTTCATTGGCTCGCCGTAAGTAGCGCTGACTTTGCGTCGAAAGGAGCGATGGGAGCGCAAACGGAAACGTCCCCGCCTGCACCCGCAGGGCATCTCCCTCATCCAACAGCCGCTGTAAGTTCTGATAGATGCGTTGATTCACATCGCCATCGACCTGTAAAACAGGCACGGCTCCAATGCGTGCGGCCTGACGATTGCTCTCTGTCGTTTCTGCATCGACAACGGATGCGAGGTCAGGAGCCCGCAGCGTACGGGGCGAGATGGTGCCAACGGCTAGTTGTGGCTCATTGTAGAGGCGATAGCCAATGGTGCTGGAAAGCGACACCACAGCCACAGCAAAAATGGCGGCAGAACTCCACCGCTTCCGGCGGCCGCATCCTTTCTTCCGCTTGGGGCAGGGCGGCGGACAAAGAACCGCATCAATACAGGTATTCAGCGATTTCTGAACCTGCTGTAGCCACTGCTGCCTGTCCGATGTCGGAGCTTTGGGGTGAAATGATGCAACCGACGCACCATCCTTGCGACGACGGAGTATAGACCAGTTATCCTGGCGCAAATGAGTGAGGGGTTCGGTGATTTCTCGAACGCGTCGTTGAAACGATTTCATTAATGCACCAGTTTCCTAACACTTAATGAAGGTAAGACCAGGCTTATTCGGAAATCCGCTACGACATGACTCTAACCTTAACGCGATTCAGGGGCGATCGCTGGATAGTATATGACGAAGATGAATGAACGGGGTCACCATCTTTGTAACGGGGTGAATGCACATAGATTCAGTGAATTAGGTATAGCGACCCAATCGTTATGACCGCGTAAGCAACAAGCTCATAGTCGGTGAACCCATATCCGGATCAGTTGCGTTTAGTAACTTAACGTAAAGCAGTCGAGAACAATTAGAAATAGGATTTAGAACTGACCCTAACCGAAACCATCAAACAACAGGGTACCCCTAAAAGGGAGCAAGATCAGTCAACCTTTCGGTTCAACTTAACTGAAATTCTTATACATCTAAGGTTAATCATTTATACGGTAGTAATTTAGATGCCCACTTGAATTAGATGTCTACTTTAACAGACTTAACATTCATCTGGGTTTTCTTAATATTCATAGGGATTTTCGGGTTCCTCAATCGGGGTCAGCTGTTCGGCCTGAATCACAAGCTGCCGTTGGCCGTTGAGGGTTTCGGTCATCATGCTGCCGTCTACCCGCAACCAAGCATCGGCAGGATAGTCAGCGCGATCGCCGGTCAACTTCACGGGTAGACCCACCGGGTAGACATCTGCCGCACAACAGGTAATGACAAACCGCGCCAGCATCAAATAATCGTCGGGGAGTTCGGGCGAATGGATCACAAACCCCTCCACATTAACCGTTTGCCCTTCATAGGCATCGGGTTCGGGATAGACATTCAGCGTGCGCACCCAATCGATCAGCGATCGCTCCTCCGGACGCGTCCCTCCCCGAAATGACTGGGGTTGCGATCGCGTCATCGTTAGGGTTTCGGTTACGCCCCGATCCAACGCCATCTGGCTGGAAAAGGGCTGCGGCACAAACTGCAAGCCAAACAGCGCCACCACCAGCAAGACGCCACTGCTCAAGCCGGGGGGGAACAGGTTGAAATGCTGCATCTGGGCCTGAGGGGTGGATTGGGCGATAGCGATGCGCCGTCCGGTTGCGCTCAACAGGAGCCGCCCCCGCCACAGCCCCAATCCCAGCAGAAAAACCCCAGCCAAAACGGCTAGCCAGACATAGTCGGGGTGTAGCAGCACGTTGATCCGTCCTGTGAGCCAAAATCGCAGTAACAAACCAGCCCAGACTAATAGGGCGGAGGTGTCGAGGGTATAGCGCCAGGGAAAGGGCGATCGCCGTCGTGCCGAGCGCGTAGGGTCAGAAGCGGAACCAGCCATAGGGATAACTACCGTATTACTGAAATATCAGCCAAACCTTTGGAAAACGGACGACCGACGAGATGGTCAAGAGACCACTGGTCAAGAGACCACTGGTCAAGAGACTACTATATACGCTAACTCCCTTTCCTGTACCCGAGCTCTTTACCGACAAATGGAACAGGACTGATGCAAAACTTGCGTCATCCTGAGTGAATTCATTGATTTTTTAACCGTGTCGCGGCCACAAAATCAACCAAATGCATCAGTCCTGAGGGAGTGAAAGGAGCGGCAACGCCGATGGTCACCAATAGTCTGCTGCCTACACCAGATGCTCACTAACGTCTTCACGGCACCGCATCAGCAAACCGTCTAAAAATCGAAATAAATGTAAGGCGGGCTTTCGTTTGGAGCCAGGATCCAGGCAATGAGGAGACAGGTGGGAACCAGCAATAACTTGATGGGTAGGCTGAGTTGGAGTTTGAGCCCCCGATGGAAGAAGTAGGCAACGCTCATGGCGATCGCTAGCCCCAAGACCATTGCAGTGGAATGGAAGCGATCGCTCTGTAGCGCCTCGATATAAATCTTCTGGGCAAACTGAGCATCCCCCTGATGCCCCCACAAGCGCTGAACCACGAACCAGGACTGATTGAGATTGGGCAATCGAAAGAAAATCCAGGCAAAGAAGACCGACAGCTGCGTAATACTCCATCCCACGATAGCGCCAGGGACAGATTTCCAGAATTTGGTGAGGGGTTGCGACTCCTTTGAGACCACATCCGTCAACCGATGCAGCATCAGGAAAATCCCGTGGAGTGTCCCCCACACCACAAAGCCCCAGGCCGCCCCATGCCAAATACCCGCAATGATCATCACAATCATCAGGTTCAGACAGGTGCGCCCCAAGCCTTTGCGAGAGCCCCCCAGGGGAAAGTAGAGATAATTACGTAGCCAGTCTCCCAACGTCATATGCCAGCGCCGCCAAAAGTCGGCGATGTTCGTGCAAAAGTAGGGAAAATTGAAGTTTTGCGGCAGATCCAACCCAAGCAAAATGGCTGACCCGCGTGCCACATCTACATATCCGCTGAAGTCGAGGTAGAGCTGGAGTCCGTAGGCGGCGATCGCCAGCCACAAATCTCCACTCCCTGCCCGTTCTAGGTTGCCAAAGCTAAGGTTGACCAGGGTGGCCAGATGGTCTGCCAGCAGCAACTTTTTCACAGCGCCTACGGCAATCAGCCACAACCCCTCCACAATCTGCGAGGGTTGCGGAAACTGTAGCCCCTGCCACTGGGTCGCCAGCGGATGAAAGCGGGTAATAGGGCCAGAAATTAGTTTTGGGAAAAACAGCTTGTAGGAGGCGAACTTCAGCAAGCTATGGGTGGCTGGCGCGCCCCGATACACATCCACCAGATAGGCAATGCACTCAAAGCTGAAGAAACTGATGCCCAACGGAGCCAGGAGATTGTCACCGACCCAACTTGCGCCTACATCCGCCGTTTGCCACCCAGAAACAGCGTAAATGGAGGACAGGAGAAATGGGACATACTTAAATCCCAATAGGAGAAAGACATTGAGCGTAATCCCGATGATCAGAAGTCGTCGCCGTCGCTGTTGCCAGCGCTGTTCCTCGGCTTCCCACATCTCATCTTCCGTACGCCAATCGATCGGCGTTTCTAGCGCTAGCCCCAAATGGTAGGTCAGCCATCCCATCACCAGAAACAGCGGCACATATTGGATTTGCTGGGAGCTATAGAAAACCAAGCTGGCAATTAGGATGATCAGCAGCTTGAGCGATCGCCCTTCCACAGACCAATACAGCCCCAGCACACTGAGGAGGAAAATGCCGTAGGTAATCGAAAGAAAAGTCATCGTTCTCTCAACAAGCAAGTGGGTAACGATAATTCAGCGATGCCAGGGACAGGGTGAAGAATGGCTCAGGTAACAGCGAATCAATACCCGCATCTTAAAGGTGATACCGATCTTAAAAGCCTGAACAAATCGTGGCGATCGGTTGAACGCTAACCCAAAAATTCGCTAGAGTTTTGAGAATCCAACCTCAAAGCAGAGTTTTCAGGGGATTTTGATAAACCCTTGAGCCATCCTGCGGGATCAGTTTACCGAAAGTACAGCATATCTAGCGTTTTTTCTGGAGTTCTCCCGAAAACAGGCACTGCCAGAGTGCCTATTCGCCCGCAACATCCCAGGAAATGTCCAAGAAATGGTATCTAGAATAGCTCAATCGCTTGCAAAGCGAAGTCATAACGAGTATGATTAAGAAGTTGATAGGAACAAACATGTCTCCACTTCTAATCACTGAACCTATTGGCATCAGGTCGCTATGAAGCATTGCCCCACGTTTCAGGCAAAACCGCTAATATGCAGCGGTTGGTAGACTCTCAAAAGCCGATCCATTTTCAGCATCATGTAAGGGTCTATCTATATTTCCCAGGCTCCCACCCATCGGCAGGATGACATTTGAAGCGAGTAGTCATACTTTGACTGAGGGATTTATGGATGTGACGCCACGCCTATTCAAAGCAATAAGCTTGCGTCTGTTTCGGTGACCTCTTTTGATTGATTGAAGTGCTACACCGTTAGTAAAGATAAAGGAACGATCCACCATGACAACAACGCTAGACGCCAAGCAAACCGAACTGGTAAGAGCTCTCAATCGCAACCAGGCGAACACCCTTGTTGCGTACCTCAACTACAAGAAATACCACTGGATGACCTACGGGCCATTGTTCCGTGATTTGCACTTGCTGTTCGAGGAGCACGGCAACGATGTGTTTGCCATGCTAGATGAACTGGCAGAGCGGAGCTTGATGATTGACGGGACGCCGATCGCCGACCCCAATGACTATCTCACCGTCGCGACGGTCAATGCCTCCAGTGGAAAACTGTCGGTGAAGCAAATGGTAGAAGAGGCGATCGCCACCCATGAGCTGATCATCGACGAGATGCACAAAGACACGGAAGCCGCTGATGGGGCAGGCGACATCGGGACAGCCGACCTCTACACCCGCCTAGTACAAACTCACCAGAAGCATCGCTGGTTCCTCAAAGAGATCCTGAAGAAAGGCGATGGTCTGCTTCTGTAAGCTGGGCTGGAGTTTAGCCCGCTAAAATCTAGCAAAAGCAAAGGGGGACACTCGTTCCCCTTTTTCGCATTTTGGGGATTGCAAAAATCATTCCGCCAATCAACAATGCCGCATTTTCGAATGGGGCAAACTTATAAAATGGACAGTTAATTGCCCGGTTGGTGGAGGTCGTAAATCCTCTTTTCTGCGTCTGGATACAATGCCATCCATGGGTTTCAAAAGCAGCCAGCGAGAGGCATTCAAAATAATCTCCCAAATCCTCTCAGGGCTTGTGTTTAGGCCATTGATTTCTTAGCGTATAAAGCATCACCATTTTACCCAATCAATTTGTCCACCCCTCTTTCATGCTTCTGGATGAGCCTACTCAGGTACCAAAAATCACCTTGTCGGGCTCCTTCAACCAGACGATGTTCAGAACCTGCGAAACTTATATCTTTTAGTTATGGAAGTTGACTCCTGATTAGCCTGATAAAGGCAATCGGTGGAAGCAAGGGGGGCTTGCTTCCACCATTTTTTTGTATTTACTTATACTTTCTATCCTGTCTGTGACAGTGTGATCTGGTAGTCATCCTAATGTTATGCAAACCCAACCCGATCCTTTTTGAAATCACCGCAGCGCGGTGGTGTCAAAAAGGATTGGGTTTCACCTATAGCGGTGTGCAACCGCATCAAGCACAAAAATGGTTGTGTGGGGGGGCGGGACGCGCCCACACACAACCGTACTTTCCTAACGCGCACAGCGCTATAAGCGCGTAGCTCCCTAACAGCCTAATGACTCAAGGCGCGACGACCAGAACAACGCCCACCGCGCCGTCGCGGACTCCGAAAATTCGCGACGGCGCGGTGTCACCTATCTGAGTCGATTGGCCAACTGTTTCCAGGTTTGTCGCTGACTCCCATAAGCAACCGAGGTCTTGCCCCGATGTCTTAGAACTCCTGCATTTTATAGAGCAGATCCAGGGTGTGAGGATCTTCATGGAAGGTGATCATTTGGGCGTGGCTTGGGTCATCGAGCATGGATTTTGCCAGCAAGAAGCCTGCGATCGTCCAGGTTTGATACTTGCGCGACGCTTTTCCGACCAGGCGACCATAACGCCCATCGTAGTATTCGGGCCAGCCATCGTCGGAGAGCCGCCGCTCGGCGATCGCGATCGCCTGTTGGGCGATGTTGAGCCGTCCTGTCTTGATAGCCGCAGCTACTAGGAACCACAGCAAAACCGGCCAGTTCCCCCCATTGTGGTAAGACCAGGGCACATTTTTTGGGTCGCAGCCAGTGAGGAGCTTCCACTCCAGGTCGGCAACGGCAGGATAGCAAATCTTCATCGGCATATGCCCAATCAGATCCTGCCAGCGCTGCTCGATCAGGTTCATGATCAGCTGAGCCTCGTGATTGCTCACCAAAGACGCCATGATGGCCATCAAATTGCCCAGGGCGAAGAAGCGAAAATCCATCCGAGCTGGCCCCAAGTTGCCCACCAGATAACCCCCTTCTTCGGGAATCCAGTCATGTGCCCACTCCGGAATCGAGTCGGAGTAGATGTTGAATTTGTTGATAGCAGAACTGCCAAACTCCTCAGAGCGATAGCGATAAATATTGTTGAGGCGCTTCAGATCCAGCCAGTAGTACTGCCGCAGGTGATAGGTCAGTGCCCCCAAGCGCTGATTAATGATTTCGATATAGATATCGCGCTTGTAGCCGGGTAGCAACAGTTCTCGGGCTGACCGCAATGCAGCATAGAGCAACGCCTGAATTTCCAGAGGGTGGCCATCTACACCCATCCGCCGATCGACCATGAATGCACCATCAGGTACCAGCAGCGTGGGATACATATCGAAGCGATCGGCTAGGCAAAGCTTGAGGATCCACACGATACCCTGCTGAAAATCGGGTTGGTGAGCCAAGTCGATGTCTCCTGTCGACCTTACATAAGCACGCAGTAAAATCAACCACCACAAGCAGGAATCCACTGGCGTTACACGCCCGATCGCATGTTCTCCAAAATCCGCGGTCAGGTAATGGCGATCCTCTTCACTCATTACCTTAAAGCTGGCTGGCATGACCCCCCGTCCGGCGTGGGTATAGTCCATCTGCTTCTCATGGCTTTGCAGGGCCAGGGTTTCAATCAAAAAATTGCGGACAATCTCTGATTCTCCTTTAATCAGGAAAAATAGGGCGGAAGAGACAAAATCTCGGACAAAGCATTGGTCGTAATTCAAGGCTTCGACGCTGGGGTCACAGGCGGCTACGGTGCCGATAGGGCGATCGCCGTAGTAGATGATAGATTTCTGGAGCAATTGCCAGGCTTCAGTTTTGGTGAGGATCTGGGTTTCCATTGCTGACTCTAGGTGGATGGCAGGAAAGGGCAGACAGAGGGACGGAGAGACCAAGGATAGAGAAAAACAGGGAATGAGTTCGTCGTATATATCCGAAGACTCACAAGAGTTTTTGACCGCTGAAATCCCTGATGGGGTTTGTGGGAGCGGCTCGTCGTCTAGGCTTACCTAGTAGCAGCAACTGATAGGGGTTCAGTGGCTATCCAATGCGGGGAATGAGACAGAAATAAGTAGCGAACACATCCCCGCAATCTGCGTAGCAAAAAATCACTCCTCCCTGGAGTGAGCGGGGCTCAGACGCCAGTAGAAGCTGATGGCCAGAGATTCGGAGGAAGAAACTTCTGGATGGCTGAACCTGAAACGTGTTCAGAGCGTTGACTGTGCGAATTTTAAGTGTGTAAAGTACCAGCATCCGACGACGGCTTTAGCACCGCGGCCCAAAAAGCTGTTCTCAGCACATCTCCCTTCTTCTACAGCGTCCCTCTGCAAAAATCAGACTTCTCGACAACGATAGAAGGTAGTGAATCTCCTCTCGCCCAGCGAAACAATCCGATTCAGATTCGTTGGTTCATTGAGCGAATGCCACCATCGCCTGCGACATCCATGCACCCAGAAGAAAGAATGCTCCGCCACTTGCTCACCCACCTTGCAACAAAAAACAGCCCGATGCAAATTGCCCAGGGCAGATGTTTTTCTACAAGGGCTGGCGCGCCGAATGGCTTTTCCCAGCATCCTCCTTTACAAGATTACGCATATTCTTCCCCGTTGCGTAAAGGATGGAAAATTATTGGTCATCGAATCCACACAGTTTAATGAAGATTTCACTTAGAATCGCAGAGCTGCGCAAACTTTCTTCATATTCTACTAACAAAGTGAAGATGATTGAGCCGATTTCACCCGTTTCTTTGGGAAGAATCACGGAAATAGGAGAACACGGGACATTACTCTGGATTGTGCCCAGATTTGGGTCGCTATGAGGTTTGGGTTTATTCGATATGGCCTTGCTGACTGATCCAATGTGGGCTTGCTGACAGTTATGGAACGGACGCATTTTGTTGAGGGTGTGGGCGCGATGAGCCCACACCCTCAACGAATTTGGGCAGGCTTATGCGTGGTTTGTGTCATACCAATTCTACGAAAACCAAAACCGGACCATTTTTTGAAAGCACCGCAGCACGGTGCTTTCAAAAAATGATCTGTAGTGGATTCTTAGCGAATTGGTATCAGTCCTGATTTAGTCTTGCAAGCGCGAGGATTGGAATGGCATGAGCGCACCCAGAAGAGCACTCGCCTTGCCCGTAGCGGTGAGATGAAGAGTACGCCCATTGGAGGGGGCGATCGCCAGCCGCAGTTCTAAATAATCTTCAGGTCGTTCGAGCAAGCGCTCTGCCCATTCAATCGCCACTAGCCCCAAAGGCGTTTCTACTCCTTCCCAATACGTCTCCAAATTCAGCGGCTGGGTTTCGGTCGGCTCAAGGCGATACAAATCCAAGTGATAAAGCGGAATTCGCCCTTCAAAATATTCACTGACGAGGGTAAACGTAGGGCTAAGGATGGGATCTGTGATTCCTAAACCCACTCCAATCCCTTGAACTAGTGTTGTTTTACCGCTACCCAAATCGCCATGCAGCAGCATTACCGTCCCTGCCGGGAGCGATCGCCCCAGGTATTCCCCAAACACCTGCGTTGCCGCTGCATCGGGTAGAAAAATACCTTCACCTGTCACCGGTTCATGGCTCCTGCTATCCAAAACATTCCTGCTATCCAAAACATTCAAAGATACCCTTACAGAACTTATATCAAATCCGGTTAAATAGCCGTAGAACCCAACTATCATTTGTGCCCGCTGCTTTGCAGCGGGCACAAATGATAGTTGGGTTCTTCAGCCGGATTTGATATTACACATTTTTTGAGGATGTGGTTTTGAGGGTGTGGGCGCGGCGCAGCCACACCCTCAACGAATTCTCAAAGGATTGCGCAAGTTTTGCGTCAATTCTGACCTATCAATCAGGTATAACGACCAAAATGGGAGATGCAGTCAGCACCTCCCATATCTTCTAATATTTTCGGCTTAAGCGGCCTGCCAAAAGCTGGCTAGGATGTAGAAGTTTTGGGACTCAAAACCTCTACTCAAACCCTGGGTGCACGCTTAAAGCCAAGGTCGGTCAACAGACTATTAGCCGATGGGTAAGAGTACATGTACTCACTATTTGAGCACTATACCCACTGAAAGTTGCTAGATGCGAGCGTACACGCTCACAACAAATATTCGCTGTTAGTTATCGTAAACGCGGCATTCGTCTGCATCTGGGTTTTCGTCGCAGTACTTCTGGAAGGACGTCTTTTCGACACCCTGTTCGCGCTGGTGAGAGGCTTCTGCTTGCAGTTCTTCAACAGCATCCCAGGCAGCGGCGCATTCCGCTGAACTCGATCCACTTGCTTCACAAGCGGTGCGGGCACTGTCGCGTTCTTCTTGGATCTTTTGGTGGATGTCGCTCATATCAGTAGTTTGAGTTTGTGTTGGTTTTTCTTGGAGTCGTAGCATTTCCATCCTAGAGTAACTCGACGATCCGTTTCGTCAAGCCCCCCAACGGAGGAATTCACAGCTTCAGTGAGTATTCTTACTCCCTACCATTCTAACCTGTTCTTTTTTGCAGATCGTGCGGATCGTTGTGGGGGAAGCCGTTCAATTTTTCGGTAGATTCCCAGACAAGGCTAGTCGGATGGGCGATCGCAACGGCTCTAGGCTCGACTCTAAGGGGCAAAAACCCTTGATATTCCTGGGATATCTCTCACTCAATGACAGACACTGGGCAGTGGTCGGGCTTATGCAAAAATGAGGAATTAAGAAAAGCCGAAGAAATTTTGGATATGACGCGATCGCAACAATAGCGGACAGTGGGGCGCTGAATTTGAGTCTGATTGGGGGATTGTTCCAGCCATCCGCTGTCACATCGATATAGTGCTGTACGATCGAGATTATATCGAGGATACAGGTTGCAGGATAGGGAAAAGGAGCAGTTGGTCTGGTTATTCATCGCGCTCGGTCTGACGCATTGAATAGTGATCATGCTAGAGACTGCCACTGTCTGGATTATGCGTCTGGTTCAGCCCCTATCCATCAGTCGGTGGGAACGGTTGGGGAAAAGATGCAGTCAGAGCAATTGCAGGGGAGGCTCCAACTCGCAGCCCAACATCTCTAAATTTGTCCTGGGAACCGAATCGGCTCCCGCCCCTGCCCAAACCCAAAGGATGGCAGCATGGCATTGAGCCATAGGCGATCTGGGTTGAAACCGTGGCAATGCTAGAGCAACGAAGGATAGGCATAATGGCAGAACCTTTGGATGGTGCAATGCAATGGGTGAGTGTACTCTCGACCCGCCCTTCTCTGGAAGGCGCAGTGGATGAAGCTGTAGCCCAGGCGCAAGCGGCTCTGCAAGACTCGGCAGATCTAGCCTTAGTCTTTATCTCATCGGCCTTTGCGAGTGAACTGCCTCGCCTGATGCCACTCCTCAAGGAACGGTTGCCTCAAACCGTCATGGTGGGTTGCACGGGCGGGGGCATCGTTGGACTCCTAGATGATGGCACCGTGCGCGAGGTGGAAGATGCCCCGGCGCTCGGGCTCACCCTGGCTCACTTGCCGGGGGTCAATGTTCAACCGTTCCATGTAATCGGGGATGAACTGCCTGACATGGATGGTCCACCGCAACAATGGGCAGAGGTGATTGGGGTTGATCCAGCCAGTGAACCCTGCTTCATTCTGCTGTCGGATGCCATGTCTTCTCGCATCAACGATCTGTTGCAGGGGTTGGACTATGCGTATCCGGGGGCGGTAAAGGTTGGGGGGTTGGCGACAGGGTCGTCGATGTTTGGTTCAGGTCTATTTTGTAACTTTGAGCTGCACCGGGAAGGAACGGTTGGGATCGCATTGAGCGGACGGGTCGTGCTAGAGGCAATCGTGGCCCAGGGGTGCCGCCCCATTGGTAAGCCCTATCGCGTCGTCGAGGGTGAACGCAATGTCATGCTGAAGCTGGAGGAGCAGGATGCCGACCTCACCATGCGATCGCCCCTGGAGGCCTTGCAAGAGCTGTACCAGGATCTGAATGATATGGATCAGGAGCTGGCGCAGAATTCGCTATTTGTCGGAATTGCGCAGAATGAGTTCAAGCAAGACCTGGAGCAGGGTGACTTTTTAATTCGCAATATGCTGGGGGTCGATCCGCGCGTGGGGGCGATCGCGATTGGCGATCGGGTGCGGCCCGGGCAGCGCATCCAGTTCCATTTACGGGATGCCAGTGCTTCGGAAGATGACCTAAAGATGCTACTGCAGCGCTATTGCTCCCAGCATGTTGGCCACTCCTCTCCGGCAGGGGCGTTGATGTTTGCCTGTCTGGGGCGGGGCGAGGGTCTGTATGGGCTCCCCAATTTTGACTCGACCCTGTTTCGCGAACAGATTGCGCAAATCCCGTTGAGCGGTTTTTTCTGTGGCGGTGAGATTGGCCCGGTGGGGAACGCTACCTTTTTGCATGGCTACACATCGGTGTTTGGGATTTGTCGGGAACCATGAGCAGGCTTCATCCTTGGGCCGCCGCTGGCCTCGCTGTTGGCCTGGGTCTGTTGGGGCTGGGGCTAGAGAGTGGGCGATCGCCCCTCCATGCCGCAACCCTCTGCCCCACTGACCTGGCTCCCGCAATTGATCAGATTTTGAATACCCAACCGGCTCAACGAGCCCAGTGGGGCATTCTGGTCGCGCCTCTGGAGGGAGGCGAACCGCTCTATGCATTAGATGCAGAGCGATTTTTCATCCCGGCCTCGAATGTCAAGCTGTTGGTGACAGCCGCGGCTCTCACCCACTTTGGAGCCGACCACCAAGTCTCCACGACGGTGTATGCCGAACCCAGCGAGGGTGAAACGGTGCTGCGCGTTGTAGGGCAAGGCGATCCAAGCCTGAACGATGCATCGCTACAGTTCCTGGCCCAGCAAGTGCAGAGGCAAGTTCCCAACGGAATCGATCGCCTCATTGTCGATGACACGTACTTTGGGGGAGATGCCATCAACCCCAATTGGGAATGGGAAGACCTCCAGGCGGGCTACGGGCCTCCGGTCAATAGCCTAATGCTGAACTTGAATGAGATGCGGCTGGACTTAATACCCCAGCAGGTGGGACACCCGCTAGGCATCCTTTTTGCAATTCCTGGAGACGGAGTGGAGTGGCAAATCCAAAATTTTTCAACAACCGTACCGGCGGGAGAGGCACCCGAGCGAACCTGGATTGTGCAGGATGGCCAGCGGCAAATCCTCCAAATTCACGGACAACTCCAGGCTGGCGGTGAGCCATTGGAAACGGCGATCGCTGTTCCCAATCCCACTCAGCGCTTTCTGCGCCAGTTTGAGGGGGCGTTGCAGCAGACGGGGGTGACGGTTCGGCAGATGGAAATTGCATCGGAACCTGGTCAGGCAAGGGGAGCGGCGATCGCCCAACTACCCTCGCCTCCGTTCATCAACCTGATTACTGAGGCCAACACCCACAGCGAGAACCTCTACGCCGAAGCGCTCCTCCACCACATTGGGGCATCCCTCGCCCGCCCCCAAACCTCTACTCTTGAGGCGGGGCTGGCCGGTAGCGAACCGATTCTCGCTACCCTCGGCGTTAACCCAGATAGCATTGCCCTTGCGGATGGATCGGGGTTGGCGCGGAAAAACCTAGCCACCCCCAGCGCCTTTGTGGCGACATTGCAAGGGATGCACCGCAGTCCCAATGCCGCTGCTTTTCGGCAGTCGCTGGCGATCGCAGGCCGCACCGGAACCCTGCGCAATCGCTTTCGGGATACCCCCGTGCAGGGTAGGTTGTCCGCCAAGACCGGGGCACTGAGTGGGGTTGCGGCCCTATCCGGCTATCTCGATCCACCCAACCATCCGCCCCTCGTGGTCAGCATCCTCGTCAATCACTTCGACCAGGCGGTGCGCGAAATTCGCCCCAGCATGGATGAGATTGTGCTACGGCTTGCAGATTTGCAGCCCTGCCCTTGAACGCAAGCCAAACCCGATCAGTGATATCAAATCCGGTCAAATAGCCGTAAAACCCAAATATCGTTTGCGCTCGCTGTTGCAGCGGGCACAAACGATATTTGGGTTCTCCAACCAGATTTGATATGGGTTGAAACTCTTGTGCTGCTAGAGTTTCAACTCACTGGTGGGATTTGATGGAGTGGGGTTAGCGGCGGGTTGTCAGCCGGGGAGATGGGCTGCGAGCCGACGACGATTGCCCAACAACTTCTCGAACACGGTAGATAGGCCGTCCCTGAGATTCGTGATAGGTACGCATGGCGATTTCTGCCATCAGCCCCAGGCTCAGCAACTGCACCCCAGTCAAGAAAAGAACCACCGCCAGAATCAGCAGGGGGCGATCGCCAATACTCTGGCCTAATCCCAACTTCAGAAATGAGAGGTAGCCCCCCAACGCAATTCCTAAAACCATCGAAATCAGGCCAAACAGCCCAAACACATGCATGGGGCGGGTCAAAAACTTTTTGATGAAGGCGATGGTGAATAAATCCATCACCACACGAAAGGTACGCCCCAGCCCATATTTGCTTTCCCCAAACTGTCGTGCATGGTGACGCACGGGGACTTCCGTAATCCGTGCCCCTTCGATGAAGGCCAGGGCAGGCAGGAAGCGATGCAACTCCCCATAGAGGTTCATGTCCATCACAAGCTCGGCACGATAAGCCTTGAGGGAACAGCCATAGTCATGCAACCGTACCCCTGTCACCCAGCCAATGAGGGCGTTGGCCATCTTAGAAGGAAGGAGCCGAGTGAGGGGGGCATCTTGACGCTCTTTTCGCCAGCCGCTCACCAGGTCGTACCCCTCCTGCAATTTCTCTACCACCATGGGAATATCGCGGGGGTCATTCTGCAAATCCCCATCCAGCGTCACAATCACTTCGCCCTGAGAAAAGTGAAAGCCTGCGGCCATCGCGGCCGTTTGTCCATAGTTGCGCCGTAGCAGCACCGCTCGCAGATTGGGATGAGTCTGTACCATCTTCCGCAACAAATCGGTGGAGCCATCGCGGGAGCCATCATCCACACAGATAATTTCGTAGCGCCAGGCGGTTTCCTTGAGGGCAATGGCGATCGCATCTACCAACTGTGGCAAGCTCTCCACCTCGTTGTAGATGGGAACAACAACAGACAGATCGAGCGATCGCACCTCGGTAGCACCGGGCAGTGTCTCGACAAACGTAGGAACAGACGGCAACGACGAATCCATAACAGGCGAGAAAAAAAGACAATGACGGACGAAAAAAAGACAATCTTCATTAAACCGAAGAACTGAGCAGATGGATATAGGGGTGTGTCAGGTTCCGGGAGCTGAACAGTTGTGCGATGGTGGCCGCCATATCCAGTTTACTGATTGGGTGGGGTTTTCAGGGGAGGTTCGGGTGAATCGGGTGGATCAGTCTGGGGATGTCGTTGGCTAACCAGCCAGGCTCCAGCGGCACCGATCGCCTCTGCCAGGGTACTGATCAGGCGATAGCACGCCACTGTGCTAAGGATCACAGCGGGGGGAAAACTGGGAGGCAGGAGGGCGATCGCCGTGGCCTCAAACACACCAATGCCCCCCGGCGCACCCGGCACGACCAGCCCCAGCAACCAGGCAAAGCTGAAGGCACTGATCACGGGCAACACCTGAGCGGGCGGGATAACAGTAAAGGCCAGCATAATCCAGAGAAATCCCAGCCCCCGCAACGCTAGAAAGATCAGCTCCCCCAGGAGCGGCATCCATGGATAGCGCTGCAGCCCGAACGTTCGCAGGGCAAGGGATGCGGCTTCATCCTGTGCCTTTTTGCGGCTGAGGCGCTGCACCGCAGGGTTGAGCAACCGGGGGTGGACGAGCGCTAGGGCGATCGCCAAACTGCCCAACTGCAGTCCCCAGCCAATGTGCTGAATGCCCATCAACCCCACCATCAAGGCAGCGGCGGCCATCAATAACGGCTCCAGCACAACGCTGACGATGGCGATCGCTAGCTCAACTCCCCGCCCTGTCACGGCTGACACGCGTCCATAGAAGTGCCACACATTTCCCGGCAGGTACTTGGCAATGTTAGTGATGAGATAGGTGCGGATGCTCCACCCTGCGCTAACGGATTCTCCCAATTCGCGCAAAATCCAGCCCCATACCCATCCCGTCCAGATATGGGCGCAGGTGGTGGTCAGCAGGGCGATCGCCAGCCATCCTCCATCTTCAGCATCCAGCCGAATCGCGGCGACCTCCCGCCAGTGCTGCCGAAAGGTGCTAATCAGAAAAAACAACGCCGCCCCCAAAATCAGCCAGCGAAGATAGGGTTTGAGCCGTTTGAGCAAAATGAAGGTGCCTCGTCGGTTACCACTGATCGCCGTCGCGTTTAGGGTCAAGCTCTTGCAGTAGAATAAACCGCCAGAGGAGACCGAAAAAAACACTACCCTTATTCTTATGAAAAAGCCAACAAGCGGTAAAATTAGATGCCGATTGTTCTACCCAAAGTCCACAACGATTCAATCAACAGAGATTCATGATTTCCAGCAATGACTTTCGTACCGGTGTGAGCATCGTGCTAGACGGCTCGGTGTGGCGTGTGATTGAGTTTCTGCATGTAAAACCCGGTAAAGGTTCTGCCTTTGTTCGTACTAAGCTCAAGAGCGTACAAACCGGAAACACTGTGGAACGGACCTTCCGCGCTGGGGAAACGGTTCCTCAAGCCATCCTGGAAAAGCGGACGATGCAACATACCTATAAAGATGGGCCTGACTACGTTTTCATGGATATGGAAACCTACGAAGAAGGGCGGCTGACCGAGGATCAAATTGGCGATCGCGTCAAATACCTCAAAGAAGGGATGGAAGCCAATGTTGTCCGTTGGGAAGAACAGGTGCTCGAAGTGGAACTGCCCAACTCGGTTGTTTTGGAAGTGACCCAGACAGATCCGGGGGTCAAAGGAGACACGGCAACGGGAGGCACCAAGCCTGCCACGGTGGAAACGGGAGCAATGGTCATGGTTCCGCTATTCATCACCATTGGCGAAAAGATCAAAATTGATACGCGCAACGACTCGTATCTGGGTCGAGAGAACTAAGGCGATCGCTCATGCCCTCAGGGTAGGTATGGGCGATGGGGCTTTTTACTATGGATGGCTTGCCACCCATCTCTAAGCCATCTCAGAGGAGTGATGCTGAGGTTCCTCTACCTTAGTTCTGGCTTCATTTTCAAGCCTCTTCTGAACTACCCTGAGCAAATGCTTAGTGAACTGGCGGGTACGACGTGGAATTGAATTGGCTCGAATTGCGAGAGTTACTGTCAGCGATGAACCAGACGGACATCGCCGAACTCAGTCTGAAAGGCAGTGACTTTGAATTGACCATTCGCCGGGGTGCAGGCGGCGCTGCCGTCTCGTCCAATGGCTCGGATCTAACGGTCTTGCCTTCCGCTACCACGATTTCGTCCCCGCCAGCGCCTCAACCAACCCAAGCTCCTCCCCCCGCTGCCACCCCTCACGCCACCAACGATCGCCTGGTCGATGTCGTCGCCCCCGTCGTGGGGACCTTCTACCGCGCACCCGGCCCCGATGAAGAGGCATTTGTGAATACGGGCGATCGCATCCGCACCGGACAGGTAGTCTGCATCATCGAAGCAATGAAAATTATGAACGAGATCGAGGCGGAGGTTGCGGGCGAAGTAGTAGAGATCCTCGCAGAAGATGCAGAACCTGTGGAGTTTGGCCAGGTTTTGATGCGCGTCAATCCAGCATAGGAAACCGCGAAGCCGTAGGGGTTGTAGAACAAATCATCTCCTCAAGCAGCAAGACTGAGCATGAATTGCCCAGCATGTAGGGTGTGCCCGCTATAGTTCAAGACTAAACAACTGATTTGCTGTTAAGTAGCTCGGCATGATGAAAAACCAGACTCTAAAAACCTGTGCCGCCCGCAGCGCGGGTGGCACAGGTTTTTAGAGTTTTAGGTTTAATTGCACTTGCCAACTTAGTTGGAGATTGAACTCGGCCAGTGCAGGGGATGTAACAACCTGATCATCCTGAAACTGATCAGCCTCTTCATACCGCTCTCCTTGCAAATGCAATACCGTAATGCACTGAAGCGATGGGTCAATGAGCCAGAATTCTTCGATGCCCCGCTGTTCGTACTGGGCCTGTTTGCGATCGTAATCCCGTTGGCGATTGGATTTTCCAGGGCTGACGACCTCTACAACGAGCCGTGGTGGTGGCATATCGCGTGTCACAGTAAGCCGCCGCTCCACAAGAGGCAAATGCTCCGGTTTCAATACCACAAGGTCGGGAAAGCGCGTTCGAGCATCTCGCGTTTGCACAACAGGGACTTCCACTTCACATTTTCCGGGACGCACCAAAGGGAAAGGCACACCTGCCTGCACCAGCAGAAGAAATATAGCGCCATGCGCGTTAGTTAAGTACGGTTGTGTGGGGCGCGGCGCGCCCCACACAACCGTTGCTGTGCTTAATGCGGTTGCACACCGCTATAGCTTGTTGGCGATCGCATTGCTCACCCCAAATTCTGGTGGCAATTCCACTATCTCCCCATCCACAAACGCACACCGACCTTCCGGCAAACCTAGCCGCACCCAGTCCTCCGCATCCAACTGGAGATAGTCTTCAAACGTCATCTTGACTGTTCGTAACATGACATTTACCGATTGCCGCTGTAGCTAATTATCCACCGCTTTGCTTGATTGGGTAAAACGGATGATCGCACTCTTCAAATCCAAATCCTTTTACAAACCCAAATCCTTTCTTAACCCCAACTGGACATTCAACTATCGCCTGATATTATGCTTGCCATTCTTCTCCACCGGAGCATGAGGGTTAACGGTAGCTTTTGTAACCGTTTTGGCGATCGCGATTGCGGATAGTGGAGCAATCGAACCTTGATGAGTGAAACGAGCCGTGCAATTTCAGGATTACGACCCGGGGAATTTCTACGATGAGTTGTTTGTGGAATGTGGAAAGCCACGCCCGCAAGCGAAGACATTAATTGAACGCCTGTGCCAACTGTCGCTGGAGGATTTGCAACAGCGGCAGCAAATTGCTCAGAAAATGCTGTTCAAGCTAGGGGCAACGTTTAATGTCTACAGTGACAACGAGGGGACGGAGCGTATTCTGCCATTTGATGTCATTCCGCGCCTTGTGTCAGCATCAGACTGGGATTGGCTGGAGCGCGGCTTGAAGCAACGGATTCATGCACTCAATCTATTTCTTAACGACATTTACAGCGATCAGAAGATCCTCAAAGATGGCGTGATACCGCTGGATGTGGTGGAGTCGTCCAAGGGATTTTTGAATCCTTGCATGGAGCTGAAGCCACCCAAGGGGATTTGGTGCCATATCACAGGGACAGATCTGGTGCGCGATCGCGATGGCCAATGGTATGTGCTGGAAGATAACCTGCGCTGCCCGTCGGGGGTGTCCTATGTGCTGGAAAATCGGCGGGTGATGAAATCTACCTTCCCCAAGATTTTTAACCAGATGGATATCTTGCCCGTCGATGACTATCCCAGTAATTTGCTCGATACCCTGCTCAACCTGGCACCTGAAGGGTTGCCCGACCCAGTTGTGGCCGTGCTGACCCCCGGTGTCTACAACTCTGCCTACTTCGAGCATTCCTTCCTGGCGCAGCAGATGGGAGTGGAGTTGGTGGAAGGAAACGATCTGGTGGTGACCGATGGTTTCTTGCAAATGCGGACAACGAAAGGATTACAGCGCGTGGATGTGATGTATCGGCGGATTGATGACGACTTCCTCGACCCCCAGGCGTTTCGCTCCGATTCGCTCCTGGGTATTCCCGGCATCATGGATGTCTATCGTCGCGGGCGGGTTGCCCTGGCCAATGCACCGGGCTCTGGGGTGGCGGACGACAAGGTGATCTACGCCTATGTGCCCCAGATGATTCGCTATTACTTGGATGAGGATCAAATCATTCCCAATGTGCCCACTTACCTATGTTGGCAGGAAAAGGACAAGGAGCATGTGCTAGCCAATTTGGACAAGTTGGTGGTGAAGTCAGCGAATGAGTCTGGTGGCTATGGCATGTTGATTGGCCCCCATGCGACCCCGGAAGATCGGGAGCTGTTTGCCCAGCGGATTGTCGAAAATCCCCGCAATTACATCGCTCAGCCAACGCTGACCCTATCTCGGATGCCGTCGTTGATGGATGATTGCATCGAAGGGTGTCATGTGGATCTCCGTCCCTACATCCTTTATGGCGACACCATTCATGTCAGCCCCGGGGGCTTTACCCGTGTGGCGCTTCGCAAAGGCTCTCTGGTGGTGAACTCCTCCCAGGGGGGCGGTGGCAAAGATACCTGGGTCATGGCTCCGGAGTCGAGGTGAGCTGTTGTCGAGGCAACTGAGGGCAAGGGGGCGATCGCCCAAGGATATTACTGTATTTGGACGTTTTTTGATTCTCGCCACAACCCTGTTCTTTCTTCTAGGAAACTGTACTTTGCAAATTTCACTTTGGGCGATCGCCTTTACTCAACTTGGACAATTTGTTGCCTATTTGGACAGGGGACGGCTTCAAGCACAAGATTGGATCAAAACATCCCTCTAACTCCAAAGATAATCATGCTGCCTCGAAGATTAGGGCTCCAAAACTGGATTTAGAAAACGGGATTTCAATCGATTCTCAAACCTCACCATCATTATCAATTTACCCTAACGAAAACGGTCTTATGCTCAGTCGTGTTGCTGCTTCTATCTACTGGCTCACCCGCTATGTTGAACGGGCGGAAAATATTGCCCGCTTTGTGGATGTCAATTTAAATTTACTGCTGGACTTGCCCATTGGGTTTCAACAACAATGGAAACCCCTTATCTTCACAACGGGGGATTACAGCGTCTTTCAAGAACGATACGGTGAAGCAACCGCTGATAATGTGATCCAGTTCCTCACCTTCGATACCGAATATCCCAACTCCATCATTTCCTGTCTGCGCGCAGCCCGGGAAAATGCCCGAACGGTACGCGAAATCATTTCCTCGGAAATGTGGGAACAGGTCAACGACTTTTACTTTTTAGTGAAAGACGCGTCCCAGCAGCCTGTGTCAGAGTTTTCTGGGCTGTTTTCTCAGATCAAAATGTCGAGTCACCTGTTTGCAGGCATTATGGATGCCACCATGTCCCATAGCGAGGGCTGGCATTTTGGGCAGATTGGTCGCATGCTGGAGCGCGCCGACAAAACAGCGCGGATTCTGGATGTGAAGTACTTTATCTTGCTGCCATCGGTCAAGGATGTGGGCAGTCCTCTAGACGAGCTGCAATGGATTGCGTTGCTGCGATCGGCCAGTGGCTACGAGATGTATCGCAAGCGGCAGCATCGGATCTTTCCTGAAGGCGTCGTGAAGTTTCTAGTGTTGGATCGGGAGTTCCCGCGCTCGGTGCAATTTTGCTTGTTGCAGGCGGAGCGATCGCTCTATCACATCACCGGAAACAGCCTAGGCACTTGGAGCAACTCTGCCGAACGAGCGATGGGGCGGGTTCGCGCCGAAATGGAATTTATCACCATCGAGGAAATTGTTCAGCAAGGCTTGCATGAGTTTCTCGATCAGACCCAGAGTGCTTTGAACAATGTCGGGGATAAAATCTACGAAACGTTCATTGCCTACGAAACCGTGTAGTCTGCTAATGCGACCAAGCTAGGTTTTGTTTCCCTCTCAATGAGTTGTTTTGCTGTGCGTTACTCTGTTGTTCATACCACGACCTACCGCTACGATCGCCCGGTCACCCTCGCGCCACACCTTCTACGACTGCAACCCCGCAGCGATGTTGTCCAGCGCCTCGTTGCTTTTTCCCTGGATATCACGCCATCCCCCCAGCGGATATTTGAAAACATTGAACTGGATGGTAATGCCGCGCTGCGGATCGTGTTTTCTGACCATCCCATCGAAGCCTTCCGCATCCAGACTTCATTTACCGTCGATACCTGGCGGACGAATCCCTTCGACTTTTTGTTAGAACCCTGGGCCGGCCAACTGCCGTTCAACTATCCCGCTGCACTGCTGGCGCAATTGCAGCCTTATCTGGGCGGGTGGGGCAGCAACTTTCCTGGCATCGACCCGATCGCCGTTCAGTTGGCCCAGGAAATCTGGCAAGACACGGCGGGCAACCCGATCGCCTTCCTCTGGGAGTTGAACCAACGCATTTTCACCACCTGCAAACACATCGTCCGGGAAACTGGAGAACCCTTTCCCCCTGGCGTTACCTGGCAAACCAAAACGGCCTCTTGCCGCGACATGACGGTGCTGTTTATGGAGGTGTGCCGTGCCATGGGGCTGGCGACCCGCTTTGTCAGTGGCTACCAGGAAGGCGACCCCGATTGGGAAGAGCGCCACCTCCATGCCTGGGCCGAGGTATATCTGCCGGGGGCGGGCTGGCGCGGGTATGACCCAACCCAAGGTTTGGCCGTGGGCGATCGCTACATCGCCCTCGTCGCCGCTCCCAATTCCCGCTCTGCCGCCCCGGTTTCCGGCACGCTAAACACCGGCATTGGCGCAACCAGCGCGCTAGAGCATGAGCTAAAGATTGAGGCGATCGAAAAGGCGTAAGGCGGTTTTCTTAACAGAAGACCAAACCCCAATCATTTCTGTGCTTAACGTGAGTTCGGGATAATGCCATGGCGACTCAAGTCGCGGCTATCAGAACGAAGTCCGCCGTTGCGGACTACGGAAATTCGTAGTTTGAGAACCCGCGAAGGCGGGTTTCGTTCCGCTAGTCGCGGTTTCAACCGCCAGATTTTCTTCTCCCGAATTCACATTACTTAAACGAATGCGCATAGCGCTATGAAAGCGCCGCGCCGCGCTTTCACAAAATGATTGGGTTTTTGCCGGAGTGCATAGCGTCACACCAGCCCATCTTCTGTGGAACTCGATATAGTGTGGGCAAGGGTAGCTAGCACTCATCACCCTGGAGGATTTTCACTGATGATCGACGCATCTTCCTGGCAGCATCAATTCATCACCACCAACGGGGTGCGCTTACACTACGTCACCCAAGGGAATGGCCCGCTGATGCTATTTCTTCACGGGTTTCCAGAATTTTGGTATTCCTGGCGGCATCAGATTGCTGAATTTGCCAAGGACTACACCGTCGTTGCCGTCGACCTGCGTGGCTACAACGATAGCGACAAGCCTGAGGGCATTGACGCCTATCGCATGACGGAGTTGGTGAAGGATGTGCAGGGCGTTGTTCAAGGGCTGGGCTTTCAGCGCTGCATTTTGGTGGGGCATGACTGGGGCGGGGCGATCGCCTGGTCTGTCGCCTACGACTCCCCCGAGTTGCTGGAAGAGCTGATTGTGATGAACCTGCCCCACCCCGCCAAGTTTCGGCAGGGCTTGCAAACGCCCCAACAACTCATGCGGAGTTGGTACATGGGCTTCTTCCAACTCCCCTCCCTTCCAGAACTGGCGATGTCAGCGGGAGATTATTGGGCGATCGAGCAGTCCTTTCGCGGCATGGCGATTCGCAAAGACGCCTTCTCTGACGCCGACATCAACGCTTACAAAGATGCCGCCGCCAAACGCGGTGCCCTCACGGCCATGCTCAATTACTATCGGGCGATCGCCAGCTCATTCACCACAAGAGATCACTGGGACGTGCTGAACGTGCCCACCCTCCTGATTTGGGGCGAAGAAGACGCCGCCCTGGGCAAAGAACTAACGGTCGGCACCGAGGAATATGTACGCGACTTCCAACTGCGCTACATCCCCCAATGCAGCCACTGGGTACAACAAGAACAACCCGATTTGGTTAACCAATACATGCGCGAGTTCCTCGCCCTCGAAAAGCGATTGCAGATTCCTTAAAACGGTATGCTTGCGAATAGAACACTTCGGGGTGATACACAGGAAAATTCTTTTGCTTTCTCCACTTGGGGAAAGAGCTAGGCTATGACTGTTCTATTCCTAACCTGAGGCAATATAGCTAGGGAAATGCAAGATTTTAGAAATCAAGAATTTGCTAGCATTCCGAGGTTAGTACAATAGCACTGCTATTTTATTGTACTTGAGTTATATAGCGTTTCCTATTCTAGTGAGGTACACTTAGAATAGAATGTTTATTTCCTAGGGGACGACTTGAGGTGCAACCCTATTCGCTTGACTTCCGTAAAAAGATTATCGATATCTACGTTAAAGAA
>JADEXA010000029.1 GCA_015207365.1 Vacuolonema iberomarrocanum LEGE 07170
CCTATTCCCCACCGGGAACCTCCCCCAACCCCCACCGTCTCAACTTGCATGCATTTGGATTCAAAAAGAGGGCATGAATTATGAACCGATCAATGTTTTGGCGATCGCCTGCCGCCCTGATGATGGCGATGGGTGTTTCCCTGACCGCTGCCCTGCCTTTGCTAACCAGTGTTCCAGCGGCTGCGAGTGAGTCGATGCAACTGGCCCAGCTATTCCGTCGCCCCTCTCAGCGAGTGGGTGTGGGGGCAGGCACGGAGATTCCCGCTTACTATGCGGGTGAGGAGCGAGTGATCCTCACGCCGGATGAGACGGTTGACCTGGAATTGACCATCGATCGGGATGTGTATTCGTCCCGTGGAACGATTGTCATTCGAGAAGGCAGCGTGGTGCGGGGCGAGTTGCGTCCAGTGTCTGGAGGGACGCAGTTTGTGGCGTCTGAAATTGTACTATCTGGTAACGATGACGCCCGCGACTTTGCGGCCACCTCCGATGTGCTAACCGAAACGCAAATCATCGATGAGGATACCGACCCCGACTTCCTGCGAGGTGCGGCAATTGGTGCTGCCGCAGCGGCGGTACTCGCGGAGATATTTGGTGGAATCGACTTCCTGGAAGTGCTAGCAGGCGCTGGTATCGGCGTCCTAGGTGAGATTCTGTTGCACGACGGAGACGAAGAGGTTGAGGTCTTCGTTATCGAACCTGACTCTGACCTGGATCTGTTTGTGGAAGAAGACTTTGTGTTGAGCTAATAACGCTTTCCCTCCCTGAAGAGAAGTTGTAAAAGGGGCGATCGCGCGCGATCGCCCCTTTTTCTTTTTGATGATATTGCCCTGAATGTTGGTAAGAATTCTCTGCTTTGCTGAATAGACAACACTAGATAGTTGGGATGCGATCGCCTTTATCGTTGCCTTCACCGAACTATCTTGAAAGAACAAAATTAAGGCTGTCACTGAGCCAGAGGACAAACCAGATAAATTCAAAGAGGATTATAATCCAGCACTATCAGTTAACTCAGCCGAGCTTCCTGCAAGTTCTACAGTTTTTGATCAGAATAGATTCACATAATCTTGTTAGTTAAACAGAAACCTGATGAAAAACCATAGCTTAAAAAGAAGAAGAAATAAGGCCAAATTACCACTAACAATAGAATAAAAACACCATGGAAATAGTTCACTGTTTCTTCTTTTTAAAGTTCGATATTGAACTAGACCTTGAACTAAGCCTGAAACTGTTGCAGATAAAAAGATTAGAAATAGTCCTGTCCTTATAGTCCCATCGCTGAGAAAAGCAAATATTTGAATATTTGCTGGGGCAAACACAACAAGGTTAAAAAGGATTCCAAACAAAGCTAAATTTACGAAGGAGCCTTTACAAGCTGTATATAGAGCTTGCTTATTCTGAGGAATTTTTCTTAAAATTAATAATCCCTGAACACCTCCTATGAGCCCTCCATGCAGGCACCCTACTAGAGTACCCCAAAGAAAAGTTAAGAGAGGAGCAAGAAAGCCTGGAGTAGCATTAGGATCATACAGGGAGTCTGCAAAATTATATACATTAAAGTAGAGTAGAAAGCCAGTGATAAAAATAGTTGTTACTGCGGCAATACCACCACCTAGAATACTCCCAAAAATCCAGTAAAGCAAAGATTTCATGAATTGAGAAACCGTAAAAAGGATAGAGAAAAGGTTAGCTCTGCTGAAAAAAACACACGTTGAGAAGATGTGGTGCTAAGCAGACTAGAATAATTGAGAAAGGATTTCTCAGTATCTTAAGACGATGCTTCAAGAGCTAATTCTGAGAATTGCCTTGAGCATCGTAACTAATGCAGGCTCATCTCTAAAAGATGAGGGTCGAAGCAAAACAGGCTCTTCTGAGATACCATTTTCAGCAAGCCTCTCAAGCCACTCTTGCTTACTTAAAGCTAAGACGAAATCATCAGTTTCTGTGTCAACTATAAAGTAACCAGGATTTTGCTGATCTCGTACAAACCTTTGCAATTCTGGTTCCAGTTCACTAATTTTTCCAAATATGAGACCGTTCTCAATATTTATCCGAGTTATATTGTCTATAAATAATATGCCTTCGTTTGGGGAATCTATTCCAATGCTGATACCACTAGTTCTATATAAGGTGTAGCCATTAACTAGCTCGCCGCTGTAGTCAACAGGCATGCATGAGGAAAGCGATGAAATTAATAGACTGATTGCTACTAAAACATACTTTTTAATACTCATTTTATACATAGAGTTCATAGATAAAAATTCTCTAAAAGAGACCCTTGTTTGAGACTATTTGTTGAGAGCGATTGCTCTCATATTCTTTAGAGCTGATTTCTTAAGTCCGCTAAGACCCTTTTGTAGTAAGGCTTCCAGAAAATCAACCTCAAACAAAGAGCAGAGCCTGAAAGCTCTATCAGTCAGGGGATACAAGCTCCTTAAGGTTTAGTTTGGAAATCAGCTCTTAGAAGGACTAGAGTGGATGTTCTTTGGAGTGTGGTTTAAAATATATAACAACCCTGAACATTGGATTAACCCGGCTATTGCACCTCTGTAAGCAACAATGCGAGCAAAATTGAAATCATCAGGTAAGGATGTATATCGATCCGATGCTTGCAAAAATATTAGTACAATCGGAGTCCATAGGAACCAATAGGATAAAGCGGTTGCCAGAATCATCACATTAGCTTTAGGAAAACGCTTCAGGATTAGACCTTGCCCGAAGCCTACAACTCCACCACCAATCGCAAAAGCTAGGCCAAGAGGTCGAAGAGCAAAAAAGAAAAGGTAACAGAAAAATAACCCAATAGAAAAACCTACCCATCCTCCAACAATGGAAACAGGGAACCATAAAACAAATTTCCACGATCTCATGGCACAAAGAATAAATCCCTGCACACAAGCGAGGACAAAAATACACTCATATATCCATTGAAGCGAACCATCATCAGGGACAGGATAATTAGCCATGTCGATCCGGTAAGCCATGAGATGCATGCTGACGGACATACCAATCACCCAAAGTGCATAAAGACCTATAGTCCGAAATGACAAGAAGCTATGCATAAATAATCTGTGTCTACAATACTCCGGGCATCGTTAAGACCACTCCACATTCCTAGAAAAAAATAGCCAGTTGATCACAATCTCGTCCCGTCAAAATCGTCGCTGGCAATTGCTGTGCACAATGTGGACCACTCACACCTAGTACAAGCTTCACGGATATCACCAAGCGCGAACCTCTCGCGCATTTTTGTCAACGAAGTAGGATCAAGATTTAGCGTTGTCCCAACCTTGGTCGGTCTGTCTAATAGTTCACCGATCGCGTGTGCCGCTAGTCAATCGCGTTCCGTTACGCTGGCACTCCAGCAATGCGGCTCAGAATCGCTCAGGAGCGGAGCGCAAATATCGTCAGGCCCGCAGACAATCACGATATCTTCTCCTTTGGACAGTCGTGCTGCGATCGCGTCATAATTCGCTATGAATGCTGGACTGTAACCTTTGCCTGAGTAGGTCAACAGGCAAAGCAGATGATGGGGTCGGACACGAATTGTCACCGCGTGACGCGACGCATCCTGCCGCGCGTCAGCAGCTTAAGCGTAGCTGCACCCAGGGCCGATTTCAAAAGTGCGCCGACAAAGAACGGCGTCAAGCCATAAATGATCGCCTGTTCGATGCCAATGATGACCGCCAACCACGCCGCCCCGAGCAGGAGACAGACAGCATGGCTAAGCACCATACCGACAAAGGCAAGCCATACTCGGCTGCCGTTCCAGCCCCGCTCAGCCAACCAACCCATGAGCGAACCAGCAATGGGGAAAGCAAAGAGGTAGCCGCCTGTTGGGCCTACGAAATGGTGTGCGCCAGCTGCGCCACCTGCGAGCACGGGCATACCGACCGCCCCTTGAACGAGCCAGGCTGTAATCGTAATGACGCCGAGCCGCCAGCCATAGAGAGCCCCGACAAGGACAACGGCGAACGTCTGCATCGTAATCGGAACCGGAACCATCGGAACTTCAACATAGGAGGAGAGGGCGAGAATTATCGTTCCAATCATCACGGCACCGATTTGCCAGCTGAGGGAGCGTGATTTGGGATCTAGAGGGCTGAATACGGAGGTGGCCGCAGACGTTGCAGGCGCAGTTGTCATGATTTCCTCTCGCCAATGGTAAATTATGGGTGATTTCTAAAATCTATAGATAACGAACCATACAAATGTCGGCAAGGCAATAGTCAAAAGGGTCAAGGTTTCGCAAAAATCAAAGCAACAGGGTTCCTTAGCTTCTGCCTGAGTCGAGGTTTGCTTTAAGGTAATACCAATCGAGAATCTCCTATCGCATCAAGTTTCATCTAGGCGCGATCGCACGGGCTCAATTACGCGGGCGATCGCCTCTTGGGCAAAGCGCTTGATGAACTCATCGCGGCGGTTGAGTTGGAACTGTTGCTCAACCACTTCCGACATGCCGCCATCGCCCCAGGTTTGGTCGCGGCGGAAATATTCGATGAAGCTTTTTCCGGCGATCCGAGTGAGATAGGCGGCGGTTGCGCCTTGGACGGCGCGACCGATGACGAAGGTGCCGATGTTGGTTTGCAGCGCCAGAGCCAGCACCTCTGTGGCACCTCGGATGATGCCTAAGCTGACCAAGGTTTTTGCGAGGGATAGCGCCAGTTCTTTGCCGCGTTCCACGTTCATCTCGCAACCATAGACGCGGCCAATTTCCACTACCATCTGGGCGTTGACGGCGGCGGCTCCCAGCAAATCCACCATTGGCAAGGGGGTGATGGAGACGACCCCACCGCTAATCCATTGATAGCGATCGACAATTTGGTCGGCTTCCCGTCGCCGCTGGGTATCCAGGATTTGGCGGGCTTCTTCGCCCAGGCGTTGGGATTGTAGGAGAATGTTCTCGGCAATCAGGTCTTCCCCTTCGTCGCGCAGAACGGCGGCCATCCGCCGCACCAGGGGCAAGATTTCGGGCGTAGGCTGGAAGCGATCGCCACTTTCCAACTGCACCTCCTGGGGCGCAGCGGCGATCGCCACCACATCGACAGGTGCAATGAAGGCATTCACCCGTTGCCGTAGTTGCGACAACACCGCTTCGATCTCAGAGTCAGGATAGAGGTCGCTTTTGTTGAACACCAGGATCGAGCGTTTGCCACTATCGGCGAGCGATCGCAACGGATCATATTCCGACTTGCGCAGGTCGCTATCCACCACAAACAGCAGTAAATCCGCTTCCGCTGCTAGTTGCCGTGCCAACTGCTCCCGTCCTGTTCCGGCCACGCCTGCTTCCAGGATTCCTGGTGTGTCTGTCAGCCAGATATCCCGCTCAATTCCGGGTAAGCGGAATTTGTAGGTCGTTGCTTCAGTGGTCGTGCCCATAGCCGCGCCCACCTGCCCCACTATTTCCCCCAGCACGGCATTCACCAGCGATGTCTTGCCTGCCGACCCTGTGCCGAAGACAACCACCCGGATCTCGCCCCGTGCCAGATACTCTTCTACCCGCTTCGTGCGTTCGGCAAACGCTTGCCGCGCCACCTCATCCTGAATTTGGTCTACCTGATGCTGCACGGCTCGCAGGTTTTCTTCGGCAGCTTCAGTCCGTGCTTCGGGGATGCGCGGTGGTAGGCGCTGCTGCCGGGGGCGTAAAAACAGCCAAGCGTAATAGCCCAATGCGCCGACGAGTACCGCAATCAGTACGATGACCAGCCAAATCACGACATTCGCTAGCACCGGTGAGAAATTTGCTAACCCCGCATATAGATTGACTAGGGTGCTGACTAGCCAGAGCAAAAGCCCCAGCAGTACCAACAACGCCAGGATAATTTGCAAAATGCGAGAACGAGACATGGCGGAAACCTCTGCAGTCGGTCGTGGAAACCTGCAAGCGTGACGGTGGATTTGGCTCGCCCATGCAAACGGAATGCGAGTCGAAGATGTAGATAATTATGCGAAAAATATGGCGGGGCTTGAGTAATTGGGCGGTGAATATTCGCTATTGTGGCGGGACAGTCGGTAGCAAACACCCCGCTAAGGGCTTTATTTGTTTTGGATACTTGGTACTGATCCGCCTTGTTCATACCAATTCTCCAATAACCCGCTATGGATCGTGGTTTGGAACCCTTATACTACAAGGGTTTCAAACAATGATCTAGTTTTAGCTTTCATAGAAATGGTATCAATTATCGCTCTGACGATTGCTTGGCTTTTTGTTCAGTAAAACCCTTCAGTTGACGGATTCTGATGCGTTTTGATGATGGGTGGCATTCTTTTTCGAGATTTTGTGCGAAAGGGAAGGAATGCACGTAATCTGAGGATTGGTTGCTGTAAGAATAGTGAAGATCACGGGGTGAAATTATCCTCTGGTCAGCAAATGCAAAGGGCGTTGGCTGAGCCAGGATAAGCGGTTGCGACAGCTGTGATTAAGAGGAGAGGGGTTGAGATCATGGGGCAGAAGGTGATTTGGGTGGATGCGTTTACCACCGAGCCATTTTCCGGGAATCCAGCTGCGGTATGTGTGTTGTCGGAGCCGATGGATGCGCAGCAGATGCAACAACTCGCCGCCGAGATTAATCTATCGGAAACGGCCTTTCTGCTGAAGCAGGCCGATGGCTATAGCCTCCGCTGGTTTACCCCCGCTGTAGAAGTGGCTCTTTGCGGTCATGCAACCCTTGCGAGTGCCCATGTGCTATGGGCAGAGGGACATGTGCCACCCGGACAAGCCGCTCGCTTCCATACCCGCAGCGGGGTGTTGACGGCGCAGCGCCAGGGCGATCGCATTTTGCTCAACTTCCCCTCTACTCCTGCTAGCCCGGTTACCCGTCCCGAAGGGTTGCTAGAGGCTCTGGGTTCTGAGGTGCAGGCAAAGTGCCAGGCTATTTGCAAAAATCAGTTTGACTACTTGATTGAGGTGGCTTCCGAAACCCTGGTGCGGAAGATGAAGCCAGATTTTACCCGCCTGCGATCGCTCCCGGTGCGGGGCATCATTGTCACGAGCCGGTCCGAGGGAGAGCGTTACGACTTTATTTCCCGCTTCTTTGCCCCTGGTTCTGGGGTTGACGAAGACCCCGTGACGGGTTCGGCGCATTGTGCCTTGGCTCCCTTTTGGGGCGATCGCCTCCAGAAAAATGAGTTGTGGGCTTACCAGGCGTCTACCAGAGGTGGAGAGCTGTATCTTCAGTGGCAGGGCGATCGCGTCATTTTGAGTGGGCAAGCGGTAACCGTCATGCGTGCCGAGCTGATGATCTAGCTGGATGGGTGATTGAAAATCTTTTGAGAAAATATTCGTTTAGCAAGCGACCGAACGATGGGATTGCAGCTCAAAGAAATTGTGCCCTGGGGTCGCTCCCTGGCCGAATATATCCAGATGTTTGCCCTATCGCCTGCTGATCGGCAACGGCGCATTTTGGACTGTGGCGGTGGCCCAGCCAGCTTCAATGCCGAGATGACCGCCCAGGGGCACTCTATTCAGTCCTGCGATCCGCTCTATCAATTTTCTGCCGAACAAATTACCCAACGGGTAACCGAAACCCGCTCCCTGATTCTCGAAAAGGTTCGGGAATATCAGCAAAACTATGTCTGGACGGTCATCTCAGATCCCGAGACGTTGGGAGACATGCGCCTCACGGCCATGCGCCAGTTTATTGACGACTTTCCTCAGGGACTGGCCGACGGGCGCTATCACGTTGCGCAACTCCCTTCACTGCCCTATGCCAATCAGCAGTTTGATTTGGCTGTGTGTGGACATCTCCTGTTTAGCTATTCCGACAACCTATCGCTTGACCTGCACCAGCGCTCGATTCAAGAACTGTGTCGGGTGGCACGGGAGGTACGCATTTTTCCCGTTCTGACCCTGAATGGCGATCGCTCCCCCTGGCTTGCACCTATCATCAGCGAACGCCAAAAGGCTGGGTATAGTGCTGACTTAGTGACCGTCGCCTACGAATTCCAGAAGGGTGGCAATCAGATGTTGCGGATCGTGCCGATTGCCTGATGCTGTGGATGGCTCAAACAAGATGGTTGAAGCAGGGTAATTCAAACAGGGTAAGTAGCTCGGCATGATGAAAAACCAGATCCCAAAAACCTGCGCCGCCCGCGCTGCGGGCGGCGCAGGTTTTTGGGATTTTTGGTTTTTCATCATGCCGACTTAATTCAAACAAAATGATAGGGCGGCAATGGCACTTCCAGGCTCAGCTCCCAACTAGGGCATTGGTCGCTCCATTCGCTCAGGTGGTGTTGCAGCTCTTCCCCTGATTTCCGCTCCACCAAGACATAGAGCCGCTCTACGCCATCCTCCCGTGGTTCTCCCAAAAAGATGTCGGGGTACTGACGGGCGATCGCCTGCCGCAGCAATTCTCGCTCTTGTTTCTGCCGATGCTGATACTCTACCTGCTCCTGGTATTGCCGCTTTTTGGCCAGAAAGTAGGCTTTGCCACCGGCTTCTGGTAGTGGATTTGTGGCGGTGTAGGCCAGGGGGACGAGTCGCAGAACCCCCTCCGCTTTGCCCCGGAGCTGATTGAGGCGATCGCGATAGCGTGTGGCATTGATGTGTAGATGTTCTTGCAGATCTTCTGCCGAACGGAAGCAGGTGCCAAAGCGCAGGGGCAACAACGTGTCTTGCTCAAACAGCTCACGGATGACGCGATCGTGGTTAACCACAGCTCGCACCAGCAACTCGTCATTTTCTTTGAGTGGGGCGATCGCCAGATCGGGTTCAACGACCGCCGTAATTCCATCAACCTCTACACCTTGCAAGGTCTGACGAAATCCCTCAGGAAAGCGATCGGGTGTCCCATCTAAAAAGGCGTAGGCATAAAGGTTATGAGTTGTTTGCTCGTTCATCCTGACCCCAAACAAAAAAGGAACCATACCTAGAGTAGCGCTCCAGGTATGGCACTTGATTTAGTGGGTAAAGAAATGGACAAATATTGACGCTACGATACATTCACAGAGGATTTGAGCGCCCCTGCACTATTGCCGTTAGTATGGTGCCCGTTGGTTCCATTTGTACTGGTGTTGCGTGGTTGGATGACGCCAAACCCACCATGGTTGCGCTCATAAATCACGTTGATTTCATTCGTTTCGATATTCCGAAAGACGTAGAAATCGTGACCCACCAGCTCCAATTGCTCCAGAGCCTGTTCAACCGTCATTGGCGGCATCGCAAAGTACTTGGTGCGGACAACTTCGGCAGGTAGCTCGGGTGTTCGATTATTCAAGACATCCGAAACATCTGAAACATCGGGAACCGTTTCCAAAACTTCTTCACCCAACGCAGCGGCCGCTTTGATGGATGTATGTGTTTTGCGCTTCTCCTTATATTTCTTGAGTTGTCGGGTAATCTTATCAGCGACCAAGTCAATGCTGGCATAGAGGTTTTCACTACTTTCCTCTGCGCGCACAACAGCACCGTTCATATAAATGGTAACTTCGGCTGTTTGCTTGGGGCTTATCCGGGGGTTACGGGCTACGGACAAATGTACATCGACTTCCATGGTCATCGTCTGAAAATGCTGTACAGCTTTTTCAACTTTTTGACGTACATAACTCCGAATCGAGTCCGTAATCTCGATGTTTTTTCCCTGGATAACTAGCTTCATACAGCTCCTCCGTTGTTGGTGGATCCACTTTTACCCTAGCACTTTGTATTCTGGAGAACTGCCTCGTTAAAAATGTTTTGCATCCTGTGACAAAACTTGATTTGACAATGGGGATCGCTCTGGGTAAACACAAAAACTCTTCCTCTCTATCGCTTGAGAGTGTTGCAGGGCGAGAGGTTAGTGTCATGTCGATGAATTTACGATGAGCGTCACGCCAGCATCAAGCTATTAGGATTCATCCGTTAGCAATCATTGACATAAAGGCATTATCGCTAATGAGACTCGAAACGGGAACGTCCTTTGGCTCAAGAAACCTTACGTCTAAAGCAAACCTTAAACTATCAGTCGATCAACGTATCGATAAAATTGCAAGCCGTTCTATTAGCTGTGCTCTATCAAAACCGTGACGATTGGGTAAATTCTATACCGTGCCAAAGATCGAGTGGATCAAGCTATTGAAATTGGGAGTATTTGCGAATTTGACAGGAAAACTTAAGCTTCTCAACAGAATTCAGCCCAAACTTTGAACGCGATCGCTTGAACGTCTATCCACAAAAATACTCGATTTAATTCCTCTCCAACTCTCGATGAAGGTTGAAAATCTGTTCTGCTGTTCATCTATGGATAAACTGATGAAGCATTGATGAAGAATGCCGTATCTATAGCAATCTGGAATTGGATATGAAAGGTGGGGCTAGCACAGCCTCACCTTTCATATCTAATTCCAAAAAGCATTCGAGATCGCTATATTTGATAGTTTTTTGATAGTTCTGTACGTAAGTTTAGCCATTTCCCTAACAATCCTTTGTGCAAACAGATGAGGAATAGAAACAGGTAAGATCGCTCAAAAGCTACAGTTTTCTTGTCCGTGCTCCTGAATGAGCCCTTTGACTTCCTGCGCGTTCCCTCAGATGATGTGAGTCGCTGTATTGGTTTCTATTTGTGCAATCTTCTGCGTCTCAGTCCCAAACTGCTGTCCGACACTGTTATTTGCATTGGGCGGGGCAGGTTCCCTATGACGTGAGTTGGGCATGGCAGCGATCGCTCGTTGCCCTCAAGAAGCATGACCCCTCCCAGCCAGACTGGTTGCTACTGCTGGAACATCCTCCGGTTTATACCCTAGGGCAAGGAGCCAGTCTGGAGTTTGTGAAAGGCGACTCGACAGCCCGCTCCATTCCCCTCCATCGCACGGAACGCGGTGGAGAAGTGACGTACCATGCACCGGGTCAACTGGTGGGCTATCCCATTCTAGACTTGCGCCATTATCGGCAAGATTTGCACTGGTACTTGCGACAGTTGGAAGAAGTCATCATCCAGGCGATCGCCCCCTTTGGCTTTGTGGGTGAGCGGGTTGCAGGGTTGACGGGCGTATGGGTAGAGGGGCGCAAAGTTGCCGCCATTGGCATTAAAGTGAGTCGCTGGATTACGATGCATGGCTTTGCGGTGAATGTCTGCCCTGATTTGCGCGGGTTTCAAGACATCGTGCCCTGTGGTATTGCCGATCGCCCGGTCGGCGCACTGGCAGAATGGCAACCCGATTTAACGGTGGAAATGGTGCGGGAGGCGATCGCTCAGGCCATGACGGACGTGTTTCAAACGACACTGTGCCCGACTTCGACCCCAGTGTTGCAACGCACCCTGGAGTTGGCATCTGCGATTGATGGGAGCCTCCTCTCTCGGCCAATAATGCCGCCTTAAGTACAGGATAAGACCCAGCTCAAACCCTTGATTTTGTGTAGCGCGGGCACCGTCCGCGCTACACAAAATCAAGGGTTTGAGCTGGGTTTCGATTTGTTGTCCTGTACTGAGAAGGCCGCCAATAAATGCTTTTTCTAACGATATTTTCTAATCGTTTCTATAAGAATGTTTCGAGGTTTACGAATGAATCCGTGATGAGCCGCTATTTTGTAAAAGTCCCTTAAGAAATGCAATCAGCGCTTGTCGCCGCAACCGTATTATTTGTGAATTAGAAACAAGGGTGTACGCGACTAAACACTTGTCAGTGTAGTAAAATTGCTTAGACGTTGGTCTCTTGATGTAGCTCACTAGCAAGGCAAGATTTTACAGCGGGAACCTCTGAAAATCCTTGGATTTCCGAGCATTACCCGCTTGAGCAAAGAGTTTGTGTGTTCTTCGCAAAGGCAGTGCATCGACTTACAGGTTGTCCTTCGATACGTTGTCCACAAGCAAGGCTGTTTATCACTGGACGTCAGTTTGGTGAGTTCTTTGTATCGTAGCTATTCAGCGTGCCATCAGGTAATTGTGCTTTGTAAATGACTCAGGGTAGGCATCTCGATTCATTCTTGTCGCAGAGAGCAGTTTCTCGATCGCTGCCGCCGCTGCTTGTTTGTTATTGGTGCTTTTAATATGAATAATCTACCCTCCCGCTCGTCTGACCCACTGCTGCGGCAGCTGGTCGGTCGTAGCGATGATATTGTTCGTCAGGCGCGTGCTAGAAGCCGTTCACTGTCTTACTCCGAGGCTGAGATAGCAACCGCGTCACATGTGCGCCCATTGCTCTACCTAATACCATCTCCTAACCAAGCGCCAGCGGTGACAACGCTGTTCGATTCTAAACTGAGTTACTACCATGGCGCTGAACCCTTGGCCCCTTTGCGCGATCGCGACTTGCGCGTTTTGGATGGCTGGTTTACAGCCGAGGAAATGGGAGAAATTGAGGCAGATATTACCGAAAGCCTGGAGCATCGCTATCCGGAACCTTGCTGGGAAGACTATGCCCTCGGCTTCTTAGAGGGATTTCTCTAGGACTTTAAGCCTTGTATATACAGTGCCAGCGAATAACTGGAAACCAGTACTGAGTTGCTCCTTGAACAGATTGAGTTGATGAGGCAACCAGTCGTTTGTAGAGTCGGTTTCTACTCATTTGTTAAGCATCCTTCACAAGGATATTTTGAAATCCTTGCAGCGCAAAGGTTTCAAAACATACCTGGCTTGATTTTCGTAGACCTGATATAACCTTACGCATTGAGATTAGGAGAGATCACATTTTTGAAAGCCCCGCACTGCGGGGCTTTCAAAAATGTGATTGGTTTTCCCTCAGCGCGTAGTGCTATATCAAGCTGCCAGGGCTTCTGGCTTAGTCCAATTGCTGAGAAACTGGGTCAGCCACTGTTCAACTTCAGCGCCGTAGATGGAATGGGCTTGAAGTTGGGCGTCCCGAGGCTGAGCTTCAGGACGCTGTAAATGATCGATGGCAACAGTTGTCCATCGATCGATCATACCCCGCGTAATTTCGGGATGAAACTGCAATCCATAGGCGCGATCGCCATAACGATAGGCCTGGTGGGGAAACCCATTTGTGCCAGTGGCAAGGAGTGTGGCGCCGACAGGTAACTCAAAGCCTTCCCGGTGCCATTGAAAGACCTGACGTAGATGGCCCAACATCGGTTTTCCAGCAGCGGTTGAGTCAATCGGGCAATAGCCAATTTCCATCTTCTCATCGCTGCGAGCCGCAACCTGCGCTCCCAGCACCCGCGCGAGTAGTTGTGCGCCCAAGCAAATGCCTAGATAGGGTTTGCCCGATTCCAGAGCGATCGCAATCCAATCAAGCTCTGTGCGAATGAAGGGTAGCGTGCTGTCATCATTCGCGCTCATCGGCCCGCCAAAAACGATGGCTCCGGCATGGTGGGCGAGAGAGGGGGGCAGAGCATGCCCCAGTGCCGGACAGCGAATGTCAAGCTGAAAGCCAGCTCGCCGTAGAACGGTGCCCACCAACCCCGGTGTAGACGTCTTTTGGTGAACGACGACGAGAATCGAGGGAGCTTTGGGGGAGGCAGGAGAAGAATCAGTGCATGCGATCGCCATTCATTCGTCCATCAAGTACAGTGTTCAACACATGTTATTCAACATGTTTTATGAGGGGGAGATGGCACAACGAAACACCAAACCAGTCCGTCATGCTCATTGTTACGTTACTTCACACCTTAGCGCATGACCTTGTATTGATACTCATCTGCCAATCGGTTTCCGCCGCCTCGTTTCTTTCGGCTAGCATCACCGGAATCACCAATGGATGAATTCGCTACATCGGTCTCATTGCTGACTGCTGGCTTCATCGATACTCAACCCATTGAAGAAACTTATAGCGCTATGCGCGTTAGTTAAGTACGGTTGTGTGGGGCGCGCCGCGCCCCACACAACCGTTGCTGTACTTAATGCGGTTGCACACCGCTATAGGGAAACAATTGAGCTAAGTACAGGACAAAACCCAGAAAACCCTTGATTTTGTATAGCGCGGGCATCGCCCGCGCTATACAAAATCAAGGGTTCTAACAGGGGTTTGCTTTTTTGTCCTGTACTTAGACAATTGAGTCCCAGCGTCTTTTCGTGATTGCCTCAAATGGAATGCAGAAGCGTGTATCGCCTCAGCATTTCATCGGAGGATATCGCGGAGGGTAATCGATTATTTTGAGACTATCTTCTGAGTGAGAAACTTGGGTCACAAAATTCTTCCTTGTTCCCTGAAAATGACTCTCGGTGTTGGAGCTTGAGCCATCTGTTGTTGATCTTTGGCGATGTGCCCCTAAGTTTTGCCACTCATCTACCATCCATTCAGCCTATGTTTGGTTATTCAGGTGCATCTATGATTTGTCCTCAACACCCGACCTATACTCTGATCCAGTCCTGCTTGAAAGAAGCGCTTTATGCTGATTGGAAGCAGGATACCGAGCAAACCCAACGCTACTTGTTGTTAGCCAAAAGCCGCATTCAAGAACTTCAGCAACTGCATCAGCTGGTTTACCAACGCCCCGATTTGCTATCCAAAGAGCCCTCCCTGCAACCCTATCCCCAGTTTTTGCGACTGCTGGTGCAAACGGCTTTCCAATATGCTCGGACCTGCAAGATCTGTGGGCTGGAAACAGCCGCATTTCATCTTGAGCAATGCCATTGAGGGTGATGCAGGCCAAGTATGAATTTTTCCTGAGCAGGGGTGCACTGCACCCCTGCTCAGGAAAAATTCATACCCTCAACCAGCAACGCCCCATGGAGAGTCATAGCGATACGAAAACAGACCGGATACAGGGGGCTGTTAGCGACACGTAACGCCTTGGGCCTTTGGAGGATAGCCGCAAAGGGTGATGGGATAGGCGCTGTGGGGCGATCGCTTAAAAATATGACGCTTTGTAAAAATGTTGCCATAAAAACATCAGACGTTGTGTCATTACGTCACCCTTTTATAAAACGGGAAGGCTGACTTATTTCCAAAGCCAGTTTCCCCTGTCGGTCTGATGAATAAGCTGATAACTTCTGATGCGGTATACGTTTGAGTTTATTGGGGTTACCCCGACGCTCTCCTTCTTCAATCATCAGTACAAGGAACGATACACTCAACCATCGAAGGTTGGAGCGGCCTACCTGGCTAGCGATCGCTGCACGCTAGATGCGTTTCTGTCTTCGATCGAAGCGGTACCGCCCAAACGGGATTGGAACCTGGATAAGGTTGTAGACAGCGTCATTACTTTTTGGCTCGACAACGCGGAGCAAGTGCGCCACTGGAAGACTCGCCTGGATGATGCCGGTCGCGAGAACCTGCTCGTCGCCAGAGTGGCGGATGTGCAAGCGCTCAAGGTCGAGTTTGAGTGGCTGTTAGGCGATGGCTAATGCTAGCCTCAAGCCCGATGTCGGCATGTCGGCTATCGTGCCCCGCTAGGAAGGGGTTGTGGATGCGATGGCAGGAACGCGGTGACGGATTTGCTGGGCGATCGCCCCACCATGGTTTTGAGGGAGGTCATGGGCGGCCTGGGGCAACACGATAAGTTCTGCCTGAGGGATGCGATCGGCATAGGTTTCGCAATGCCAGAGGGGAATGGTTTCATCCAGGGCTCCGGCAATCACGCAGGTAGGAACCGTGATTTGGTGAATTTCTTTTTCGACGGTGTCGATCGCATCTTCCGGACGCAGACGGTTGACCAAAAAAGAATAGGCCGCAGGATTGCTCAAAATTCTGCGCCGAACCTCCCAAAAGTATTCCAAAGCGTCGCGCTGTCCCATGAGCTGCATGAGGGGCAGAGTTAAGCCAATTCCCCAATCCACGACGGGCGTTCGCCAGAGTAAGGGACGCAAATAGTTGTAACGTCCGCAGAAACTATCGTCTCGAATACCGGCGGGAGCCACCAACACAAGATTTTGCAACGGATAGCGGAGGGCGTAGGCGGCGGCAACCCATCCGCCCAGGGAATGTCCCACGAGGGTAATGGACTGGAGGTTTTGCTGCTGCACAAACGCATGGACAAAGCGCACCAAGCGATCGATATCGTAGCGAATCGCGGGCTTTGATGAGTCCCCAAACCCCAGCAGGTCTAGCCGCACACAACGGTACTGGTCGGCCACATCTGCGATGACCGTTTCCCAGCAGGCACTGCTACCCAGGAAGCCATGGAGAAAGAGCAGGACCGAGCCACTTCCTTGGTCTTCGTAGGCAGCGGTGTAGGTTGCGTCGCTCATTTGTAGGAGTGTGGTGTTTTTTTCAGACATGCTTGCTCTCCTAATCGATCGAACCTTGTATAAGATTTATATGTTTTGTCGATGGTGTGGCTGCGTCGCGGCCACACCATCAACGCGTTCACTCAGGATTACGCAATTTCTGTGTAAGTCCTGCCTGTATACAGATTTTGGTATACAGATCTTGGCTGAACTAATAACAGCCTGCACCGTCCCCGAAATCGCTATAGCCAAGGATAGACGGGGTTAAACTGAGCCACGCTTTTGTATAAATTGTGCAGAGCGATGCATTTCTTTTATCCGTTATATAGTAGCGGGAAAACTCTTTATAAAATCTAAATCAAGGGGATCCACTCAATTCCTAAGGCTATCAAAATCGAAGCAAGATTGATATGTCATGGAAGATAGATATTGACGGCTGCTTTTGTCCGATCGTTGGAGTAGCGTAGGGTTTGCTGATAGATCGCTCGGCCAAGTCAGAATTGGTAATAAGACGGCTCAGTAAAACTGAAGAGTGAGTTTTATCTGCTCTTAACTGAAACTTAAACCATCTTTATTAGCTTTTTTCAACAATGTGGAGCGGAGCGCAGAACGACTCTCAAGCCGATTTTCTTGCAAGCATTGACGAGACTTTCAGGAGATGGGCGATCGCCTCTCATTGCCTGATCAATTTCAGAAATCAGTTCCAAATGATCAGGCGAGATACTGTCATTTTCAAATGAATCGGCTATGATGTCAGCGAGTGAAAATTTGCAAGGGTATCAAGGCCGTGTAGCTCTATACATTAGAGTGAATTGAAACTTTGATACAGCATCCCGAGCGATTGGCCGCATTAAGGTTTGGAGAGCGCCGTGACTATTTACGTTGGCAACCTGTCTTTTCAGGCAACGGAGGAAGATCTACGTGAAGTCTTTTCTGAATATGGAGAAGTCGTTCGCGTTAGCTTGCCCACCGATCGCGAAACTGGAAAGAAGCGAGGGTTTGCCTTTGTGGAAATGAAAGAAGAAGCGAACGAAGATCAAGCCATCGAAGAGTTGGATGGCGCGCAGTGGCTGGGACGCGAAATTCGCGTCAACAAAGCGAAGCCGCGTGAGAGCAACTCTCGACCCGTACGCCGTGCTGAGAATCTCTCGTAGTTCGCGGTCGGTTCTGGAAATGGCTTTGAGTGGTACGTGCGCTGTCGTCCTGAGGTAAGGGTGAAGCTGGGCGATCGCTCGGTTTGAGCAAGCGCCTACAGGATTGGGCGGGTTTGCTCTGTTGTCATGAGCACTAAGTGCTCTAGGGCACGGGTGATGGTTAGCCATTGCTCTATTTTGGAATATTTGGAACGCTTTTCTTTTGGCGCTGCACTTGAAACTGGAGCCCCGACTCGGGAACTGGTCGGTCAGCATTGGGCTGAAGCTATGAGCCATATGTTCCATATGGGAGCCCCGCAAGGAGATGGCTGGTCGGTTGAGCCATTGGGGTTATCGAATCCAAGGATGATTGCTTCAGAAAGGGGGCGTATCGATCCCTTCTTCGAGACAATCATTCCCTCAATCAGCAATGCCGAGCTATTTGCAGGCTGATAAATTGCAAAATGGGTCGCAGCAGGTATCGTGGTAATAGCCATTGTCGAAGCCGCAAAGTCGCTATTTTCCTCGCACGCAGAGCTATGTCAGACCCTACATCTCCCAGTCCTGAACCCTCTTCAGCTCCAACCTCTCCTGCCAACGGAGGAAGTGTAACGATCGCCAATCGAGTTCGCAATTTTCTTGTGGTGCTTGTGGCCAGTTTGCTGGGAGTCGCAATTTTTCTGGGTGTTCAGACCCAGGCCGGTGTGCCATCCTTAAGCGCGCAGGCAGAAGCAGCGATGCCGTGGGATGTGGCGCAGAGTAATGGGAAGCCGACGTTGATGGAGTTTTACGCTAATTGGTGTACCAGTTGTCAGGCAATGGCTCCTGATCTGGCTGAACTGAAGCAATCCTATGGCGATCGCATCAACTTCGTCATGCTCAACATCGACAATGACAAGTGGCTGCCAGAAATGCTGGAATACCGTGTGGATGGGATTCCCCACTTTGTGTTTATGGATGATACCGCACAGCCGATTGTGAGCATTATTGGCGAACAGCCACGACCTATCCTGGCGGCCAATCTGGATGCCCTAGCGAGTGGAACCCCGCTCCCCTTTGCGCCAAACCGGGGACAGCTATCGCCCACACAATTGGAGCCAACGATCACGCCCAACACGGATGATCCCCGTAGCCATGGAGCCCAGGTGGTTCCTTCGGGTACCTGATAGCGGTGTGCAACCGCATTAAGCACAGTAACGGTTGTGTGGGGCGCGCCGCGCCCCACACAACCGTACTTAACTAACGCGCATAGTGCTATGAGTCAGCTTAAAAGTGGCTCTAATATTAAATCCGGTTGAAGAACCCAACTATCGTTGGCACCCGTTGCTTTGAAACGGGCGCCAACGATAGTTGGGCTTGACGGCTATTTAACCGGATTTGATAAGTAGCTCGCCATTATAAAAAAATAGATTCTAAGAACCTACACCATGCACAGCGCGGGCGGCGTAGGTCTTGAGGATCTTAGGTTTAATAGGATCTAACGACTTAGGATCAGGACGTTCACTGTGGGCTCAGTCTCTGACAAGGAGATTTCTTAGAGAGCCGTCACCTACTGTAAGGTGCGGCTATCAATCCCGTAAATTGACCCAATCCTTCTGGACTTATGCATTTCGTTAATTTTGTGGCCGCGTCGCGGCCACAAAATTAACGAATTTACTCAGGATTACGCAAGGTTTGCGTAAGTCCTGTCCTTTTTATTTGACCTGGAGAGCTACGGCTCTATCTCTAGCAAGTGCCTTGGTGGTTTGGCTATTGCTAGCCAAAGACTGACATATGGATCTAAAAGCCACCCGTTGAAATTTCTTGCAAGAAACGAACTTGTTCCCGCAGCATTTCTGCCTGTTCCATGTTGCCTTGCTCCTCATACAGCTCGGCTGCGCGGAGATAGTTGGCAGCAATGGTCTCCAATTCATCCGGCTGTAAGCGAGTGGCTTCGCCATAGATGGCATCGGCCAAATTCAGGTGAGCGGCAGGTTGGCTCGGATCGAGGGAAATAGCCTCCGTGAAGGCGTCGATCGCCTCTTGATAGTTACCTTGCAACAAGAAGCTATTGCCGCGTTCATAGGCTTCATCATAGGGAGTAGCTACGCGTACCTGAATGGTGTAATCTCCAGGCGCACCAAAGGGCGATCGCGCCACGATGGTGTAGTCTCCATCATTGGGTAGGGTCAAGAAGAGGGAGGAAACGCTGGGATCGCGAGAAAAGCCCTCATTGCTGACAAGCTCAGTGCCATCGGGGCCGAGTATGGTGAGCCCACCGCTAAAGTCGTTGCTCATCAGGCTAATGACAACCGCTTGCCCGGCGGTGCCACTGAAAATATGCCGCCCCAGCAAGGATTCCAAATTTCCCTGCTCTTGCAAAATCGGCTCTTGGGCAGTAGCAGTGGGGGTATTCCAAACGATTCCTCCCACCGTGGCGATCGCGACTAAAAGGCCAACAGCGTGGCTAGAAAACCGAACTCGTTTCATACATGTCTCCATTGATTAGAAAAGTGGGGCTTGTGATTAGAAAAGTGGGGCTTGAAAACTGCGCAATCGTTTTATTTCGCTATTTCTTAGTCAGGAACAACCGATTTGTGGGAAATGGGCGATCGCTCTCCACTCCATCCACAGGTCATACCTTATATCGGTGACAAAAGGCAGGTGCTGTTCCCTGAATCACAGCCTTCAGCTTTAGGATCCAAGACAAGCGATCGCATTTCCATAGAAATACGGTCTTTATTCATAATGCGTTGCTTGTCTATACATCGGTTGATAGGTCGGCGGCTTGTTGGTAACCCGATCTCCGCCTGATGCAGCACCAAATGAAGTGACTAGGGTTGAAGTGAGCCTTAAGCATAAGTAAGGCGATGGTAGAACCATCACAATGCTCTAAGTCTATCCAAGGGATGACATCTCGTTCCGGTTTTCTCGTGGCTACTTTTTAAGTAAGTCGGTAGGTGCAATTAAACCGAAAATCCCCAAAAACCTGCGCCGCCCGTAGCGCAGCTACAAAATCGACAAAATGCGTAAGTCCTAACCCATCAAATGGAAACTAACAGAAAGAAAAAGCTCAACCCTGATGAGTGAATATCAGGAGGGATAACTCAGATATCAACAGGGATAACTCCGTCTTAATGAGGTTGGAGCACCGTTCGTTCCTTCGTTACAATCAGGGCGCTTCCTTTCCCTGGTCGTTCTGCATACCATCTAGGCGAGTTTGTCGTGTTTACCTCGGCTTACTCTATTCTTAATGTTTAGTTTCCTTCGAGCACCTACCCTATGCCTCTTCCTCGCATCCTTAGCGCTATCGTTGCCATCGTTCTCGCCCTGGGCATGACGACCCTGGGTGGATGGTATTTCACGGCTGGTATGTGCATCATCGTTTTTCTTGGGCAGCAAGAATTTTTTCAATTGGTGCGTGCAACCAATATTGCACCTGCCGCAAAGACAACGCTAGCCGTCAGTCAGGCTCTGCTCATTATTTGTAGCTTTGCCCCAGCTCTGGCGGATGCGGTTGTGCCTGTGGCTGGAACGTTCATTTGCTTCTACCTCTTGTTTCAGCCCAATCTGGCTACGATCGCCGATATCTCGACCTCTATCCTGGGTTTGTTCTACGGTGGCTATCTTCCTAGCTACTGGGTTCGGCTGCGGTTCCTCGGTCAGACGGAGGTCGCCAACCTGCCGCTTCAGGGATATTTACCAGACACGTTTGATCTGCGTCAAATGCCCATCGGCTTGACGGCGACGTTGCTGGCCTTTGGTTGTATCTGGGCCGCAGATATTGGGGCTTACCTGTTTGGCAAGGTGTTTGGGCGCACGCGGCTGTCACAAATTAGCCCGAAAAAAACGGTGGAAGGAGCCGTGTTTGGTGTCCTGGGAAGTGTATTGGTCGGTACGTTGGGTTCTTGGGCCTTGGCGTGGAATGGATTTCCGCTGACGGGTATGGCCCTGGGTTTGCTGATTGGTATCGCCAGTTTGCTTGGGGATTTGACAGAATCGATGATGAAGCGGGACGCGGGGGTAAAAGATTCGGGTAAACTGATTCCCGGCCATGGGGGGATTCTCGATCGCGCCGATAGCTATGTGTTTACAGCTCCCCTAGTCTATTATTTCATCACGCTATTGTTGCCGCTTTTCCCTGCCTAGAATCCTGACTGAGCTGAGATAGGTCACCTTGCTGGGGCTGCCTGCTTTTCTAGATACCCGATATCTCGCTACCCATCAATTGCTCGAGCAACAAACGTATAGACCATCATGGCTGAAGAGTCGCAGGCCGTTATTAAACTGGATCAATTCCTCAAATGGCAGGCATTGGTGCAAACAGGAGGAGAAGCAAAAATGCTGATCCTATCGGGGGATGTTCGGGTTAACGGGGATGTTGAAACGCGACGCGGACGCAAGCTAGTGACAGGCGATCGCGTCTCCCTCTACGACCAGACCGTTATCGTCCAACTCAATGAACCCGCCCCGTAGTGTTTCTCAGGATTACGCAAAACTTGCATAGTCCTGCGTGTATTTGTCGATGGGGTGGCCGCGTCCCACCATTCACAAATTGCTTATAGTCTTGTTCCTAATATCAAATCCGGTTGAAGAACCCAACTATCGTTTGCGCCCGCTGCATTGCAGCGGGCGCAAACGATAGTTGGGTTTTACGGCTGTTTAACCGGATTTGATATATAGCGGCTGTGCTTAATGCGGTTGCACACCGCTATAAATTTGGGCTGAGGAGATTGAAGGTGAACCTTGCTCAAAAAGCCCCAATTGCTTCACTGCCGCCAGGTTTTCGTAACGCAGTGGGAGCACATAGACCACCGCTCTAGCTCGCCTTTTGGCGTTGGGCTATGGCAGAGAGGACAGGGAGGCAAATGCTGCGATCGCGCCTTGACGCGCTCTGCCCAGCGTTGAAAGGCAGCGTCGGGAGTGTCGAGGCTGGGGGCAGATGGGAGGCGATCGGGCTGCGAAGGAGCCACCATTCGGCTGGGATGACGCTCCCACAGTTCCGTGGTTTCGGAGACGGTGACATCGGCTGATTTGTCGTGCCAGCGAGCCGTTGAGAAGCGAATATCAGTGATCTGAAAAGGCAGTTGAGAATTGAGCTTTTCGAGAATTCGCTGGCGCTCAAACATCAGGTTTTGTGCCCAAGCGGAGCTAGAGGTCGCGACCTGTAATACCTGACGTTGGAAGGCGATAGGACGTGTTTGTGCCGCTACCACCGTTCCCACGACTTCCATCCAACGTAGCTGGAGATGCTGAAATTGCTGGCGTTGTCGCCAGTTGGGTTGATGTTCAATCACACCGAGAACCTGTTGGAGCGATCGCATCGCCATGGCAAACTCCTGGGACAATGGATGGAATGGAATATGGACACAAAATAGCGAGCCAAGCCGACAAAGGCAATGGCTTGGTGTGAGAACCATTCGCTCCCTAGACATCGGGTGCCTCTCGCAATTCTCCCAAATGTAGGGGAAATCTGTGAGCTTACTTAAGTAATTCCCCTATCTGTAGAGGATTGTCGTATGGTTTTCAACAAATTCGTTATTATAATGTGCATTCGGTTTTGGTCTCGATCGAATCAGGCGTATCGTCCCGTGCTTGTGCATAAGCGTCCCAAATAATCGTTGTTTCTCGCTCATGACGCCCTTTTGGCAGGAGTGAACCCCTATGCCCCAACGTTCTTCCACCGATCCTTCAGCTCCTCAGTTGCTGGATCTCCATCCATCCTTACAAGCAACCTTGCGCTGCATGGATGTGCAATTGGAGGATGAGCTGGCTCGCTATCGACGGGAGCGTCGGCGATCGCCCGTGCGTCCTCAACCGACAGCGCAAGCGGCGGAAGAGGCTGACGTCGATCCGACGGTAGACAACTCGACAACGCTGGCGATCGCCCCTGGTTTTGCGGGGGATTTGGAAGGGGAGGAGGCTCCCACGGCCTTTGCCGCATCTGCCACTGGATTTGACCCCATGGCTCCCCCGGCTGGGGCAGAAGACTACGACGACTATCTTGAGTCCTCAGAGCATTTACTTCGCAGCTTGGCAGAGGATGAGGCAGATTTGCGGACAGAGTCTACCCCTCGAATGCTCGATACGCTGCTGACGCCGCTGGGGATTGGCTCGATGGTACTGTTGCTGTTGTCCAGCGTAACCCTGGGCTATGTCATTACCCAGCCCAGTGGGCTGCCCTTTGTGGGGGTCGGTGCGAGTGGCGAAGACCCCACAGCTGAGACCAATAACGATTTAACCCTGTCGGAAGAAGAAACCGCTGCATCGGTTGCGCCCGTCACGCCAGATTTGTCTAGCCAGGAATTCCGCGACCTCAACCTCGATACCCTCAGTACCTTGCCCGAGGATGAGGTGGATGGAAGACTCGATGATTTGGCTGGAGCGGCGCTTTCCCAGGACGAAACAGAGGATGGCGCAGCAGATACATCCACCGCTACCACCGCAACATCTGCCACGCCAGCGGCTCAACCAGCGGCTCAAGCTACGGCTCCTGCATCCCGCCCATCTGCGACACCGGCTCCCGCGCGATCGCCTGCAGCGGCAGCTCCGGCTCCCCAGCCGCAAGCGGCTCCCGCGCCTAGTCCCCGCCCAGCACCAGCACCAGCGGCTCCTCCCCGGAGTGCGCCATCTCCCAGCCCTGTCGCAGCGGCAACACCGTCTTCGCCAGACGCTTATTACTACGTCGTGACAGACTACACCGGAGATGCCGCACTGGGAGCGGCTCAAGATGCTGTTCCCGACGCCTATGTCCGCAACTTCAGTAGCGGCGCGGTTGTTCAGTTTGGTGCATTCAGCGAAGAAGACCGGGCGCGCGCCTTATCGCAAGACCTTCAAAGCCAAGGTATTTCTGCTCGTGTGCAGCGGATCGAGCGCTAATCTGAGCCTTGAGAATACGGCGTTCTCTAGAACGAAGGAGACAATCCTCAGGGGATCTCAAAAATGATCGCCTTATGCATTGAGATCAAGACAAATCATTTTTTGAAAGCTACGCACTGAAAGGCTTTCAAAAAATATTTAGTGTCTAGCTCAGCGCGTAGCGCTATACGCTGAATCTTTTTGGTGGGCGGTTGCGTGTCGTCCATCCTGTTGGTACGAACCTGTTCTCCTCTAGTGGTTAGCACGGGTCTACACCAAAACCTTGGTATTACGCGGACGATATCCTGCCTGAACTCTAGAATGGTGAGCATGAAGAGTCCGTCTTGTTGATGTTGGCTGATTGAAGGTGGCACCATGTCTAAGCCGAGTTTGCGATCGCGCTTGTTTTTTTCACACTTGATCGTGACTCTGCTGGGAGCAATTACCTTCATCACCATCAGTAAGGTTTTCTCCCCCCGCTATTTCGTCATTTTCCTGGAGGGGATTGAGGGTCCCAATATTGCCAGAATCGGTCCACTACGGCGCGATCTCGTTCAGGCTTTTCAAGCGGCCTGGAATCGGGGTGCTTATTGGTCCGTCATTGTAGGAACTTCGACGGCAGGGGTTTTGAGTTATCTGGTGTCGCGCCGAGTTGTGCAACCTCTCATTCAGATGGAAGACATCACCAAGAATTTTGCCGCAGGAGACTGGCAAGAGCGCATGCCATCCCAGGAGATCTTTGAGCTTGATCAGTTGGCGCATAGTTTCAACCGCATGGCCGCCGAATTGCAGAATGTCGAGCAGCGGCGGCGCGATTTAGTCACGGATCTGACCCATGAACTGCGAACCCCGCTCACGATTGTGGAGGGCTATTTGGAGGGTTTGTCAGATGATACGATCGCCCCTTCCCCGGAGCTCTATCAATTACTAGCCCGCGAAACGCTACGGATGCGTCGTCTCGTGAATGACTTGCAAGAACTGTCTAAGATCGAGGCAGGCTACTTACCCATTGATACGAAGCCGACAGCCCTTCACCCGATCCTGAGTTCGGTGTTACAACGGTTCACCGATCAGGTCTTTGACAAGGAGCAGTTGACCATTGTTCTAGATGTGCCGTCGGATTTGCCTCTCGTCGCAGCAGATGCGCTTCGAATTGAGCAAGTATTGGTCAATTTGTTGGGGAATGCTTTACGCTACACACCCCAGGGAAGCATCTCAGTGAAGGCATGGCAGGCTGGCGATCGCGTCTGGACAGCCGTCAGCGATACCGGAATTGGGATTGCACCCGAAGATTTGCCGCATATTTTTGAACGATTTTGGCGTTCTGATCGCAGTCGTGCTCGCAACTCAGGGGGTACGGGCATTGGGTTAGCCATTAGTCGCCGCCTGGTAGAGTTGCAGCAGGGCACCATGGAGGTAGAAAGCGAACTCGGGACGGGGAGTACATTCCGCTTCTCTCTCCTGTTGGCCTAATATAGGCTTACGCATTTATAGCGCTATGCGCGTTAGTTAAGTACGGTTGTGTGGGGCGCGCCGCGCCCCACACAACCGTTGCTGTGCTTAATGCGGTTGCACACCGCTATACTTTGGGTTTACCTCAGTGCGTAGCGCTACCGCAAAAAAAGATGCGGCAACTGTGGGAAACAGATTGCCGCAGGGCACGCACGTTGAGATTCAAGGAGAAGCGGATCGAACCGCTGACACCAGACCGTGTGAGAGAATCACGGATTCATCAGTAGCGGCTGGCGCGTGCATAGTCGCCAACTAGGTAGCAGAGGGATTTGAGCGTCGCGATCGCCTGCTCTTCCAGCATGCTATCGCTCATCAGCTTGGCAACTGCCAACCGTTGCTCGTAGCACTCTAGTGCCAGGGTGTAGTTGCCCATCGAGTCGTAAATGACCCCCAAACTTTCGAGCGCCTGCTCTTCATTGCGGTAGTCGTTAAGCGCCCGAGCAATATCCAATCGCTTCCGGTGGTAGGTGACGGCTTTTTCGTAGTTACCGAGGCTGTAGCAAGCGCTAGCCAGGTTCTTCAGAATTTGCCCTTCCATCTGGCGATCGCCCATCCGCTGAGTCAGCTTCAGTAGTTGCTCGTAGCAGTCGATGGTCTTGATGTAATCCGCTTGCGCATGGTAAGCATTGCCCAGGTTGCGCCAGATCTGACTTTCGACCTGCCAGTCCCCCAAAACCTGAGCCAACCGCAAACCCTGCTCGTAGAACAAGATGGCAGCTGTACAGTCACCAATCGCTTTGTAGACCATTCCCAGATTGTTGAGGGCGGCCATTTCTCCCCGGCGATCGCGAATCTCGCGCGCGACATTCAAGCTTTGCAGCTTATACTCAATCGCCTTCGGAAAGTCATTCAGATGGCGGTAGGCATTGCCCAGATTCCCCAACGCTTGCCGCTCGATGCGACGATCCATGATTTGACGGGCGATCGCCAGAGCCTGGTAAGAGTGGGCAATCGCTTCGGCATACTGCCCCATGGCATAGAGCACGAGCCCCATCCCACTTAATGCCATCCCTTCTCCTTGCATGTCCTGCAACTCGCGGTAGTTGTTCAGCACTTTTTGAAAGGCTGCAAGGGATGAACTAAACTCTCGAATTTGGTACTGCTCAATGGCCTTTTCCAGCACCACATCTAGCTTGGGTTCCGACGCCTGCGAGGAAAGACGGTCTTTGGCTTGAGCCTCGCGCATTCGAGCGGGTGCAGGAATGTAGGTTCCTTGATTGCCGGGTTGAGAATCTTGCATTATTTTCTAGCCCTCCCGAGTGAGTCAACTAGCCTGGAAAGGCATTCAGAAAAAGGATCTCGATAGATGGCTGTCCACAGCGATAGAGGAGACAACACCCATGCTTGCCAGGCAATCGAAATCGATGGCAGAACAAAAAAAACTATCGATAATCCAAATCTTTGTATTGATATAGCTGTAGACATCCTTCCTGCGCGAATGCTTGAAACGCAAATGTGTGAACGAGATTCTAATGATAGAAAAAGTGACGATCTCAACAGGGAAGGGGTATCGATACGGATAGCAGTTGCTAACGCTTACGATTAAATCTAGCGGTGCTTCGGCCTAGAAAATTCCTTTATCAATTGGACTCGTTGCCAAAGATTTCCGCCTACGGATATTTCTTTTGCAAGGATTTTCAAGGATATCGAAACACCGCCTGAGTAGCTTGCCTGGGTCTTATTCATATCTTTAGATTGACATAAAGATTAGATGAATTTCTACGGTGTATGTTCTGAATTCGTGCTAGCAAGACCCACATCTGCTAATTTATAAAATCCGCAATTCCCCCCAAAAATAATCTGGTGGATGAAGAATAAAAAAATAGTAACGCAGGCGTGAAACCCAAGGGAGCGTAGGGATAAGAGCGATCGCACTCTGCCCCCTTACTTTATGCTTCTGTCGGTACGGGTACGGAGAGATCGGCTGGAACCCGTCCGGCAGAACCGGAGAACACGAGGCCCCGCTGGACATCCAACGTCAGTAATGTGCCGTCTCGAATGACGGTTGTTGCATTTTTTACGCCGACGATGACCGGAACCCCTAAACGTAAACCAATCACGGCGGCATGACTCGTAAGGCTGTCATCTTCAGTGACGATTCCAGCAGACTTGCGAATGGCCTCGACATAGTCAGCATTGGTACGGGTAGTCACTAGAACGGAGCCGGGGTTGAAATTCTTGAGATCCTGAGTATTGTGAGCGACACAAGCTCGACCGCTAACCGATCCCTGCCCAATGCCCACGCCCTTGCCCAGCACGGCGGTGACCACATCCACCTTAATCAAGTCGGTGGAACCCGCTACTCCTTGGAGGGTTCCAGCGGTCATCACGACCAATTCCCCTTCAAACAGCAGTTGCTTTTCTTGTGCAACATTCAATGCTGCCTGGAAGGTTTGCCCCGTGGATGGAAGATCCAAAATCAGCAGAGGGCGCACCCCCCATACCATCTGTAATTGCCGAGCCACATCCACATGCGGAGTGATCGCCAGAATGGGAGTCCGGGGGCGAAACTTGGAGACGTTGCGAGCCGTGGCTCCCGTTTTCGTCAGGGTCATAATGGCAGAGGCCTGTAGCTGAGACGCGATGCGTCCGACGGCCTGACTAATGGCATTGGGAATCGAGTGACCGGGTTTGTCTTCTAGGCTGGGCTTTGTCGGTTGTTCCCGCTCAATACGAACGGCAATTCGGGCCATCGTTTCTACCGCTTGTACCGGGAACTTGCCCACAGCCGTTTCATTCGAGAGCATCACTGCATCCGTACCGTCGAGAATTGCGTTGGCCACATCCGAGATCTCGGCTCGGGTGGGGCGAGGGTTGTTCACCATACTGTCCAGCATTTGTGTGGCAGTGATGATGGGAATGCCCAGACGATTGGCTGTTTGAATCAACCGTTTTTGCAAAATCGGGACATCCTCTGCGGGGAGCTCAACCCCTAAATCCCCCCGAGCCACCATGACGCCATCGCAGATGGAGAGAATGGCTTCCATTTGCTCGATCGCCTCATGTTTCTCAATTTTGGCGATGACGGGCACATTTTTCCCAGCGCTGGAAATGAGTTCTTTCACTTCCAAAATGTCTTGGGGATTTCGCACAAAGCTAAGCGCGACCCAGTCTACGCCCTGATCGAGCCCAAACATCAAGTCGGTTTTGTCTTTTTCGGTCAGGGCTTTGATCGAGAGGTAGACCCCAGGGAAGTTGACCCCTTTGTTGTTCGATAAAACCCCACCTACCACAACCCGACAATGCAGCTCTCGGCTCGCTGGATCAACCCGCTCCACATACATTTCCACCTTGCCGTCATCCAGCAGAATTGTGGAGCCCAGGGGCACTTCGTCGGCCAGGGGGCCGTAAGTAACAGCGCTAATTTCCTGCGTTCCTGGCATGGGTTTGCTGGTGAGGATGAAGGGATCACCTTTTTCCAGCGTGATCGAGCCGTCTTTAAACTTGCCGAGGCGGATTTTGGGACCCTGGAGATCTTGCAAGATGCCAACGGGCTGGTTCAGCTCAAACGAGATCTGGCGGATGAGCCGAATATTACGCTGGTGGTCTTCGTGGGTGCCGTGGGAGAAGTTGAGGCGCAGGGTTGTTGCTCCAGCCAAGATGAGTTCTCGCAACACTTCGGGGCTGCTGGTGGCAGGACCAATGGTGGCAACAATTTTGGCACGACGCAGGGTGTGATGTAATGACATGAGTTTCCAGACGTTTGAGAAGAGAGGATGGGACTGTCCCAGACAGTATCAAACGGTATCAGGCAATGACGTATTGCAGGATAGTATTCACCGAAATCGCTTCAATAATAAGGTCGCTATTTTTCGCTGAAAGCATTTACTAAAGCCTGTCTGGGGCATCTCTATGGAGGAGGTTTGATCAGTTATGCGAGATCGGGGTCGGTATATCCAGACGATTTTCATGAAATTGAAAGGGCGCGTGGCACAGCGAGAATAGATCGCAGCATTGACGGTTGGGCGATCGCCCCATCAAGGGTCTGCATTCTTGTTCTCTCCTTTGTGGTTTGATCGTGCGTGCCGCGCTGCCGCTATAGGGTCGCAATCCCATCTCTGACACTTGCAACCTGACCCTGACCACTGATGCAAACGGAGTTTATTTGATTGGAGTATATCGAAGTTAATGCACCTCCTCTCAAAAAGCGTCAAAATAAAATCAGGACATACATATGTTTTGGCCCCATCGCGTCAGCCTGATGGCTAGAATGCCATGGGCAGTTTGACATAACATCTTCTTGACGGGAATGGTTGCCCAGTGAGCCTGGCGGTTTTTGTGTTGTCTTTGCTCTAATACCCTGCCTGTGACTTTTTCCAACGATTCATCGGCCAAATTTGTGCCCCTGCTCAAAGACCCAGAGCGGTTGGAAGCGCGGTTGAAGGAATTGCCCCAGGAGCCTGGGGTTTACCTGATGCGTGATGGTGCCGACAATATTCTCTACATCGGCAAGTCGCGAAGTTTGCGATCGCGCGTCCGCTCCTACTTTCGGCAGGATCATAACCGCGAACCCCGGATTGCCATGATGGCAATGCAGGTGGTGGAGATTGAGTTTATCGTTACTGACACCGAAGCCGAAGCGCTGGCGCTGGAAGCGAATCTGATCAAACAGCACCAGCCCCATTTCAACATTCTGCTGAAAGACGACAAAAAGTATCCCTTTCTCTGCATTACCTGGAGCGAGGATTATCCTCGGATTTTTATCACGCGTAAGCGGCGAAAAGGGGGGCGCAATCGCTACTACGGCCCCTATGTTGATGTCGGGACGCTGCGGCGAACGCTGAACATTGTCAAACGCGTGTTTCCCCTGCGCCAACGCCCCCAACCATTGTTTAAGGATCGCCCTTGCCTCAATTACGACATGGGACGCTGTCCAGGTGTTTGTCAGCAGCTTATTTCGTCGGAGGATTATCACAAGACGGTGCAGAAGGTAGCGATGATCTTTCAGGGGCGTACCCAGGAATTGGAGGACATCCTCAGGACCCAAATGGAGAAAGCGTCCGAAGATCTTAATTTTGAGACCGCTGCCCGCATTCGCGATCAGTTGCGAGGCATTCGCTCCCTTTCTGCAGATCAAAAAGTATCGCTGCCAGATGACACGGTGTCACGCGATGCGATCGCGCTGATGGCAGATGACCATCATGCCTGTGTCCAATTGTTCCAGATTCGGGCCGGTCGGCTAGTGGGGCGGCTTGGCTTTGTCGCCGATGCCCAGGCCGGAACCCCCGGAGCCATCCTGCAACGAGTTTTGGAAGATCACTACGCCACAGTTGAGGATATTGAAATTCCCGCTGAAATTTTGGTGCAACATTCCCTACCCGATGTAGATATGCTGACCGCCGCGCTGACAGAACGGCGGGGACGCAAGGTTTCTATCGACGTGCCCCTGCGCCAGACTAAAGCGGATCTGATCGAGATGGTGGAGCGCAATGCAGGCTACGAGCTAGCGCGCACCCAGCGGTTTGCCGATCGCAATCAGCAGGCCATGCTCGATCTGGCCGAAATTCTGGATCTCCCCGATCTTCCCCACCGCATTGAAGGGTACGACATTTCCCATATCCAGGGATCCGATGCCGTCGGCTCACAGGTCGTCTTCGTCGACGGACTTCCTGCCAAGCAGCACTATCGCCACTACAAAATCAAAAATCCCACGGTACAGACGGGGCACTCCGATGATTTTGCTAGCCTTGCCGAGGTGATCCAGCGGCGATTCCGTAAGTATCGCCGCGACGAAGCGATCGATCCTGCGGCATCGACCCGCAAGCGCCCTTCTGTGCTGGGTGGCGCACAGGATGATTTTCCCGACTTAGTGATGATTGATGGGGGCAAAGGCCAACTATCGGCGGTGGTCGAGGCCCTGCGGGAGATGAATTTGCTGGAAGAGGTGAAGGTGATCAGCTTGGCCAAGCAGCGAGAAGAAATCTTTTTGCCAGGGGAATCGCACCCCTTGTCGACCGAAGCTGAGCAACCGGGGGTGCAACTGTTGCGCCGTCTGCGGGATGAAGCGCACCGTTTTGCCGTTAGCTTTCACCGCAAGCAGCGCACCGAGCGGATGCGGCGATCGCGCCTAGAAGATATCCCTGGCCTCGGGCTCCATCGTCAAAAACAGCTCCTGGCGCACTTCCGCTCCATCGACTATCTCCGGGAGGCGAGCCCCAAGCAAATTGAGGAAGTGCCAGGAATTGGTCCCAAAATGGCGCAGCAAATCTACGCTTACTTTCACCCCAACCAAGCCAAAGCAGCGGATCCAGAGCCGTCACAACCCACCGAGGACAAAACGGAGGGGAAAGAAGCGATCGCTTAACCGTACCTATTTTTTGTGCGGGCGATCGCAACCGACCCTTATCATGAAAGGAGTGGCAACAAAACGTTACAAAGACTATGGTAGAAAAAATCCAAAAATCCGACGAAGATTGGCGTCAGCAATTGACCCCCATACAATACAAAGTCACCCGTCAAAAAGGAACCGAGCGTGCCTTTACGGGGGAATACCACGACAACAAAGCCTCGGGTATTTACAAATGCATCTGCTGTGGGACGCCACTGTTTAGTTCTGAAGCGAAATATGACTCGGGTACGGGTTGGCCAAGTTTTTGGGCCCCTGTCGAGGCGGACAATGTAGCGTACGAAGAGGATCGCAGCTTGTTCATGCGCCGCGTCGAAGTTCTTTGTGCAGCCTGTGACGCCCACCTGGGGCATGTGTTTCCCGATGGGCCCAAACCGACAGGACAGCGTTTTTGCATGAATTCGGCTTCCCTTGACTTTGATCCAAAAGCATCGGAAGACATGGCTAGCTCCTAGCGCTGACCCTACTCTGTAGCGCCCTGTAGCATCCGCATGAGCTTGCATTAAAAGCCCCTGACCTTAGGCCAGGGGCTTTTGCTTTTGCTGGAATGATGGATGTTTGCTACGTGCGAGGAAGCGATTATGGATAATTTTTGAAACCCTTATGGCACAATAGTTTCAAAAATTATCTGGTATTGGTTCTCATAGAATTGGCATGAGTATCCCGTGCGGAATACTCACCGTCTAGATCATTTTTGCTTGTTGCACATGGGGCCAACGGATTCTAACGCTGGAGATTAGCTGAGTGAGGCTCAGAGATGAGAGAGACTCAGGAATGAGCGCAGTTTAGGAATCGCTGCTTTGGGCAAAATAGCCCCCAATGTTGAAGTCCGCCGTATCGGCGATTTGCCTCATCATAGAGCGAGTGATGAGCTTACCTTCTTCTACCAACACCTGACCCGTGATGGGGTGCAACAGGTTTTGTTCGGCCCGACGCCCAATCAAAACCTCGATATCTTGCAGCGAGTTGATGTACATACCAGGGGGCAGCTCAACAACAACGCCATCCCCCATAACGCGTGCCTGACAGGCGAGGCGCGAATTGGTTTTGCAGGTGGTAATGACCTCTAGGGTTCGCTTTTCTCGACGGTTAACGGGCGTCAGTTGTTCCATCCCATCTTGTACGTAGACATGGCAGGTGGCACACATACCGCGCCCACCGCATTCTCGTAACACATCTAGATCCTTATTAATGAGGATCGACAGCAAACTGCCATTGGTTTCAATGGCAGTTTGCTGATTGATGGGTTGCAGTTGGACGATTTTGGCCATGAAAATTTTCTCCTGGGGTGTAAGCCTAGTCTGTAGACAACAAAGCTCGCAAGTTCTCATCAACGACGCTTTGCTGCACTAAATTGCTGAAATCTCGAATAACTTTGGAGCACCGGCTGATGAAGGCTGCAATCCATGCGCGGACCCATTGCTGTTGTTCCTCGGACAGAGGCTGGGTGGCGGCAGAGGGGGTGGCGGCTTGAAAGCTAAATTGAGCAGACCGATCGATTTGAAATTGGCTGAGCCAATCTTCATCAGGCCGTGTGGACTTCCAGTAGTTGGCCACCACCGTATTGCCGAGATAATGAGTTGCGATTTGGCTCATTTGGCTGAGGAACGTCGCGATATCCTTGGCATGAAGGCTGAGGGACGGTGTGGGTGGGGCAGATGTAGGTTCCGACTGGGGGAAGGCCGGGGCGGGTATATCGGGGGAATCGGCTAAGGGGGGAAATGGCGTCGTGGACGGATCTGTATGCCCATTACGGGTGGCAGGATCAGGTTTAGGCCGCGTGACGGACGGCTCTGAATGGGTGCCTAGAGGCGCTGATGGCGGGGCAGATTGCGCCCAATTATTTTGGCTTGTGACCGTTAGGTTACCCGCAAATAGTCGGAAGGTAGCGATCGCATTTGCCGCATCTTCTTGCAATTCGGAGCACAGCACATTTATGACATGGTGATAGTCAGGCGGCACCAATTGCTCGCCCGTCAGAACCAAAAGAATAATGCCGTGTTGCAATTTGTAAATAAAAACCTGATGCCCGACAAATTGAAATTCAAATGTCCCAAATGAATTGGGGGTGGTATCAACCACCTGTTGAATTCCCTGGGCAAGCGCTTCTTTCTGCTGGAAGTTGAGCGTCTGATCAACCCCAAAAAAATAGGGGCGCGATCGCCCGTCCATCAGAGCAACACCCGCAATTCCTGGTAAATTCAGAAAATCCTGGATAATCTCCCGCTTCATAAGATGCTCTAATACGTAGATAATGCGGATCGTAGGGAGAAATTATCGACCAACTTCACTGTAGATACACACCTACTTGCTTCAATTATCCCTCTGAAAGTCTGATACTGTCCCAATTTTTGCGGATTTACATCAAGTTAAGCGATTAGTCATAGACCGTTAACAAGCAAGCTCCGTTGTCAAACGTACCCATTTTTCCCCAGGATGTTTTGCAGTCGCAGAAAATACGTTGACAAAACTTTGGAAAAAGTGTGCCATGTTGCAGTCTAGGATCACTGCCATGTGACTCGACGGATCTTGCTAGAGTTTTGATCGGTATGCGCGATCAACGTCCTTTCTCGCTTTTTCTGACGGTGGTTCATCGAAACCGGATACTTTTGGGGTAGCTGTTTTCTCTCCGAAATCTCACTTTTCTCGGACTTACACTTATGTCTGACCTTCCATTTACCCTCGATCAACTTCGCATCCTCAAGGCGATCGCCGCTGAAGGGAGCTTCAAACGAGCGGCAGATAGCTTGTATGTGTCGCAACCAGCGGTGAGCTTGCAGGTGCAAAACCTGGAGCGTCAGCTAGATGTGCCACTGTTTGATCGAGGTGGGCGACGGGCACAGTTGACCGAAGCTGGGCACTTGCTGCTACGCTATGGCGATCGCATCTTGTCTCTATGCGAAGAAACCTGCCGCGCCCTCGAAGACTTGCAAAACCTTCAGGGCGGCACGCTGATTGTCGGAGCTAGCCAAACGACTGGAACGTATCTGTTACCCCGAATGATTGGGCTATTTCGCCATCGCTATCCCGAAGTCGCGGTGCAGCTCCATGTCCATTCCACCCGTCGTACAGCGTGGAGCGTTTCCAACGGACAGGTAGATCTAGCCATTATTGGCGGTGAGGTTCCGCCAGAGCTGCAGGAGTCCCTCAATATCACACCCTATGCCGAAGATGAGCTGGCGCTGATCCTGTCACCCTCCCATGCTCTGGCTCGCCATGGCACCATTCAAAAAGAAGACCTTTACAAACTTCAGTTCATCACGCTGGATTCTCAATCCACCATCCGCAAGGTGATTGAGCAGGTATTGACGCGATCGGGCATTGAAACTCGCCGCATCAAGGTTGAGATGGAACTAAACTCTATCGAGGCGATCAAAAATGCCGTGCAGTCTGGATTGGGGGCGGCATTCGTTTCGATTTCGGCGATCGAAAAAGAATTGCAAATGGGGATTCTGCGCCGGATTCGGATTGAAGATGTGGTCGTCAACCGCACGCTATCGGTGATTGTGAATCCAACGCGATATCGGTCTAAGGCCGCTCACGCATTCATGGAAGAAATTTTGCCGCAGTTTAGTTTGTATAAAAATCAAGTCATGGGTAAGACCGAAGGTGAGAAAGCATCTGCAGCTTCAGATTCGGCTTCACCCAACGTTGAGGGGCAAAATCTCACCTCGTTGGATGAGGGTAAACCTGTCTCCGTTGAAACGAATTGAGCTATATGCTTTGCTCGAAAATTAATAGGATGTATCCTAATCAGCAACAACGAACAACTCATGCCCCTTGCCACGTACTGAGGTAGTTTTTGAAGAAGGAATAGACCGGCTATAGAAGGTTGTTCGCGCAGCGTCACGCTCTTTCATCGGGTCATACTGCGAGCAATTTCCTGCCGCGCTATCCAATGCCTATCGGGGAAATGACGCCGAAGAGTGGATAGGCTGTTCGGGCGAGGTTTCGTACGGAGGTTTGATGCGAGGGTGACCGTTTCAGCGTATTCTGAGGAAGAGACATCAAGGAATGTAACGGTGCGGCATCATGGTGGAACGTCCAATTAAAAAGGCCGAGTGGCAGGCGCGCAAGGCAGCAGAGCAGGCAGAAGGCTCAGAAGGGGCAGAAGGCCAAGATAATAACCGCGAGAAACGGGGTGGACGGGGCGATCGCTCTCAAAACCGCAAGCGCGATCGCCGCAAAGGTGGACGGGATCAGGACGACGAGCGTAGACCTCCAGCGAATCCAGCCTTGATGAAAGGGCCGAAGCCGGGTCAGAAGAAAGAAGCACCTATCCTTGTCGAAGAGCCGACCGTTGAAGCAACGGATACCCCAACGGATGCACCGCTAGAGACCCCAGAAATTGCAACAGATGCTCCCGATGTAACCCCAGTAGCAACCGAGCCACCAGAAGAATCAGCAGCTGAAACGCCAGAAGTTGCAACGGATGCTCCCGATGTTCCTCCCGTAGCAACTGAGCCAGCGGCAGAACCAGCGGCTGAAACGCCGGAAGTTGCAACGGATGCTCCCGATGCAACCCCAGCGGAGCCAACGGTTGAACCAACTGTCGAAGCCTCAGATACACCGGAGATTACTCCGGATGATCCGGATGCGACTCCAGCAACGACAGAGCCAGCGACCGAACCAGCGGCTGAAACGCCAGTCGATGCAGAGGTGAAGCCTGCGGAGTCTTCTCCTGCTGAAGCCATTGCCGCTCAGGAGATGCCGCCCACTGAGCCACCGGCTGAACCTGTGATCCAAGAACCAATTGTTACCCAGATAGCGGAACCGGCTCCAACACCAGAAGCGAATGAAGCGATCGCCGCCCCCTCCCTATCGTCTGAAGGGCTGGAGGCATCCGTGAGTGCGGAGGCTGCGGCTGCCGGTGGAGAGGCGATCTCTGGAGCACCCGTTTCCACTGAGGTTGAGCCAGAATCGGTTGCCCCAGAAGTGGCTGCGATCGCTGATACGGCTCCTGATGTCAGCAGCGAAGAGGTTGCAAATGTGCCAGCGGATAGTGAGCTGCAGACTGTTCCTGAAGCCGCTGTGGATCCGGCAACCGAACCCGCTGTTTCGACCGAAACGACTACCCTCGCTAGTGAAGCGACCCCAGTAGACACAGCGGATGTGACTGAAGATATGGAACCCGACGTGAGCTAACGGTTTACCCCATTTGCTTCTGCTTTATCTGTTTCGGCTTTACGAGAAATAGCATCGCCGCAACAGCAAGAAGTTTAAGAAGTTCTGCTTTGGATGGAATGTTGCCCAGTGTGGGGAGTATGTTGAGGATTGAGCGAGGCTTGGAAAACGCCTTACGCCCAACCGTTAGCTTCGCCCTGGATAGAGTAATGTGTGCTCCTTAAGATCCGTTTGTACTTCTCTCGAAGCCATTTGGGAGAAACCTTTGTTTACTCAATGCTTTCTGTGTCATGACGACGTCTTCTTTTGCCTCCCTCGCCGATGCCGAGCGTTTCCTCAAGCAATTTGACTGCCTTAGCCCAGATGAGGCGCAGGCAGTGGATTATGCTCCGATTCGTGCAGCCTTGGCGATCGCCACAGAGCAGTCGGATTATCAGATGCTTGGCGTTTGTGCTGGCTCTCTGGAGCAAGGACGGCAAGCGCTCCTAAGCTATGCCAAAGCACTGGGCTATGTCCCACCAGAGCCCCAGTTTGATCCGGTGGATGGGGCCGTTTACATCAAGTTCAACCCTCGCTCTGGCCTATGCTATGCCAAGAGTTACGACGGCCACCATCGAGGTGTCCTGGTATCCTGCCAGGCCGATTTTAGTGATAGGCATAGCCAAATGTATGGCCACCTGCCCCTTGATTTGTTTGATGCGACTTAGGGTAGGAAAGGTAGGATTGCGCCCATATTTTTCTGGAACATGTTTTGAATGTCGAAGATAGGACGGATGGTACAGCCAATCAACAGCATGGGCTGTCGAATGAATCCGTCATTGTATTGCAGGTGGAGCAGGGCGGCGATCGCCTGGATCGTTGGATTGCCGACCAGTTGCCCGACCTCTCGCGGGCTCGTATCCAGAAGCTGATCGAGCAGGGGCAGGTGACGCGCAACGGTCAGGTGTGCCAGTCCAAGAAAGATACTGTGCAGGTCGGCGATCGCATCCACCTCACCATTCCTGATGCGACTCCGCTGGATCTGCCGGCCCAGAAGATTCCGCTGGATGTGCTATACGAAGACGATGATGTTTTGATCCTCAATAAACCTGCAGGTTTGGTGGTGCATCCTGCTCCAGGGCATGAAGACGGTACGTTGGTAAATGCCATCCTGGCTCACTGCCCCAATCTTCAGGGGGTGGGGGGTGTGCAGCGACCCGGTATTGTGCATCGATTGGACAAAGATACCAGCGGGGCGATCGCCATTGCCAAAACCGACCATGCGCATCATCATCTGCAAGCCCAGTTCAAAGCAAAAACGGCGCGTCGAACCTATCTTGCTGTAGTGCATGGCGCACCCACGGCTGATACGGGAATGGTCGATCAACCCATCGGGCGGCATCCAGGCGATCGCAAGAAAATGGCGGTGGTTTCGCCCCCCGCAACCGGTCGGTCGGCCATCACGCACTGGCAGGTGCAGCAGCGGATGGGTAACTATAGCCTGCTGCAATTTGGGCTAGAAACAGGGCGCACCCACCAAATCCGCGTCCATTGTGCGTTTATTGGGTATCCCATCGTCGGTGATCCAGTTTACGGTTCCCGGCGTTCGGTGGGTGTAAATTTGCCAGGTCAGGCGCTCCATGCCTGGAAGCTCCGCCTCCAGCACCCCCGTAGCGAGGAGTGGATTGAGGCGATCGCTCCGCTGCCAGACTATTTCCAGACCCTTATCCGTGTGCTGGAACAACGGGCCTCGCAGTAAGTGGGGCTCGTATCAAATCCGGTTAAATAGCCGTAAAACCCAAATATCGTTTGTGCCCGCTGCTTTGCAGCGGGCACAAACGATATTTGGGTTCTTCAACCGGATTTGATATAAGTGTCTAGTGTCTGATCATCCGCCCTGCGCTTCCACCAGTCGAAAACGATTGCGCCCGCGCCGCTTGGCCTGATCCAGTGCATCATAGGTTTTCTGAATGAGGGTAGAGGCCTCAAGAGCCTGAGAAGGGTAGGCGATCGCTCCGCCCATGCTGATGGTGGTTGGTTGCGTCGTCCCATTTTCTAACTGCAGCGCCTCATCCGCAAATGCTGCTCGGATGGCTTCGCCATAGTCATTGGCCGATTTGGTATCCAACCCCGTTGCAAGACAGGCAAATTGCCCCTTCCCGTTATGGTAGAGCCAGTTCCCCTCCGCACTCACGCGCCGCAGGCGTTCGGCGATCGCCCGCTGCAAATGCTGGCGTTGAGCTTGGTCCACTGCGGCGCTATCGTCAGATTCATTCGCTTCTAGCAAGTAGAGGCAGACGGATGATGCGGCATCTGCTGCCCCATTGTCGGTTTGTCGGAGACGAAATCGCACGGCTTCCACCAGCAAATTTCCTTTGAGCAATCCGGTGGTTGGCTCCAGGAGTGAAGCGGCTGTCAGGATATCTTGAGCGCGGGCGCGAACCCCGTCCGTTTTTTGGCCTTCGGCTGCGATCTCCTGATCCTTCACCTGCAACTCATAGTCCAAGTCTTGAATGTGCTTCTTCTGGCTAGAAATTTTCAGGCTTCGCCGAATGACACTGGGCGACAGGACAAGCAACCCCACCAGGATGCCGATGGCAAGGGTAATGAGCAACACGAAGGCAAGTGGTTCCTGGAATTGTGTGCCAAAGAAACTGATGACGACACGGGTTGTGTTTTGCAGGGCAAACAGCACCGTTCCCAGGGCAATGGCTAGGGCCAAAATGATGAGAAAAGGCATAGGCGAAAGAGAAGCAAGGTTGGAGCAGCGAGAGGGCAGAGAAGATGCAATCTGCCATCACAATCGCATAAATTCTAGGCGTTCAGCAAAATGTGCTGCAAAACGTAAGCGATCGCCCGAGTAAGGATCGTGAATTAAATAAAATCCAAAACCTACTTTTGAAAGCGCGGCTCAGCCGCGCTTTCAAAAATAAAATTCTGGTTTTAATTTATTCACGATCCTAAGGCGATCGCTTATGGCTATCTACCACAGGGCAGACCGAGAGCGGAGGTTGTTAGACGGCCGACATGTTGCCAAATCGAGCATAGGGAACAACGTCCTCACCAAAGTAGCGAGTGTATTCCGGGCTGCTCATCAGCTTCGATACGGCAACGCCCAACCCTTGCTGGGCGAGTAAGGTGCAGTATTCTTGCAGCTCAGCAGAGTTAGCGGGTGTCCGACCTAAGAGATGGCGGAACAACAATTCCGTTGCTTTCTCCTGGGGATAGGGCTTGATGAAGCGATCCGCGTACACGCTGGACACCACCAGGCGCTTGACGAATTCGCGCACCGAGATTTCACCCCGTTGCAACATGCCTTCTAGATCTAGGCGGCGCAGTTCCATGGGAACATCTCCTGCCGGAACGCCCATCACTTGCTGGTAGAGGGCGGCGATCGCCTCACGCAGGGCATCGGTGTCCATGCCAACGGAAACCTGAACGATACGAGCCGAGGTTTGCACGGGAACGGCCAGTGCTTCGCCACCGATAGAACGGCTGAGGTTCACATAGTCTGGGGTTTCGGCCTTGGCTTGGGTGGCGATCGCGTCCTCCATCAGCGGCATCTGCGTCGCATCCATCCGTCCATTTGTCGGCTTAAAGCTGGGAACCACCAAATCCCGATCTTGCTTCGTCAGCTTGTTATAGAGCGTCTGCGTATTCGGGAAGTTGGCGGCGGGCAGTGTCAAGTAGCGATTGTAAGGAACCGTGTCTTCCCCAAACGCTTCCACATACTCGCGGCTGCTCACCATCTTACTGATGAAGCCCTTCAACCCCTGCGTTGCCAAAATCTGGTTGTACTTCCGAATTTCTGCTTGATCCAGCGGTGCGCGACCCAGGAAATGCTTTGTACCCAGTTCGATCACTTTCGTGTTGGGATAAGGCGTGTAGAACTCCTTAATGTACAGACCCGACAAGCCCAACCCTTCCACAAACTCCTTCAGAGTAATTTCTCCGTTCCGTAGTTTGCTCTCCATGCTGGTGAACTCGTTGTTCACAATATACGGGGGAATGTCGCGCTCGAAGATCTGCCGATAGGTTGCCCCAATCACGGTTTCGACAATAGCCGGATCGGCGAGAGAGGTAAGCTTGAAGACTTTCGTTTGCTCGCGCTTCTTGCTGACCCCCTGACTCGAACGGAACTGGATGTCTGGTGCAGTACGCGACTCTTCCACTGCCCCCAACTGAACGAAGCGTGGCGTTTCTTCCACCATCGACTTCATCATTCCCTTGTCGGTAATGCTGCTCACGCGATTGGTGCGCAGCGCCAGACCCTTCGGCGTCACATAGCGCTCGTAGGGGACTGTATCTTCTCCAAATGCTTCGGAGTATTCGGGGCTGTCGATAATGGCATCCACCAGGGCATAGAAGCCCTGCTTGGAGCAAATATCAAAGTAAGAATTGGTTTCCTTCCGGCCGTAGGTTGGCCGTCCGAGCAAGCGACGGTGAATGTACTCTACCGCTTTCATCACATAGAGCGATGTCCAGTACATCTTGCGGAAAGTGTCCGACTTAGCTAACTGCCGCACAAACTCACGGACGGTAATTTCGCCCGTTTCTAGACGATTTTCTGACGTCTTGATCCGCTGCCCGTCATAAACGGCGCGTCCGAAGACTTGCAGGTATGTGGCTTGAATGATGGCCTGAGTGGAGCTTTCGGAATACTTGATGCTGGCGGCTGGGTTTTTGCTGCCACCACTGAAGGAGCCTGTATAGCTCGATACCTGATCTAACTTGAAGATTTTGGGGCCTAAGCTGCCGGGTGCTACTCCACGCGCTGCGGGATTGCTCAGTTGGTTGTTGATGCTGGGCCCACGATTGATCAGAATACGGCGAGTATCTTTGCCGAAGGGAGCCGGGCTGCTGCTGGGGTTGCGTGTCTCCTTCGGGAAGATTGCCCCAAACTGGATTTCCAGAGGATCGTTCCCCGAACCGTAAACATGCTGGTCGGGCAACGGCTGGTTATAGCTGGCAAACGTGGTGATGAACTGAGGAATTTTGCGGAACGGTGCACTGTATCGCAGCAGGTCTTGCTGGGGACCCCAGTTGCGGCATTCCTGGGCTTCTTGTCCCAAGCCCCGCAGGTAGGGCACGGTTTCTTCACCAAAATAGTCGCCGTACTCTTTGGAATCGACCAATGCATCGACTAAGGCAGGCAGTCCACCATTCGACACGATCGAAAAATACTTTTGCACTTCCTCGCGTGAACTGGGACCCCGACCCAGAATATGGCGGAACGCCAGCTCTAGGGCACGGCTATTGATGTACGGCTCAAAGAAGTTCTTGCGATAAAGGGGCGACTTGGCAAGGCGACGGACGAACTCTTTCATGGAGATCTCGCCGTTCTTCACCTTCGATTCCAAATCAGAAATGCCTAGAGAGTAGGCACGGGTAATATCGCGCTCAAAAATCTGACGATAAGCGGCCTTGACGATGTCATTTTTTTCACCTGCCGACAGCCCTGGCTTCATCGCATACTTGGGGCGACGCTCGGCTGCATTGAAGTAAATCTGTGGCAGTTGCAACCCTTGCTGATCTGATGTTGGGCGTTGGCGCAACTTATCGGACGGCGTCGGGGCAACGAATTCTCCAATCAGTACCTCAAAGTACCGCGCCACGATTTCGGAGGCTTCCTCATCCTGACGGAAGTAGGTGAGGGCTCCCACCCGCATTTCCTGCAAGGCAACAATGGTAGCGTCGGAGGAGCACGCATTCTCAATGATTTCCCGCAGCCCGCGCACGTTGACGGCAATGATGTTGGGGTCGCCTGCCACGATCGCATAGGTGAGATAGCGCAGGAACCAGCTCAAGTCTCGCAGCGACTTCTGCATGTTGCTGGGGCCGTAGCGTGCCACGTTGATGGGCCGAAAGCGGGGCGGAACGGGGCCACTGCTAGGCGTCAAAAATAGGGTTCGCAAGCCTTCTAGTAACCCACCACCGCCACCGCCAGACACATAGGTCACGGTGCCCAGTTTCATGCCTTCCTGGGTATCAATGGCCACGCCCCCTTGGCTCATTTGCACAGGCTCTTCTTCCGATGGCTTTTCCAGAAATGCCATTGGAGAACCGCCGACAAAAATCCGATTGGCGGCGCGCGAGACGATTAACTCTGAATTTCTGGTAAGGGCATCAGCGATCGCCAAACGCTTGAGACCAGAACTGAAAAAACTCGATAACTCACCAAGTTCACCCCGGCCCAAGAATCGATCCTGCTGCTCTGCCTGCGTGATCGTGGACATGGGTAGGGTTTGATAAAGATTGGGGCGTGCTACAGAGCTTCCACCACTTGCCTTAACACTCATCGGATTTCAAAAGCTCCCTATCAATGTTGTCGTGGTCTCTAAACCGTTTTGTCTTAAGCAATTTTTCCACCTGCAGTCCGCGATCGCGGCAAACCATATCGGAAATCAAACTTCCGCATCGTCCAAGCCGAACCTACCGGGACTATAGCGCTGACTCTACGAGCCAACCCAACTTTAGGTTAGAGCGTTTCGTTGAGCCAGCCATAAAATATTAAGAAGTGTATCGAACCAAGTTGGTGCAACCACTTCGCTGATCATACGGGACGAGGGGGAGGAAGATGAGAGACGGTATAAGTTTTGTTACTTTCGCTTCAGATAGCTACAATTCTTAAGCGAATGAGCCAACAAAGTGGTCTACCGTCCAGGAAGGAGAGGCAAATGTCTAATGTCAGGCAATTAATTAATGCCGATTTTTCTTGGACTCTCCGACGTTTTTACGCGCGACCTGTTTGCTGCCGACCATGTCTGAGACAGAACGTACTGAGACAGAACGTGTGAGTTCTGCCGTTGCCCGCCTCTACGATACCTACCCCTTCCCGCCAGAGCCGCTGTTGGATGAACCGCCACCGGGCTACAACTGGCGCTGGAATTGGGTCGCTGCCTATAACTTTTGTCTTGGCCGCAAGCCTGCCCGGCGGGATATCCGAATTTTGGATGCGGGGTGTGGCACGGGAGTTGGCACCGAATACCTGGTTCATCTCAACCCCGACGCAGAAGTTGTCGGTATTGACTTGAGTGCTGGGGCGTTGGCCGTTGCCCAGGAGCGTTGCCAGCGGTCGGGAGCCGATCGCGCAACGTTCCAGCACCTGAGCCTTTATGAGGTGGCACAGCTTCCCGGCGAGTTCGATCTGATTAACTGTGTGGGGGTGTTGCATCACCTTCCTGACCCCATCCGTGGCATTCAGGCGCTTGCCCCCAAACTGGCTCCTGGTGGGCTGATGCATATCTTTGTCTATGGTGAATTAGGGCGTTCGGAAATCAAGTTAATGCAAGAAGCGATCGCCCTCCTGCAACGCGATGATCCTGGGAATTACCGCGAAGGCGTCCGTGTAGGCCGTGGCATTTTTGCGGCGCTACCCGAAACCAATCGCCTGGTGCAGCGGGAGAAGGAACGCTGGTCGATGGAAAATACTCGGGATGAAAACTTTGCCGATATGTATGTCCATCCCCAAGAAATTGACTACGCTATTCCCACGCTGTTTGAGTTGATCGATGCGTCCGGGTTAGCGTTCCTCGGTTTCTCCAATCCCCAGGTTTGGGACATAGAACGCTTGCTTGGACGTAATCCAGAGCTAATGGAACGGGCTCAGCAGCTTTCGGAGCGCGATCGCTACCGGCTGCTCGAACTGTTGGATCCCGAAGCAATTACCCATTACGAGTTTTTCCTGGGACGGCCACCCTTGAACAAAGAAGATTGGTCAGATGATGCCAAGCTGCGCCATGCGATTCCTGAGCGCAGCCCCTGTGTCGATGGCTGGGACAGCCCGACCTTGTTCAACTACAACTATCAGGTCGTAACCCTCAGCCCCGCTCAGTCAGCATTTCTCCAGGCTTGCAACGAGAACCACACACAAACCGTTGAGCAGGTGCTCGCTTCTGTAGATCTGGATTTAGATGGGGTGCGATCGCTCCTAGGTCAACAGCTCATTGTGCTCACCCCAGCGGCCTCATAGAACGATGCACAGCACATAGTGCCTTGATAGCGCCTTGACAGAAAGTCAGGGCTGCTGCAAACCCAAAAGTCACAAAATAATTTTTGGGGACATCTATTCCATCGCATTAAGTATTGTTACCTGTCGGTGATATGATCCTAGATGGTGAACCTAAAGTTCGCTTTATACCGTAGGACGTTTGTTTCACAGGACATTTTCCGGTGGACTCATCAAACACGCCCGCCGACAGCGGCACACCTAACGAATCATCCTCAGACGCATCTCATCAACTTGCTGCTGAGCCTAATGCCTCCATGCAGGAGTTTTACCAGCTTCAGCAAAGCTTGTTGCGAACGACGCTGTTATTAACAGGAATTATCGTTGTTTCTGTGTGGGTTTTTTACTCCCTCAACGTTGCCTTGAATTATTTCATTGGAGCGTGCACAGGTGTGGTTTACTTGAAAATGTTGGCAAAAAATGTGGCTCAACTGGGTCGAGAGAAGCAACGCTTGAGCAATACTCGGTTAGCGTTGCTAATTGGCATTATTGTTATTGCCTCTCGAGTGAGTGAACTACAAATTATGCCGATCTTCTTAGGTTTTTTAACCTATAAAGTGGCTGTCATCTTCTACATGGTGCGAACGACCTTCATGTCAATGTCTGACTGATTCCTGTGACTCCTTGAAATGTTGAGTGTAGTCTTAGCGAGTCGTTTCACTTCATCGTTTCTCGACATCTGTTCAACTCGAACAGTTTTGTCAGTAGCAAACCTCTGGATAGTCCTAATGTTCGAATTTTCAAAATTTGAAAGACAGGAGTTTTGTCCGGTCTACTTTCATATATTCTCTCCACTGCACTGAGAAAGATGTATTTAGCGGAACCCCTTAATTATCTGAGCCATATTCATCATCTGCCCATTGCAGAACTTGAGGTAGGTAAGCATTTTTACTGGCAGATTGGCAACCTGAAGCTTCATGGTCAGGTCTTTCTAACCTCCTGGTTTGTGATTGGTGTTTTGATCATTGCAGCGTTCCTTGCCAGTCGTCGCTCCGATCGCATCCCCAGTGGTATCCAAAATTTTATGGAATACGCTCTGGAATTTATTCGCGACTTGGCTCGGGGGCAAATCGGTGAGAAAGAATATCGTCCCTGGGTTCCATTCGTTGGGACGTTGTTCTTGTTCATTTTCGTGTCCAACTGGTCTGGTGCCCTCGTTCCCTGGAAATTGGTTGAAATTCCCGGAGGCGAGCTTGCGGCTCCGACGAGCGACATCAATACCACCGTTGCGCTTGCACTTTTGACCTCGTTGGCCTACTTTTATGCGGGCTTTCGCAAGAAGGGATTGGGCTACTTCGGCAACTATGTTCAGCCGGTGCCCTTTATGCTCCCCTTTAAGATCATCGAAGATTTTACAAAACCTCTCTCCCTAAGCTTTCGACTGTTTGGAAACATCCTGGCAGACGAGCTTGTGGTTGCGGTTCTTGTACTCCTGGTTCCTCTGTTTGTACCGCTTCCCGTAATGGCGCTGGGTCTGTTTACGAGCGCGATTCAGGCGCTTATCTTTGCGACTTTGGCTGCTGCCTACATCGGTGAAGCAATGGAGGATCATGGTGAAGGACATGAGGAGCATTAACGTTCCTCAGGTAGGGTGTTTGACCCTGTAAATCGGAGACCTTTCGTAGTACGCAGGTTTTTCTGCTTGTCGCTAGGTCGTAAGCGTGTAAGCGCTTTTCTAACGTGTTCACATACGCAATTCTTTAACCAAAGGAAAGGAAGTTATCGCTATGGATTCAATCGTTGCCGCTGCTTCTGTTGTGGCTGCTGCTCTTGCAGTCGGTCTTGCTGCTATTGGCCCTGGCATTGGTCAAGGAAGTGCCGCTGGTCAAGCTGTAGAAGGAATCGCTCGTCAGCCTGAAGCGGAAGGCAAAATCCGTGGAACCTTGCTGCTGAGCTTGGCCTTCATGGAAGCCCTGACAATTTACGGTCTGGTCGTTGCCCTAGTGCTTCTCTTTGCAAACCCCTTCGCCTAGTCAATGACTTTTGTAGAGGTGCGATTTTCGCGCCTCTACGGCTGGCTTTGAGTGATCACGATCTGCATAGGATCTGACTTTGATTGTTTAATGCTTTGGATGTGATTCCTAGGGATTTAGCAGTCGCGTCCTTTAGATATTTCTAGCAAAATTGGTGAGTTTGTTCTGTTGGTAGCAAACGCCTTTCTATGTGGATGGCGGGTGCTACGAGAAATGCAGGGTAAGCAGTTATAGCTAACGGGTTCGACTCCCAATATTGCATGGTAAAAATTATGCTCTGACTGAGCTGAACGGGTTGGGTATTTATGTTTCACTCGCTAATCCTTTTGGTCGCAGAGGCGGCAACCGAATCTGGGGGAGGACTATTTGACCTAGATGCCACCCTTCCCCTCATGGCAATTCAATTCCTGATTCTGGTCGCAGTTCTCAACGCTCTCTTTTACAAGCCTCTGGGTAAGGTTTTGGATGATCGCGATGCGTACATTCGTGGAACGCAGGCGGAAGCAAAAGAGCGTTTGATGAAGGCACAGGAATTGGCGCGGCAGTTTGAGCGAGAACTTGCCGACACGCGGCGTGAGGCGCAGACGACGATCGCCACTGCCCAGGCAGAGGCCGAGAAAATTTCTGCAGAAAAAGTTGCGGCGGCTCAGCAAGAAGCGCAGACGCAGCGAGAACAAGTGCAGGCCGAGCTCGATCAGCAAAAGGCTGAAGCGATGCAAAGCCTAGAGCAGCAAGTGGATGCCCTCAGCCAGCAAATTTTGCAAAAGCTTCTGGGAGGTGTTTCCCTTGGTTAGTCTTAGTATTGTCACGTTCGCGGCACGGGTGCCCATGCATTGGTTGTTGTTGGGTGAGGCAGAAGAAGGCGGATTTGGCCTTAACTTTAGTCTTCTCGATACCAACCTGATTAACCTGGTCATCATCATTGGTGTGCTGGTTTACTTCGGTCGTGGTCTTGTGGGTAAGACTCTAGCGGAGCGGCGATCGCAGATTGAAGCCGCCATCAAAGAGGTGGAAGATCGCAAGAAGTCTGCATCTGCAGCTCTGGCAGAGGAGCAACAAAAGCTGGCTCAGGCCAAAACTGAGGCGGAGCGCATCCGGCAAAATGCTGTGGAGAGTGCGGAGCGGGCAAGAACTGCCATTCTCGAGGAAACGGAGGCAGAACTGGTTCGGATGCAGGAAGCGGCCAGTCAAGACATTACCTCGCAGCAGGAGCGGATCGCGCGGGAGTTGCGAGAGGTCATTGCGGCACGAGCCGTTGCCATCGCCGAAGATCGGCTCAAGTCTGGGTTGAATTCGGATGCCCAGCAACAGCTGGTTGAGCAAAGCATTGCATCGTTGAGAGGTTGAGCATGAAGGGAACCGCACTATCAGAAGTCGTTGAACCCTACGCCCAGGCGTTGATGGCTATCGCTACGTCCCAAGATTTGGTTGATCGCTTTAGCGAAGATGTAGGGGCATTGCTGGATATTCTCGATGCTTCAGAAGAGTTACAGCAATTCCTTGGCAACCCTTTTCTCAGCCCAGCAGGGAAAAAAGGGGTGTTGCAGCAGTTGGCGAGCGATCGCATTCACCCGCTGATGCAGAACTTTCTGCTGCTGTTGGTCGATCGGGGGCGTATCCTATTCCTGGAAGGCATCTGCAAGCAGTATCAGGCACTTGTTCGACAATCCCGTGGCATTGTTCTGGCAGAGGTCGCTTCTGCCGTTGAACTGACGGATGAGCAGAAAGAAGCGGTTCGCAGCAAGGTCGTCGAGCTAACGGGTGCGCAGCAAGTGGAGATTAGCACATCGATCGATCCAGACTTGCTGGGTGGTGTTGTGATCACCGTTGGGTCACAGGTCTTTGATGCTAGCCTGCGCGGCCAGTTGCGCCGGATGAGCCTCAACCTTTCCAGCAACTTGTCTGCCTAATTCTCATTTCTCTTGCACTCGCGTTCGACCCAATGATTCGAGCCCCGCTCGTTTTTCCACCCATTCATTCTATGTAGTTCTAACCAACAGGAAGACCTATGGTAGCAATCAGACCCGACGAAATCAGCAGCATTATTCGTCAGCAAATTGAGCAATATGACCAGGAAGTCAAGGTTTCCAATGTGGGAACTGTCCTCCAGGTTGGTGACGGGATCGCCCGTGTGTACGGTTTAGACAACGTGATGTCGTCTGAGCTGTTGGAATTTGAAGATGGTACGGTTGGCATTGCCCAGAACCTGGAAGAGGACAACGTGGGGGTTGTACTTTTTGGTCAGGGTTTGGGAATTCAGGAAGGTAGCCCCGTCCGTGCCACAAGTAAAATTGCCGCGATTCCTGTGGGTGATGCCATGGTGGGTCGGGTGGTTGATGCGTTGGCGCGCCCCATCGATGGGAAAGGCGAAGTCCAAACCAGCGAAACCCGGCTGATTGAGTCTCCGGCACCTGGAATTATTGCCCGGAAGTCGGTATATGAGCCGATGGCAACCGGAATTACGGCTATCGACGCGATGATTCCCATCGGACGAGGCCAGCGGGAATTGATTATTGGCGACCGTCAGACCGGAAAGACGACCGTTGCCATTGACACAATCCTGAACCAAAAGGGTAAAGATGTCGTTTGTGTCTATGTGGCCGTCGGTCAGAAATCCTCGACGATTGCCCAGGTGGCTCAAGTCCTGCGCGATCGCGGTGCAATGGACTACACCATCATCGTGGATGCAAGTGCAAGTGAAGCGGCAGCATTGCAATACCTTGCGCCTTACACCGGAGCGTCTCTCGCCGAGTACTTCATGTACAAAGGCAAAGCGACGCTTGTGGTTTATGATGACCTCTCCAAGCACGCTCAGGCCTATCGCCAGATGTCGTTGCTGCTGCGTCGTCCACCCGGCCGGGAAGCGTATCCTGGTGATGTATTCTTCCTCCACTCTCGTTTGTTGGAACGGGCGGCCAAGCTCAGTGAAGCGCTGGGTGAAGGTAGCATGACGGCGCTGCCTATCATTGAAACCCTGGCTGGAGACGTTTCGGCGTACATTCCGACGAACGTAATTTCGATTACCGACGGTCAGATCTTCCTTTCCTCTGATCTGTTCAACGCAGGGATTCGTCCTGCCATCAACGCGGGTATTTCCGTATCCCGGGTTGGATCGGCGGCACAAACGAAAGCGATGAAGAAGGTTGCTGGAAAGCTGAAGCTGGAATTGGCACAGTACGATGAGCTGAAAGCCTTCTCGCAGTTTGCCTCGGATCTAGACAAAGCGACCCAGAATCAGCTCGCACGGGGCGCACGTTTGCAGGAATTGCTGAAGCAACCGGCCTCCTCTCCTCTCTCCCTAGAAGATCAGGTCGCCATCATCTACGCGGGCACCAATGGTTATCTGGATGATGTCCCCCAAAACAAGGTGACAGATTTCACCAAAGGGCTGCGGGAGTATTTGCAAAACAATAAGCCCAAATACGGTGAGTTGATCCAGGAGAAAAAAGCGTTGTCTGATGAAGTAGTCTCTCTGCTGAAAGAGGGCATCACCGAATTCAAGCAAGCCTTCATGGCGGCTTAAACCCATCTGAAGGCGATCGCCTGACCCAAATTGGGCGATCGCCTTCCCTGCCTCCCGTTGTGAGGTATCTAGAAACTATCTAGTTATGACCTGAAACCCAAGAGGTCTATTGCAATGCCTAACCTGAAAGCGATTCGCGATCGCATCAAAACTGTTAAAAATACGCGGAAAATTACCGAGGCAATGCGGTTGGTGGCAGCGGCCAAAGTGCGTCGTGCCCAGGAACAAGTACTGGCGACGCGTCCCTTTGCCGATCGCCTCGCTCAGGTGCTGTACAACCTCCAGACCCGGTTGCGGTTTGAGGACTTGGATTTGCCCTTGCTAAAGCAGCGCGATGTGGAAACCGTTGGCCTGTTAGTCATTTCGGGTGATCGTGGCCTTTGTGGTGGTTACAATGCCAACGTCATCAAGCGCGCCGCCACCCGTATCCAAGAGCTGAAGGCAGAGGGCATCAACTACAAGTTTGTGATTGCCGGACAGAAGGCAACCCAGTACTTCAAGCGCCGGGACGCACCCATTGAAGCTAGCTTCACTGGTTTGGAACAAGTACCGACAGCCTCTGAGGCGTCGAAAATTGCTGATGAATTGCTGTCGTTGTTCCTGTCGGAAGAAGTCGATCGGGTGGAGCTGATTTATACCAAGTTTGTTTCGCTGGTGAGCTCGCGCCCTGTCGTTCAAACATTGCTGCCGCTGGATCCACAAGGTCTTGAAGTGGCAGATGATGAGATTTTCCGCCTGACTACGCGGGGTGGAGCGTTTGAAGTGGAGCGGCAGAAAGTTGCAGCCCCAACCTTGCAAGCCCTACCGCAGGATATGTTGTTTGAGCAAGACCCGATTCAAATCCTGGATGCGCTTTTGCCGCTCTACCTCAACAACCAACTGTTGCGGGCATTGCAGGAGTCAGCAGCCAGCGAACTGGCCGCACGAATGTCGGCTATGAGTAGTGCCAGTGATAATGCCTCTTCGCTGATTAAGTCTCTGACGATTTCCTACAACAAAGCTCGTCAAGCCTCCATCACCCAGGAGATTTTGGAAGTGGTTGGGGGAGCCGAGGCATTGAGTGGCTAAGCCGTTTGGCTAGCCTTGATGCCGGAGACACACCATGAAAAAGCCGTCCATCTGATGATGGTGGGGTAATACTTGAAGCCAGCCCGCTGGATTGAGGAACGGAAATGCCCATGCTGCATCCGGTTTTTCAATACACCAGTCGGGCTGATTTTTTAGGAATGGCTGGATAATGGCCTCATTTTCCCTGGGATGTAGGGTGCAAGTGGCATAGACCAGTCGTCCCCCCGGTTTGACCCAGGTGGCTCCCTGGGCCAATAATTCGGACTGCAAGGCGGATAGTTCTTCAATGCTGGCGGGTGTCTGTCGCCAGCGGGCATCGGCATGGCGGTGCAGTGTTCCCAATCCAGAGCAGGGGACATCCAGTAAGACGCGATCGGCTTGCCCAACGAACTGTGCGAGTTGGCGACTGTCGGTCGCGAGGGTACGAATGCTCTGGAGTTGGAGGCGCTGGGCATTTTCCTCGACTTTTCGCAGCCGTTTGGCGTTGCGATCGCATGCCCACACTGTACCGCGATCGCCCATCAGCTCAGCCAGGTGGGTCGCCTTGCCGCCAGGAGCTGCACAGCCATCAATCACAAGGTCACCGGGTTGGGGTGCCATCAGTTGCCCAACCAACTGGGCGCTGGCATCCTGCACCATCCACTTGCCCTCAGCAAAGCCGGGTAGCCGATCGATCGCTCCCACATGGGGGGTGAGCCGTAATGCCTGGGATGCCGCCTCTAAGACCTCCACCGCAACCCCGGCTGCTGCCATTTCAGCCTGCATTTCTGTGACAGATGCGGTGAGGGGATTCACCCGCAGGTCAATGGTGGGGGGCTGATTCATCCACTGGCACAGAGCATCGGCTTCGGCTTCGCCAAATTGCTCGACCCAGACCTGCACAATCCAGTCGGGGAAGCTGTGCAAGGTGCCAATTCGCTGAATAGGATCGCTGGGAAGCTGCAACGCATCGGTGGTTTCTGATGCACGTAGGTAACGCCGCAGGACGCCATTCACCAAACCCGCCAACCCACCCAAACCATTTTGCTTCGCCAGTTCGACGGTGGTGTGCACGGCTGCCGATGGCGGGATATGGTTCAGATAGCGGAGTTGGTAGAGCCCCAATTGCAAAAGGGGCTGTAAGGGGGGAGGCGGTGGCTTTTTAACGAACTGCTGAATCAGTGCTTCTAGGGTGCGGCGGCGGCGGACACAGCCATAGACCAATTCCGTAAATAAACCTCGGTTCTTGTCCGATAGGGTTCCTCGCCGTAGCGTTTGATGCACGGCAACATCGGCATAGGCTCCGCGATACACCGACTGCAAGGCAAGCAGCGCAAGCTGTCGGGGTTGTTCAGGAGCAAGAGGGGAAGCGGCCTGGGACACAATGCAAAATTTACCGGAACATCAGCGGCATGAGTTGCCGCTTTCCATTCTGCCTTGATTTTGAGAGTTGTAGAATTCAAGGATGATTTTTGCTCAGGACTGACGCAAAACTTGCGTAATCCTGATTGAATTCGTTGATGATGTGGCCGCGCCACATCATCAACGAAATGCGTAAGTCCTATTGCTCAGAAGAGGCGCGGTGCACCTTCTTAGCAAAAATTACTCCCTCAATCAGCAATCCCTGATTTTGCGTTTTGGGTTTGGCGGCTTGCCTAGGGTCTGCTGCCGTCGATTAGGGGACGGTGCTGGAAAGCAGTGCGAATCGAAACGAAGTTTCGAGCATACAGCGCCTATTTCATACCCAGAACCCGCAACACCGATTCGGGTCAGAAGGAGAAGGGTAAGTTCAGTCCCACATAGCCAAAGATGGTGTCCAATCCTGGATTGCCCGAGTAAAGGTCGGCATTAGAGATATGGTGCCAGCGCAGTCCAACCATAAGGCGTTGCTCATCGTTGAGGCGAATCGTCGTGCCGCCCCCAACTTGGGGCGTGAAATTGAAGCTCGATCCGCGTCGGGGGACATCGTTGGTGGTGCCCAAAATGCCTGCACCACCGTCGATATAGAGAGACCAGTCCGCTTCTCGAACGAAGTGCCAGCGCAGAATGGCTGATAGGTTGAGCCCCACCGCATCATCGCCAGGCTGATCAAAAACCATGCTGTTGAGTTCCAGGTTGATGCTGTGCCCATCGGCAAAGAAGTGTGATGCGCCTGCGCCGACCAGCCCAAAACGGCTAGTGTCGCCTCCCAAGGTGGTAGCTCCCCCGGCGTGGATGTACCAGCGCTCTGACCCATCCGCGCCAAAAACCGGGGAAATCTCTTCGCTGGGTTCTGCTTCTGTTGGCTCGGGCTCAGGGGATTGCGCGATCGCAGGAAACTCGTCCAATCCCGCATCAATCACATCTCCTGCAAGCGGCCCAGTCGTCAAAGAGGGTTCAATAAAATCCGTTGCGAAGAGAGCCTGGGTCGCGTTAGCTGGCATGGCCTCTGGCAGCTCATTGACTAGAGCTTCTGAAGCAATGTGTGGTACAGGGGTTGGCGTGGTTGGTTCGTCGAAGTTGGCGGAATCCCAAGCGGGGGATTTGAACTGGGCTAGATGGTTAGATTTTGTGGACGTAATGGGGCTGGCCTGGGCACGCTTGAGTGGAGCTAGGGCAATTCCCAACAGGGCGATCGCGAGAATCAGGGCAGCAGGGTTGCGGCGATGAGACCCTTGAAACGCGCGAAGCAAGTTGGTGGAGCGTGTAGCATCGTTGCGGGAGAATGTAGCGTTGGGGTTATTCATAGTCGTCAAATGAATGGAGTTGAGCCTGAATGGGGGGTTGAGCCTGAATCAGCGTGTTTGGAACGATTTGCTGAGGGACAGATGCACCACGAAAGCGGCCATTTGCAGCCAAACCAGCACAGTATAAACGAAGATTCTGACAGGTCAATCCCAGCTCAGACAGAACACTCAGATATAGCGCTATGCGCGTTAGTTAAGTACGGTTGTGTGGGGCGCGCCCCACACAACCGTTGCTGTACTTAATGCGGTTGCACACCGCTATAAATCAAAAAACGAGTTCCTCAGTACAGGACAAACATCGAACCCTCGGCTAAACCCCTTGATTTTGTGTAGCGCGGGCACCGCCCGCGCTACACAAAATCAAGGGGTTTCTGGGTCTTTTCCTGTACTCAGAACGGATTCATAGGTTTTTCTTGTGGCGATCGCCCCAAATCCCCAAACGCCCTATAGGTTTGCCCTTCTGGACTTACGCATTTTGTTGATGTTGTGGGCGCATCGCGCCCACAACATCAACGAGTTTACTCAGGATGACGCAAGCTTTGCGTAAGTCCTACCCTTGTTGGTTATTCGTGAATCCAGGGCATGAGGGTTGGGGTCCAGCTCGCCAGTTCTGCTTCAGTGAACCAGAGGGCAATCTCTTGCTGGGCGGTTTCTGGCGCGTCGGAACCATGGATAATATTGCGTCCGATGTTGGCTCCAAAGTCACCACGAATGGTACCCGGTTCAGCCGTGAGCGGATTCGTTGCGCCGATCAGCTTTCGAGCCGCAGCAATGACACCATCACCTTCCAAAACCATGGCCACGACAGGCCCTGATGTGATGAATTCTACGAGCCCAGCAAAGAAGGGGCGCTCTTTGTGGACAGCGTAATGGGTTTCTGCCAATTCTTTGCTCACCTGCATGAGTTTCAATCCCACCAAGGTGAAGCCTTTGTTTTCGAAACGGCTGATAATTTCTCCGGCTAAACCACGTTGCACCCCGTCGGGCTTGATGGCGATAAAGGTTCTTTCCACTGCAGCTACCTCGTCAGTTGCGTCTAAAGTCCTTTTCCATGCTCAGGAAAATGGGATCGTTTGTAAAGTGAGATTTGTGCATTTTTGCTGTCTAGGCTCATTCAAGGGGAGACAGAATCCATGGATGAATTGTTTCGCAAAGGAGCGCCCCTGCCCGAAAAAACACATATTCTTCATCAGCAGCGCCGCTTATTGGGGTGTTTGGCAGAAAGGCAGGAGGTTCCCATTTGGTTGATGGTGTGGTCGCGGCGCGGGCACACCATCAACGAATTCCCTCAGGATTATGCAAGTTTTGCGTCAGTTCTAAGCGAAACATATTGCTAGTGGGTATCTTTTGGTAGCTTGTTGTGATTTGGGTTGGTAGTGTTGATGATGGTTGCTGGAGGAGTAGAGAGATTGCCATGGTAAGCAAGCCAAACATGCAAAAGGATGGCGTACGGAGCAACGGGCAACGGCCGTCGTCATTCCACGGCGATGGATTTTCCCCAAAGCGTGCCTGGTCGATTGAGGATAGCGAGGAACTGTATCGCATTAGTGGCTGGGGTGACCCCTACTTTTCTATCAATGCGGCGGGGCATGTCACGGTTTCTCCGAGGGGCGATCGCGGCGGTTCTCTGGATTTGTATGAACTGGTTAAGGCGCTCAAGCTGCGCAACCTCCATTTGCCTTTGCTGATTCGGTTTTCGGATATTTTGCAAGACCGGCTTGAGCGGTTGAATGCGGTGTTTGCGAAGGCGATCGCCCGCTACAACTACAACGGCATCTATCGCGGCGTGTTTCCCGTGAAGTGCAATCAGCAACGGCATTTGATTGAGGATCTGGTGCGGTTTGGTGCGCCCCACCAGTTTGGCTTAGAAGCTGGGTCGAAGCCAGAGTTGATGATTGCGCTGGCGTTATTGGATACCCCTGAGGCGTTACTGATTTGCAACGGCTACAAAGACCGAGAGTATATCCAGACGGCGATCCTGGCGCGGCGCATGGGGCAAAACACCATCATCGTCCTGGAACAGCTAGAGGAAGTGGACTACGTGATCGAAGAATGCCGCCGATTGGGCATTCGTCCGGTGGTGGGTGTGCGGGCTAAGCTCAGCACCAAGGGCATTGGGCGGTGGGGGACTTCGGCGGGCGATCGCGCCAAGTTTGGCCTAACCTTGCCAGAAATCTTGCAGGCGGTTGAGAAGCTGCGAGCTGCAGAGATGCTGGACTGCTTGCAGTTGTTGCATTACCATATCGGGTCTCAGATCTCGGCCATTTCGGTTATCAAAAATGCCATTCGGGAGGCCAGTCAGATTTATGTAGAACTGGCTCAGCTTGGGGCGGCGATGCAATACCTCGATGTGGGCGGTGGCCTAGGGATTGACTACGACGGTTCTAAAACCAACTTCTACGCGTCGAAAAACTACAGCATCCAGAACTATGCCAACGACATTGTGGCGGAGGTAAAGGAAGCCTGCGATGAGCGCAACCTGCCAGCGCCAACGCTGATTAGCGAAAGTGGACGGGCGATCGCGGCTCATCAATCGGTTCTCGTCTTCGACATCCTCGGGACGAGTGATGTGACGGTAGAGATTCCGGAGCCGTCCGATGAATCGGAACATCTCATCATCCAAAACCTGTACGAAACCTATTGCTCCATTTCTGTCGAAAACTACCAGGAAGCCTTCCACGATGCGACCCAGTTCAAGGAAGAAGCCGTCAGTTTGTTTGGGTTTGGCTATCTCAGCCTGACGGAGCGCGTACGGGCAGAGCGGCTTTACTGGGCGTGTTGTGCATCCATTCTGGCGATCGTGCGGCAGCAAGACTATGTGCCCGACGATCTAGAAGACCTGGAGAAAATCATGGCGTCGATCTACTACGCCAACCTCTCAGTGTTTCAGTCTGCACCAGATACCTGGGCGATCGATCAACTCTTCCCCATCATGCCCATTCATCGGCTCGATGAAGAACCGACGCAACGGGGAACCCTGGCCGATCTCACGTGCGATAGTGATGGCAAGATCAACCAATTTATTGATCTGCGCGATGTCAAACACATCCTGGAACTCCATGCCCTGAAGCCCCTCAACGCGTCTTCTGCTCAATCCAATAGCAACGCCTCCAACCACGAACCCTACTATCTGGGTCTGTTCCTGGGTGGTGCGTACCAGGAAATTATGGGCAACCTCCACAACCTATTTGGGGCCACAAACGCGGTTCATATCCAACTGACGCCGAAGGGCGGTTACCGTATCGAGCATGTGGTGAAAGGCGACACGATGCAGGCAGTGTTGGGCTATGTGCAGTACGACGTTGAAGATTTGGTGGAAAACGTTCGGCGCAAAACCGAGCAAGCACTTCAAGAACGCAAGATTACCCTAGACGAGGCCCAGCAGTTGCTGCAAAACTATGAGCACTCGCTTAGCCGATACACCTATCTCTCTCCGTAATGGTGTATCTTTTGCTGCAGTGAGTGTTGGTTCCCCAGAGCTGATCTCTCTACGGGGAGCGTAGGCTAACTCGGTTCCTATTGATAGCGTAGTTGTCTCAGGACTGCGCCATAGAGTATCTTTTGTGTCCTCACGACTCGTGCTTCGCTTGTTTTTTCTATTACAGTTTTGGGCACGCTGTATGTAGCCCCTGACTAGCGAATAATCGCCAAGGTTAAGATGCCGTGCCAATGCACGAAGACTTCATCAAGATCCTGTCAAGATTGACGAGTCTTTATGACAGCTCTTGTAGCAAATCATTAGGATTTGACCTGTGAGGGTTACGAGCATGAACGAAGAAGGCTGAGGTGCGGCTCGAAATACTTGCAAACACTAAAAGAGAGAGAGTATATGAAGGTGGCTGATTCTGACAACACCGCGATTCAACCGACTATCGAGGCAGCCTCTTGCCGCTTTGTGATGCCTGCCGTTTTTACCGTTAGTCAAGCTGTAAGTTTTAAGCAGAGCTTTCAGGACGTTTGTCAGAAAAATCCTAATTTAACTCAGGCTATCCTCAGTTTTAACAATACCTACTTCATGGATAGCAGTGGGTTGGGCGCGTTGGTATCAGCCAATAAGCTAGCCCGCCAGCGCAAAATAAAGCTGATTCTACAAAATGTTCCAGAACAGGTCTTGATGGTGCTAAAGCTAGCCGATCTACATCGCCTGTTCACGATTGAGCAGCAGTCGGAACCTGCGTCCAAGGACACGGCAGAGGTCGCTGATCAGGACAAAGAACTGACAATCGCCACAACGACGACCCATGAATCCATTTTTCCTGTTGAAAGCGATCCGGTAAGGGGCCAAAGCAAGCGTCCTAAGTCAAAATCACTTGCTCCTCAGCCCTTTATTACCCACCCGTCGGTACGCTCGATGCCCAAACGGGCGATTGATATTGTGGGTTCCATTGTGGGGTTGGGTATCGTTGGCGTTTTGTTTGTGCCGATCGCTGTTGCCATTAAGTTGGAAAGCCCAGGGCCTATTTTCTTCGGGCAAACGCGCTGCTCGCGGATGGGGCGACGCTTCAAGATGTGGAAGTTCCGTTCTATGGTGCAGGATGCTGAAGCGAAAAAGCATCTGATCGAAAACGAAGCGAGCGGGGCGATTTTCAAGAGCGCTAGCGACCCACGCATCACAAAGGTCGGCAAGTTTCTCCGGAAGACGAGTCTGGATGAGATTCCACAGTTCTGGAATGTGTTGAAGGGAGAGATGAGTTTAGTCGGGACTCGCCCGCCCACGCCAGATGAAGTGGAAATCTACGAAATTCCTCAGTGGCAACGACTCGATGTCAAGCCAGGTATGACTGGGGAATGGCAGGTGAATGGACGCTCCTCCATTAAGGAGTTCGAGGATATTGTGCGATTGGATCTGAAGTATCAGGAAAATTGGAGCTTGATGTACGATCTCCAACTAATCCTCAAAACAGTACTCGTCTTGTTCAATAAGAAATCTGGGGCGATGTAGGTTTTACGGCGCTGGTTCCTGTCATTCTCATCCCACCTTTTCATCTCCATATCCTTAAAGGGCAGAGCCGTGTCTGGGTCTGCCGCTTTGCTATTTGGACTTGGTATTGTACCAATTCGCTAAGAACCCACTACAGACATTTTTTGAAAGCCCCGCAGCGCGGGGCTTTCAAAAAATGTCTGTTTTGTTTTTCGTAGAATCAGTATTAGGTGGTGGTTCCTCCATTTTCAAAGCAACGAACGATTCGCTCCTTGCTAGTGACGAGATGCTCTGTCACAGCAGCGGCTGCCATCGCTTCATTTCTTTTGGCGATCGCCTCAAAAATCTTGCGATGCTCTGAGTGGATATTCGCCAGATCCTCGGCACTCCGGAGAGTGCGCACCCGCAACAGCATCAGCTTATCGGAGACATGCTCCAACAAGGGAGCTAGCCAGGGATTGCCGGAGCTAGTGGCGATCAGGTGATGAAATTGGGCGTTGAGATCGAGGAGATTCGAACTGTTGTCGGTTTTGCTTTTCTCAGACGCTTGACCTGTGACGATGATGTCGTGCATCGCCTGTAAGGTTTGCTCCATCTGCTCTACCATGGCGGGCGGTGCATGGTGGCAAGCATTCCGTACGGCCAGTTGCTCTAGCGCGATGCGACAGTCATAGAGATGCAGGGCATCCTGAACTGAAATTTTGGTGACACATAGCCCGCCGCTCTCATCCTGCATAACCAAGCCCTTGAGCTGGAGCTGGCGAATGGCTTCACGGATGGGTGTACGGCTGACAGCAAAGCGGGAGGCAAGTTGCGTTTCGATGAGCCGCTCGCCCGGAGCCATGTCTCCTGACAGAATTGCTGTATAAAGTGCCTGATAGGCTTGCTGATAAAGAGATTGACTGCGGGCGATGGGCTGCAACGAGAAAACCAAAACGTTAACTCCTCATAGACAAAATAAGCAGGAGATGGCTCGAACTCATTCTCCAAAACAATTAGCGAGGCCAGTACGAATAAAATCTAGCTTGTGGTATTGGCTGAAATGAACATTCCACTGGGTAAAATAGGTGCTCCAAAGAGACCCACCATCCAATGTGCTAGGGATAAAAGTGCCGAATCACGACCGCGATCGCCTACCAACTGCACGGCCATCGGTAACCCGTTGGTTCCGATGCCACAGGGAATGGCGATGGCTGGCAGCCCTGTTAATGTCCAAAGAGCACAGAAAACCGGATTGCCCGTATAGTCCAACCCCTTCGGGGTGATGCCAGTGGTGGCTGGCGTGAGGATGCCGTCGTATTGGCTGAGGACTTGGGCGAGGTACTGGCTGTAGGCATGGCTAGCATGGCGAGCTGCAGCGTAGGCGAGGGGAGCGACCGATCGACCCTGTTCGATCAGTTGGCTGAGTTTGGGGGAGAGGCGATCGCCTGCCTCCTTATAATCCTTGCCATGATTTACTGCCAAGCCTGAATAGGCCAGGGTTTCCACATGGGTAAAGTAGTTTGAAAAATCAGCGGGTAAGTCCAGTTCCATGATCGTGGCTCCGGCTGCTTTCAGTTGTTCGACAACCTGTAGTAGATGCTCTTGCCCCTCCGGTTCGACTAAATTCCAGAAAGGGCCGCGAATCAGTGCTAGCTTGGGGGGCTGGGTGCGGGGCGATAGATTCCAGTCAGCGCGGTTCGGATATTTTGCAACCCACGTATCGGCATCACGGGGATCGGCCCCAGCCAGTACGGATCCCAACAGGGCTAAATCTGCCACACATCGAGCAAAAATGCCGACATGGTCGAGATCGCGACTGACGGGCAAGATGCCAAAGCGGGAGATCAGGCCAAAGCTAGGCTTGTAGCCCAGTACGCCACAGTAGGCAGCCGGACGAATGACCGATCCCATGGTCTGGGTGCCGATCGCCAACGGCACCATTCCAGCCGCAACGGCTGCAGCAGACCCACTGGAACTAGCACCAGGAGTATGGTTTAGATTGTGGGGGTTGCGGGTACGAGCAGATGCCCCAGATGCATATTCAGTCGTAACGGTTTTACCGACGATTACGGCGCCAGCGGCCTGTAGGCGTTCCACCACTGTGGCGTTAAAGTCCAGGTGCTGTCCGGCATACAGAGGGGTACCCCACTGGGTTGGCATATCGGCAGTGGCAATGATGTCTTTGATTCCGATGGGAACGCCCCAAAGGGGCGCGGAAAGGGGAGATGCCTGGTCGCAGACACTCGCTTGTTTTAGAACCTGCTGGGGGTCGCAGTACTCCCAGGCTTGGATTTGTGGATCCTGATCCTGGATGCAATTTAGGCAATATTGTGCCCATTCTTGGGCGGTAAGCGATCGCTTCTCTAGGGCTTGTAATCCATCGATAGCTGTCAGGGGCGGTAGAGCATTGACGGGATGAGACATCCCTCCATGGGGGCGCATAGTGTTCGTTGTGTGAATGTCTTCTGGTTGGACGGTGCAGAGGTTGAGTCTGATGCTGATACGGACGGCTTAGGTTGTGCTAGGGCTAGCACAGCCAGCAGGTCAGATCGGGGGGCAACCTGATTGAAGTCGGTTGATGATTTCAAAAGCTGGCTTTTACTGTAATCAATTATCGAATATATAGTCGAATGAAATCGTAATTTATGATAATTCCTGCCTACATTCTTTTTGGTATTTTATTAATGAAAGAGTTTTTGAAATATATTTAGAAGTATTTTTAAGCATATGCATTTTTAATGCCTTGATTGAATAGAGCGTGAGGCGAGCGAATCAATATAGAAAGTTTTGGATGATTCAAGGATTATTCTTCTCAGAATGCTTGAATTTTTATCTTGTATAGCCTGATAAATTTGCTTCCCAAGGTGCTCTGGAAGTTGTGGAGAATTTTGAAAACATGTCAGCGTATTCCCGTGACTTAGTCGGATATGGTCAGTTTCCGCCAAACCCAAAGTGGAAGAATTCAGCTCGACTTGCCATTCAATTTGTCATTAATTATGAGGAGGGAGGGGAAAGTTGTATTTTGCATGGAGATGAGGCGTCGGAAGGGTATTTAACCGAAGTCATCGGGACGCAACCCATCAAAGGAATGCGCAATATGAATGTGGAATCCCATTACGAATATGGCAGCCGAGTGGGATTCTGGCGATTGTATCGGATATTCACAAGCCGAAGCATTCCCGTCACGGTCTATGGGGTGGCGATGGCGTTAAAGCGTAACCCGGACGCAGTGGCGGCCATGCTAGCGGCCGATTGGGAAATTGCGACCCACGGCTATCGTTGGATTAATTATCAATTTGTTGCGGAGGAAATAGAGCGAGATCATATTCGACGGGCGATCGCCATTCACACTCAAGTTACAGGCCACCCTCCGCAGGGTTGGTACACCGGAAAAGTGAGTCCCAATACGCGGCGATTAATACTGGAAGAGGGAGAATTTCTCTACGACTCTGATAGTTACTGTGATGATTTACCCTACTGGGATTTTGCCTCGGGAAAGCCACATTTAATCATCCCTTATACCCTTGACAATAACGATATGAAGTTTGGTGGTTATCAAGGATTTAATTGTGGCGATCAGTTTTTCACCTACCTTAAAGATGCGTTTGATGTGTTGTATGCCGAAGGAGGAGAAACGCCGAAGTTGATGAATGTGGGTTTGCATTGTCGGCTCAGTGGAAAGCCCGGTCGAGCAGCGGCAGTTGCCCGTTTCTTAGACTATGTACAAGGACATGAGGCGGTGTGGTGCTGTCGGCGAATCGATATTGCCAACCACTGGTATCACCATCACTACCCGAATGACTGGCAATCCTGATAGCTGGCAATCCGGATGACTGGCAACAGCACTCGTCAAGCTTCGTATCCTGCCCGACGATTCATCCCAACATCTTGTGTCGCAGCGCGTAGATACATGTCTCGGTAATAGGGTTCCAGGATGTTGGCGTTTTGCATGACGGCTTCCAAATTGGCGTGATACTCCTGCATCAGTTCGCGAGCCTCGGCTTTGATAGCCGCTTCATCCACGGTTAGTACATGACCTTCCTGCATCACGACTTGCCCCGCCACGATCGCCATCCGTACCGAAGACCCGTTTTCGCAGAATACCAGTTGTCGTCGCAGGTCGTTGAGGGGCGTGAAGGCCAAGGTATCGAGGTCGAGCAAAATCACATCAGCCTCATAGCCAGGAGCTAGAACACCAATCTTCTGCCCAAGGCGCATAGCGCGAGCACCGCCTCGGATGGCCGTGTGCAGGAGCTCCTGGGGCTTGAGCCAGTGGCGATAGTCCAGCTGGGTGAGGGTGTGGAGTAAGCCTGCCATTTTTATAACGCCCCAAAGGTTGAGGGTGTCGTCGACGCAGGCTTCGTCGGTGCCAAAGCAGAGGGGAATGCCGCGATCGCGCAAGGCTCGAAAGGGCATGATGCCGCTCCCTAACCGCAGATTGCAAACGGGGTTGTGGGCAACACTGCAACCCGATGCAGCCAAACGATCCATGTCGGCATCATCAACCCAAATGGCGTGAATGACCAACATACGCTCATCCAATAGCCCCAGATCGGCAACATATTGCACCAGGGATTTGCCATACTTTTCCTGTCCTAAAACGCGCTGGAGCTTGGTTTCTAGAATATGCACGTTGAAGGGCAGGTCGTAGGTGCGGCTGAGGTCGGAGAGGGCGGCAAAGTAATCCGGTGTTACCCGTTGCGGGGCCGAGCAGGACACTGCAGCGCGGAGGCGATCGCCACACTGCCCATGCCAACGCTCCAGCACATAGCGGTTGAGTTCCAGCAGTTCTTCAGTCGATTGACGCGGCGCGTTCGCCATCTGCTGCCGCAGCTCTTCGGGGAGCAAGTCGTAGAGGTAGGGATATTTTTCGTACTCAACCACATTGGGCTGATCCAGCGCGGCGGCAACGCGCATACCACTGTCGGCGTAGGCTTGCATGAGCCCGTCGATGGTGTCGGGGGTGGGGATAGGGATATAGAAGGCGTCATCGTGGACGGTGGTGATGCCCAGCTTCAGCATTTCCAAGCAGCCCAGCAACGTCCGAATATAGTTCAGCCGAGGCGACGGTGGCTTGTCGCTGAGGGGCGGCACTTCATAGAGCATAAATACTTCCAGCGGCATGCCATCCAGCATTCCCTTCATCAGGTTGCCGGGGGAATGGAGGTGAGCGTTGACCAGCCCAGGCATGGCCAACATGCCGCGGGCATCGATGATTTGTAGGTCAGGCTGCGGTTCTGGAACGGGCAAATTGGGAGCGATCGCCCGAATCTGGCTCCCCTCAATCAAAATATCGGCACAGGGAAATTCTGTATCCTGATTGTCCAAGGTCAGAACACGAGCATTACGAATAAAAAGCGTCATAGGTTCGTGGTGAAAAAATCAACGGTACAGCCACAAAGACCAGTAAGTTAATCGTTAGGCATCTTTGCGACTATTCTCACGTGAGAAACACTACTCTACTATGTTTTTCAAAGCCATTTTTGTAGAAAGTCCCAGAAGGTTCTTTTGCTTTGTAAATAGCCTCGTAAGCGCGATCTATATTCCTGAAGTATTCCTCATTGTGCAATGGAAAATCAGAAAATATGACTGCACTTACGGTCAAAAACTTTCTGCTGGAGAGAGGATGGGCATAAGGGATATTCTGATTTTCTAGAGAGTGAATAAACTGAGTGTCTATTTCAGTGACTTTTGTAAGATTCTTCTCACATAAAACGTGCAAAAACTCATCACCTGCCCATCGGACAACACGACCACCGTATTGTCTTTGGTGCTCTCGAAATAAGTCACCTAACTGAGTCAAGATCTGATCGCCATATTTATAGCCAAAGGTATGATTGATACCGCTAAAAGAATCAATGTCATATAGAACAACAGATAAAAATGTTGCCGCATCATTACCTTTTATCAACTCCAATAAATCGGCTCTAGTGTCAAGCCCAGTGAGTTGATCCATGAGTCAAATTTATAATGAAAAGAGAGGCTAACGACTAAGATAAACAACAACAGATAAAATTTGCAACTAATGATTTTCGACTGTTTACTTCATTGATTAGTTAGTTTGCCCTGGAGCCAGAACCAGCGTTGCTAACACTGGAAGATGATCTGAACTTCCAGCGTTCTGGCCTACCCATGCCTTCAGGACTGTAAATTCTTCTGAGCGCCAAATATAGTCTATGCGTTGACCAGCGGGGAGGGAAATGTTCCCAATTTGAACAGGAATTGTATGTCCTAAACCCCAACCTTGCTCGCGGAAACTATCGTGTGCAACAGTCGACAGCTCACTATAGAACTCAGATGTATCTACTAAATTGCAGTCACACAGCAATAGAAAAGGGCTTCCATCTTGCTGGAATTCTTGTTCTAGACGACGAATCTCTTCAACTTTTTGAACGTGATGTTCAGTTGCAACGGCTGCCCATCGATGTAGGGGTTCGTTGAGCGTTGGGTTGTGGACACCGTCTATACTAAAAGCTTGAATGCTTGTCTCGTTAACTTGGATTGTTGCCTGAATACCCAGGCGGGGTTCTGGTACTAAAAATTCTTCGCCCGTCTCAAGGTTTATTTCATAGCGACGCCCTGGCAGTGGAAATATACGACTGGCTGTTATAGGAAATTTGCTCAGAATGCCAACAGCTTCTGGCCCTGGCTGTTCTGGTATCAGAGTCGTATATGGATAGTCATCTGCTAGTGTTTGAACTAATGGTTGAGCAAGTTCTGGAATCCATTCCTGGACACCAATAATATCTGGATTTTCAGCGCGAATGACTTGAGCGATCGGCAAATAGTCTTGATTACCTGACCGCAGATTAAATGTCATAGCTGTAATGTCTTGACCAGGCGCAACTAGCTTGGGAAGGGATGGAAGAAAAAGCGCTCCATAGAATGAGCAGAAGGCAAAGGTTGGAATTCCTAATCCCACAATCAATCGCCATCGGCGCAACCAAAATGCGGTAACCAGTAAGATTGGCAGTGGGATAAATAGATAAATCGCAATGTAATTGAGTAGTTCGATCCACCAGAAGCGAACAAAACCCAGCGATCGCACAAACAGCCACAGAGCCATAAAGAGCGCGTAACTCCAGCCAAGCCAGGGCAACACTATTCGTTTCAGCATGGTGAGACTCAAGCCAGTTTTGAAGCGAGATGCTCATCACTTTAACAATGAATGATTAGGGTTTCGTTAAAGGGGCGATCGCTCGAATCTGGCTCCCTTCAATCAAAATATTGGCACAGGGAAATTCCGTGTCCTGGTCATCCATCGTCAGAACACGGGCATTACGAATAAAAAGCGTCATGGGTCACATCTAATAAGTAATAGCGATAAGTAATAGCGATCTCTAGACTCATTCATTTAATTAATATCTCTAACACCCACACATATATGAATTTTAGTCGATATAGATCTGTGCAGTAGCAAGGATGCAAAGCGAGTTAAAAGTCATCTACAACGTGTTATTATAAGCAACCTCATATGGGTACGTGAAATGCCTGAACGGCAAGCTGTACTTCACGATTTTTATCATCGTTTATATGAAATCTATACTGATACCAACCTTCGCCTACTTCCCGCACAAAGCCGAGATAGTTGGTATGCTGCGAAGTGGCTTCGCGAAGCGTTCCGAGGACAGCGGTGAAATCCTTGTTGGACACGAACAAAATTACGGCTGCCTTAGAGTCTCTCCAAGTCAAGTAGGATAGCAACTGTGTAATAGTTTCTAAATATGCTTTCTTCCCGTGCCAATATTTCAATTCGGCAATAAACACATTTGAACCTTCGTAGCGAAGCAAAATGTCTGTTTTTCCTTTCTTGTTGAAAGTCTCACCAGTTGCGCTGCCCTTAAAATTTGGTTCTAAGAATAAAAGCATATGATCGCGCAGATGTTCTTCTTCCTTACCAGCATATGTGCTGGGTAGACGTTCAAACTGCTTGCCAACGTCGTGGGTAATCGTGAGGATTTGGTGGTAAATAGCTGCATCGATTGCTGGGTCAGGTTTGAAGCCTTTAGTTTTAACTTTGGGCTTTGGCTTATTTGGGATGATTGGAGTTCGCTTGAGCGGCACAGAAAAGGTTGAAGGTGTCCCTGAAGCCCTTCGGATAGGCACACCTAATGCAGAGATCAGGTCGTGTTTCTTGAGCAATTGTTCTCTTCTTGACTCGAACAACTGGTTCAGTTGAGACGAAAGTGAGCTATTGAAGCTTGCCAAGTCATTGGTGAGATACTGATTTTGTGATGTCAGTTGGCCTACAATGCGATCAGCCTCCCGCCTAATGGATTCGGCATCTTTGTTGAAGTTGATGATCTCAAATTGGATATCCTGGCCAGCTATCTTAATATGAGGCGCAGATATGATGTAATTGCTCGCGCGAACCTTAAGAAGCTGAGGGTCTCCTGAAAACGGGAGATGAAATGTGTACACATCTTTTGGGTAAGATTGACCACGATCCACATGGTATAAGCTGGGATGTGATTCTGCGGGAATCATTCGTTCTTCTACAGAAACCGAGAGCTGATCCGGGTGTATTTCTAACGGGTGGATTGAATATTTGGACACTAGGTGCTCAATGTACTCAGCCTTGTTTACGTTGAGGATGTAGTCGTCAGATTGATCCTTGATTGCCTGTAGCGCTTGTGTCTTTCTGGTCTTGATGAAATCAGATCCATCTAACTCAGAAAAAGCTACGAGTTCGCTGTGACCATAACGATTCATCTTGGCTCCCTTTGTCGAATATTCAGTGCTAGATCTGGCAGATAAACTTAGCCTTCTGAATCTTATCCGCTACTTTTGACTGTTAACACCCCGATGTACGGAACTTACAAGTTACATCGAAGTGCAAATTTCGATCAGAATGCCATCCAAATCTCGCACGTAAGCGACGGTTTGCCCCCAGGGTTTGACCTTTGGTTTTACTAAGGCAAGTGCGCCCGCTTCGATCGCGCTTTCGTAGACTGCCGACACATCATCTGCCACAAAACCCACTTCAATCCCAGCGGGTGGGCGATCGCGATCGTTTTCTAAAAAGCCGTCGGGTAAGTTTGATTTGGCAAGGTCGTTGGTGGCAAAAGCGAGTGTGGTTCCACCCGTTTCCAGTTCAGCGTAGTCCTTACTCTCGTGAAGGAATCGGCACTCCAAACCGAAAGCGTTTTCGTAGAACTCAATCGCTTGCACGACATTCTTCACATAGAGAATCGTGTAAGAGAACTTAACCATACGTCATCCCTCATCAAAGTCCGACGAGGAAATAGTAGTACGTTTGTTTGATTTGATCAAATCTGAGGCTAGCGATCGGTGACGACGAACCGAGAGAGGTTCACAAACCGTTCCATCAACACCATCAACGTGGCGGTGGCGAAGACCAGTACCCCGGCGATGGAGGCGGCGCGGACATCGAGATTATTCTGCACCAGGGTCAACATCCGCACGGGCAGCACTTGGGTGCGCGCATCAGATAGGAAGAGCGACACGGTGATGTTGTCGAAGGAGGTCAGGAAGGTGATGAAGCTACCCGCAATCACCCCCTGTCGAGCGAGGGGGAAGGTGATGTGACGGAAGGTGTACCAGCCGTTGGCTCCCAAGCTAGCGGAGGCATCTCGAAAGGAGCCATCCATTTGGCTGAGGCTCACCAAAATCGTTCGGACCAAATAGGGTACGCCGACAACGATGTGGGAAATCACCAGCGTTGTAACCGAAACGCGCCAGCCGATAAAGTTGTAAAACACCAGCAGAGCTAGCCCCACAGACAGGGGTGGCATGGCGATGGGTGACATGAAGAGGGCTTCTAGGGCTTGGGTGAGGCGCGATCGCCGCTCCGTCAGTACCAACGCTGCTGCAAACCCCAGCACAATACAGGCCAGGGTGGTGAAGGTTGCCACCCAGAGGCTATTCCATGTCGCAGCCCAGAGTTCGGGCAGCTCCCGCAATGCGATGTACCACTTGATTGAGAGCCCAGGGGGCGGAAACCTCAAGGTTTCGCCCGCAGAGAAAGAGGCAATCAGGATGATGATGGTGGGGGCGGTTAGGAGGATGAGGGCGGAGAACGCACCCAGCTTCATGGCCCAGTTGAAGGTACGGCCATTCCAGTCCTTGGTGGACTGTTTGGGCGATCGCGCCGCTCGCACAAGCGTTGAATTTGCCATATCACATCCATCAAGGTCAGTATCAGCGGTCAATCAATGCTGTCATCGCCTATGGGAGGCGTTTGCGAATGCAGAAGGCGTCAGCTCCGAAGCGTGGCGCGTTCCGCAGGGTGGGCGGAACCGATTACGTACGGGTGTAGGAGCGGGTTAAGCTTCCTAGCGAGCTTAGCAGGGTGACGACGGCCAACACCGTAATCAACAAAACCGTCGAGATTGTGGCCGCAAAGGGGTAGTTAAACAGGGAAACCGCTTGCTGATAGATATACATCGGCATGAACATGAGGCGTCCACCTCCAATCACAGAGGGGGTGACGAAGGAACTCACCGATGCTGAGAACACTAACATGGAGCCAGCGATAATCCCTGGCAAGGTGAGGGGGAACGTGATCCGCCAGAAGGTGCGCCATGCCGGGCTGCCTAAGCTTGCCGATGCGGCTTCTAGGTTAGGATCTAGCCGAGCCATCGACGCAATGAGCGGCAAAATCATCAATGGCATTTGAATTTGGGACAAGGCCGCGATCACGCCGTGATGGGTGGATAGTAGCCGCAGCGGCTCCTCAATAATGGACAGGCTGAGTAGGGCTGAGTTGATCACACCTTGCCGTCCCAGAATGACAATCCAGGCAAAGGTGCGAACGACTGCACTGGTGAGCAAGGGCAGAACAATCAAAAAGGTCAGAATACTCCGCCAGTTGCCAGGGCGCGTTCGACTGTGCAACAACGCCAGAGGATAGCCCAGCAGCAGACACACAATGGTGGTTTGGGTGCCTAGCCAGACCGTGTCCCACAGCACTTTTAGGTTGAAGCCATCGCCAAAGAATTCGGCATACTGGCTCCAGCTCAATCCTTCTGTTTCCCCAGCCTGCGACAAGCTGGTGATGACCATCAGCACAATGGGTGCCAGGTAAAAGATCATCAGGAAGAGCGTGAGTGGGAAAACTAATGCCCAGCCCCGTCCTGCTTTGAGGAGCGCTTTGGCTTGCATCACTACACCGCCACCTCCCGGTTGAAGCGCTCGATCCACTCAGGACGGTTGAGGTTGATGGTGTCCCAATCGAGGTAAATCAGCTGGGAGATGAAGTCTTGCGGATCGGTGGAGAATAGCTCTTCAAAGGGGCCGGACAACTGGACTTCGCTGTTGGTCGGGCCAAAGAAGTAGGGAGACGCGGCCAGAACGTTCTGGGCTTCGGCGCTGATCACCGTGTCAATGTAGGCAGCGGCGGCTTCGACCGATGCCTGAGGATTCTTGACGATGCTCATGGTGGCGCGAATGCCGACTGAACCTCCTTCGGGGATAGCCCAGCCCATGTTCAAACCCGCATCTTGCAAGGAGAGGACGGCGTTCATATAGACGGGGGCGATGTCCACTTCCCCTTGCTGCAATAAGGTTGCTAACGCACCAGGGCTGGGAGCCACGGCTGCTACGTTGGGCAGCAGTTCCTGAATCCGTTCAAACGCCACTTCAATATCGGCTTCACTCCCGCCAAAGCGCTTGGCCACCTCCACCATGAAGGCGGTACCCAGGGAGCTGTTCATTGTGACCAAACCAATACGCCCCGCATTTTCGGGATTCCAAAATTCTTCCCAAGCTGCCGGAGCCGATTCGTATCGGTCGGCGTTGTAGCCAATGCCAATGGCCGTGACCGCCACCGTTGGCCCCCAAACCTCTTCGCCGCCCTGGAAATCGGGGAAGAGATTGGCAAAGCTAGGGCTCATATCGACAGGGAACGGTTGCAGAATATCCTCACGGGGCGCGGCGCGGAACGGACCTTCGTCCAGCAGGCACACATCGAAGGGCGGATTGTCGGGGGCGGCGATCAACTGTGCAACCTGGTCGTTCGCCAACATCGGCACGATGGTGGCATCAATATCCTGGTTGGTTTTTACCTGGCTAGCGACCACTTCCCGGTGGGCTTCTTCCCAAATGCCAGGGTAGGCGACGGCGCTAACGGAGCCGCCGATCGCCCCACCTTCGCCCTCGGCACTGGCGGCGGCCTCTTCACCTTCGGGGGCTGGGGTGCTGGTTTGGGATTGCCCGCAGGCTTTGAGCAACATGCTGCTGCCGACAAATAACCCCGCTCCCAAGACAGAGCGGCGGGACAAATGACTTAATCGACGATTCACCATATGTGACATCTCCTAGAGAAACGTAGGTGGAAAGGTTGTGAACGATTGCCATTCGAGCAAGCAGACCTATGCGAGCTGAGGGGTTCTCAGCAAGCGAATAAACCTGTTGACCCGATGGGTTGATTAGACCGACGGATCCGTGTCGCTGACGTGAAAGATGGAACAAGCATGAGCGGATGCCAGGGTGAGATAGACGGTCTGACCCGGTACCAGGGACTTGACGCCAATGCCACGGGGCTGCGTCACTTTGATGGGGATGCCACTGGCAGTACGAACTTCGTAGATCGTGGCGGCTCCCAACGGCAGGCAGATATCGACCCGAACCGGGAGAGCATTGGGACTAGGCTCGGTGCTCAGACGCAAATTTTCGGGACGAATCGCGAGCTGGACTGGAGAGTTGATGGGCATATCGGGGTCGATCGCCAATTGCATCTGCTCTCCATCGGCCAGGGAAACGACACAACTCTCTCTATTGTGCTGGATGAGTGTACCGGAGATCAGATTTGTTGTCCCCACAAACTGACTCACGAAAAGTGTAGAGGGGCGATCGTAAACCGTTGTTGGCGTATCGAACTGTTGCACAACCCCATTGGACATAACGGCAATTCGATCGGCCATGCTCAAGGCTTCTTCCTGGTCATGGGTGACGAACATCGTTGTGATGCCCTGCTCGGTAAGCAAGCGTTTCACCTCAATCTGCATATCCAATCGCAGGTTTTTATCCAGAGCGCTAAAGGGCTCATCCAGCAGCAGAATGCGCGGTTCCACGGCGAGGGCACGAGCTAGAGCAATCCGCTGTTGCTGACCGCCCGAAAGCTCGTTGGGGAAGCGATCGCCCATCACTTCTAACTGCACCAGCTCCAACATGTCCTGAACGCGCGATCGCACATTGGTGGTCTTTGCTCCTTGTGCCCGCAGCCCATAGGCGACGTTGTCAAACACGTTCATGTGGGGAAACAGGGCGTAGTTCTGAAACACAATCCCTACGTTGCGCTTGTGGGTAGGCACATGCTCAACCCGCTGCCCATCGATCCGAATCTGTCCGACGGTGGGGGTTAGGAGACCGGCCACTAGACGTAATATCGTCGTTTTGCCACAACCGCTCGGTCCCAAGAGCGCAACAAACTCTCCTGGATTAACCTGGAGATGAATCTGGTTCAGCACCGTTACATCGCCAAAGCGGTGCGTTATCCCTTCGATGTCTAGACCGTGACCTCTGCCGGGAGGCGATGACTCAGCTGAAGATGAGCTCGCGGATGCAAGTGGAACGGTGGATGACTGAGTCATAGACAAGCCCCAGAATGCAGTGCTGGTGGGTAATGCGCGTACTGTATACAGTTATGAGGGACGTAATTGTACTAGTGAATACACTTCGCCCAAAAACCTTTAGAAAAAATTTGGATTTTCAAAATAAAAGAAGATAGAGACTTCCTTGCTTATTTTATAGCGCTATGCACGTTAGTTAAGTACGGTTGTGTGGGGCGCGGCGCGCCCCACACAACCGTTGCTGTGCTTAATGCGGTTGCACACCGCTATATTTTGTGGGGATGCAGGATCCAAGTATGAATTTTTTCTGAGAAGGGGGGCAGCGCCCCCCTTCTCAGAAAAAATTCATACCCTCAACCAGCAACGCCTATTTTGTGGTTGCGGTGCGGCCACAAAATAAAATAATTCGTTCAGGACGACGCAGGGTTTGCGTCAGTCCTGAAGCCGTTTTCTGGTTCTAGTGAGCAATGTCAGATCCGTGGTGTCAGATCCGGGATGTCAGATCCGTACCTTTGGCTGCGCAAAGGGGGAGCGATCGCACGGTAAAAACTGTCCACGGCCTTCCTTTGCCCGAATCTCGCCATCCCGCCACACCACGTCACCCCGAGAGAGGGTAATGGTGGGATAGCCCGTGATCGTCATCCCTTCGTAGGGGGTGTAGTCCACATCATGGTGAAGCAGGCTGTTGGTGAGCGTCACCGTTCGTTCGGTGTCCCAAATCACCAAGTCTGCATCGGAGCCGATGGCGATCGTGCCTTTGCGGGGGTAAAGGCCGTAGAGTTTAGCGGGATTAGTGGAGGTCAACGCTACGAACTGCTGCAGGTCGAGACGGCCTTTGCCGACGCCCTCGGAAAACAACAGCGGCAGTCGGGTCTCGATGCCGGGAATGCCATTGGGGACATACTTGAATGCCGTTTCTTCGCCTTGGATCTGCTTGCCCTGGGGGTCGGCATACCGGAAGGGGGCATGGTCGGAGGCGAACACCTGGAAAACGCCATTGGTTAGCCCATTCCAAATAACTTGCTGATTGGAGCGATCGCGCGGGGGTGGGCTGCAAATGCACTTGGCTCCCTCAAACCCATCGCCGCCTAAATCCTCTGCCGTCAGGAACAAATATTGGGGGCAGGTTTCGGCAAATAGCTTCATCCCTCGGTTTTGAGCCCACTGGATTTGCTCGACCGCTTCCTTGCCAGACACATGGACGATGAGGATGGGAACATCCACGAGCTCCGAGAGGGCGATCGCCCGGTGGGTGGCTTCCCGCTCCACGACCATGGGGCGCGAGTCAGCGTGGTAGCGGGGCGCGGTGTGCCCGGCTGCTTCCAATTGCTCGACCATCCAGGCAATGCAATCGGCATTCTCCGCATGAACCATGACAAATGCCCCTTCTCGCCGCGCCACCGCGAGCACATTCAGTAGCTCGTAGTCGTTTAGCTTCAGGTCATCGTAGGTCATGTAGATTTTGAAGGAGGTGTAGCCTGACTGGATCAGCGATGGCAGCTCATAGGCCAACACCTGGACGGTTGGGTCGGCCACAATCAGATGAAAGGCGTAGTCTGCCACCGCATGGCCGTCGGCTCGGCGGTGATAGTCTTCCACCGCATCTTTAAGGGAACCGCCTTTGAACTGGCAGGCAAAGGGAATCACCGTCGTTGTCCCACCACAAATGGCGGAACGGGTCGCCGTGTAAAAGGTATCCGCCATCACCACTCCGCCCGACATGGGCTGATCCATGTGGCAATGGGCATCAACCCCTCCCGGCAACACGAGCTTTCCGGTCGCATCGATATCGTTTGGCGTCGGGGGAAGTTCGGCGGCAAGGGCCGCAATCTTTCCATCGCGAATGCCAATATCGCAGCGCATGGTGTCGGCAGCCGTTGCGACGGTGCCATTGCGAATGACGAGATCAAAATTTGTCATGGGGAGGGAATAGAAGAAAGATCGAAGGTGTCGTCGTTAGCGTAGTTGGGGTGACAAGGTATCCATTTGAAAAAGCTGTCCCCAATTTTTGACGTGGGACGGATCGGCTCCTGCTAGTTTCAACGATTTCCAAACCACTGCGGAGATCGTGTCGTAGATGGGAATTCCAGTTGACTGCTCCAACGGCTGAACGAGAGGCGCGGCTCTTAAGTTGGTGCAAAAGGTGGTGATGGCTTGGGGACTCGTCGCTGCCACGTCCCGGATCATATCAGCGATGTCTGAAGGGCTGACCTCCGAGAAAGAAAAGTTCACCTGTAGATCGAGATGGCGTTCGGCGACACATTCAAACCCCTGCTGCTGGTAGTTTTTGATGATGCGCTGCTGAACATCCTGACGGTAGGGCGTAACCAGTCCAAAGGTCTTGACGCCAGTGGTCTCAAAGATTTCATTCAGCGCCAGGATCGAGGTTGTGGCTGGAATCCCTGTTGTAGCTTGAATCTGACGGCAGAGCTCGACATCGGCCTCAAAGCCGAGCCAACCGGCAGCGGTGCCATTCCACGCGATCACATCGACCTTGGCATCAGCGAGCAGCTTGGCGGCATCGAGGAGAGGCTGGAGATCAAATTGCTGAAGGGCGCGATCGCTCAAAGAAATCTCGGTGACTCGGAAGCGGCTGAAGTGTGCCGATGCCTCTGGCACGTCTTGCACCATCGCACTGGTGATGGGCTCCAAAGCTGTATTAGAGGAAGGGGTCAGCATACCGAGCAAAATTCGTTTCGTCATGATGCAGCGTCAAGATGATTAGGGATAACGTCATCAACAGGGTTACGCGACAGACCAAAGACTGTTCGACCGATCGAACAGTTGCATTCTGTATACAGAAACACTTAGATTACCTTACTAAGCTGTAGTGAAGAGTTAAATAGGAACAAATACTAATAAGAAAATGTGCAAAATCCTGATTTTTGGGGTTAAAAGGTAGTTTCTTGGAGATCTGCGGGGGATCTGGCTGCAATCTTTGAGATGGACGCAACCACTTTGTTTTACCCCTAGATTTTTGCTTCATAACCAATTCAACGAAAACCAAAACCAGATAAATTTTTGAAACCCTCGCACTGCGAGGGTTTCAAAAATTTATCTGTAGTGGCTTCTTAGCGAATTGGTATAAGGCGATCGCCAGACAATGACCATTGGCATAGCTCACCTCAAAGCTTGATCCATCGTTTGAGAGTAACCACACAAACCCGATGGCTGCTCTACGCTTGTCCTGGCTTTAGGATCCTCACCCCTCAACTTTCTCACCCTGCCACTGATGTCGGAAACCCAGGCGTTCTTGGAGTAAATAAGCAAATTGCAGCAACTCTGCTTCTCCTTGGGGTTTGCCTACCAGTTGCATGCCAATGGGAAGCCCGGTTGCCGTGTATCCGCAGGGAATTGAGACAACGGGCAAGCCCGTCAAGGTCAGCGTGTAGGTAATGAGCAGATAGTCGATGATGTTGTCCAGTGGGGTGCCGTTGATCTCCAAGACTTCGGCTTGGGTGTGGGGAAATGGCGGCACACTGGCACTGACGGTTGCCAGCACATCGTAGGACTCGAAGAATTTGAGAAAGCTTTGGTAAAGCCGTCCCCGTTCAACTTCTGCCGCTAGAAAGGCTTGGGCGGTCACGTCTTTGCCCCGCTCAATATTCCAGCGAACGGTACTAGAGAGCTGATCGGCCTGGGTCGCCAAGTAGTGATGGTGAGTTTGGTAGAGAATTCCCGCTCGCAAGGTTTCAAAGGTGGCTTTTGCGGAGCGACAGTCTGGATGCTCAGGGGCAATGCAGTCGCAAACAAAGGCCAACTGTGCGATCGCCCCTTCAAACACATCCCGCACGGCGGCATCAACCACGGCTACCCCCAGATCGGTGCTGTAGCCCAGGCGCACTTTACCTGTGAGGCGATCGCACAGGGCTTCCGAAAACTCGGGCATCTCCCAACCAGAAGCCGCCAGCGAAGCGGGGTCGCGTGGATCATATCCAGCCATCGCCGACAGCATCAACGCGGCATCTTCCACGCTCCGCGCCAGCACGCCATCCGTCACAAGGGTTTCGCTGGGCAATGCTTTGGGAATGCGAGGAATGCGCCCCGCCGAGGGACGCAAACCGACGACGCCACAAAAGCTCGCAGGGGTACGGACAGATCCTCCCATATCGGTGCCCTGGGCTAGATAGGCCATGCCCGCTGCCGTGGCAACGGCAGATCCGCCACTGGAGCCCCCCGAACTGCGGCTGGGGTCATAGGGGGTGGCCGTTGGCCCGCAGAGGACATTGGCCGAATGAGCGCCCATGCCGAATTCTGGCGTATTGGTTTTGCCGAGGATGATAGCTCCGGCGGCTTTGAGCCGAGCCACACAGAGATCGTCGTAGCTGGGCACATGATTCGCATGGAGCGGCGAGCCGTAGGTCGTCCGAATGCCTGCAGTGGCGGTCAAGTCTTTGATGGCAATGGGAACGCCATGCAGCGACCCCAAGCGATCGCCCTGTTGCACAGCCGCATCGGCGGCTTCGGCAGCCGCGATCGCTGCCTCACGGCAAACGGTGATATAAGCATGTAGCGTTTGATCGTGACGCTCGATTTGCTCCAGGCAGGCCAGTACCGCATCGAGCGATCGCACCTCCTGGCTAGCAATTTGGCGGGCAAGTTGCTGTGCGGATTGTTGATAGAGAAATGAAGGCAAGGGGAGGTAATCCTCAGATGGGTGCAATTTGGCTGGACGTGGCTCAGTTTGCTACAACGCGGAAACGTTATCCGGAAACAGGGATGCGCATCAGAATAGGAACACAAATCTGCATCCTCAGTCCTCTCAGTCCCGGTCTATTTAAATTGTGTAATGCAATACAATCTGTCAGCCTTGAGCTACATACAGTATGCGTGGTCACGCTCCCCTCTGTACGCGTGAAGAGCCGAGGGATGATTGGTAAGTGCATCCTGTTTCCTTAGCGTTGCATGCACGGCTAGAAACGCAATGATTTTGCCCCCGGTAGCCCCTCAACGTCTTTAGAACTCTCCGGCTGAACCTTTCCTATGACCTCTCCTTCACCCTCTCCGACCTGTCGCATCAAAATCATCAACGGCAATACCTGTCATCCTATGACAGTGCAAATCGACGCCACCGCACAGGCGATTAAGTTTCCCCAAACTGAGATTATGACGGTACAGCCCGAAACAGGGCCTGAATCGCTTGAAAGTTTCTACGATGAATACCTGGCTATTCCTGGGATTTTGGAACAGATTATTTTTGATAAGAACTCCGATGCGTTTGTGATTGCGTGCTGGGGAGATCCGGGGATAGAAGCGGCACGGGAGATTACGACAAAACCGGTGGTAGGTATTGCCGAAGCCAGTCTCTACGTGGCCAACATGCTGGCCGCAAAATGGAGCGTCGTCACCACGCTGCATCGGGTGCGAGACATGGTGGAGAAAACTGTCCAGAAAACGGGACTGATGGATCGCTGTGCCTCGGTGCGCACGACGCGACTGTCGGTGCTAGACACAGAGAGCGATCGCCTCAATACCTTGAAAGAACTCACCAGCATTAGCCAACTGGCTATCTACGAAGATGGGGCCGAAGCCATTTGCTTGGGCTGTGCGGGGATGAGTGGTTTGGCAAAAGCTCTAGAAGATTCTCTGGGTGTACCCGTTATCGATTCGGTGGCCGCAGCGGTCAAGATGGCCGAATCCCTAGTGAGCCTCGGCAAAATGACCAGCAAACACCTCACCTATCGCGCTCCAGAACGAAAGCTCATTCGTGGGTATGCGGATCACTTTCAGGCTGAAAACTTATGAACCAAGCCCACGAGCGGTTAGCAAATAGACCGCGTAGGTTCCCAGCCAATGACTCGTCGCATAGTGCTCTTGATCCACATCGACCAACCCAAACTGACGATGGAGAGCCGCAAGCGATCGCAACCGATTGAGCCGCGCATCATTAGTAGGGAGCCGAGACATCATCCCTTCCAGCATCCACGCACGACTTAGGTTCAGCCCACGAAAGTGGGATTGCAAATAGTCATTGGAATTGGCGACCTGTACAGGTTGTAAACATTCTGCTGACGCTTGATCCAGTAACTGTGGCAGAAAAGCGGTTAGCCAATCTGCAAAATCTGTGGGAGTGAGAATGCGTCGCATCAAATCGGCTTCTGCAAGCCCAGGTGAAACAAAGTCGTAGGCAAGCGGCTCGATATGCAATGGGTAATGCTGATCGTGCAGATAGAACTGTCGTGCTTTTGTTTCAATTAATTCAATTAGGTCAGCATTAATCAGGTCAGCATTAGTTTGTTGTCGCGCCCAATCGAGGACAAGGCTGACAGGAAAGGCGGTGTTGCTGATTGGGGGGATGATTTTTTGAGAAGGAGCGCGTAATACGCGCTCCTTCTCAAAAAATCATCCTGGATTCTGCAATGCCGGAAAGGCGGTGTGAGAATGCGTTCCAGTGCGATCGGGGAAGGCCAGTTTTTGCAACCAGCGCTGAAAGTTGGTGGCAACTTTTATTTCTAGCGGTTCTAAGACATTTAGCCATGCCTTTGCTTGAGCATCATTCCACTCCCGCAATTCCATCGCGAGTTGCAACAACCAAGCAAAACCGTAGGGGCACTCGAAAAATGGATGGCGTTGTAAGTGGGCAAGTTCCCCCTGAATTTTCTCTGGAGTCAGACTTTGAGTGATGGCATGTCTGACGGCTGCTTGAAAGTGAGCGCCTGGAAAAGAGCGACATAGTCTGACCAACACCAGTGACCATGCACCGCTGAGTGCCAATCTAAACAGCCATAGAAGGCCGGAGTCATATCTCGGGGTGGTTTAACATCCTCATCACTGTTGAACCAAAAAATGTTGCTGTGCGGATACTCTTGATGGATGCAACTTAGTACAAGCTGAACGAAACGCGTTGCGATCGCCACATCAAATTGAGAGCCTTCAGATTGCATACATTCACATCGGTTAGGTATTAATTCTCGTGTTATCACACCGGATAGGAAAGAACAAGAAAGTTCACATCGTTAAATCTTTAACCCTAGCGCTTGACCCAAAGCCAAGCACAGTTATCCTTCAGATCCTGCATAGGTGATCGTCCCCAAAAAGTAAGGGTGTTTAGATGTGCGGACATCGCCTGTGGTTCCAAACAGTAATAAATCTCTACACCCTTACTGAATTGGTGACCGATTCTTTGTCGTTAGCAAATATGACCGATCTGGCGATGTTTTGGCTCAAGAACAACGCGAATATGGAAGCGGTTTAATCCAAGCCTGCCTAATTTGATACGACTTGGTTGCAATCGTAGCGGGCTTGCGAAAGTGACGCTGCTAGTCAGCTTGTTTAGCTTGATGGCGCTTTGCCTCGCGAGCAAGCTGATGGGCGATCGCGTCTATTCCCTACATCTGCGCTTGTTTGTGAGTCTGAATCCCTGTGTCTTGATGCTCGATGACTGGATTGAGCTGACCTCTACCGTTAGCTAGCCTCGAAATTACAAAGCAAGAACCATGAAAAAAGCATTCACCGTTGGATTGTTATCCATGTTCGCAATGGCCATGGGCAGTGATCCTGTAGCCGCTCAAAGCGCAAGTGATTCAGAATCGTTTGAAACCTTTGCGGAGTGGTGCCTAAATCAAAGTAGCTTGGCTTCAGAAGCGGCGTACACCGTCGAGGTGCTTCTAGAAGTAGCTGGAACCCAAGAGTGTGACCAGGCAGAGGCAACACTCATGAGTTTAACGGAGCTTGATTTAGAGCTTCGGCAGCTTTCAGACCTTTCTCCCTTATCAACTCTAACCAATTTGACTCAGCTCAGCCTTCTGCGTAATCGCAGGATTTCAGATCTGTCTCCGTTAGCGAATCTAACCAATCTGACCAACCTCAATCTTGGTATCAATGAGATTTCAGATCTGTCTCCGTTAGCTAATTTGAATAATCTAACAGAGCTTTCTCTATGGAGAAACCGAATTTCAGATCTATCTTCGTTGGCAAATCTAACCAATCTGGTCAACCTCAATCTTGGTAGCAATGAGATTTCAGATCTGTCTCCATTGACCAATTTGAGTAATTTGACTGAACTCCACCTTAGTATCAATGAGATTCCGGATCTATCTCCACTAGCTAGTTTGAGCAATCTGACCGAACTTAGTATTGGATTCAGTGAGATTTCAGATCTCTCTTTTCTAGCTAACTTAAGCAATCTGAATTTACTTGATCTAAGAAGTAATCAAATTTCGGATCTGTCTCCGCTGTCGAATCTGAGCAATCTAACCTCGCTGGTTCTTGAGACAAATAGGATTGCGGATATATCGCCCTTATCGAATCTACCTAACTTGATTACGCTTGACTTGTCGGAAAACTTGATTATGGATGTTGAACCGCTGAAAGAGTCATTGAATCTGTCGTTTCTGCGCCTCGACAACAACGGAATTTCAGATGTATCTCCACTAGCGAGTCTTCCTAATTTGCTTGGGCTATCTCTTGTGGGCAATCCGATTGGCGATCGCACCTGCCCTGTAGAGCCAGAGACTGTTTGCGAATTTTAATCCCTGTGTTTTGATGCTCGATGCCCAGCGTAAGTCAACCTCGTAGTTACAGAGCAAAATCATGAAAAAAGCATTCACCATTGGTTTATTGTCAGCGTTCATACTGGGCATGAGTAGTACCCATGTTTTGGCTCAAAGTGAAAGCGAGCCAGAGTTGTTTGAAACCTTTGCAGAATGGTGTCTAAACCAAGCTAGCTTGAGTCCGGAAGCAGCCCGCACCGTTGAAGTGTTGCTAGAGACGGCTGGAACCCAAGATTGCGAACAGGCCGATGCAGCATTAGCAGCTCTTATGGAGCTTGATTTAGAAAATCGGCAGCTTTCAGATCTTTCCCCAATGGCAACTCTAACGAATTTGACAGTATTGAGGCTTCGTGGAAATGCAATTTCAGATGTGTCTCCGTTGACAAATTTGTCCAATTTAATTGAGCTTGACCTGAGTATCAATGAAATTTCAGATGTATCTTCATTAAATAATCTAAATAATTTGGTGATACTTCAGCTCAACCAAAATCAAATTCTGGATGTATCTCCGTTAGCTAATCTAACTAGCCTGACAACGCTTTATCTTCATTACAATCAGATCGTAGATGTGTCGCCATTAGCTAGTCTAAGCCGTTTGACGACACTTTCTCTTGATTACAATCAAATTTCTGATATTGCTCCGTTAGCAAGCCTAGAAAATTTAACCACGCTTACACTCAGTAGTATATTGGTCACTGATTGGTCTCCTCTAGCAGATCTAAAAAATCTGGCTGTACTCGACTTGAGTTATAACTCCATCTCCGATATATCAGTATTAACAAATCTGATGAGTTTATCTAAGGTTAATTTGAATTTTAATGAGATTTCAGATCTATCGCCGTTAGCCGATCTAACAAACTTAACTGACCTTGATTTGGGTGTTAACCAAATCTCAAATCTGTCTCCATTAATGAGCCTCACCAATCTCACAAGACTTATCCTCGATAGCAATCAGATTACAGATATATCGCCTTTGGCAAATTTGATAAATCTGAGTGAACTTAATCTGGGTACCAATCAAATTGTAGAGCTGTCTCCGTTGGTGAGTCTGGCCAATCTGGAGACGCTCGAATTACCTCAGAATCGAATTGTGGATTTGTCTCCACTAGCAAGTTTAAGCCGTCTAAAAACGCTTTTTCTTGCTGATAATCAGATTGTAGATATTACTCCACTAGCAAATCTAAGCGCTTTGGTTTTTCTCGCGCTTGGTAGTAATCAAATTACTGATGTATCGCCGTTAGCTAGCCTAACAAATCTGACCATACTTGAGCTGAGTTTCAATGCTGTTTCGGACATATCTCCCTTTGCAAATCTGACGAATCTAGAGACGCTTATTTTGATGAGCAATCAAATTGAAGATATCTCCGCGATAGAAAACTTGGGTGATCTAACTCAACTTGTTCTCATGAGTAATCAAATCGCAGATGCTTCTCCCTTAACTAATCTTACGAATCTGATTGCTCTTGATTTGGGTGACAATATCGTGCAGGACATTTCTCCGTTGGCGAATCTAACTGACCTAGAACTCCTTTTCTTGTTTGATAACGAGATTACAGATGTGTCTTCATTGGCGGGTCTGTCGAACTTGCATGAACTTCGACTGGCTGGCAATCCGCTGGGCGATCGCACCTGCCCTGTGCAACCCGAAACCATTTGTCAGTTTTGAGCCAACGACTTGTCTGGTTTTGGGCGATCGCCCTATGAACGCACAGACTAGGCTAGGCGAAAAGTGATGAGGAACGGTGATGAAGAGAGCGATCGTCTTGAGCCTGTTGTCGTTTTTGGTTGTGATGCTCAGTTGTGCAAACCTTGGGATGCGAGCCGGGGATGCTTCAGAAACCTTTGCCGACTGGTGTCGCAACCAAGCCCATTTATCTCCAGAAACCCAGCACACGATTTCCTTGCTTTTAGAAAAAGCTGAAACGCAACGGTGCGATCGCGCTCAACAGAGACTCATGAACCTGACAACACTCGACCTTTGGGATAGAGGCGTTATCGATGTGCAACCACTTGCGACGCTCACAAACCTGACGGAACTTTCCCTCTGGGGCAATGAAATCGTCGATATCTCTGCACTAGCTGGGCTAGTCAATTTGACTGAACTTGCCCTGGGTGAAAATCGCATCGTAGACCTTATGCCTCTGTCAGACTTGATAAATCTGACCAAGCTCAGCCTGTATGTCAACGACATCGTAGACATCACGCCCTTGACCAACCTGGCTAACCTGACCGAGCTTGCCATCGGCGACAATCAAATTGCAGACGTAGCTCCACTCGCGACGCTCGCAAATCTCACTCGGTTAAGTCTTGATAGCAATCAGATTACAGATGTTCAACCCCTGTCAAATTTGACCAACCTCACCGAGCTTTATCTCACGTCCAATCAAATTGTGGATGTCACTCCGTTAGCCAGTCTGACTAATCTGACTGTGCTTTCTCTTGTGGGTAATCCATTGGGCGATCGCACTTGCCCTGTGCAACCCGAAACCATCTGTCGGGTTTGAGCCAAGGACTTGTCTATTTTCGGGCGATCGCCCTATGAACGCACAGACTAGGCTAGGCGAAAAGTGATGAGGAACGGTGATGAAGAGAGCGATCGTCTTGAGCCTGTTGTCGTTTTTAGTTGTGATGCTCAGTTGTGCAAACCTTGGGATGCGAGCCGGGGATGCTTCAGAAACCTTTGCCGACTGGTGTCGCAACCAAGCCCATTTATCTCCAGAAACCCAGCACACGATTTCCTTGCTTTTAGAAAAAGCTGAAACGCAACGGTGCGATCGCGCTCAACAGAGACTCATGAACCTGACAACACTCGACCTTTGGGATAGAGGCGTTATCGATGTGCAACCACTTGCGACGCTCACAAACCTGACGGAACTTTCCCTCTGGGGCAATGAAATCGTCGATATCTCTGCACTAGCTGGGCTAGTCAATTTGACTGAACTTGCCCTGGGTGAAAATCGCATCGTAGACCTTATGCCTCTGTCAGACTTGATAAATCTGACCAAGCTCAGCCTGTATGTCAACGACATCGTAGACATCACGCCCTTGACCAACCTGACTAACCTGACCGAGCTTGCCATCGGCGACAATCAAATTGCAGACGTAGCTCCACTCGCGACGCTCGCAAATCTCACTCGGTTAAGTCTCGACAGCAATCAGATTACAGATGTTCAACCCCTGTCAAATTTGACCAACCTCACCGAGCTTTATCTCACGTCCAATCAAATTGTGGATGTCACTCCGTTAGCCAGTCTGACTAATCTGACTGTGCTTTCTCTTGTGGCTAATCCATTGGGCGATCGCACGTGCCCTGTGCAACCCGAAACCATCTGTCGGGTTTGAGCCAACGACTTGTCTGTTTTCGGGCGATCGCCCTATGAATGGGCGGACTAGGCTAAGCGAAAAGTGATGAGGAACGATGATGAAGAGAGCGATCGTCCTGAGCCTATTGTCGTTTTTAGTTGTGCTGATCAGTTGTGCAAACCTTACCGCCCAAAACGGACGTTCTGCGGGTGGGGGAGAAAGGTTTGCCGACTGGTGCCGTGACCAGGCTAACTTGTCCTCAGAGGTGCAGCAGACCGTTGAGGTGCTGCTGGCCGAAGCCGACACACAGGATTGTGACCAGGCCGAAGCCGTGTTGACCAACTGGGACAGGCTGCAGCTTTTTGGCTCGGTTACTGATCTATCACCGTTAGCCAGCTTGACGAACCTTACCGAGCTTACCCTGGAGAACACTGCCGTTGCTGACCTGTTGCCGCTGGCCAACCTCACCAATCTGACTCGGCTGCAGCTCCGTAATAATCAAATCACCGATCTGTCGCCATTAGCTGACTTAACCCAGTTGACCTGGCTTAGCCTCAAAGACAATAACATAACGGATCTGTCGCCACTAGCCAGCTTGACGAACCTGACCTGGTTCGAATTCGGTAACAGCGAAATCACCGACTTATAGCGCTATGCGCGTTAGTTAAGTACGGTTGTGTGGGGCGCGCCGTATTTGTTTAGCGGGAATCGTCTGGGGAGAGAGGGGGTAAGGTCATGGCCTCAGCCACCCAATCAATAAAGGAAACACCTTGCTGCTGAGCGGTGGCGGCCAAGGAGGTCAAAATCTCCCAGGTG
>JADEXA010000002.1 GCA_015207365.1 Vacuolonema iberomarrocanum LEGE 07170
ACACCTGGGAGATTTTGACCTCCTTGGCCGCCACCGCTCAGCAGCAAGGTGTTTCCTTTATTGATTGGGTGGCTGAGGCCATGACCTTACCCCCTCTCTCCCCAGACGATTCCCGCTAAACAAATACGTTGCGGGCGGCACAGGTTTTTAGAGTCTGGTTTTTCATCGTGCCGAGCTACTTACCATTGCTTCCATGCAGGGCTTACGCAGAAGTCGCGTCATCCTGCGTGAATTCGTTAATCTTGTGGCCGCAATGTGGCCACAAAATTAACACAATACCTAAGTCCTGAATCTGTGACGTAGTCCAGCAACACCGCAAGATTCGGTAATGCTGCTAACGAATAGATAGCTTGAAAGATTCATTAGATCATTACGATATTGCTGTCGTGTTTGGGATAGTCCTGCTTTAGGATAAGTTCAGACTTCTATTCAGTACGGCTTACTTTTTATCCTTTTTTAGAAAGTTATCAAGAGTACGATGTCATCCATTGTGCGATCGTAGCTCTGGCCAATAACGGAGGGATCTTATCGATCACTTACGCCCATGCTTAGAGATTTCAATCACGTTTTCTAAGCTTCGGGATTGCGAATTTTTTATCTTACGGCTTAATAGTAATGATGCTGAAACGAACTCCTTCTATTGAGAACTGGATTCTCGTTGGTTTTCTTGTCTTTGGTTTTTTCGGCATTCTTCAGCACGAAATGTGGCGTGACGAAATGCAAGCCTGGCTGTTAGCAAGAGACAGCGCATCGGTTCTCGACTTATTTCACGTTATGCAGTACGAAGGGCATCCTGCCCTTTGGCATCTATGCCTGTATGGCATCAGCCAAATGACCCAGCAAGTCTTCTTTGTTCAAGTTTTTCATTTCCTAATTTCCCTCGGAATTGTTTATATCATTGTTCGGCATTCTCCATTTTTGCCACTTCAAAAGTTCTTCCTATCATTTAGCTACTTCATCTTCTTTGAATATACGTTTGTTAGTCGTAACTATAACCTAGGTGTTCTTTTTCTATTGCTGTTCTGCGTTGCCTACTACCGTCCAAAGCCAAGATACATACTCCTGGCAGCGTTACTAGCCTTAGCAGCGAATACAAATGTGTATGCTTTTATGGTGAGTATTGCCCTGGCTTTGTTTTGGCTCTTAGATGTGTTTCGACAAGTCAACGTTAGACAGATTCCGCATAAACAAATTGCTATTACTGGAATCGTACTCGGTGCGGGTTGGGGGCTATCCGCACTAAAACTGCTGCGGGTAATGTTGCCCCAATTGACAGGTAACTTTTTGTCTATAGATGTTAGACCTGATGTTCTTGTATCATCCTCTACTCTGCAGATGATACCCAACATAAGCAGTAGGAGTCTTTCAGCCTCGGACTTAGTTGCTAATGTAGCTCGTACGTTGACTGATATCTGGAAGAGCTATGCGCCAATTTCATCATTCTCTGATGTTCACTTTTGGAATACAAATCTTCTGACAGCAAATGATGAGGTATTCTCCTTCTTTGGAATTGCTGTAGGAGATTATCTGGCCTTGGGTTTGGCGATCGCTATGCTAGGCATCACCACCTACATTCTTTCGCGGAACTTCCCAGTACTCTGTATGTACGTCGTGGGGAATGCCATATTGTTCATATTTCGGTTAGGCATCCACGATGACGCCTTTAATCGCCACATCGGTCATTTCTTCATCCTCTTTATCATGAGCCTATGGCTATCGAATGCGCATCTGTCAAAGCCTCCAAATATCTCCAAACGTCCATCGAAAATTTTTTCTAAGATCACAACGGAGAACGATCGATTTTTACTCCAACGTCGTTTTCTCACGTTAGTTTTAGCGGTTCAGTTTCTGGCAGGAATCCATGCTGCCGGAATGGACTATCTCTATCCGTTTTCTACCGGTAAATTGGCAGCCGCCTATCTGCGTGACCATAATCTGTCTGAGATGGAAATCTTTGGTTCTCGGTATCGTCAAGCCAGTCTTCTTTCTGGCTATCTGAATAAACCTATTTACTATCCAGAGTATGGAGAGTTTGGTTCTTTCTGGACAACCAGGGCTCCAGAAATTGAAGACGAAGGGGAGCTCCTAGACGCGATTCGAACCAAGCTTGACAGGACAGAGGGGCAAACGCTCGTATTAGCATTGACTGATCCTTTGGAATCTCTCAATGCCATGGACATGACAATTGATGAGCTGATCCAGTTTGAATCGTCAATCGTTTCCAGTGAAACCTTCTATTTATACTTAGCTCAAGGGAATACAGTACACAGTCGCCAGTGATAAACTGTATTTAGCGCATTGCTGATTGAGGGGATGATTTTTTCTGAGAGGGGGCGCGGTGCGCCCCCTCTCAGAAAAAATCATCCTTGGCTTTTGCAACCCCGTATTTAGCTACTGTGCATACGATGTCCGTTTTTTAACCCTCGGGCAACCTCTCTGAAGATACTGTGAGAAATCCGTAAACCATACAAGTGGAGGACTCACGAGAGACTCACGAGGCTGAGAGCTTCGTAAAGCCCAATGTTCTAAACACATCAGTCAGAATACGACCTTACTGATTTTGCTAACTCTCGGGAACTAAACACCTCAAAGTTTGTCCTCTACAGGTAGAGACGAACGCTCAACAGGTTTTGACCCAAAAGGCTATTTTCCTCCCACAGATAAGTTGCCAATTTACCGATTGTTGCAGGTGTATGGTGAGGCTAGTGATCAATACTTAATGAACCGTAAAGGTTTTATAAAGGTGAGAATATTCTCATGGTTTTCTAATGAAAGCCATGTTACTTTTCCACTATAAAAAGTATTGAGAATGCTTGAGGGATAAGTAGTTTAGCTCCTTAGTGAAATCTTTTTCGTGAGGATTTTCTCTGGTGCGTATTGCAGTAACCAAGAGTATTTAAAGGTCAAGTTTTGGTCAATTACTCTTACTGAATTCCAGTTCTGAATTGTTTATCTTGAAATTTAGCCCCCCAAGAATAATTCATTTTGTCGAAGACGTAATTTAGTTCCCTGCTACTGATCTGTTAGGTCTGTTAGGGTGTAAAGCGTTTACGCGAGCTCTGGAATATGACATTCTTATTGACTTAGATTTCAATGGAACTCAAAATTTCGGTTGTTATTCCGGTTCACAATGGAGGAGACAGCTTTGTCCGCTGTCTCGAGAGTTTTAGGGATTCTACTCGACAACCCGATGAAGTTATTGTGGTCGCCGATGGTGATACTGATGGCTCTCGGGAGGTTGCAGAATCGTTTGGAGCCAAGGTTTTTCGGTATCCATCTCCGGGTGGGCCAGCCCGAGCGCGCAATCGAGGAGCTAACGCAGCGCAAGGGGATATTGTGCTCTTCATTGATGCTGACGTAACGATTCATTCTGATACGTTGGCACGCGTTGAAGACGCGTTTCAGCAAGCCCCTGAACTCTCGGCTTTAATCGGTTCCTACGACGATGCGCCGGGGGATGAAGGTTTCCTCTCTCAATATAAGAATCTGTTTCATCACTACACCCATCAGGTGTCTTCGGATGTTGCTTTTACATTCTGGGGCGCTTGTGGTGCTATTCGACGATCGGTGTTTCAGACCGTTGGCGGTTTCGATGAAAGCTATCGTAAGCCCTGTGTAGAGGACATCGAACTGGGTTATCGACTCAGGCAGGCCGATTATGCTATCCGTTTATGTAAGGATATTCAGGTGAAGCACCTGAAGCGTTGGACGCCCATGTCCTTGCTGAGAGCGGAAGTCTTCTACCGAGCGCTGCCATGGGCGGATTTGATTCTGAGCGATCGCCGCTTTGATGCAGATTTGAATCTCAGTCATACTAATCGCTTAAGCGTCTTGATGGTGTTTGCCCTGGTAGGGTGTCTCATCGCTAGCCCATTTGCTCCCATGGCCTTGGCGATCGCCCTCATTCTGTCTATTACCTTATTGATCATCAATAGAGACGTTTATCTCTTTTTCTACCGCAAGCGGGGACTGCTTTTCGCCCTCAAAGTTGTACCCTGGCACTGGTTTTACTTCCTCTATGGCGGAGCGGCGTTTGCCTACGGCATGCTATGTCATTTTATGCGCCGTTTTCGATTACCGAACCCTCCTACACCCTATGGAGTTCTCCGATCCAAGTAATGCGATCGCATCCGTTCTACGCGTTTGCTCGAGGCAGGACATCTCCGAATAGGCCATTCACTAATGTCCATGCGCGTCGTCCACGTCCCATGCGCGTTACTCAGCAGTTTTAAGGAATTATCGATATGCAGTCTTTCCCAGTCGTTATCATTGGTGGTGGTCCCGCCGGACTTACCGCAGGCTATGAGCTCATGAAGCATGGCAAGCAGTCCATCGTCTTAGAAAAAGGCGACAAGGTGGGTGGCATCTCCCGCACCGAAACGTACAAGGGATACCGTTTTGATATTGGCGGTCATCGTTTCTTCACGAAGGTGAGCGAGGTTCAAGAGGTCTGGAAAGAGATTCTGGGTGACGACTTTATCCAAACGCCACGCATGTCCCGGATCTACTACAACGGCAAGTTCTACGACTATCCGCTGTCGTTGATGAAGACGCTGAAAAATCTTGGCCCCATAACCAGCACCCATATCGTGGCCAGCTATCTCAAAGCTAAGGCAAAGAAGTATGTGGCTGGAGATATCGAAGCGGAAACCTTCGAAGATTGGGTGATTGATTGCTTTGGAGAGCGCTTGTATCGCATCTTCTTCAAAACTTATACAGAGAAAGTTTGGGGCATTCCCTGTAGCCAGATTCGAGCCGACTGGGCGGCGCAGCGCATTCAGAACTTGTCGCTGAAGCAAGCGGTGCTCAATGCCTTGTTTGGCAATCAAAATGCAAAGAGCCTGATCAAGACGTTTGACTATCCTCGTCTCGGCCCGGGCATGATGTGGGAACGCTGCCAGGAATTGCTGGAACGGCATGGTTCGCCGGTGCATCTCAACACCGAAGTGGTGCGTGTGGAGCGCGAAGGTCAACGCATCACGAAGGTGATTCTCAAGCAAGGGGATGAGCTTTCTGAATTGACGGGTGAACACTTCGTCAATTCCATGCCGATCGCCGCTTTGGTGCATCGCCTCGACCCACTCCCACCTGACGAGGTACTGGCCGCTGCCCGGGGGCTCAAGTACCGCGACTTTTTGATTGTGTCGTTGATTATCGACCGCCCCGAGCTCTTCCCCGACAACTGGCTCTATATCCACAGCCCTGAGTTTCGGGTAGGCCGCATCCAAAACTTCAAGAACTGGAGCCCTGAAATGGTGCCTGACTCCAGCAAAACCTGCTTGGGTATGGAGTACTTCTGCAGTGAAGGGGATGATTTGTGGGAGATGTCTAATGACAAGCTAATTGAGCTGGCGTCGCAGGAAATTGTGCGTCTGAATCTTGGGGTGCAGCCCGGTGATGTTGAGGATGGCTGCATCATTCGCCAGTACAAAGCCTATCCCGTCTACGACGGCGAATATCGCCAGCATCTGAAGGTATTGGAAGACTACATCAAAACCTTCGAAAACTTGCAGACGGTCGGTCGCAACGGCATGCACCGGTATAACAACCAGGATCATTCCATGTTGACGGCGCTATTGGCGGCGAAGAACATCGTGGGCGAGCAACATGACATCTGGAATGTGAATGTGGAACGGTCTTACCACGAAAACTTCACCAACGAGGAATGGTCGAAGGTGAAGCAGGATGCCCAGAGTACCAAGGACGACTCTGTCTCGCTCTCTCGGGCGGCGTAGGAGTTCGACGAATCTGTGGATTGCTCGGAGCGATCGCGCTCTGACCCTAACCTAGCCCTAAAAATAACTGCCCAAGTTACTGCATTTTAAGAGGACTGAAGTTGATGGAATCACCAAACGTTACCATCGTTGTCTCGCCCCGAGAACGCTTTAGTTTTACCCAAAAATCTCTCGATAGCCTGTACGAGCATACGCAGATGCCATTTCATCTGGTGTATGTCGATGGCAATTCGCCGCCATCGGTTCGCGATTATCTAGCGACGCAGGCTACAGAGAAGGGGTTCGAGTTAGTTCGTGTCGACCACTTTTTGACTCCAAATCAGGCTCGAAATATCGGTATCTCTAAGGTCAAGACCCAGTATGTCGCCTTTGTCGATAACGATGTGATTGTCTCGCCGGGATGGCTAGAGGCATTGGTGCAATGCGCTGAAGAGGCTAATGCGGATATCGTAGGCCCCCTCACCTGCCAGGACGAACCCGTGCATGAGACTATCCACTTTGCCAATGGGGTAGCCCGTGTCATCGTCGATGTAAAGGGACGGCGGCGCATGCGGGAGAAAATGACCCGCCAAGGACAACGGGTTACTGAAAACCGAGCCAAGCTCGAGCGGGTACAGGCCGAACTAGTGGAGTTCCACTGCATGTTGGTCAACATGCAAGTGTTTCAAAAGCTAGGGCCGTTGGACGAACGCTTCATGAACACGAAAGAGCATGTCGATCTGTGCATGAGCGTGGCTGAAGCTGGAGGATCCGTCTATTTTGAGCCAGATTCCCTTGTTACCTATGTCCCTGGAATCGCCTGGACTTTGCCGGATTTGCACTACTACATGCTGCGCTGGAGCGATGCGTGGGAGCGATCGAGCCTAGCGCACCTGCAGCAGAAGTGGAATCTGTCTGAAGACATTTACTTCACCCATAAGTACAAGGCCATGGGTTGGCGTCGCCGCAAGATGATCCTGTCGCCGATCTTGGATCGGTTGACCTTCGGCCTATTGCAGCGTCGTGTTTTCGAAAAACTAACCTTTGGGCTCCTGAAAACGCGGTTGGTGGAAAAGGTCTTGATGTATGGTCTGCTGGCTCCAGCAGAGCGATTGCTGAATGGGTTTCTGACCCGCCGCCATGCCCAGAATTGGCTCCAGCAAGACTTACCCAGATCCGATCGGCTCTATTTGAGCGCCCCCGAGGCGGCTTCCAAGACGCTTACAGGTAAAGTTGATGAAAATTCTTCTGCTGCATGACTATGGCACTGCGACAGGAGGCGCTGAATTACAAGTCCTTTCGCTGCGCCAAAATTTACTAGAGCGTGGTCATGAGGTGCGCTTGTTTTCCAGTCGTGCAATACAGGTGGAGGACTATCCGCAACTGGCCGACCATACCTGCTTTGGCGCTACGTCAAAGATTCGGGTGCTGGCACAAACGGCAAATGTCTCAGCCTACTATGCCTTGCGGCAGGTTCTAGCGGAATTTCAGCCCGATGTTGCCCATATACGGATGTTCCTCACTCAGCTATCGCCGTTGATTCTGCCATTGCTGCGAGACATCCCCTGTGTGTATCAGACATCGGTATACAACGCGATCTGCCCGGTGGGTACGAACGTCTTACCGGATGGGCAGCCGTGCCAGTCGGCACCCGGACGCGTTTGTTTGACCTCGGGCTGTTTACCGATCAAAACCTGGATGGCGTTGATGGTGCAGCAAAAGCTCTGGCAGCGGTGGCGACCTGCCGTTGACCAGGTGGTTGCCCTGAGCCATGCGATGAAAGCGGAATTGGAGGCGGGTGGACTCTACCCGGTGGAGGTGATTCACAACGGCGTACCCGAGCGATCGCCCCGTCCGCCCCTGAGCGACCCGCCAACGGTGGTCTATGCGGGACGACTGGTGCCTGAAAAGGGAATCGACGTGTTACTGCGGGCATTTGCGATCGCCCAAGCCCAGGTGCCCCACGCGCGGCTATTGCTGGCCGGGCAGGGCGGTGCCGAGGGCGAGCTGCGACAGTTAGCTCAGGATTTATCCATTAGCGAGCAGGTAACCTGGCTGGGGCATCGCTCGCGATCGGATCTCGAAGCGTTGTTTGACCAAGCCTGGGTGCAGGTGGTGCCGTCGTTATGGGCGGAGCCGTTTGGCAATGTCACGACCGAAGCCATGATGCGCGGCACAGCGGTCATTGCTAGTGCGATGGGGGCGCAACCCGAAATTGTAAAGGCAGACCAGACGGGCTTTTTGGTACCCCCTGGGGATGTGGATAGCTTGGGTACTGGGCTGGTCAAGCTGTTGCAGAATCGAGACTTGGCTGAAGCAATGGGGCAAGCGGGACGCGATCGCGCCCTTACCCACTTCAGTGAAGCTCGCCGCACGGAACAATTTTTGGCGCTCTACCGACGGCTGCACGCGCACTATGCCAAACCACTAACATTTGTCGCGCAGCCTGATATCGCACAGCCAGAGACTGCACAGCCAGAGGAATGTTAACGATGGGTCACCCTCAGCTAAGTATCATCATTCCCACCTTTAACCGTCCTGAGCTGTTGCAACGGGCGGTGCACAGCGCCCTTGACCAGACGTTTGCAGATATTGAAGTGATCGTTGTTGACGATGGCTCAACCCCGGCGGTCAGTCTAGCCGACCACGAAAAGCTGAGGGTGCTGCGTCTCGACCCCAATGAGGGCGGCCCGATGGCGCGTAATCGCGGTGCGGCGATCGCCCAAGCGCCGTGGATTACCTACCTGGACGACGATGATGTCCTGCTGCCGGATATGGCAGAACGGGCTATGAAAGCTATCCAGCAGATCCCATCTACCTTGCCGCGCCCCGTCGGCTTGCTGTTTGGCCTCGAAGTTGTGGATCCGCAGGGGAATGTGGTGGTCACCCATCGTCCGCCGACGCTGCCCTTAGGCTCTCATTTCTGTCTAGAACCCATTCCCCCTGGCACGTCCTTCATTACCAAGCAAACCTTGGTCGTTGAACGGGATGTGTTTTTGGGTATGGGGGGTTTCGACCCAGCCTTTACCTCGCGCATTCATACTGAGCTGTTTCTGCGGCTCAACCCAGTGTGTTCGCTCTGGGGGCATCCGGAGACCACCTATCGCTTGTCAGCCCATGGGGGGAACCGGGTGTCGTCCAATCCCCAACGCCGCCAACAAAATTTTGAGCGGCTGTTGACCAAGCACCGGGAGCTGTTTACTCGTCATCCTCGCCGTACGGTGGCTGACTTTGTGTTCAACCATGCTGACATGCTGTATCGCAGTGGGCAGCGTTGGGCTGCGGCCAAAGCCTGGGGCCATGCGTTTAGGGTGCATCCCCTCCATGCGATCGCCCGCTTGATTTCCCCCTACAAACAGCAAGTGATGAAGCGGATATTCGCGGCCAAAATCCGCTTCCCGTGGACGATGTCCGATGCCCACTGATCGGGCCAACTCTCGTTCGTTCTAACTCTCTTATGTCTTTAGAGGTTTTATGATTACCGATATTCTCGATTTCGATGAGCACACCAAACTACAAGGGCAGATCGTTGTTGTTGGTTCCGGAATTGCCGGGGCTGAGCTGGCCACACACCTTACGCGTCAGGGTCGGGAGGTGATACTTCTGGAAAGCGGTCGCAAGCAATTTGATCCCTCCATTCAAGCCTTGAATGATGTCGTTTTTCGGGGTAAGCGTCATCGTGCGTTAAATCCAAAGGCGACTTATCAGGACTATTTGCCCCCTGGATTACGTGGCGTCAGCCGTGTGCGTCAGTTCGGTGGCACCAGCAATGTATGGACGGGCAAGTGGAAGTACTTTCAACCCTGGGATTTTGAAGGGCGATCTTGGATTGCCAATAGTAGCTGGCCCATTGGCTTTGCCGATATGCTGCCCTATTACCAGGCCGTGGCAAAAGACTATGGCTTCGGTGATTTAGAGGCAGAAGCCATGCGCTCTGAGATTGTGGCCTTCCGCTCTAAGGTTGCTGCAGGTGGGTTGAAACTGGGCAACTCCTATTGGGAGAAAACACCCACGCGTACAGCCGTGCGCTTTGGAGAGGAGATGCGCCAGTCCAAAAACTTAACGGTTGTGCTGGGTGCAACGGTGACGGAGCTAAAACTCGATCCGTCTTGCCAGAGGGTGACTGGGGTCGTTTGCCGCTCACTCGAAGGGCGAGAAATCATTGTGGAGGGTGGAACTGTTATTTTGGCGATCGGAGCGTTTGAAACCGCGCGCATTTTACTGAACTCCGACCGTCAACTCCCGACTGGAATTGGCAATGGATCTGGCCTCGTTGGGCGCTTTTATACCGATCACCTGAAGCACTACAAGGGCAGATTGAAGCCAGGATCTCTCGCGAAAGAATTCGCCTGTGAGTTGCAGTATGGGCCAAAGCCAAGGTTTTGTGTCAGCTTTGCACTGGATGATGCCACCCAGCAAGCGTACGAACTCCTTGAGCACTCCCTATACTTGCAGCCGGTTTACGAGCGTCTTATGGGTCGGCTCCGGCGAACCCTGCAAGGCGATCGCCCCTACCGTGACGGAAATGGCCCGATTGCGTCCTATCGAGTCAAGTTTATCTCCGAGCAATTTCCCCATAAGGATAGCTGCGTCACCCTAGGTCAAGAGTGCGACTCCTTGGGGATGCGGAAACTCGAGGTCAATTGGTGTTTCACTGACCACGAACGGCGATCGCTGCCGAAGACCTTGGAACTCTTGACGCAACGTGTTGAGCAGGTTGGACTCGGAACCATCGACTTTGGGGAAGAGCCACCGAGTGTGGAAACGATGACCGATGCGGCCCATCAAATGGGCATCACGCGTATGGCGAGTCAGCCTCAAGAGGGCGTTGTCGATACGGATTGTCGTGTGTTCGGAACGGATAACCTCTACGTCGTCGGTGCAGCAGTGTTTCCCGTTGGGCCGACCTATTCTCCCACTTACACAATTTTGGCGCTGGCGCGTCGCCTTGGGCAGCATCTGCTCCAGACAATGCTAACCAGCTCTGGGAGTAGCGGCATTCAATTAGAAGCCGCAAGTTGAGCAAACAGGTCGGTAAATGCAACCCAAGTCAGATTTGATGTAGCCGGTATTCGGAGCACGACAGAGGTCATACAGCGGAGTGAGGGGTGCTTGTTGATTTGACAAGATGTTGTGACAAGTGGAGGGTTTATGATTACCGACATTCTTGAAATGGGTGAGCAAACGACGCTCAAGGGCCAGGTCATCGTGCTGGGCTCCGGTATTGCTGGGGCTGAAGTTGCCACCCATTTGGCGCGTCACGGTCGAGATGTCGTGCTGCTCGAAAGTGGGCGCGAGAAGTTCGATCTGGCGATTCAAGCGCTCAACGACGTCACATTTCTGTCGAAGCGCCATCGCGAACTCAACCCCAATACCTACTACCATCGCTACCTGCCGCCCGAGATGCGAGGCGTTAGCCGCGTCCGCCAGTTTGGCGGTACGAGCAATGCCTGGACGGGTAAGTGGAAATATCTCCAGCCTTCTGACTTTGAGGCGCGCCCTTGGGTTCCGAACAGTGGATGGCCGATTGACTTTGCCGATCTGCTAGAGTACTACCGCTCAGCCGCCAAAGACTATGGCTTTGGTGACCTGGAAGCCGAAGCTGTGCGGTCTGAAATTACCACTCTGCGCTCTAAGCTGACCACACATGGCCTCAAAATGAGTAGCTTCTACTGGGAGGAAAGCCCCACCCGCACGGCGATTCGCTTCGGCGATGAGATGCGGCAGTCCCGCAACCTGAGAGTGGTCTTAGGGGCAACGGCTACGGAATTACAACTCGACCCCACCTGTCAACGGGTGACCGCTGTGACCTGCCGTTCCCTAGAAGGGCGAGAGCTGGTGGTGGAAGGAGATGTCGTCATTCTCGCGACGGGAGCGTTTGAGGCGGCTCGCTTGCTCTTGACCTCCGATCGCCAGCTGCCTAAGGGCATTGGCAATGCCCATGATATGGTGGGGCGCTTCTATACCGATCATCCCAAACACCATACGGGGCGTATGCGTCCGGGTTCATTGGCGCAGCAGTTTGCCGATGAGCTGCGCTATGGCCCCAAACCACGATTCTGCATTTGCTTTGCCCTGGATGATCCAACCCAGGAAGAACATCAGTTATTGGAGCATGTACTGTATGTGCAGCCGATCTATGAAACGCGGGTGCAGCAGGCATGGCGCACCTTGCAAGGGCGATCGGCCTACCGCGATAGCAATGGCCCCGTGTCGCATTACCGGGTCAAGTTTGTGACGGAGCAGGCCCCCCATACGGGTAGCCGCGTCAAACTAGGGGACGAGCTAGATCCCTTGGGTCAACGCAAGCTGGCGGTGGATTGGTGCTTCACGGAGAGCGATCGCCGCTCCATGGCCAAAACGCTGGAACTCTTGACCCAACGCTTTGCTGAATCAGGGCTGGGCACCTTCGACTTCGGCGACGACCCACCCACCTTAGAAACCATGACCGATGCGGCGCATCAGATGGGAACCACGCGCATGGCCGATCGCCCTGAAGGGGGAGTTGTGGATACAAACTGCCGCGTCTTTGGCACCAATAATCTCTATGTCGCCAGTTCAGCCGTTTTTCCCACGGGGCCGTCCTACTCCCCCACCTTCACCATCCTGGCGTTGGCTCGCCGCCTTGGCGAACATCTGCTGCACTCGACCTCCATTTCAACCAGCTCCCTCTGTGTGTAATCCCATCTCGGACCTTCTATCGCATTGTTATGGCTAAATCTGACCAATCCTTTGAAATGTCGACGCTGCAAAACAATTTGAAGCAGCGTTCTGTTAAGTCTGGATTGGTTGCCATCGCGGCGCAGCCGATTAAGTTGGCGATTGGCATTGGCGGAACGATGGTGCTGGCAAGGTTGCTCGTCCCTGCCGATTTTGGGTTGCTGGCGATGGTGCAGCCTTGGCTTAGCATTGCCGATAGTCTGAGCAATCTGGGGCTAGAAACGGCCACGGTGCAGCGGCAAGAGCTGAATCGGGAGGAGGCCAGTGCTATCTTTTGGCTGTCTCTCAAAATTAATGCTCTTGTCGTTGGTGGCCTGCTCCTATCTGGCCCCCTGTTGGCGCGTTTTTATGGGCAAGCCGAGTTGGTGGGGATGGTGGCCTGTGTAGCCATTGGCTTTGCTAGCCTTTGTCTGTCGTTTCAGCATCTGTCGTTACTCAAGCGGCAGATGCGGTTTGAGCTGTTGACGACGATCGAAGTCGTCGCCATGGTTGTCAGCGTTGGGGTGGCGATCGCCCTGGCCTGGAGGGGCTTTGGCTACTGGGCACTGGCTCTACAGCTAACACTGTTTCAAGTGATCAAAGGGCTGGCCTACTGGATGTTCTGCGATTGGCGACCCCAGCGCTCTCCGGCCAGCGCCGAAATCAAGCAGAACCTACGCTCAACGGTTTCCTACGGCATTCATCTGACGGCCTTTCGCTGCATTAGCCGCATTGGCATGAAGATGGATCGGGTGTTGCTGGGTGTTGTCGGCGGAGCCAGCTCGCTGGGCTTCTATTCCATGGCCTACCAGTGGGCCTATTTCCCATTTTGGCAAATTTACCACCCCTTGTTTGATGTGGCGGTGTCGAGCTTTAGCCGCAGTTTGGCCGATCCAGATCGCTATCGCCTCTACTGTCGGCGCGGCTTGCTACTCATCTTTGCGGTTTGTATGCCAGCCCTGGCTTGCCTGTTCGTCCTGGCCGATGATGTCACCTTGTTCATGTTGGGGGAACAGTGGCTCGAAATTGTTCCCATGTTTCGCGTTTTGCTCGTGGCCGTGTTTGTGGGCATTGCCTATCGGGTTACGAAGTGGATTTATGTGTCCTCTGGAGAAACGAAACACCAGTTTCGCTGGAGCTTGATCCACACCCCAGTGATGGTTCTGGCGATCGCCATTGGGGTGCAATGGGGCGCGTTTGGGGTGGCCGTTGGCTATGCCGTGGGTATTTGTCTGCTGAGCTATCCCGCCATGATTTACTGCGTGCAGCGGACGCCGATTGCCATGTCCGACTTTTTGGGCGTTCTGTGGCGACCGGCGATCGCCTCTATCTTGGCTGCCGCGTTGCTCTACTTCGCCCAAACCGTAGTTCCATCCACAACAATTTTGTTCGTTGACCTCTGTATTGGTGGGCTTCTGTATGTCATGTTCTATGGCCTCGCTTGGCTGATGTTACCCGGCGGGTATACCGAAGCGATGAGCATCCTAAAAATCATCAAAGAACGCAAATTGTGACAACCGTTTATGTGACTCGTTCGTTTGATTTATTTTCGTAAAAATTCATCGATTATTTTGAGAGCTATGACTTCTCCAACCCTTGAATTCTCCATCGTCATTCCCACTTACAATCGCCCGGAGCGCTTGCAAAAGTGCCTACAAAGCCTGGTTCAACTGGACTACCCACGCGATCGCTTTGAAGTAGTGGTCGTCGACGATGGCAGCAAAGTGGCCTTAGAGACCGTGGTGCAACCCTTCGAATCGGATCTCGCGATCCGGCTCATCCGTAAGGCCAATGGCGGGCCAGCCAGTGCCCGCAACACCGGAGCTGCTGCCGCCAAGGGTACCTATCTCGCCTTTACCGACGATGACTGTCAGCCCCACCCCAACTGGCTCAGCGCCTTTGCAGAGGTGTTGGCTGAACATCCCGAGGCACTGGTCGGCGGCTATACCACCAATGCTCTGCCCGATAATCCCTATTCGACAGCCAGTCAGCTCCTCATCGATTACATCTACGATTACTTCAACCCCTCTAGAGGCAAGGCCAACTTTTTCGCGTCCAACAACTTCGCATTGCCCCGCGCCCACTACCAAAACCTAGGCGGGTTCGATACCAACTTTCCCTTAGCCGCTGGGGAAGATCGGGAGTTTTGCGATCGCTGGGATCACTCCGGGCTACCCATGCAATATGCGCCCACCGCTAAGGTTGCCCATGCTCACTGGCTCACCCTCGGCTCCTTTTGGAAACAACACTCCAACTATGGACGTGGAGCCTATCACTTCCACCAAATCCGCAGCGAGCGCATCGAAGAATCCATGAAGGTAGAACCCCTCAACTTTTACTGGAGCCTCATCACCTTCCCCCTTTCCAAACGGAGCAACCATTCATCCGTGACGCTCATGACCCTACTCTTCCTCTCGCAGGTGGCCAATGCCCTTGGCTTTTTCAAAGAGCGGTTCTCTAGCCCAAAGTCATTGGTTCACGAAGGTGCAAATGGAATCCGCAGTAAGGTCTAGTTGGGAAGCTTTCAAAAGACCCGGTGCTCCAGACGCCTACTCTATTACTTAAACGCAAAGCTTTATCTACATAGAGCATTCAAGTGCGATTGGATCGCTCCGATCGCCGATTCGTCAACTCCAAGGCATGCATCAGAGCGGTAACGATGAACATTCAATCCCTTACCCGGTATCAGCAGAAAGCGATCTTAATTTTTGGTATCACGGTCATTTATTTGCTGGTTGTCGCGTGGCTCGACTTTTTGCAAGGGCCAGACTGGTGGGATGAAACGGATTTCTGGTCGTCCAGTTTGACTTTCAGCGATGACCTCTTCCCCTCCCTCGAAGAGCTGAGGAGCTACCACAGCCTCAATACGCCTTTACCGTTCATTATTTTTGGATCGCTCGAATACCTATTTGGTGGCGGAATATTTGCTGGACGCCTACTGAACTTAGTCCTTTCAATCAGCATTGTTTTGATGATTGGCTGGCCAACGAAAGCAAAGAAAGGGCGCGCCCTCCTCTGCGTCATTGGCTTATTCCTCTGCCCCTATTTTCTGTGGCTCAGTGGGCGACTCTATACGGAGATGATTTCCTGCATCTGGGTGCTGTTGGGAATGCTGGCCTATGTTCGCGATCGCCATATCTTGAGTGGCCTAGCCTTTGTTTTGGCCATTGCTTCCCGGCAATACATGCTGGCATTTCCGGCGGCGATCGCCACCTATGAGTTCTTTTCAGTGGCAAGCGCTTATCAAAAAGGCGAAAGCGTTGAGGTTCAACAGCACCGTCGCTGGATTATTCCTGCCATTGCCTCCCTCTCCATTTTGGGCTGGGTATTGCTCTTTCAAGGGCTGGCACCCGAATCCGCCATTCCCGGCAAAGCCCCCGAAGTGCAGCAGTCTGTCTGGGCCTTAACCCCTGGTGGTGCCATGAATTTTCTGTCCTTTGTGGGCACCTATATCGTTATTCCAGAATTCATCCTCTTTCCGCCTAAAAACCCCATCCAAACCTTTCATCGAAACAAAAAGAAATGGCTGGCGATCGCCGTTGGGTTATTGATTTTCTGCCTCATCTTCCCACCCCTTATCGAAGGTAACGGCAACGTTGTGAAAATCGCCGAGCTACTTCCCTTCTTCTGGATGCAAGTGGCTCTGTACTACGGCCTCGCGCTGTTAGCTTGTATTCGATTTTCAAAACCCGACCTACTCTTCTGGATGGTCGTATTCAATGCCCTGATTATGATGAAAGCCCTTCCCTGGGATCGCTATGTCCTGCCTCTGGTTGTGACTTTCTGGTACCTGAAATCCGTTAATTACAAAGGAATGAGCGACGCAGGTATGCAGGATGAGGAAGAACTGACAGAGTCCGATTGGCAACCCACCTAGTAACGAACTCCCTTGCAACGCTTCGGGAGTCGCAAGCCGTTGCTTATTGCTGATCCAACAACCGTTGAACTTCATCTCGGACGGGTATCATCTCCCGAACACCCAACTCGATCGCTTGGTTCAAGTCAGAGAGTGCTTCTTCATAGCGCCCCAATTCTTGATAGGTCAGCCCTCGATTCCCGTAAGCAAAGCCATATTGAGGATTTAGTTCAATGGCGCGGGAGTAATCGGCGATCGCTTCCTCCAAATTCCCCTGATCCGCCTGTAAATTGCCACGATTGTTGTAGGCATCCACATATTGGGGTTCGAGTTCAATGGCTTGGGTAAAATCGACGATCGCCTCTGTCAAATTCCCCTGGCTAGTGTGTGCAAGGCCGCGATTGTAATAGGCAAGCGCGTCTTGGGGATTCAGTTCAATGATTTGGGAGTAATCGGCGATCGCGCGATCAAAATCCCCTTGGGCGTAATGCGCCAAGCCCCGACTGTTATAGGCATTGGCATATTGAGGATTGCGTTCAATGGCTTGGGTAAAATCGGCAATCGCCCCTGCTAAGTTTCCTTGGTCAGCATATACAACGCCCCGACTGTGATAGGCGATCGCATCTTGGGGATTCTGTTCAATGACTTGGGTGAGATCTGCGACAGCTCCGGCCAAATCCCCCTGTATTTGGCGGGCAAGGCCACGATTGGTATAGGCGTCGATATCGTCAGGATTGCGGTCGATGGCTTCAGTGAAATCGGCGATGGCGGCTACCAAATTTCCCTGGCCAACATACGCAACACCCCGGTTGTAATAAACATCGGCATCGTCAGGATTCAGCTCAATCGCTTGGGTGAAATCAGCGATCGCCCCCTCCAAATCTCCTTCGTCATAGCGTGTAACACCGCGCCTGAAATAGTCAACGGCATTTTGAGGAGCGGTCTCATTGGCATCCTGCTTCTCTTGTAGGGTATCCACTCCCTTTGCAGTAGAGATTGTGCCGGGTTGTCCGGCCATCGCAACGCCAGTGCTAAGAACAGTGCCTAAAATAACCACAACACTGGCTAATCGCTTCAACCAAATCGGCTTCCGTTGTGCGGTGTTATGCGATTGTCGCCGCTTATTCCTTAAAACCACACCCGTTGACCCTCCGATTAGAAAACGACAGTTTCTTTTTGACCGAATTAGTCTTGCAGTAGAGCGATAAGCGAAGAAGATAACCCCAACATTACCCTGTTTTACTGTTGGTTCAATAACCGTTGAATTTCATCTCGAACTGGAATGGCACTCTCTAAACCGAGTTGAATGGCTTGATTCAGGTTAGAGAGTGCTTCTTCATAACGTTGGAGTTCTTTGTATGCAAGCCCTCGATTCCCATAAGCTAAGGCATATTGGGGATTGAGTTGGATGGCTTGGTCATAATTCTCAATAGCCCTGACTAAATTCTCCTGGCCATGGCGCGCAATGCCGCGATTGTAATAGGCGTCTGCATATTGGGGGTTGAGTTGGATGGCTTGGTCATAATCTTCGATGGCTCCGATCAAATCTCTCTGGCCATAGCAGCGCGCAATGCCGCGATTGTAATAGGCAATGGCTCTGCCCAAATCATCCTGGTCAGAAGGCACAAAGCCTGGATTGAGATAAGCGGTTGCATCTAGGGGGTTGAGTGCAATGGCTTGGTCGTAATCTTCGACGGCCTTGATTACATCCCCCTGGTCATAGCGCGCACTGCCACGCTTGGTATAGGCGTTTGCATCTAGGGGATTGAGTGCAATGGCTTGGTCGTAATCTTTGATGGCCTCGACCAAATCACCTTGACGATGGCGCACATTGCCACGATTGCAATAGGCGATCGCGTAATCCCCTTGGTAATGGTGCACATTGCCACGATCGTAATAGACGAGTGCGTATTGAGGGCTGCGTGCAATGGCTTGGGTATAATCGGCGACGGCTCCGTCCAAATCCCCCAGGCGATAGCGCACATTGCCGCGACTGGTATAGGCAATCGCATCTTGGGGATTAAGTGCAATGGCTTGGTCAAGATCTGCGATGGCCCCTTCTACATCCCCCTGGTCATAGCGCGCACTGCTGCGATTGGTATAAGCGAGCCCAGGTTGAGGATTAAGTTGGATGGCTTGGGTATAGTCGACGATGGCTCCGCCCAAATCTCTTTGGTAGTAGCGCACATTGCCACGATTGAAATAGGCATCTGCATATTGGGGATTGAGTGCAATAGCTCGGTCAAGATCTGCAGTGGCTCTCTCTAAATCCCTTTTGAATTGGTACAAAAAGCCACGCCTGAGATAAGCGGTTGCATCTTGGGGATTGAGGGCAATGGCTTGGTCAAGATCTGCGATTGCTCCTTCCGCATCTATATTTACTTGTAAATGACCTGTAACACCAGGAATGTGATCGATCTTTGCATCTTGGGGCATCATAGTTTCCTCGGCATTCTAATTCGCTTCACTGGCTGCTGCTTGCTGCGCAATGGCCGTCATACCGGGTTGTATATCCGTTGCAATTCCGGCACTCAGGGCAATAGCTGAAATGACCGTCGTACTAATGGCGAACACTCTTAAATGCTTTAGCTTTCGTTAGGCTGTGCCATGCGATTTTCGTCGCTTAGTTCTAAAAAACAGACTCGACGTCCTGCATGGTTGAATAAGGCTATCTCGGTTCCAGTGGCTGTTATGGGGTGAAGCGTGACAGCGATGGAATATCCAGCGAATCAGATCGGTAACCATACGACATCTGGTTGCTCCTATCTCTGGTTGTTATTTTGACTATCACCCACAATGCTGTAGCAAGACCGTAATGGGAATGACAATGGTTGTATCGATTCAATAAGAACCAAACCCCGATTTTTCCCGAAACCCTGGTAACACGAGGGTTTCGGGAAAAATCTGTGGCGAGCTATTCGTGGATTGGCATTCAGTTTGACGACCTGCTGGGAGGCGATCGCCCTCAGCAGGTGAAAGAAATCGTTGCAAACCTGTCAGGTCTATGACTGATCCAACAACTGTTGAATTTCATCGCGAACGGGGGTTATTGCCTGGACACCCAACTCGATCGCTTGGTTCAGGTCAGAGAGTGCCTCTTCATAACGCTCTAGTTCCTGATAAATCAGTCCTCGGTTTACATAGGCAAAGCCATAGTTGGGTGCGAGTTCAATGGCGCGGGAGTAATCGGCGATCGCGTCCTCCAAATCCCCCCGATCTGCGTGGGCGTTGCCGCGATTGTTGTAGGCATCCACATATCGAGGTTCGAGTTCAATGGCTTGAGTGAAATTGATGATGGCTGCCGTAAAGTTTTGCTGGGCAGCGCGCATGAGGCCGCGATTGTAATAAGCAAGCGCATCTTGGGGATTCAGCTCAACGATTTTGGAGTAATCGGCGATCGCACTATCCAAATCCCCTTGGGAGTAATACGCCAAACCCCGACTGTTGTAGGCATTGGCATACTCAGGATCGCGTTCAATGGCTGCAGTAAAATCGGCAATGGCTCCGGCTAAGTCTCTCTGGTTCGCCCGGGCAAGGCCCCGATTGTGATAGGCGATCGCATCTTGGGGCTTCTGTTCAATGACTTGGGTGAAGTCATCGACGGCTCCGGCAAAATCTCCCTGGATGCGGCGGGCGAGGCCCCGATTGGTATAGGCATCGATATCGTCAGGATTACGTTCAACGGTTTGGGTAAAGTTGGCGATCGCTTCTCCCCAATTGCCCTGGCCAACGTACGCAATGCCTCGATTGTAGTAAATGTCTGCATTGTCAGGATTCAGCTCAATCGCTTGGGTGAAATCGGCGATCGCCCCTTCCAGATCTCCTTGGTCGTAACGCGTCACGCCGCGCTTGAAATAGCTCTCTGCATCTTGGGGTGTGGCTTCATTGGCCGAGGTCGCCGCTGCACTCGTCGCCGCCATCTGGATGCTGGCCGTTGGGTCTAGTGGCTCGGCGATCGCAATGCCAGAGCTAAGGGTCATGACTAAAATGGCTGCAATGCCCACGACTCCTATCAACCACCCCAGCCGTTGTGGTGCGATATCGCGCGATTGTTGCTGCTTATCCCTAAAACCAATGCCCGATGGTCGGCAGGGTTGCATCATGTTGTGTCGTTTCTGGGTGTCACCATTGGCCAAGGCGTTGAGGCCACGGACTGTCCAGCGAATTAGGCTATTAACCATAAGATGTCTGGTCGCTCATATTTCTGGGTGTCATTTTATCTGTTACCCAAATACTGCCCAAAATCCCTGTTGCTGTTTTCTTTTGCCGAGTTACAGCTTTGGATAGAAGAACCGATCGCAAACCCATCCGGTTTATTATTGGCTCCTAAGTACAGGATCAAAAATCGAACCCCGGCTAAAACCCCTGATTGCGTGTGGCGCGGGCGGTGCCCGCGCCACACGCAATCAGGGGTTTTGCCCTGTACTCAGGGTCGACCCAATAACCGTTGAATTTCGTCCCGGAGGGGAGTCAGCTCCTGGACACCCAACTCGATCGCTTGATTCAGATCGGCCAGGGCTTCTTCATAGCGTTCCAGATCTCGATAGACCAGCCCCCGATTTCCATAGGCAAAGCCATATTCGGGGTCGAGTTCAATGGCGCGGGAGTAGTCGGCGATCGCACCTTCCCAATTGTCTTGCGCAGCCCGGGCATTGCCGCGATTGGTATAGGCTTCTACATTGTCGGGATTGAGGGCAAGGGCTTGGCCGAAGTCAATGGTGGCCTCCCTCAAATCTCCTCGACTCGCGTAGGCAAGGCCGCGATTGTTGTAGGCAATGGCATCTTGGGGATTGCGTTCAATGGCTTGGGAATAATCGGCGATCGCCCCGTCCAAATCGCCTCTCAGGTACTGCGCAAAGCCCCGACTGTTGTAAATATTGGCATCATCAGGCGTGCGTTTGATTGCCTCTGTAAAGTCAGTAATCGCCCCAGACAAATCCCCCTGATCTGCACGGGCAAGGCCACGGTTGTAATAGGCGATCGCATCATCAGGATTGCGCTCAATCGCGATGGAGTAATCGGCAATGGCTCCGGTGTAATCCCCCTGTGCCGCCCGCGCTAACCCCCGATTGGTATAGGCATCGACATCCTCAGGGTTGAGGTTGATGGCTTGGGTGAAGTCGGCAATGGCGTCTACAAAGTCGCCTTGGGCAACATGCGCAACCCCGCGATTGTAGTAGGCATCGGCATTGTCAGGGTCGCGTGCGATGGCTTGGTTGAAGTCGGCGATCGCCCCGATTACATTTCCTTGCTCATAGCGGGTAACGCCACGCTGATAGAAGTCGGCGGCAGTCTGGGGTCTGGCATTCTGCTTTGCTTCAATGGCCGCGACCCGTTGTGCCATCGCTGCCGCGCCGGGTTGTTGAGCGATCGCCGTACCAGTGCTGAGGGCAACCGCTGAAGCGATCGCAAGACTGGCAAATCTCTGTCGCCAGCTACGATCCGCGCGCAATGTGTTGAGGGTATGGCTGAGTGAGTGACTCCGCTGAGTAACCATGAGGGCTGATGCTCCTGTCATTGGAGGCTGTTTGACTGACAAACGATCGAAGCTGGCGGTTAAAACCGCGTCTACATCTACAAAGCCCGCCTACGCGGACTCCATTAACCCGCGACGGCGGGTTTTGTTTGTGTAGCAGCGGTTTCAACCGCCGCAACTCAGCGTTTTGTTAGCCAACCAGCGTTGGGGGTATTGATGCGATCGCCCAGAACCTCATAGCAGGATACCAAGGGTTGAGCCGAATGGCGCAAGTCCATCCACCTTACTGCTGTTCCAATACCTCTAAAATTTCGTCTCGAATAGGAATCATCTCCTGGGCTCCCAACTCAATGGCTTGCTCCAGATCGTCCAGTGCTTCTTCATAGCGCTCAAGGGCTTCATGCACCAAGCCCCGATTTCGATATGCCAGGGTCAATTCCGGGTTGAGTTCGAGCGCCTGACCATAGTCGGCGATCGCCCCTTCTAAGTCTCCCCGGCTCGCGCGGGCATTGCCGCGATTGTAGTAGGCACCAAGGGATGTGGGGTCGAGTTGAATGGCCTGGTCGTAATCGGCGATCGCCCCCACAAAATCTTCTTGGGCACCGCGAGCATTGCCACGATTGACATAGGCATCTGCAAACTGGGGATTGAGTTCGATCGCCTCGGTAAAGTCGGCGATCGCCCCTTCGATATCTCCCTGATTCCGGCGCAGAACCCCACGATTGTTATACGCTTCGACAAATTGCGGATTGAGTTCAATCGCTTCAGTGAAGTCGGCGATCGCCCCGTTCCAATCACCCTGCTGGTAGCGGGCAAGGCCACGATTGTAATAGGAGTCAGCATCTTCAGGCGTGATTTGAATGGCTAGGTGGTTGGTATAGGCTTGTGTACTAGCCGTTGTATCGGGTTGTTGGGCGATCGCCACGCCAGCGCTAAGGCTAATGGCTGAGGCGATCGCAAGGCTGGCTAACCCTCTCAACCATCCCAGCTTTCGCTCATGCTTCCAGTCACCAGCATCGGACATAGCGTTGAGGGCATAGGCATTTTTGCAAATCCGATCGGTAACCATGAGGCTTCTGGTACTCCTATCTCTGGGTGTTATTGATACTATCGCTCAAAACGACATACCAGAATAGCGATGGTTGAGGTGAGGTGTGGAGGTTGGGGCGATCGCTCTTCACCCAACATCTTGCGAGTGTTGGCGATCGGCTCTCTCCGAGTGGTGAGTAATTTTATGTTGACGATGTTTCAGCTTGGGTATGCCCGTCCAGAGAAATGGTCGCGGTAACTGCCAACTGTGAATCAAGGTTAGGTGATGCGGATTTTGACAAAGTGAGTGATGCTGGCTGATTAAAGACTGTACATCTACACGGAACGGAAATGTCCCGGTAGATTAGATTCTGTCGGGACTCCTTATTGGGGAACTGCACACTTTCCTAATAAGGAACACTTTTAACACTAAATTTTCACAAAACACGCAACACTAAATATCATATTTTTTTGTTCTTATAAGCATTCAAAACACTATAGGTGGAGATTTCAGTGGGTTGCCATTACAAAAAACACATTAACTTAAAATAAATCCGGGAATCCCCAATAGCTTAACGTCATTAAAAGGTTTAATGTAGTATATGTGTGCTGTTTTTAATGCTTGTAAAGGTGGTGGGTAGCTTGTTTACATGCTTTGAAGTAGCTGATTATTTTATTTGGTTAGCTAATGAAACTGGTTCATTTATAAGCAATCTCAAACTTCAGAAGCTTGTTTACTACGCTCAAGCTTGGTATCTGGCTATTTATGAAAAACCTTTATTTAATGAGGATTTTGAAGCCTGGATTCATGGTCCAGTAATTCCTGATCTTTACAGCAAATACAAAAATTTTGGCTGGCGTCCAATTCAAGAAGATGTTGAGCCTGATCTTCCTGATGATATAGAATCATTCCTCGAAGAAGTTGCAGATGAATACTTTGCTTGTGATGCATATGAGTTGGAAAAAATGACTCATCTTGAAGATCCTTGGATAGAAGCCAGAAAAGGGCTACCTATGGATAAGCCTTCAAGCAATGTCATTCGTAAGCCTTGGATGAAAGAGTATTATGGCAGCAAGCTCGAAGAAGAAGAGGATTAAGAAAACAGAGTTTTCTAAGGAAAGTCCATCTGGCATCAATGCAATAAAGCTCAAACCACCTGAAGGAATTAGCTTTTCTTTTAAGTATTTTGATAATACTCATGAGAAGTTTTTCTTCCATAACAAGGATGGTCAGTATTGGATGACTTTAATGGAAAGAATGAAAGCTTTGTCAGATATGACTGCTTCAATTCTTAGAAATAGCAATAAAAACAAAACTTTAAGATGTCATCCAATTGATTGGCAGAGCAAGGGAGTTAGTGAAACTTGTTTTGGGATTCCAGGTGAGGAACAGCTTGTTGATACTCCATACCAATTTTCACTATCTGCTAACAAACAACATGGAAGAGTTCATGGCTTCTTTATAGAAGAAGTTTTCTATGTTGTTTGGTTAGATCCTGACCACAAACTTTATCCAGGAAATCCAGCTAAAAACTGACTGATTTGATGAGGCGGGCGATGTATTGCTCATTGTCGAGGTGGTTGGGGTCGTTGATGATACCGCTGCGCTTGTCGGTTTTGACGCAATATTGGGCGATCACCCAATCGAGGGCTGAGCGGTTGCCCAGACGGTATTCAAACACCTCTGGGGGGATGCCTGTGAAGGTGAGGAAGTCGTTGTCTTTGAGTTGGGTTTTGTCTTCGCTGAAGAGCAGTTCCCCGAAATACTAGACGATCGATCGATTTCTGTTTTATGCAATGCATAATTTGTCTTTGAAACACAGGGCAACATACCCGCAAAGGTCTGCAACTATTCGAAGTCAATAAAATAGGCGATCGCCTATCCCTCATACTGGCTGAGTAGATTCATCAGGTAGGAGCAATCGCGCCATAGCCGAATCTCTCCAGACTTATAGACTTTGGTAATGAATGGGGCATCTTGTCCCTGCGCTAATCTTGCCATCTCTGAAGCCGCCGTAATGAAACCCTCTGCAATCGTTTGAGATGTCACGTTCGGCGCACCATCACAAAAACTTTTGCTTGAGCTTGGGCGATCGCCACTTGTTCTGGCAAGCGTTTCCCAATCCGTTCATCCACCGTCAAAATTACCCAACCCCTTCGGCTAACGTCAGGCACCCAATCTACATCCAAAATTCGGTGATGCAGAAGCGAGCTTGCTATCTCAACCAAACCATCTCCGCAGAAAGATGCCTCTACAGCTCTTGCAGTTCTGCTGGTATTCAGGCAGTCCATCACCCGATGAAGCTTTTGGGTAGCTTTTTCTTTTTGAGAGAGCGTTTTTGGGGATGTAGGGGTGGCATCGGCGGCGGCGGTTGACAAAAGGTGAGGACATCGCACCCCACCTGCCCCGGTTTTGTAGCGCACCGTTTCCACTCGCTCAGCGCGACCTTGGACAATCGTGCGCTGCACACCGATCCAGGTGCCACCCTACATTATTCCTGCCTAGAATATTGCCTAGCTGATCACAAGTCAGTTAATCGAACAGCTCTCTTCATCGCACGATATGCTCTCAGCCGCCGCTTCTGCAGGAACAATAGTGAACCCGCCAACTTGAATACCTTCAAACCCGAACTGTTTTTGTAGCACTTCACTAAAGCTGGCAATGATATCTGGCAGTTGCCTTTCGAGATCAGTACGCAGTTGATCGGCTTCAGGCGGTGGGTTACCAACGGGTGTCACAGACATAATTATGATCCTTGATGAATGACTACGTTTATTTATTATTGAAACTCTGACCTTTATAGGCTGATTAAGGGAGAGTAGATACAGCGTTTTCTAAAACGTTGATAACTGGTTATTTCTGACGGGCTAATCTATTGGAGTCCACCAAATTAAATAACTCTGATGGAAAGATGGCAAAAAAGTTTAGACACTAAATCAAAACCGACCAAAGCGCTATGAGCAAAAGTGCCCCAAAGGAAATAACAGTCGCTGACCGATTGTATCTAAGATATCTATATATCAAATAAATGACGCATACTGCTATACGAATAGCTTATGAGCACCCTTTGGAATTGATATTTTGCAGACTGGAGCTTTGAGCATGAAGCCTTGATCCAGTGGTTGCGGGCACAGGAATAGGAGTGGGCGATTCGAGTCAAAAGCAATTTGAGCATCATCCTGACGAAATTGTTCGCGAAGCGTCTCCGTTAGGAGAAAGCACACTTTAAGGATTACAAATCTGCGGTGTTTAACGTTTTAGATAGTGGGTTATGGCATCCTAGAGTGCCATCCTACCTTGGAGATTTTTGATCACAGTTTCGATCACACTTTGTGCTCCAAACTTGCTCAATCATTGTCTTAACTTGTCCGAGTAACTTTTTGTGAAACGGTTCAAAAAGCTAAACCGCAAGGGCTATAGCCCTTGCGGCACGTTTATCTATAAGGTTTTTTTTACAAAGCTGGTGACAAGATTCGAACTCGCGACCCGCTGATTACAAGTCAGCTGCTCTACCAACTGAGCTACACCAGCAATAATATGCGTTTCTTAATTTAACATCCCTGGTGGGACTTTGTCTGGGGGGTTGCTAAGTTTTTCTGCGCTAGGGTTGATAGCTGTGCGATGTGGGTCATGGGTTGTCGTTGAGGGCGTCGCTGTGGGCTTGGGCGAAGAGGGCGGCTTGGGTGCGATCGCGCAGTTCTAGGCGAGCCAGGATGTTGGTCACATGGTTTTTGACGGTGCCTTCGGAGATGTAGAGGGTCTGGGCGATTTCGCGGTTGCTGGCTCCGGTGGCGAGGAGTTTGAGGACGTCTCGTTCGCGGGGGGTGAGGTCTTTTAGGGTAGTGGGTGGTGGGGTAGGCGATCGCCCACTGAGTTGGGCGGTGAGCTTGCTGAGGATGCCGGGGCTGAGTTGGGTGTAGCCTTGGTGGGCAGCGCGGATAGCATCGGCCAGTGTTTCGGAGGGGGTGTCTTTGAGCAAATAGCCGACGGCTCCCTGTTGCAGGGCGGCGGTGACATATTCATCGTCGTCGAAGGTGGTGAGGATGAGGACTTTGGGGGTGGGGCGATCGCCCTGGCCTGCGTCCTGACAGAGTTTGGCGGTGGCGGCAACGCCATCCATTCCCGGCATCCGAATATCCATCAGCACCACATCGGGGTGCAGGGCTTGGGTTTGTTGCACAGCGGTGTCGCCATTCTCCGCTTCGCCGACGACATCGATGTCTGGCTCCAGCTCCAGCAAGGTGCGAAGTCCCTGGCGAATCAGGTGTTGGTCGTCCACAATCAGAAGGCGAATCATAGCAGGGGGGGAGCGCGTTTACATCAAGGGTTCGCCAAACAGGATAATCGAGCAATTCAGACCGCCAATCACCTCTGTTGTGACATCGCTGACAGCCAGACCGCCAACGGTGCGGCGGCGCATCGAGCGGAGTACGACGAGGTCATAATCTCGCGCTGTTTTGAGAATGCGTTGTGCAACATTGGCATCCCGGACGGTTTGGATTTCCAGGGTGCAGATGCTCCGGAACGGTTTGATAGTTTCGGCTAGCTCCGCTTCAAAGCTCTCGACCGCCTCCGCTGGAGTTTGGCGATCGCACACATGCAGCAGCGTCACCGTGGCCTGGTTCATATCCCCGATCAACTGAGCTAAGCGGACTGGATGCACAGCTTGGGGCGTGACGACTTTGACCGGGACGAGAATGCGACGGAAATTAATGGGCTCATCCATCAGGCGCACCATCGCGACCGGGCAATGGGATGACCAGAATACACTGTCGATGATGTTGCCAAACAGGCGAGCCTGAAGCCCTTGTCGCAAGCCCCATCCCATCACAATTAGATTGGCCTCTTGCTCTCGTGCCACCCGACTAATGCCATTGGCAATGTCATCATCAATCCGCACGAGGGGATGGGCTTCGACATCAAACTCTTGGCAGGCCTCGATCGCCCGCCGCAGTAGCCGTCGGCTTTGGTTCAGGGCAAGATCCAGCCAGGGTTCGTCCATATGCGCCTGGGACTTGGCGATCGCCAACGGCAAAACGACCCCAGATTCGTGGCGGGCTAATAAGCTGCCAAATTCAATCAAATACCGCTGGGTATTGGGGTTGGAGACGGGAATAACAATCTGAAACGGGTGCGCAATGTCTAAATCGGCTTCCGTGGCCGGAATATCCCAAAATTCTTCGGGTTCCCAGGTGTCTTCTTCCGGGTCGCGTTTGGGGATGGGCAGGTCACGGGCATAGCGCGCCGTCAGGATGGGCCCTAGCACCGACGTGGCCAACATCAGCACAATGATGACGTTGAATACGGACGTGGGCAGGAGTCCGGCTTGCACGCCAGCCAACGCTGCCGCCAGGGTAGCCGCGACCTGGGGCATGGATAGCGACCACATAGTCCCCATTTCTTGCCAGGAATAGCGATAGCGTAGCTTGGTGATGTAGGCAGCCAGGAACTTGCTGAGAATCAGCCCGATGACGATCGCCAGGGTCAAAAACAGGTCTGTGCTAAAGGTTGCGATCAAGCCCGACACGTTGAGCAACAGCCCCATTCCCACAAAGAAAAACGGGATAAACAGGGTACTGCCGACAAATACGACCTTTTCTTCGACGGGGCTATGACCCAGCACATCATTAATGGCGAGTCCGACCAGGAAGGCTCCAACGATTCTGTCGACATTAATGATTTGGGCGCCCAGGGCAGCGATAAAGACAGCAAGTAATACGAAGAGAAACTGGTTGCCTTCGTCGTTCCCCGTCCGGCGAAAATAGGCTTTCCCGGCCCAGTCAAATCCAAAGAGCACGATCGCTGTATAGATGGCCAACGCCCCAAGTTGCCCCACCAGGCTACTGGCCGAAAAATCGCCCGCATGGATGGAGATGCAAATAGCCAGCACCAGCAGGGCGGCAATGTCGGTAAAAATCGTCGCGCCGACAGTGACCGTAACCGATTCACTGCGGGTAACCCCCAGGCGAGAAACGATGGGATACCCCAGCAATGTGTGGGAGGCCATCAGGGAGCCAACCAACACGGCTGGGTTTAACTCCATGCCAAAGCTGTAACCAATAATCGTCCCCACCACCATGGGGATAGCAAAGGTCGCGGCTCCAAAAAAGAGGGAGCGATCGCGCGTCTTCCGAAACTCGGCCAGGTCGATCTCCAGCCCAGCCACAAACATGAGATAGATCTTGCCCACATCCGAAAGCAAGATCATGACTTCGCTATCTGCGCTGAGTAGGCCGACGCCATCGGGCCCTAGAAACACTCCGGCAACCAACAGCCCAATTAACCCTGGCAGGCGCAACCGTTCAAAAATTGGCGGCAGCGTTAGCGTAACCAGAAGTAAGACAGTAAACGCAATCAGCGGGCTGGTGGTCGTCAGATTCATACGCGCGAGGGAAGGCTAGGAAGAAAGAGAAGCATATGAGCTGATTATTACGCGTCTCTTCTCACTATGGCAGCCTACCGACGGAAGGGGAATGGAACGCAGATGAACGCGGATGGACGCAGATGCAGGTGGCTAATTCAGCCAAAACCCCCACTACTGTTCGGCTAAGCGCTCACGACGCAACCTGACTCATCCACCCATCTACTCATCCACCCATCCACTCCCTCTGTGTCCTCTGTGCCTCTGTGGTTTTATTTTCTTACCGCGATCGCCCCCACTAGCAAAACAATCCAGGGCATCGCGGGTCTTCTAGGTTTCGCTCACAGCATCGGTCGCGGGCACGGCGTCTTCGGCTTCCTGGTCACGGAAGGCAACGCGCAACAGCGGCGGTGCTAGGAAGGTCGTGAAGATCACCATGATGATGATGGCCGCTTCTAGGGGCTTATCCAGGACGCCACTGGCGGAACCAATCCCGGCAAAGACCAAACCTACTTCTCCCCGTGGCACCATGCCGATGCCGATGGCTAGGCGGTTGATGCCGGGTTGCCCAAACACGCCCCAACCCGTTATGACCTTACCAATGATGGCAACAATCAGGAGGAAGGCAGCGATGACTAATCCTTCGCGGTTAGCGGGTACAGCGGGATTCAGCACACTCAGGTCAGCCTTGGCTCCAACAGAGACGAAGAAGACAGGAACCAGAATATCGGCAATGGGAATGACCTGTTGATCCAGCTCTTTGCGCTTGTCGGTTTCATCTAGCACCAGTCCGGCCGCAAAGGCTCCGAGGATGGCTTCCAGGTGAATGGCGTTGGCCAGAAAAGCCATCAAAAAGGCGAAGACCAGGGCGGGAATAATTAGCTGGCCACGGGTCTGGAGTTTGTCGGCGATCGTCAGGAAGGCTTTATTGAAAAATTTACCCAGGAAAATAGCACCGAGCAGGAAGGCACTGGCGCTGATGATCAAATAGACCACGTTTGTGACATCCACTTCGCCGGTTTTGGCCAGACTGGCGACTACCGCCAGCACGATGATGCCCAACACATCGTCAATGACCGCTGCGCCAACAATGATTTGGCCTTCTCGCGACTTCAGATGCCCCAATTCCGACAGCACTTTGGAGGTGATACCGATACTGGTTGCCGTCAATGCCGCACCGGCGAAAATGGCCGGGATGGTGGGCGTATGGAAGATAGCAATTAATCCGGCGGTACCCGCAGCGAACGGTGCCACGACCCCAATCACCGCAACCACGGCGGCTTGATAGCCAACCTTCGTCAGTTCTCGTAGGTCGGATTCCAGCCCAATCTCAAAGAGCAGGATAATGACGCCCAGCTCGGCTAAGACCGAGATGACTTCGCTCTGGGTGTCGAAGATGGGGGCGATCGCCTCCAAACTCAGGCCACCGCCAATCCATTGCAAGACTGGCATCAGCGTGGAATCGGCGACAGTTGCGCCACTTTCGGGGAAGACCAATAGGTTGAGTGCCGACGTTCCAACGACCACACCCCCAACCAGTTCACCCAGCACTGGGGGAAGGTTGAGCAACCGGGACAACTCGCCACCCAGTTTGCTGGCGATGTAGACCACCACCAGGCTGAGCAGTACCCCTGCAAGGACGAGCGGCGCTTTGTCTACCGCTTCTGCCTCACTGGCGACTTCGCCCAGCAAGGGAAGCCCCTGGGGCATCCGCGTCATCAGTGATGCCACCGCCTCTAATGGGAAGAAACTCCCAAATCCATCCAACATAACCATTCAAATTACTCCAAATACTGCGTCAAGAAACCTTAAATCCTTACCCTCTCAGAATGTGCTGGTGCAGCGTAACCCCTCCTGTCTAATAGACTCGAACTGCACAGCAAATCCATCCCACTCACACAGACGAACGCTTTGAAATTCTCCACTAGCTGACTCGTATCGGGCGAGTTTACGTTCTGAATGGGACGGGTGAAATCATCCTGGAGATAAAACTCGCCCGATACGAGGGGTTGATCAAGCACAAGCGCTGGATACTCATGCTGGATGAGCCCTCATCCTGGATGAGGAAAAGCGTCATTAGCCGTTAGCCCACCTCGGAGACCTGCATGTCTGCCGGAGCAGTCTGGCTCACGTCACCCACAGCTCGGCGTAAGGCTTCGGTGCGATCCATCAGCAGGTTTTGAGGCGGAATCAAGCTGAACAAGCCCAATCGCTCCAACCGTCGCTTGATTTGCCCGGTTGCACCCACAATGTAGATCTCTCGACCGTCATCCAGCGCGTCTTTGAGGGCGTTTTCGATCGCTAGAGAAGAGGTTACACCAATGTGAGGTACATCACTTAGGTCAATAACAAGCGCTTCGCAATGACGAACCGCGTTGTGCTCACGGGCGATCGCCTTAGCAACACCGAAGATCATCGGCCCACTCAGGTGGAACAACAGCACACGACCTGCGGCTTGATCCAACAAGTTCTTCTCTGTCTCTGTCAGGGTGATTTCGTCATCCGCATCCGTTACGGCTCGGACATCCTGGGCTTGCAGTTGGCTCAGGCGATCGATGGTGAGGATATTGGCAACGAAAACACCGATTCCCACCGCCGCAATCAAGTCAACAAATACCGTCAGCCCAATCACCCCATACATAATGAGGGCACCTTTCCAGGAAATCTGATGCGCCCGCTTCAGGAAACTCCAGTCGATGATGTCGATACCCACTTTGAGTGCAATCCCGGCTAGTACAGCCATCGGAATCACAGAGGTAAGGCTACCGGCCCACAGCACCACAATAAATAGGATGAAAGCACGCGTTAGACCCGAGAGAGCTGTACGACCACCCGTTTGAATGTTGACCACCGTACCCATCGTTGCACCGGCACCGGCAATCCCGCCAAATAGACCGGAGGCCAGGTTACCCAATCCTTGGCCAATCAATTCTTTGTTGGAGTCATGCTCAGTACGGGTCAAACTATCCGCAATCACCGAGGTTAACAGGGCATCAATACAACCCAACATCCCCAACACAGCGGCATCAATCAACATGATTTGCAACTGATCCACACTGAAAACAGGCATTTGCAGCACAGGCAAACCCATCGGAATCTCACCAATGCGGCGAATGGCATCGGCATTGGTGAATAGCATCAGCGACGCAACTGTACCGATGACCAATGCCAACAACTGCGGTGGCACAAATCGCTTCAGTTTAGACGGGGTAAACAGCAAGATAGCGACGGTCAGCACAGCCAGAGCTGTTTCTGCAGGCTGAATGTTGGTCAAAAGCTCGGGCAAACCGCCAAGGGTTCCTAGCACACCACCACCCGGACTGCGCTGCCCCAAAAAGGGCGCAATCTGCAGGATGATCAGAATGATGCCAATTCCCGACATAAAGCCGGAGATAACGGTGTAGGGCATCAGCGTGACATAACGCCCTAACCGTAAGGAACCTAGGAGGATTTGAAAAACACCCGCCATCATGACAACGGTGAAGGCCATCGCCAAACCGTTTTCGGGGTTAGATGCGGTCAAGTTGGCAATAACCGCCGTCATCACCACGGTCATAGGCCCCGTGGGTTCTGAGATCAATGTAGGCGTGCCACCAAATAGCGCTGCGAAAAAGCCGACCAAGACGGCTCCCCATAGACCTGCTGCTGCACCCGCACCCGAAGCAACTCCGAAGGCAAGTGCCATCGGCAGCGCAATAATAGCGGCTGTAACACCGCCAAAAATATCTCCTCGGAGATTCCTAAAATGAATTTGATTTGTGAGTTGCATAGTGCTTAGAGAATTTAACCAACCATCGCTTTATTCATAGATAAAAATCTATTGCTCACCCAGAATCATAGATTTATTCTTATGGTTCTGAGAGTATTTCTGAGAATATCACTGATCGATGCCATAGTCATTTATTCCTAGAATCAAAATTCTTGAGGTTCTTTCTAAAATTTTTCTTACTAAGATCTTCTGAAAATGGCATTTGTAGGAGATTTAACTGATAAGTGTGGCACTTGAGTTATATCTGTAGAGAAAATTGGGCTGAATATTCTCCCCGAGGAGGAGGTGCGATCGCTCACCGATCTCATAAGCATCTGTCCATCCAATGCCAAGATCTGTCCACTTTTTAGGTGATAAATGCGCGGAAATTGCTAAAACGTGAGAGTAGAAGAATGTAGGAATGTGGCACTCCACCATCATTTTTTTTCGTCAACTGGGGATAAATTTGTCATGCTCAAGGGCAACAACACTTCGCTCCAATATCTTCAACGGTCGGTTCGGCGATCGCTGGCGATCGCTGGCACAACCCTTTTTTCGTTAGGGGTGCTGGGAAGTTCGGTGTCGGCTCAAACGGCAAGCCCACCCTCTTTCTCGACCTACACCCTGCCCACCCCAACGAATATGATGCGGCGGCTTGGTGTGCAAATTCCCTCTCTGCCCGCGCCTCCTCCAGCGGATAACTTGCTGCCCGAGACCGAACTTTCGGTGACACACCTAGTGCTGCGGTTGAGCGAACGGCGGGTGTTTGTCTACGCCGATGACGAGGTGATGGCAAGCTATCCGGTGGCGGTTGGTACCTCAAGCACCCCAACCCCAACCGGAGAATTTGAGATTTTCCAAATGGTCGAAGACCCCGTATGGCAAAGTCCTTGGACGGGGGAAGTGCATGAACCCGGCCCCGATAGCGCCCTGGGAGTTCGCTGGATTGGCTTTGCAGAAATGTCGAATGGCATCATTGGCTTCCACGGCACCCCAACCGTTTCCTCCATTGGCCATGCCGCATCCAACGGTTGTGTTCGGCTGCGCAACGAAGATGTGCTAGAGCTGTTTGACCATGTGGAGATGGGAATGGTGGTTGTGGTCGAGGCTTAGGCTGAGGGAGTGATACCCATTCGCTAAGCATCCACTCCAGATCATTTTTTGAAAGCCTCGCGGTGCGAGGCTTTCAAAAAATGATCTGGTTTTGGTTTTTTGTAGAATGGGTATGAACCATAGAGGACACAGAGAGGTTGGAGCTGAGATGAGGTAAATGCCTGTGTGCTAGACCAGCCACCTATCGCTCTAAATCTGCTTCCATCTGCGTTCGGCGTCCCTCTCCTCTGCCTACGGTTGCTCCTCATCCCAATTCTCAAGCTCTTCAATTGAAATTTCCTCTACAGGTTCATCATCCTGGGGTGGGAGGTTGAGGCGTTTGCGGGCATCGGCGGAGAGTTTTTGCGTTTTGTCTTGGAGTTGCCCCTTAAGCTTGGTGGCGTTGTCTTGCCATTGGCGAGATGTTTCGGAGAACCGTTCCTGGGTTTGGTCGCGGCGCTGCTGGAGTTGCTCAGACACTTCCTGCAATTTGCTCTGGGCCTGTTCGGCGATCGCTTCTCGTTGGTCTTTCGTTTGTTCAACGGCTTCGGTGAGCCGCTGTTTTCCCTGATCTGTCAAGGTTTTAGTGCGTTTTGTGAAGTGTTCGGCGATCGCCTTGGCTCCGCTCACCACCGAACCCACATCCTGCCGAGTTCGATCAAAATCGTTTTGTAGAAATTCTGCGGCTTGTTGCGCCACATTTCCGGTGTAAACTTCGGCGGCTTCTAGTACCTCGACCGGCGCAATCAACCGGGCGTCATTCATGCTGATGACGGTCTTGGCCGGCAAGGCATAGGTGCCGGAGGCCAAGCCTCCCCAGGCGTCGGAGGTAAACAGATAGTCCAGCACATCTCCGGTTTCCTGATTGATGCGGTAGTCGATGACGACCCCGACGCGATCGCCCTTATCCGTCCACACGTCATGGCTTAGCACCCGTTCGGCTGTTTTGGGCTTGCGTGGCTCTACCCCAGCGACCTGGCTGATCATCATCGCCGTGTCGCTCAGGCTCTCCAATTGCGTCCAGGCAAAGTAGCGCCGTCGTATCCCCAATGGGCCAGACTCGCAGGAAAACCCCAACACCTGGTGATAGCGGGGGTCAACCCAAATTTCTTGAAGCTGTCCCAAATCTTCGGCGGTGTTCAAATCCAAAACCTTGCGCCCCACCAGTTCGCTTTGCTGTAGCGCGCTGTCTGGAGTGGAATTGGGGGATGGTGCATCAGACGGTGGCATATGAATGCTTCCTCAACCGTAACGGTTCTCATTACCCCGATCATGCTCGCGGTTCCGGCTTGACGGGACGCTGCTTAATCTTTTTTCAAGAAATCTGTTCACTCAGGATGACACAAACCTTGCGTCATCCTGAGTGAATTTGTTGATGATGCGGACGCGGCCACACCATCAACAAAATGCGTAAGTTCTGTTCCCACATGAACCTCGAATGGAGGGGTAGATTTGCTACATCTATCCCTCCATTCGAGGTTCAGATTAGATGACGCCTTCCATAATCCTTTCTCCAGTGGGATCTGGAGCGGCTTCATCCGCATCGACCGTGACATACAGTTCTGTGGCCCGCACACCCTCAGGGGGGCTTTCGAGTGGGGTGAGTCGGACGAACACCGAGCCATCTTCCCCTGTCTGGAATTCGCCGCAGTAGATGACATCGCCATTCTCCAGCTGGAGCCACATGTGATACACCTCGTCGGGGGGCAGCGGTGGCAGGTCGCCTAGGGAGACGATCACCTCTTGCCAATTGCCAGGGGTGAACAGGAGCGTTCCGGCGGCATCAGAATCGGATCCGGTGAGGGAAATCAGGCGACTGTTCGGCTGCCGCAAAATGTTGGCGACTTGGTCGGGACTGCCGCCCTGAGCCAGACGTAACTGAGAGCGCAGGCGCAGGTTGTCTGTCAGAAGCAGGAGGGTAGCGATCGCCCCCAACCCCGTCAGTATCCATGCGAGGCGCGATCGCCGAGAGCGCCTCTGAGGTGGTGCTGTTGCTACAGACGGAGTGGCCACAGCAGGCGTCGGCACAATTTTTTCCTGCAAGCTGGCGGGAGCCTCAACCAAGTCGAGAGCTTGGGGCATTAAGGCATAGCTGGTTTGCAGGGCGTGGATTTCCTGAATCAGCGCCGGATTTTCGGTTAGCAAGGCTTCTAGGCGGGTTACTTCTTCTGTCGTCAGATCGCCCAGAACATATCCGGTGGCCAGTTCTTGCTCCTCCTCTGACAGCGGGTTGAATTGTTGTGGTCGCGTCATTGCACCGCCTCCCCCAAGGATTGCCGTAACGTCATTAAACCTTTGCGTGCTTTACTTTTCACGGTGCCAATTGGAATGTTGAGTTGCTGCGCGATCTCTGAATGGCTGAGACCCTGATAAAAGTTCATTTCTAAAATCTGGCGATGCTGTTCGGGTAGGTTGACAAGAGCTTGTTGCAGGGCTTCTTTCCGCTCTGTCAGGGAAGCCGTTTCTAGGGGGGTAGTAGTGGTTCGCTCTGGCAGTGCGGATTGCAACTTTTGGACTGCGCGCTGGTGGGTGCTGTGGCGAGAAAGGCGATTGAGGGCCCGCGATCGCACCAACAGGCACAAGTAGGTACTCAGGGCAGCACGTTCAGGGTCAAATTTTTCGTTGTTCTGGAGGTGCAGAAAGATTTCCTGGGTGAGGTCTTCGGCATCGGTGGGCTGCTTCAGAATCCGCAGCGCCACGGTGTACACCAGGTTTCCATAGCGAGCATAAAGGAGAGCCAGGGCAGCGGGGTTGCCCGATCGCAAACGGCGAATCAGTTCGACATCGGAGGTATCAGGAGAAATCGGAGCCATTCCTTCAGGGGGTAATCGGTTGCGTTGCCGGGACGAGGAACGCTTGGGGCACCATCGGCTAGCTGGAGCCATTTTAGCCAGGAGAGGGGCAAAAAGCGATGGTCGAGGCACGAATTCGTGCCTCGACCGCGGGTCAACTGACTACACGGCGACGAAGCTGTCAGCTCCCAAGGCAGCGGTATTGACGCCCACTAAAGTGGCCAGCACTTCATCAGCAAAACTGATGGTATTGCCGCTCAAGGACAAGCTGTTGGCATCGAGACCGCCTGATAGGCCAATGACATCGGTGCCCACCTCAAAGTCCAGGATGATATCGCTGCCTTGCCCAGCGGCCAGGATGAAGGTATCGCTGCTACTTCTACCAGCGATCGCATCTCCCACCAAGACATCCAACCCTGCACCCCCTTGCAGGCGATCGCGACCATTGCCACCAAGCAGGGTATCGTTGCCGTCCCCGCCATACAGGGTGTCACTACCACTCCCCCCGATCAACGTGTCATCCCCAAGACCACCCCGCAGCCGGTCATCGCCGCTGAGGCCCCGCACGCGGTCGTTACCGCCTTGGGCATTGACCACGTCGTCAGAGTCGCGGAATCCTCGGATATCGTTATCCAGGTCATTCAGGAAGGTGACGGTGTCGCGGTTGAACAGGCGATTCTGCGTGGAGTCGGCATTGAAGACATCAAAGCTATCCGCAAACTCTGACTCATCCGCAAACAGGATGTTGCCACGATCGATGTTGCCTCCAGTGCGGCGTAGCAGGTTGTCCAGATTCTCCAGCGCAACGTCTTCGAGGATGACCTGGGTTCCCGTCTCGTCGCCGAGGAAAGCGATTTCCAAATCGTCGCCGACCTGGGTGAGTTGCAAGGTCTCGGCAGTTAGCCCCTCACCACTGAACTGGAGCGTATCGATTTCGTTGATAGTGGCCTGATCGGGGCGTGCTCCCTGACCAACGCCGCCGAAGCCAGAGAGGGTGAGGGTATCGCCTGCGGCAACATCCACCTCCACCTGACCCGCCAGATCGACCGCGAAGTCGAAGGCAAAGTTGTCGGCAGCAAAGTCGGCCAATGCATCAATGGCATTTTGGCCTGTCAGATCTGTCTGGCGAGAGATGATCTTTAAATCTGCCGAGGCATCGTTCAGGTTGGTAGAGAAGACCAGGCGGTTGAGTTCCAAGACAGAGTTGAAGTACACGAAGAACCCCGCCCCGTCTTCGGTGGTCAAATCAGCGATTTGATTAGCAGCGGTACCTGCCAGGAAAGGCGTTGTTGGGTCGCCGTCATTGTCGCTGTTGAGCAAAGTAATAACGTTTGCTCCGGCAGGAATTTCGGCGTCCGGTGCAGTCGCATCCAACGCCACAAAGTTCACATCCTCCGTCAGGCCAAAGTCAGCGGCATCGAAGCGGTATTGATCCTCGGTAAAGTCAAAATCGCTGATGAAGTCTTCGTTGCCGACAATCTGCCGCCCGGCTTCCGACACATCCGCGCCATCGAAGGGGTCGCCAGCGAAGGCGAAGGTGTCAGCCCCAGTACCACCGATGATTTGATCCGAGGCTCCCTGCCCTTCAATCACATCATTGCCACCGCGACCGTCGATGAAGTCCTGAGCCTCAGTCCCCGTAAGGATATTGTTCTCGTCATCGCCAACCACCGTATTGTCTACCAGTAGAAAGTTGTCGGCGCTGAAGTCGGGCTGGGCGTTGAGGGCGTCCTCTCCTTCGAGAGTGCGAATGTTGCCCAAAATTGAGATATCGGCGTCGGCACTGCCCAGGTCGTTGGAGAAGACCAATCGGTTGATTTGCAGGTTTTCGTTGAAATAGACAAAAACGCCTGTCCCACTGGCTGCACCTGTGCTGGCGATCGCCGATGCCGCTGCACCGGCATTGGCAAATGCCCCCTGAATCACCACCAGATTGGCGTCGGTGATGTCACCGTTGCTCAGTTCGTCGACTGTCCCATTCACGAATATGGGCTCGCCATCGATGTCTAGATCCGTTCCATCCAGTACAAAGCGATCATCTGCAATCACAAAGGCTTCGAGTTCGTCCGGCTGGTTCACAACCTGCCGACCTGCTTCTGAAACATCTACGCCTTTGAACGGATCACCGCTCACGACGAAGTTGTCATTTCCATTCGTACCAACCAACGGATTAATTTGAGTCATGATAGTGCCTACTTAATTTGCAAAATGAATGCACACAGACGAGTGACAACCGAGAAAATTCGGTAGCACAATCAGGGCTTTAAGCCCATTTTTGACGAGCAAAAACAGCCTTCCTAATGCCAGCAAGCAGTGGTGAAATAAAGAACGAGTGAGGACTTATCACGGAACAAGGTGCCCCCTTCGAATGCCTCACTCTGTTTATGGGTACAGTCGGCGATCGCGATTGGATTTAAATTTTCAAAACTTTTCTGGTCTCTATCCGGAAACCCTTTGATTGACAGTGTTTTTGAAAGTTTCACTGTAGGCTGGGTTCGCGATAGCGTAACCCAGCGTCGCTATATCCTTGGGTTGGGGTTGAATGAAGTGAAACCCTAACCTATAGCGCTATGCGCGTTAGTTAAGTACGGTTGTGTGGGGCGCGGCGCGCCCCACACAACCGTTGCTGTGCTTAATGCGATTGCACACCGCTATACGTCAAAAGGTTTGTTGGTTCATTGAGCCCAGCTCTTGCATTTTTCCAATAAAAATGGATGCGTTACGCTAGCGCTAACGCATCCTACAAAGAATTGAAATTGTCTGAGGATTCTATTCGTTGAGTGAAAATATCTAAGTTGTGTTTATTTCTGGTTGAATAAATCACCTTGCTGCACTTGCTGCAAAGCAGATTGTCGAGTGCCGGAGGAGGCAAGGCGATCGCTATAGCGAGTGGTTTCAGGCAAACGGTACTTGGGGGTGCAGCGCAGCACCAAATCGAGCGCCGTTTCTAACGAAATCTTGTGGCCCGTAGAAATGTAGAGGGGGCGGGTGTTGGTGCGGCTGCGGAGAACCGCACCAATGCGATCGCCCTTGTCCATCAGTGGCACCCATGCGCCTTTCTCTGGGGGTAGCTCGGCGTGGGTGCCGATGAGCCGAGATTTGGCTACGCCGATGGTGGGGCGATCGCAAATCACCCCCAAATGGCTGGCAATTCCCAGACGACGCGGGTGCGCGATACCTTGCCCGTCGCAAAGGATGATGTCGGGTTCCGTTTTGAGCTGAGCCAGTGCCTCCAGCACAGCAGGCACTTCCCGAAAGGAGAGTAGCCCCGGCACATAGGGGAAGGTGGTAGGGCATCGCACCAGCGCCTCATCGACAGGGGCGAGGTCGGGAAACGAAAGCACCACCACCGCCGCACGGGTGGTTTGCCCCGCTTCCTCATAGCCTGCATCGACCCCGGCTACCAGACGGATGGGGTCGGGCAGTTGATCCTGAGTGATGACCTCTGGCGCAAGGGCTTTCTGGAGGGCGATCGCCTCCGCTGCGGTTTTGGGCCAAGATTCGGGAATCTGAATCTGCATCGCAAACTCCGGTTGGCTATGCAGGGTGGGGCGATGGGAATTCAACGCAGATGAACGCGGATAAACGCAGATTAATCCAATATCTCATCGACAACCCACCCACGCATCTACCCATCTACCCATCCATACATCCACACCTCCACATCTAGGCTAGGTAAGCTTCCAGGGCTTTAGCGACAATTTCGCTCATCGATAACCCCTGTTCTGAGGAAGCCGTTTTGAGCCGAGCATAAAGGGCATCATGAACACCGATGCGATGGCGGGCACGATTGGATTTGCTCACTAATCCTGCGCGATATTCTGCAGAAAACTGCCGGAGTTTCTCCATCCCAACGCGGTGGCAGAAGTCTCCAAAGCTCTCACTGGATTGGCGATCGCGCTTGAAGAAAATCAGCAATGGCTCCAGCATATTTTCCAGGTCGTTGATATGCACCCGATCGGCGTAGATTTCTGCCAGCCGAGTCTGGTGGGGATCCGCTCCTAGCCAGATTTGATAGGATTCGGGCGATTGTCCGACAAAGCCCAGTTCGGCCAGATAGGGGCGAGCGCAACCATTGGGGCACCCTGTCATGCGAATAACGAAGTGCTCGTCCTTCAATCCCACTTTAGTTAATAGAGTGCGGATGCGTTCCAGGATACCGGGGATTGCCCGCTCCGATTCGGTAATAGCAAGGCCACAAGTGGGTAGCGCGGGGCAAGCCATCGAGTAGCGGACGAGCGTATCCAGCGCTTCAACGGGCTGCACGCCATGGTTTTGCAGGATGGTTTGAAGGTCTGCTTTATTCGTGGGGTCGATATCGTAGAGCAGAATGTTTTGGTGCGGCGTAACCCGAATGGGCAGGGAATAGCGCTCGTTGATCAGTTGCAGTGCAGACTTCAGCCGGAAGTCGCCATCATCCTTAACCCGACCATTTTCGACAGAAATGCCCAGGAACAGTTTGCCGTCTCCTTGCTCGTGCCAGCCAAGGAAGTCCTCATACTTAAATTCAGGCAGTGGCTTGAGGGGATGGAAGGCTTTACCAAAGTACGCTTCGACGGCAGTGCGGAACTTCTCGACGCCCCAGTCGTTGATCAGGTACTTGAGGCGGGCCTGGCGGCGGTTGTGGCGATCGCCATAGTCCCGCTGCACAGCCACAATGGCCTTCACCGCTTGATAGACATCTTGCTGCTCCACAAAGCCGATGGGGTCAGCGGCACGGGCAAAGGTTTCCTCTTTGTTGTGGGTCCGCCCCAAACCGCCCCCAGCATAAACATTGAAGCCCAGCAGTTGGTTTTGATCATCCACCACAACCACCAGGGACAAGTCTTGGGAGAACAAATCCACGGAGTTATCCCCCGGAACGGTTACGGAGCACTTGAATTTGCGGGGCATGTAGTGCTTGCCGTAGATGGGCTCTTCGCCATCACTAAACAGGGTGCGATCGTTCTGCTGCTGCCGCGCGGCCACCACCTCCGGGTTCTCTTCACCCGAAATCACCTTTTCGCCATCCAGCCAGATTTCGTAATAGGCTCCGGTTTGTGGCGTGAGCAAATCGGCGATGTTGTTGGCATATTCCCACGCATATTGGTACTCGGGCCGATTGGCGTAGGGCGCAGGCGGTGCCATCACGTTGCGGTTGAGGTCGCCACAAGCGCCCAGGGTCGAGCCCATGTTCCGCACGATGGTCGACATGACGGTCTTCAAGTCTTTCTTGAGGATGCCATGCAGTTGAAACCCTTGGCGTGTGGTTGCCCGCAGGGTGCCATTGCCATAGTCATCAGAAATCTTGTCCAGCGCCCGATAGAGTTCGGGGGGAATGATGCCACCAGGACTCCGCGTCCGCAACATCATTTGGTAGTCTTTTTCCTGTCCTTTCACCCGATTGTCTCGGTTATCCTGCTGGTAAGACCCATGAAACTTCAAGATTTGAATCGCTTCTTCGGTGAAGTGGTTGGTATCGAGCAAGAGTTCTGAGGCAAGCGGCTCCCGCAGTTGGTTGCTGCGATCTTTGATGCCCTCAAGCTTAGAGACTTTAGGCGATTGAGTGGGTGAATTGGGTGCAGCGGTTGGAGACATAGCGTTATGAAATTTAAAACGGGATCGGCAGAATAAATATTGGTAGACAGAGAGATGGAGCGATCGCCCAACCCCGCTCAAACAGCACGATCAGGCATCTTCGAGATCTATTCTCCACTATCTCTATCGGGATTCTGGAAAATTGAACTTGGCTAGATTGTAGCACCTTGACTAGGGATCCAAAATGTCTGTCTTCAGTTAGTTTGCAACGACTTATTACAAGCCCGCATTACAAGCTCACAGTGCTGTTGCCGATGGAAAAGACGCGGTCCTGATAAGAGGCTCGGATAAAGCAATATCCAGCAACGAGTCGTCCCTACAGATATAGCCTTACGCATCTAGATGAGAACCAATTATTTTTTGAAAGCCCCGCGCTGCAAGGCTTTCAAAAAATAATTGGTTTCTAACTCAGCGCGTAGCGCCATACATCCATTGGCCTGGATTACTCAAAAAAAGGACTCCTGGGTAATCCAGAAGTCCTAGTGGTATTCGGAGTAGGAACACTAGCTGGCTGATGGGAACTCATTCATGCCGCTTCGCCTCATCAGCCATCCCGGTCGGTTCAGCTTGCTCGACTGTTCTCTAAACAGCGATCTGGGGTTAGTCCTAGAAGCGGAAGGCTGCACCCAGTTGCAAGCTGACGGCTGCATCGTTGCTATCTTCGTAGGCGTCAATGCCAACTTTGGCATCACCGTACACCACGATGTTGTTGGTGACCGCCGTTTCTGCACCCGCTGTGAGCACAGGCGCGCTTTGGTCACCCAGAGGTGTGTTCGAGCCTTCATCGGTCACGAAGGAGTAGCCCCCCCCCAAATAGAGGTTGGTTCGAGGCGCAATGGGTACATCGTAGGTGACGATAGGCATCAAGGCTGCGCCATCTTCCCCAATCAACGCGGCACCCCGAATGGATACAGGGGCCAGGGGGATGTCGGCACGACCCTGGATATTGCCGCCAAAGCTGCTATCACCAGATTCATCTTCGGTCACTCCGGCAGCGATACCTGCGCCGATGTAGTTGCCATCCATACCCCGCAGTAGGGGTTGCGCCGAGGCCGCATCAGCTAACAGGAAGGTTGGTGTGGCGATCGCCAGTAAAACAGCTGAGCGGGTTAGAAGGGTTTGAAAGATACGTTTCATGGTTGGTCTCTCCAAAACAATTCGTTCTAGACGAAAAAGGGGAATATCAGGCACCATCATTTGGATGGGGGGAATGAAGAAAAGGCGCGATCGCCATAGAAAATGTTAGCTACAGGTGAACAGATAAATTGACCCTCTAGGGCGATTATTCGCGCTCAGACCCTGTTGTAAAACTGCTACATTTAAGCATTTTCTCTGCTTAGCCGTGAGTAATTACAACACCTATTCTTGTTGTATCGAATGGGTTGAAAAATGCGTTTTAGGAATAGCCTCTTTCTTCAGGTGTCACAAGGTCAGGAACCTCTGGGCTTGGTCAGTGTCAAACCCGAAAGAAGAGAATAATAATTTTGAAAACTCTATAAATGTGCTGATCAGAGGAGCTTCCAATAGTATTAATACTTATTTGATACTCTGTGAGATTTTGACACAAAGACTCTGATCGGGGTTCTGAATAAATCCGTGAGCAGTATACAGAGCTTTTGATAGAAGAGTTTTCATAGTGCTTTTTGGGATGAAGAAGAATTCGTTATAGAGTGTGAGATATCAATCATTTGGGTGATTGTAAAAGTGCTATCAAGGGATGTGTCGGCACTTCCATTTATCTCTAAAGAGATTCGGCTTATATATAGCCCTAGGGAAGCTGTGATTACTAGGAGATTCTTTGAAAGGACATCATCCACTGAAGTGCATTACGCTTCGCAAACAGCATCCTGCGACAAGATGATTCTTCGCAGGAACTACATAACATTGGCAGATGTTGATCTGCGCTTCTTTAGAATTTGCTAATGTGTCATTTTTCTAGGATAGGAAGTCAGGTTCATGGCCGTGGGTGGAAATGATCGCAAACGACGATCGCCAAGAATCTAGCCTTGTATTTCCAGGTTCAGTTTTTCAAGTTTTGTGCAGAAGTGCAGACAACGCTCTCTCGTCTCTGTAAACTCCTAGGTCAAGATGTGGCAAATACCGATAGGTCTTCAGAGCAAGTTTTGGGTTGCTTGTTTGTTTTCGTGCCTATCGTCACAGTCTGCTTGGGAGAGTGCGCTATCGTAAGCGTAGGTTAGTTGACCCCAAATGTTCGCTATTTAACGCAGTCCACAGAGGTTTCATGACTCCTTCGCACACTCCTTCCAACACTCCCATTGACGATTCTGCGATCTGGCATAGTTTGAAGCAGGCGATCGCCACAAGCTCTGGTTTTCAAAGCTGGAAGCAAGAGCGCAGCAGCGACAAGGTGCTGAGTGATTTGCCTGTCGATCAGCAGCTTCAGCGCTACTTACGCGAAACGCTAGAGACACTGGCGTATTAAGTGGATAGGCCGATGGATGGTCTTTGGGTGCTGTCTGATTTCACAACAGCACCCTCCTCAGTTAAGCTGCGCGATCGCCGATAAATTTTATTGAAAAAGTTAAGGCTTACTATTGTTATCCGTGATTTTCAAGACAGACATGGGGAGTGAGTTCGAATAACTCACTCCTTGGGCTGTTATTGAAAATGCATGGGCTTGAAGGGATGGGTTTACCGTGAGGCTTGGCTCAAGCCATCATCTAAATGAAAACCTGCAAAACCCTCCCCAGAAGCTGTAGTCGGTTCTTTTCTACAATTTTTTTTGTCTATCTGTTTATCTCGATTTGTTTATCTTGATAGATCTTGCTCTCTGTTGCTGGATTGTTGGGTTTGTGAAACCTGGCAAGACGTGGATTCGTTGCTAGTTCGACAAGGTTTCTAGGATGCGGATAACGTTTAGCACGTCGTCAAGGGTGTCTTCTACGGTCACCACAACCCCTCCAACCTCCTGGAAGTCTTCGTAGGTTTCAGCAAGACGTTCTGTGTCTAGAACAACGCGCGAGGTTGGGTAGTTTTCTAGAACTTCGATGACCGTGATGCGATCGTCGTCCACTGCCGAAAGTACGAGCGCAGCCCGCATGGCTTGCCGTCCGGCAGACCCCGATTCGGGATAGATGCTCTTGCTCACTTCATCTAAGAGAACATCGCCAAGCGGATTATCCAGAATGCGATTGATATTGACGCCATCTACCGTAACGTCACTGTTCAGCATGTTCTGTACTTCCTCTGCGGGCACCTCTGCCGTATCAAAGTAGGACTGTAACTGCGAGGTCGCTTCTCCCGTTTCTGCCAGTTGCGATAAGTCAGAAACGGCAACTGTGCGCTCTAAAATACCGTATCGTAAGATGATTTCTTCAGCGGCGATCGCCCGTCCTGAAAACAGTCCGCTGATGCCTAGCACGACTACTAACCCGAGTTTCCATTGCTTCATATCACCCTCTCGCTGCTCTGTATGGCCGTATGTGCCCTAGTCTAGACGAGTCATTGAGAGAAAAAGTTGCCGTCAGCGTAAAGAAATCGCTCAAAAATCTCTTTGAGCGATTGACACGCTTTTGGGTGAGGCATCTGCGCAATACCTTTCCATCAAGATTCAAGTCTTAGCGCTCCTCTGAAACGTCTCAGGCCATGTGATGGTTTGACAGGAGGCCGAGACATCACCGTTTCAAACAAGCTCTTATACATTAGTAAATTAAAGTTGGTTAAGCAGATCCAAAACCCGGTTCAAAACAATGACCCAAACTGAGATGCGCGATTCGGTGCTGCCGCCTGTGCTAGCAGCAGTGCAGCGGTTGGTAGAGGTGGTAGCCCAGTTGCGATCGCCCGATGGGGGGTGCCCTTGGGATCTGGCGCAAACGCCTCAGACGCTGATTCCCTATGTGATTGAGGAAGCTTACGAGGTCGCCGATGCCATTCGACATGGGGACCCGGAGGCGATCGCCGATGAGTTGGGCGATCTGCTGCTCCAGGTGGTGTTGCAGGCGCAAATTGCGAGCGAAACCGAGCTGTTTAACCTGGAGACGGTGGCAAATGCCATTGCCGAGAAGCTGATTCGTCGCCATCCCCATGTGTTTGGCGATGTGGAGGTGGCAGACGAGGCCGAGGTGAAGCAGAACTGGGAAGCCATCAAGTCTGTCGAAGCGCAGGAGAAGGAAGGGAGCGATCGCCTATCCCATCGGCTTGAACGCTATGCCCGCTCGTTGCCGCCCCTCACCGCTAGCCTAAAGATGTCGAGAAAAGCGGCGATGGCTGGGTTTGAGTGGGAAACCGTGGATGGCGTCTGGGAAAAGTTTGAAGAAGAACTACGGGAGCTACGACAGGCGATCGCCCATGAATCGAAAGAGCGCCAGCAAGCAGAACTAGGGGACTTGTTGTTTACCCTGGTAAATGTGGCGCGATGGTACGACCTCGACCCGGATGAAGCGCTCCATTCCACCAATAAGCGCTTTATTCAGCGCCTTTCTCTAATGGAAACTGTGGCCGATCGGCCCCTACAGGATTACTCCCTGGATGAACTTGAAGCGCTTTGGCAGCAAGCTAAACGCAGCTTGAAGCAGAGTGAATAATTAGATGTTTGGTGTTTGAGATGTTTGGTGTTTGAATCTTTAGATGCTGGATTGTCCCTGGTTGGCAATCGGTGCTTGTCCCCTCTAATGCTTGAAACCTATGCAAACTGGCTTTCCCCTTTCCGCTTCGTTGCCAACCGTGGCGTCGCCATCCTCAATGGATTTTGTGATTACGCCCGAGCCGCTGTCGTTGGAGACGGTGTATGGCTTGGCGGATGACCCGGCAAACGGAGCCGTGGTGGTCATGAGCGGTATGGTGCGGAACAATACTGATGGGCGATCGGTTGTCTGCCTGGAATATCAGGCGTATGAACCGATGGCACTGCGGGTGTTTGAGCAAATTGCTGCCGATATCAAGCAACGCTGGACGGATGTAACCCATGTGGTGATTCACCATCGCACCGGACGGCTGACCATCGGCGAAATCAGTGTGTTGGTTGCGGTTGGTTGCCCCCATCGGGCGGAAGCCTTTGCGGCTTGTCAGTTTGCGATCGATTCCCTCAAAGACAATGCTCCCATCTGGAAAAAAGAGTGGTATAACGATCACGAATTTAGCTGGGTGCGCTGCTGCTAAGATCTCTGCCTACAGTCTTTATCGGTCTGGTTTTTTCCTGCTGGGGATGCATCATCATGAGATTTTCAGAACGCTTGAAACGTGATTTCAGCACGACGACCCTGACCCTAATTCCACTGGCGATCGTGCTGAATTTGGTGCTAGGGCAAACGATTTCTTTGCTGAAGCTGCCGATTTTCCTCGACTCTATCGGATCAGTACTGGTCGCCATCCTGTCGGGGCCATGGGCGGCTGCCGTAACCGGATTGCTGACCAACCTGATCGGGGGAGTAATCAATCCCTTCTTTCCGGCTTTTGCTCCAGTGGCAATCGTGGTGGGTCTGGTGGCAGGTTTTTGTGCCAAGGTAGGCTGGTTTCGGGCGTGGTGGAAAGTCACCCTCACTGGGTTGTTGCTAGGGCTGACCGCAGCGCTCGTCGCAACCCCCATTCGTGTGCTGGTGTTCGGCGGCGTGACAGGCAGTGGGTCGTCCTTCTTCATCGCTTATCTGCTGGCAACCGGGAGTGCGATGGTGCAGTCTGTGTTTGCCGTTACCGTCCTCACGAATGTTCTGGATAAGGTCATCACGGCACTGATCGCCTGGGTCATCGTGTTGCGCCTGTCGCGACGGTACATATCCCGCTTCCCCCGCGCTGAAAATGTTTTGGCGCTCGAAAACGCTCCCACCAACGAAGAAGTCGTGCGATAATCCTGCGGCGCGCTGCTAACGGCTTGCTTTGATTCAAACTCTGGCATCGAATATCCAAAATTGTTTCCCTCGTCTGCTGCTCCGCTCAATCCCTTAACCAAGTTGACGATCGCCCTTTGTGCGATCGCCTTCGGCTTTGGGATGGTTGACTACGGGTGGGCGACCGGGATTTTCCTGGGCGTACTGCTGCCCTGGAGTGCATGGCTAGGGGTTTTGCGTCCAGTCTTGCAGCGAGTGGTTTGGGTCATTGCGCCTCTAGCGCTGTTTCTCATTCCGATCCATAGCTTCTTTCACCCTGGCACGACGGTTCTCCTGACGATCGGTCACTTCACCCTGACCCAGGAAGGTCTAGCCTATGCCTATCTCATCCTCTCCCGGTTGGCAGTATTGGCGTCGGCGTTACTCGCGTTCTCCCTCAGCACAACGCCAGCTGAATTGGCAACAACCTTGACCCAGCAGGGTGTGTCACCCGCCTTTACCTATTTGCTGATCAGTCCGTTTCAACTGATTCCCGAAGTTCGGACGAAAGCCGCGACGATTCTCGCGGCCCAACAGGCGCGGGGCATGGAAACGGCAGGAAACCTCTGGCAGCGCAGCCGTGCCCTGGTGCCCCTGGTAGTGCCGCTAGTACTGGGGGCATTGGTGGATGTAGAGGAGCGGGCGATGGCGTTGGAGGCGCGGGCATTTCGAGCACAGGGCTATAAAACGAGTCTGGTGCAGATTCCCGACTCCGTCGCTCAGCGCTGGTTTCGATGGGGGCTATTCGGCTTCACAGTGGCGTTCGTTGGTTGGAGCCAATGGCAATTCTTCACTTCGCGAATCTGACCTACAGCTATCCCCATACACCAAAACCGGCACTGAAAGACCTTTCCCTCTCAGTGGAGCCGGGGGAGCTGGTGGCGATCGCCGGTCGCAATGGTTCCGGCAAATCGACCCTATGCTACGCCTTGACGGGATTTATCCCCCACTTTTTTCAGGGCCAGTGGGAAGGCGATACCTGGATCGCTGGGAAGCGGGTGGTGGATGCAACCCTGGCGGAACTTGCCCCCATTGCGGGGTTAGTATTCCAGTCTCCGGCCAATCAGCTTTCCCACACCAAGCCGACGGTGTATGAGGAACTGGCCTTTGGGCTCGAAAACCTGGGCATTGAGCCAACCGAAATGCGCGATCGCATTGATGCTATCCTGCACGCCCTAGACATTGCTGCCCTCGCTACCCGATCGCCCCTCACCCTCTCTGGCGGTGAACAACAGCGGGTGGCAATCGCCGCCATTCTGGTCATGCAGCCCAGGATTCTGGTGCTCGATGAACCGACGACCCAGCTCGACCCCCAGGGGGCGGACGCGATTTTTTTTCTGCTCTCTCAACTGTGCCAGCAGGGAACCACCATCATCGTTGCGACCCACGATTTGGAGGCGATCGCCCGCTATGCCACCCGTGTGCTGCTGCTGCAGGCAGGGCAGGTGTACCGCGATGGCGCTCCCCAGGCTGTGCTCGCCGACGAGAGCTTGGAGGACTGCGGCGTGGGTTATACCGTCTATACCCAAGTATCCAAGCAAGCCCAGGCCGCAGGAATTCTACCGTCAAATCAGCCATTGCCCGTGACGTTGGAGGGGGCGATCGCCCAGTTCCAGACAGCAAGGCGTCTCCCCAAACCGATCCATAATTCTGAGCGGCACACAAAGCGAGGCTCTGGCGAAACCCCGATCATTCGCTTTGAGTCGGTTTCCTTCGCCTATCCCCATCAAAACCCAGTTTTACAGGGGGTTGATCTGACCCTTGCGCCCGGTGAACAAGTCGCGCTGTTAGGGCGAAATGGAGTCGGCAAAACCACGTTGGTGAAGCACCTGAATGGTCTGCTGCGACCCACGGAGGGAACAGTGTGGATTGGCGATCGCGCCACCCATCACCACACCACCGCTCAACTCGCTCGGCAGGTTGGCTATGTGTTCCAAAATCCGAATGACCAGCTTTTCTGTGGCACTGTCGCCGCAGAGGTCGCCTTTGGGCTCAGAAATCTAGGTGTTTCCAGAACGGCTATCGAAAAGCGGGTTGAGGAGGCGCTCGATAGCCTCGACCTAATAGCCTTTGCTGAAGCAAATCCCTATGACCTGAGCCTGCCCTGGCGCAAACTCATTGCCTGTGCTTGTGTCTTGGCGATGCAACCCGCCGTGGTTGTGCTGGATGAACCCACCATCGGGCTGGATGCTCAGCAAATTCAAATCCTCAGCACAGCCCTGACTCAACTGCGGCAGCAGGGGACGGCCCTTGTTCTGATCAGCCACAATAGCGATTTTGTTGTGCAGCATTGCGATCGCCTCCTCCTCCTCCAAAACGGCACGATTCGGTTGGATGGCAGCGCGTCCCACGTGCTGCGTCATGCTAAGCAGCTGACCCATGCTGGCGTGCGCTTGCCCCAGGTGACACGACTGGGAATGGGGTTGGGGTTGGAGGCGATCGCCACGCCGGAGGCATTGCTGGCGGCCTATGATGAAACCTTTCGTAAAGCTCTGTAAAGCTTGTGGGGAGTGGATTTGGGGCGATCGCTAGTCGTCGGGAACGAATCGCAGTACGCTGTTAGCAGTTTATTCTTACTGCTCACTAAATCTACAAAGTTGAGGCCTATTTCTTATGCGACAAATCAATTTTGTGGTCATCTTTGTAATCTGTCTGGCGTTGGTGTTATTCGGCATCGAAAACACTGAATCCTCTGTTATCCATATTGTTCCGGGTGTAGATGTAGCTGCACCGCTGTCCGTAGAATTGTTGGTTTCCGCAGGTGTCGGAGCAGTGCTGGCATGGATTTTTAGTGTCTGGACTGGCCTGCAACACCGTTTTCAAACCCAACCGGAAATAAGACGCCGGGAAGGGCGGATCGAAGAACTCGAACAAGATGTCGAGCGCTACAAGGTAGAACTGCAAGAACAGCAACGCCTTCTGCCCTCATCCGAGTCTCAAGCTCAAGATGTAGAAGTGACAGAAGTGGTGGCGAAGTAACGACTCGCTGCCCTCTAGCACGCGCTAGCGTCGGCGAAAAACCTAGCTTGGATAGAAACACCTAGCGGCGACTCGAACTGCGTCGTCGCTTTGGTTTATTGGTGCGTTTGGGAGCGGGTTTGAGTTCCGCCGTCAGGCGGCTGCTCACATCCTGAAATACATCACGACGAACAGAGGGATAATCGCTCACCCACAGGTCATAATCCACCAAATGCACATCTGAGAACTGCAAAATGTAACTCAGGTCGGGGCGGTTTGACATGACCAACATCTCAGCGCGATCGCCCGGACGAATTGCCTGGTGCCCGCGCTGCAACGGAACCTGAATCAGCGTGGAGAATCCTTGCTTATCCGCCACTTCCAGATTGAGGCGGCGTTCCCGGTTCTCAATCACCACCAGCTCCCCTTGCTTGTTCACGGTCTCTTCGGTTCCGACCAATTCTTCGCTGGGGAAGGCATCGACCACCCGCCCCCGCCAAAATCCCGCATAGGGGTAGCGTCGGGTTTTAATATTCCGCAGACTGGCCCAATACACTGGGCTCCACAACCAATACAGCCCAGTGACAATCCCAATCACAAATTCCAGAATCTCAAACCCGCTGGGCAAAACAGCATTTAGCGCAAACGCCACTAATACCCCGACGATGGAAATCAGCAGCCGTCTGAGAAAGTCTGACCATTGGCCTGACATGTAGCGGTATTGCTCTCCAGTGGCATAACGTGGCACCAGTTCTTCAAACGTCTCACGGGTAATCGGGATTAACATAAGGTCTCGTCAAGCAAACGCTGCAAGCAATCTTCAGCGATCTACAGTAGTTCTAGAGGTCGGTGAAGCTTGCTCCCTTGAGCGTAGCATTTAGGGAAACTCAGGTAGATCTACGGAATCCTGGCAAGGGAATTCTTGAAACTCCAGGCATTATTTTTCCAAAGTTCCGTATATGCCTCGAAGTACCTAAAGGATGAGGCAAGGCACAATAGAGTCACTTCTGGAGAACGCATTTCAGAAAAGTCGTGAAGACTAAGGGGGCAATCAAGGTCCATCGACTTTTCTGCTAAGGAAAGCGTCCTTACAGGTGAACTGCCTGACCTTTGGGGGCTTATGAGGTCAGGCATTTTTCTCTTCAAATCACTACGAATAAGACAAGCTGCTGAAGCTGCGTTCCAAAATTGTGTCGGGTCACTCGGCAATTTGGCACTCAGCTAGCAGCATTGTTACGAGCAGCATTATTAACTGAGCGGATTCTGCAATCCTCAGCGAGCTGCTGAGAGATCCACAGCAGTAGAGGTTGTGGCGATCGCCATGAAGCTGTTCATTTTTTCTGACTGCCTGGGCATTCTGAAACCGAAGCGCTACAGATGTTTGGTTGAAGAAGGATGGCGCAACGGCAAAAAAGTCTGCGGCTTCAGAATTCGTCTTCCTTTACGCTGTAGGGACTTCTATGCCTTAGAGACCTCTATGCTGTAGAGACTATTTCATCCGTCATATTGATTCCTATTCAAGATAAATCTGGGTCCTACTCTGCACTTGTGCCCCTGGAGGAAGTTTGTTGATGATTGGACTGTTGAATGTCGGAGTTTGGGCTCTGGCCTTGGTTCTCTTGATCCCGATTGTTGTGCTGGTGGTGGAATGTATCGCCGCATTATTTCCCCCACCTTCCCGTCACGAGATCACAACCACGAAACCCTCCGTCGCCATTCTGATGCCAGCCCACAATGAAGCGCTGGTTATTGGCGAAACCTTGGCAGCACTGACGCCCCAATTGAACGAGGACGATCGCTTGGTGGTCATCGCAGACAACTGCGACGACGAGACAGCAGAGATTGCCCGTCAAGCCGGAGCAACCGTGATTGAGCGATTCAACACGGTAGAGCGGGGCAAGGGTTACGCGCTTGACTACGGCATGAAGCATTTGACGATCGCTCCGCCGGATGTCGTGGTGCTGGTGGATGCGGACTGTCACGTCGAAGACGGGGCGATCGCCAAAATCGTTGCGCTAGCGCATCGCACCCAGCGCCCAACCCAGGCCATTTACTTAATGGAGCTGCCGACTGAATTCAAGCCCAGCAGTGCTATCTCTGCCCTGGCCTTCACGGTGAAAAATCTGGTGCGTCCCCGTGGCTTGGATGCGCTCGGTTTCCCCTGTTTGCTGACGGGAACGGGGATGGCCTTTCCCTGGACACAACTGGTCGATGTGCCCCTGGCTAGCGGCAATATTGTGGAAGATATGCAGTTGGGGCTGGATTTGGCGATCGCCAAGTATCCTCCTGTGCTCTGTCGCAAAGCTCGGGTTACAGGCATTCTGCCTCAGCAAGATAGCGCGGCCCGCAGCCAGCGCACCCGTTGGGAGCATGGGCATATGCAAACCCTGTTGACCCAAGTGCCGCGCCTACTCGGTGCTGGATTGCGGCAAGGCCGTTTGGATTTGATTGCACTGGGTCTGGATTTGATCGTGCCACCCCTGTCCTTATTGGTGATGTTGTGGGTTGGCGGCATGGTCGCGTTGATTGGAGCCGCGTTGTTGGGCGCAACAGCAGGCGGGGCGATCGCCCTGGGCTTGGGGGGTGGCCTCATGACTGGGGCGATCGTCTTGGCCTGGGCCGTCTTCGCACGGAAAACCATTCCCGCCATGACCTTGCTCAGCATCCCCTTCTACCTGCTCTGGAAAATTCCGCTTTATGCAGGCTTCCTGTTCAAACGCCAAACTCGCTGGGTGCGCACAGAACGTGATGCCGTTAAGGACTAGCGACCCGGTACGCGGTAAATGGATGGATGGGGAATGGTGTGGATGTGTCGATGGATGTAGAAAGTAGAACACAGATAAACACAAATAATTCCCTGCTTTGTGTCTTCGTGTTTTTGTGGTTGTTCCTTCCCCATCTAAGCGCTGGTTAGAGACGATACCCTGGCTCGAAAGCCAGCCTGGTTGAGTGCTGTCACCACATTTGCGTAGTCCTGTACTCGGAACTGCGCACCAAGGCGTACCAGCTCCCGCCGATGCTCATTGGTGATCACGGCGATGACAGGGGTCTTGCAGCGGCTTTCGTCGCCTCGATTTTTCATCAGCACGTTGCGGAATTCGTGGAGATAGGTGATGTCTTCTGCCACCTGGGGTTCCAATTCCACCATCACGAGCTGCACGGCATCAATGGGTTCCACATCATCGACGATGAGCTGGACACGGTCGTCACGGCGATCGACTTTGCCCCAGACCATCAGACGCGCATCTTCCGAGAGCATTTCGCCAATGCGTTGGAAGGACTTAGGAAAAACCACGGCCTCAGATTGTCCGCTGAGATCTTCCAATTGCAAGATAGCCATGCGATCGCCCTTCTTCGTCGTCACAGGCTTAATCCCCGCAATCATTGCCACGGCACTGACGGTCGTATTATCCGGCTGGTCTTCCAGGTCTCCTAGGTTGATCGGAGCGAGCACTCGTGCGGCCTGATGCACCGACTTTAGGGGATGGTCGGATACATAGAAGCCCAGCAAATCTTTCTCTAGCTTCAGCTTTTCCTGCGGCGGTAGATCTTCCACTGCAGGTGCTTTGGGTGCTGAATCAAAGCCATTGCTATCGGGGGTATCGACGCCACCCATCATGTCGAACAGGTTGCCCTGCCCAATAGCCCGATCTCGGGCTCGCGACTGGGCCCAATCCAGCACCAGCTCCAGGTCATGGAGCAACTGGTTACGGTTTGTTTCGAGGGCATCCATTGCTCCACACTGGATCAGCGCTTCCAATGCCCGACGGTTAACGACGCGAGGATCGATCCGACTGCACAAATCTGGCAGAGAGGTAAAAGGCCCCTCTTCATGGCGTGTTTGTAAAATCGCCTCGATCGCCCCCGTCCCAACATTTCGCACCGCCGATAGGCCAAACAAGATGCTCTGGCGCAACGGCGTGAAATCGACTTCAGAACGGTTAATGTCTGGTGGCTCGACCTGAATCCCCATGCTCAAGCTGGTGCTGATATATTTCTGCACCTTATCCTGATCGTCGCTATTGGCGGTGAGCAAGGCCGCCATATATTCCACAGGGTAATTGGCCTTCAGGTACGCCGTCTGATACGTGACGTAGCCATAGGCGGTGGAGTGGGATTTATTGAAGCAGTTGGAGGCGATCGCTCCATTCCCCAGCATGAAGTTGTGATCCTGAGCCAGCCCGATATCAAATACAGGCTGAACTCCCAACCGCTTTCGCCGCACGATTTTTACCACACGCACCTCCAATCTTGCTGTCGGGCGATCGCCCAGTTCATCCAATTCATCTATCAACGTTATCGATCCTGGCTCACCAACGCTCTGGCGATCGCTCTCCAAAATTTGGCTTACTGTTCACCTTCCCTAAACGCTGGAGACAGCAATGATAGGGTCGACTTCAAGTCATTTTAATGCAAAGTACTACATCTGGCGTAGTTCATGTGAACTATTCTAATCGCTTTAAAGGACATTGTCCTGAAAATTAACGACTCGTATTCACATCTGCCATCGCTATCGACGGTTGCCACGTGGCAACCGTCGATAGCGATGGCAGATGCAGGATCCAAATATGAATTTTTTCCGAGAAGGAGTGCGTTGCACTCCTTCTCGGAAAAAATTCATACTCTCAACCAGCAACGCCAGTTTCTATTGGCTTCGGGCTGTCACCCATCGGCCTATTGTGGCGTGATGAAATCTTCAGGGAAAGCGGGACTAATGGATTGAGGCGCGGGTTCCGGTTCAACGGGGAGCGATCGCTCCTCTGACTGGGGCGTTTGTGGTAAATCTGGAAATGTCTCTAACTTGTCCTTGGGGTCTTCTTCAGTCGGTACTGTGTTAAAGGTTTCGCTGCTTGGGAGGGGGACGGGTTCCACAGGGGCACTGGGTTCCGCATCGGGTGTGTAGCTATCCTCTTCCCACAGCGATTCGCTTGCATTACTTCCCGGTGCGTCGGGAATAGACCGTGTTTCCTGGGTGGGGAAACCGCTCTCATCCTCGTAGGGAAGGGTTGTTTCCCCTGGAAGATAGTCAATCCCATAGGGTTCGATCGAAATATCTTCCTCGCTGTAGCTGTCCGCCGTGGGGCGGGCACGCGATATGCCGTCTCTAGATGCTTCGGCTCTGGTGGGTCTGTCAAATTCTTTCTCGAATGCATCCGAGTCCGCTTGATTGGGCCAATCGTCTAGGGGCGGGAAATCTTGTTCGGTATTGATTCTTGGGCCAACGACAGGGACGACATCGGCAAAGGAGTTACCCTGACGCACTTGCCAACCCAGGTAAGCTCCACCGCATCCACCGACGATCGCCGTTAGCAACAAAGAAGCGGGAATCCAGAGCGATCGCTTCGATGATTTCTGTGACTGCGGCTTTGTGGACTGTACCCGAACATGGGATTTCGTCGGATGTGTGGAGGTGGATGGAGTGGCTCCATACCCGTTTGTGCTCGCGCCCTTGCCAACAACAGCAGCAGTCACTTCGGCCATCGGCAAGGTGGACTCGGTCGTGGCCGAGGTAAGTTCGGTCGTAGCCGAGGTAGGCTCGGTCGTAGCCGAGGTGGGCTCGGTCGTAGCCGAGGTGGGCTCGGTCGTAGCCGAGGTGGGCGGCTGGGTTTGATAAGAATTGGAGAAATGAGCCTCGCTGTCCGATAGGGAGGCATCGCTGTGGCGTTCAGGCTCACCGATGGATGGAACAGGGGTCTCAACAGTGGTGGGGCTATCGGGCGTTGTGGCTGCATCGGCGATCGCCTGCAGTTCCCCTTCCAATATCGCCGACAGGTTTGGAATCCATTGACCCATCTCAGGCAATGGCTGATCATCTTCCAAATCCATCACAACAAAGGGAGAATTGCCTTCGACAAAGCAATCAATGACGCGAAAGATACTGTCCTGTTGTTGCGTTTGTTGGCGCACCTGGATCAAAAAATCATGGCGCAACTGATCGGCCTTGGGATGCTGATGCAGCTTGCGTCCCAGGGTTTGGATGACCACATGCTTGTCCAGGTTGCGGTGCAAGGCACGATAGCTCACGGCCATATCGTCTTCTTGCAGAACGGCTTCAACCCAGTAGCGGTCTTGCTGAAGGAGAGAACCTGGTGTCAAGAGCATATAGACGCAATCCACTTTGCCAACAAATCTCACTCATCCTATCGCGTTTACCAAAATTCATGATTATTTTGGCAAGCTTGAAAAAAACTTCTGCTGCCAAGAGATTTTATTTTCTTTGCACCACACCCCGAGCATGACTATCAATTTGCTAAGAAACAACTATCGATTAGTCTTTTGAAACCCCCGCAGCGCCGAAGTTGCAAAATGATCGAGCATTGGTTTTCATAGCCTTGGTATCAGCACGAGTGTTTGCTGTGATCTTTCATGTGGATGGATAGGATTTCCGTGAACATTTGAGATAAATTCTTGACAATCAACGTCATGGCTATAAGCGCAATGCCTGTAGTCACAAACCAGAAAAACGCAAGAACTAGAGACTCTGATCAAGGGGGCGATGGTCTTGTCGCAATTTCAAACGCCTCATTCTTTCAACATCAAACGAAGCGATCCCATCAGGATTTCAAATCTAATGAAGCTCAAACATTACGGATGTGAACGTGGCTTCGCTATTTCCCAAATGCGAGAAATCTGGGGTCGCAGAAGCCAAGGAGAATTTTGTCCGCGAAGGGACATACCATGCCTCTTCTCAGACAAAATCATCCCCTCAACTATAGCGGTGTGCAACAGCATTAAGCACAGCAACGGTTGTGTGGGGCGCGGCGCGCCCCACACAACCGTACTTAGCTAACGCGCATAGCGCTATATCAACATCAGAAATCTTGATTCATGGGGACTGGACTTACGCATTGTGTTGATTGTGTGGCCGCGTCGCGGCCACACAATCAACAAATTTGCTCAGGATTACGCAAGTTTTGCGTAAGTCCTAGGAGATTAACTGTCTGTCAGTTCCACCGTCACGGGGGCATGGTCGCTGGGTTTTTCCAACTTACGGGGAGCCTTGTCGATGGTGCAGGCGATCGCCCGCTCATACAGGGGGGGCGAGAGATAATGCAGATCGATGCGCCAGCCCAGATCGCGCCGAAACGCTGCCGCCCGGTAATCCCACCAGCTAAATTGTCCATCCTCTTGGTTGAACTTGCGGAATGCATCGGCAAAGCCCAAGTCGGCGATCGCTTGCAACGCCTGCCGCTCTGCCTCCGTTGCCATTACCTGCTTTTCCCGCCCCTTGGGGTCGTGGATATCACGATCCTCTGGGGCAATGTTGAAATCTCCGCAGACCAGCACCTGGGGTTGCGCGGCCAGCAGTGACTGGAGGTAGCGGTGCAGAACCTTGAACCAGCGCAGCTTGTAGTCATACTTGTCGCTGCCAACGGATGACCCATTGGGCACATACAGGTTGACAATGCGGTAGCCTTGAAAGTCCGCCGCAATCACCCGCTTCTGCTCTTCCAGGTCGGCGTCTACATCGGCAACCTCTGGAGCGAAACCCATGCTCACATTCTCCAGCGGTGTGCGGCTGAGCAACGCCACCCCGTTGTAGGATTTTTGTCCATAGATATAGACGTGGTAGCCCAAATCGGTGAAGGGCGATCGCGGAAAGCTCTCATCCACCACCTTTGTTTCTTGCAGGCACAGCACATCCACCGACGTATCCGTCAGCCACTGAGTCACATGCTCCAGTCGGGTGCGAATGGAGTTCACATTCCAGGTTGCAATTTTCATAGACGAACGATCATCCGCGGAAAAGACGATACACAACTTATCTCAACTCGCTAAGAACCCACTCCAGAGAATTTTCTAAAACCCTCGCGGTGCGAGGGTTTTAGAAAATTCTCTGGTTTTAGTGACTCCAGCATTGGTATTACAACGTTACAGTGATTTTCCATCGCTTGAAACCCAGTTCAGGGATCGAGCATCAGATTCCCAACCCTCACTAGGGCTGATTCAAGGAAAAGTCGCTGCATGTCTGCTCGCCACTGGCACCAGAGGTTAGCGTCAAAACTTCGAGGCTGGGGGGTTGCGATAGATTAATCGGCGTAACCCTCATCGCTGTCGGGGCTGCGGCGAGTTGCACACAACTCTCGGCGATACCAAACCCATCCCGCAGAGATGCTTGCACCTCCTGGAGGAGGCGATCGCGAGCCTCAGCCTCTATTCCGTCCACCTGGAGATGCGCCATCAAACTAAGACAACCAGGAGCGATCGCCCAAATTCGCAAATTCTCTATCTTGACAACCCCCGGTGTCGCCAGGAGATGCGATCGCACCGCAGCTATATCCACGCCTTGGGGGGTGCGTTCCAGCAAAATGTCGAGGCTCTCCCGCAGCAAGGGTATGGCTCCGACCAGAATGAAAACCGCCACCACCAAGCTGATGACCCCATCTGCCCAGTTCCAATGGAGCCACCAAACCGCCACCGCCGCCAGCATCACGCCCACAGCACTCATGGCATCGGCCACCATATGCAAAAAGGCTCCCCGCAGGTTCAAGTCATGATGGGAATGATCATGCAACAGCCGAGCGTTGAGGCTACTCACCACAAAGCCTGCCACCGCTGTCACCAACATGGGCAGCCCCAAAATATCGGTTGAGGGCATCTGAAGCCGCTCCCAGGCTTCGCTGGCAATCCACAGGGCGATCGCAACTAAGCCTATTCCTTGCACCAGCGCCGCTAGAATCTCTACGCGCCCATAGCCAAACGGTGCATGGTCGGAGGCCGGGCGCTGTGCCCAAACGCTCGCCAGCAGCGCCACGGCCAAAGCGCCACCATCCGATAACAAATGCCCGGCTTCTGCCGACAGCGCAATGCTATGGCTGGCCAGGCTCATGGCGAATTCCACTGCGGCAAAACCCAGGAGCAGGGTGAGGGCAATGCCGAGCGATCGCCGCTTCGTTCCCACATCCGCCTGCACCTGGCAAACACGCGGATCACACTGCCAGTGCAATGCCGCCATCGAGTTTCGAGCCTGTTCAACCATGCTTGTTCAATGCCAAACTGCAATTCTGTCAGGGAGAAAGTGACGGGTTTAAGCGGAGGATTCTGGCATTTTGCTCTACCGCGTAGGCTTTAGCCTTCAGACGCATCCACACCTCAACATCATCACCTGGCTGAAGGGAAGCGCCAATTAACCCACTTTTTTCGCGCAGGCCAGTTCGTCAAACATCTACGCACCCGCTCCACATAAACTTTTCCCGGTTCATACCTCAAGCCTAGCCCTAAAGCCGTTCCTTGTCCGCCTAAACCGATGGCAATCCGCCACGCTAGTGGAACGTGGCATTCCTCACCTTATCTCGACGAAAAACCATCTTCACAGTTCCCTTTCAGGACTGATAACGAATCCGCATAGGACCCCCCGGCCCGGTGCCTTTTCGTGAAATGCTTTCGGAGTAAGCATTTCACGAAAAGGTAAATGATTTTTCTCATCCGGATTGGGTATCGCGCAAGTTAAATCCTGAGTCCAATCGTTGATTTTGAGGATCTGGTGTGACCACAAAATCAACAAAATACGTAAGTTTTGCTCTTTCTTCCCCCAGTCAGAGGAAGCTACCTGTAGCTTTACTCCTCTACTATCACGTTTGGATTTTTCTTGGCCTCATCACGCTTTTCTGCATGTTCCTCGATTTCTGGGCAAAAACCAGCGGCACCTGGATCAATGTTCTGACCGTCTGCCTGGGTACAGTTTTGGGTTTGTTACTCAGCAATCGCCTGCCCAAACCGATGCAACGTGTTATCACTCAAGGGCTCGGACTCATTACCCTATTTATTGGCTTCAGCATGGCAGGCGACCTCACTAGGGCAAACGCAGGCGTCGTCGATGGTGTCATTCTGGGTTTACTCACCTTAGTCTCAGGGGGGCTGATGGGCGAGTGGTGGGGGCTTGAGGAGAAGCTGGCGGGATTAGGCGATTGGCTCAAACATCGCTTCAAAGGGCAGGGTCGCTTCACTGAAGGCTTCGTTGCAGCCAGCTTGCTCTTCTGCGTTGGCCCCCTAGCGCTGATTGGCAGCCTAGACAATGGCCTGCGGGGGGAAAACACGCTGCTTGTTCTCAAAGCAACCATGGATGGGCTTGCTTCCATTGCCCTTACCAGCACTTACGGTATCGGTGTTGGCTTTTCGGCTCTGACGTTATTGGTGTATCAGGGTGGTATTTCCTTAGCAGCGGGCACCCTCACCCAGTTCCTCCCCGATCCTGAAACGTCTCCCATCGTCCTGCTCGTCACTGGCGTGGGTGGGCTGATGATTCTTGGCATTGGGCTAAACTTGCTGGAGGTCAGCAAGATTCGGGTCGCATCATTCCTACCCGCCCCTTTTGTTGCCCCCCTGCTTTATCAAATCGCTTTCCTGCTCAGTTCCTGATATCAACGTGCGAAGACGGTTGCAGATGATCTTGCAGGAGTACGATAGAACTACATGAATTTCACAAAGTCTGCCCGTAGAATTAAATCTATACATAGCTGGCTAATGTCTAGGTCAACGCCTCTACACAAAAAAGTTGAGCCGAAGCGATCGCCTTGCTCCACCTTTTCTTCTACACCAAACTCTCTTCATCAAATCTTCATTTCTTCTACCCGCTCTTCAACAAATCACCTAAGGAGTCTGCTATGAGTAACGCTACCGGGTCTGCCTCCAATCCGGCGCCCACAACGATCTTGATAGTTGAAGATGACCCCATGATGCAGTTGGGGTTAGAGCAATCCCTCACGAGCCAACCCGACCTGGAAGTTGTTGGCCGAGCAGACGATGGCTATCTAGCCGTAGAAGAAGCGAAGAAACTAAAACCCGATATTGTCGTCATGGATATTGGATTGCCCCGCCTGGATGGTATTGCGGCAACCGAACAAATTAAAAAGGCTATGCCCGATATCCGCATTGTTATGTTGACATCTCATACAACAGAAAATGAGGTCATTGCGGCGCTTTCTAGTGGTGCCGATGCTTATTGCGTGAAGGGCACAAGCGTCGAGCGGCTACTCGTAGCAATTGATGCCGCCCGAGAAGGTGCAAGCTACCTCGATCCAACCGTGGCACGACTCGTGATGGATCACTTGAAATCACCCGTTAATGAAGCGGATGCAGCAGCGATCGCGCAACTGTCACAAAGAGAATTAGAAGTCTTGAAGCTTATGGTGGAGGGACGGAGCAACCCAGAGATTGCAAGCGAACTGTACCTCAGTCCCAATACCGTCAAAACTCATGTCCGGGGCATTATGAACAAACTTGCCGTGGATGATCGGGTGCAAGCAGCAGTCGTTGCTCTGCGAGCAGGTCTAGTGTAATTTCATACGCCTTTCTAAGACGATCTAAAGCAGAATTAACCAATTGAATTTGACCATCTAAACTGATGGCTTAGATACATATGCCTACTGTACCTGTTGATTTTCTTTTGGTTACCATAAGTCTCCTTAAGTGATGAGCAAAAGGCGACAGAACGGTTTTAGTTTTTATTTTTTAATATCCAACAACGAACGTTGCAATGAAGGCTACACACTTTCGCTTTTCTAATGTTACGATGATTATTCAACTTATCGTCTACCGAATGTAAATTGGTTAACTTCCTTAAGGCTCCTGAAAGTTGCATTTTCTGTATGCCCTGTCCTTGAGAAACGAAAAATACGAGACATAACCCTTATTTAGGGATTATGATATTGAAATAGGTAGACGCCAGAAGGGCGCTTCATTTGCCAGAAGGTCAGTAGCAAAGTGTGTACCCGAATGACGAAACGCTCGCCTACAGTATCTTTTCCATATCGCCAGCTTGAAACTCTTGGGTAACTCTGAATACCACAAAGGGGTGACAAAGAAATCATTCTATTGGGTGATTCTAAGCTATCAAAAGCGATAAATATTGGAAACTTTAGTGGTCGTCGTTTCAGTGATGGCAATTGCCAGAAATAATGTCCAAGCACAGCCCCCAAGCTTGAGAGATTTTCGCGTTTAACTTCATTTGCAAGTAGTGCAACTTCCGTTATCGATGCTGTCGATAGACAGTGTTGTGTTCTTGACTCGCGCAAAGGTGTCCGTCGAGTTTTGTAGAAGATTTTAGTTATCCGTAATGCGGATCAAGGGGATATGACTACACTCGAACAGATTTATCAATTTTTCAAAAGTCCACCGCCGTTTTATCTCAATAAAGAACTTGCTGTTTGTTACGTACTATCTGTTTTGCAGCAGCACGACTCATATGGCACAGAACTAATCAATCTTTTGGAAACTGAATATCCCAGCTATCGGCTGTCTGATACGGTGCTCTACAGTGCACTCAAGTTTCTGGAAGACTCCGAGGCGGTGACAGGATACTGGAAAAAGGTGACAGGGCGTGGACGCCCTCGCCGGATGTATCAGCTCACAACTGATTGGCGTGACAAAGCGTCAGAGCTGTCAGGCTTGTGGAAAGCCTACAGCCGCAATGTGACCCATAAGCAACCGGTTCTGAACGGGCGCTAGGGCTGACGATAAGCAAATGACCCTTTTAGAGGTGTTTGGCAGCGCGATCGAACTAGATGCGATCGCGCTGCTCCTTGCTGTTTGAAGGCAGCATGGTTTTGTCTAACTATCATTCGGCTCGTAAAGCCAACGGGCTAGAGCGGTGAATCTCCCGTACAGTAGTGAGAGAGGCAACGTCATGCCGCGACATTTCTTCCTATTGCTGAATGTAATACTGCTATGGATATTCCAGTCCTGGGGTCAACTGTTTTCCTAACCATCTTGTTGACAGTGGGGTTATTTTTCTTCATCCGCGCTTCTGTGAAAGATCGCACGCAAATCTTGACACTGCAAGCAGAAGGCGAACAACCTACAGTTCTGGAACAGTTGCAGAACTATTTTGTGGAGCGTTCTTATCGCCTCGCAGCTGTCGATGCGGCCAGCAACCAAGTCACCTACGAAGGCTTCGTTCGGCCAAGCTTGCCCCTGGCCATCTTCCTCAGCCTTCTAGCGGGTGTTGGGATGCTGTGCCTGGCATTGGTATTAGCCTTGTTGTTTCCGAGTGCAGCCAACATCTTGCCTGTTCTGGGCCTTCTGGGGCCACTGGCAGGCTTCTTTTACTGGAACCGGGCGGGGCGAGTCGAAACGGTTGCCCTGCAAGTCGAGTCTTTAGAGTCTGAGAATGAAACACCGCTCAACTTGGTCAAAGTAACGGCACACCGGGACGAGTTACGAGAGTTGCAGCGATCGCTCAAATTCCTTCCCTACGAAGAATAGTGCAGTCTTTCCGGTTGCGGCGATGTATGATCGCAAAAGCGGGTGCACTATTCGTTTCGATTACAGGCAGCTCTTGCCTAGATTTACCTAATATTCAAGGTTGTCCTTCTGAGAAGACTTGATCTTCTGAGGACTCATCCTTGTCGATCCAACTCTGTGCCTTCCAAGTCAGTCTCGCTCGACGATAGGGCTGAAGCTGATTGATTGGCGATCGCGCACTGGTCTAGTGTCGTCCGTTTCTGTGCATCTCGGTCCATAACATTTCAAAGCCCATTTGATGGGTCGGTGGCGTGTTGGCGTGAGTGAAGCTAGATTTTGTCTGGCTGGAAGGACAGGTTATGGGTTCATGACAGCTCACTCATTTTCTCAGACCTGGCGTTGCTCCAAGGGGAACCAGTGCTGCAGTTTGCAGTCTAGGCCAGTCCCGAAAGTGCCAGGGTTTTGAGCGTTACCAACGGAGTCATCTGAGTGAAAACATTTCAGACCCTTTGGACAGGTTTGTCAGTCGCTTTGTTTCCAAAGCGGGCAGAGGCTTACGAGCGTTGGCAGCAAAAGTTCTTGCGGCGACGGCTGGGGCTAACATTGCAGATTGCGATCGCCGCCTACTCCACCTTCATTGCGTTGCGCTTAGCCATGGGGCAACTAGATGCGAACGGTCAAGATACTGCATGGCTCACGATGGCGGGCACCGCCACACTCAGTCTGATCGCGCTCTGGTTCTTCCATCGCTCTACACCGGGTACATACTATCCCGCCATCACCTTTCTCGGAGCTTCCTGGTCAATCACATTAATTGAACAAATCTGGGCAACCTGGCGCGGCGTCGCCTTTCCCGGTGTGTTTGCCTGGACCCTTGTCTTTCTCTCGCAGGCCACCCTCATGCCTGTGCGTTGGCCCCTACATCTCGCCTCACAGCTAGGCCTATTCGCTTACTATTTCATCGTCAACAAGGTCGCCAACTTAACCCAGGCCGCCGACTCTGGCTGGGATGAAACGTTGTGGCTCTACTTCTTTTGGTTCTGTACGATCTGCAATTTGACCGTGTTGCTCCATGAACGTCTACAGTACGCCGAATTTCAGGCTCGGCAAGAGCTAGAGCAGGAACGCGCAAAGTCGGAGCAATTGTTGCTTAACATCTTGCCTGAAGCCATCGTCCAGCAGTTGAAGAATGAACATCGCACCATCGCTGAGCATTTTTCAGAAGTTTCTGTCCTCTTTGCCGACATTGTGGGGTTTACAGAGCTGTCCTACGGCATTCCGCCCAATGGGTTAGTAGAGGTGCTGAACCAGATTTTTTCAGAATTCGACCATCTCGCAGAAAAGCACAACCTGGAAAAAATCAAAACCATTGGCGACTCCTACATGGTGGTTGGGGGACTGCCCCTAGAGCGCAGTGATCACCTGGAGGCGATCGCCGATATGGCCCTGGATATGCAGGCAGCGATCGCCCGTTTTCCGCCCATTAACCAGCGCCCCCTCCAAATGCGGATTGGCATTAACACAGGGCCTGTGGTTGCAGGCGTCATCGGCATCAAAAAATTCATCTACGACCTTTGGGGAGACACGGTGAACACCGCCAGCCGGATGGAATCTCATGGGGTTCCTGGAGCCATTCAGGTCACAGAATCCGTCTACCATCGCCTCAAGCTCCGCTACGACCTGCAAGACCGGGGTGAAATCGAGGTCAAAGGCAAGGGCAAAATGCATGTCTACTTGTTGAAAGGCAAGAAGCTGGAAGCTGTAAAAACGGCGAGAGTCTAATCTTCCAAGGGGCGGATAGATGCGCCGCATCCATCCGCCCCTTGGAAACTTACGTTATTCGCCGGGATCAATCAACGACTTTCTGCCATCTGCGTCTCCAAGCTCTATTACAATACGTAAAGAATCTGAGCAGCGCTTCTCAGGACTTCAGACGATTATTCAGACTTACTCAGGACACAATTCATGCGGGTTGCGATCGTAGGGGCAGGACTAGCAGGACTGGCAGCCGCCGTAGAGCTGTCGGATGCTGGCCATGAAGTGGAGATTTTTGAGGCACGGTCCTTCATAGGTGGCAAGGTCGGCAGTTGGGTCGACAATGACGGCAACCATATTGAAATGGGGCTGCATGTCTTTTTCAACAACTATTACAACCTGTTTGCTTTGATGCAGCGGGTCGGTGCCTTCGAGAACCTGTTACCAAAAGAGCATGTTCACACCTTCGTGAATCGAGGGGGAGATATTGGGCAACTGGACTTTCGCTTTTTGATGGGCGCACCGTTCCATGGCTTGAAGGCGTTTTTCACCACAGGGCAGCTCACACTGCAGGATAAAGTGCAGAATGCGATCGCCCTCGGCACCAGCCCCATCGTGCCAGGCTTGGTGAACGAAGACTTTGCCATGAAGCAGATCCGCGCCCTCGACGACATCAGCTTTGCCGACTGGTTCCGCCAGCACGGCGGGTCGCAGCATAGCCTCAAGCGGATGTGGAACCCGATCGCCCTGGCACTGGGTTTCATCGATACCGAGCATATCTCTGCCCGCTGCATGCTGACCATCTTTATGATGTTTGCGTCCAAAACAGAGGCATCGCGACTCAACATGCTAGCCGGCTCACCCAATGAGTATTTGCACCAACCCATCCTGCGCTACATCCAGGACCGGGGTGCGAAGATTCATACCCGTCGCCAAACGCGCCGCATTCTGTTCGAGGAACAGGGAACTGAGACCCATGTGACGGGGCTGGCGATCGCCAATGGGGAAACCGAAGATATCATCACCGCCGATACCTACCTCGCTGCCTGCGATGTTCCGGGTATCCAACGGCTACTTCCGGCTGAATGGCGCAAGTGGCCACAATTTGACAATATTTACACCTTAGAAGCGGTTCCGGTGGTGACCGTGCAACTCCGCTTTGATGGCTGGGTGACGGAAATGCAGGACGCCGAGGAGCGCCAGCAGGTTGGTCATGCCGCTGGAATCAATAACCTGCTTTATAGCGCCGACGCCGATTTCTCGTGCTTCTCTGATCTGGCCTTGTCCAGTCCCAAAGATTATTACCGGGAAGGTGAAGGCTCGCTGATGCAGGTGGTTCTCACACCGGGCGATGCCTTTATCAAGATGAGTAATGACGAGATTGCCCAACATGCCCTCAAGCAAATCCACGACCTGTTCCCGTCCTCCCGCGAGTTGTCGATGACCTGGTTCAACGTGGTGAAGCTGGCTCAGTCTCTCTATCGCGAAAAGCCAGGAATGGAACCCTATCGCCCAGCCCAGAAAACGCCGATTCCCAACTTCTTCCTGGCGGGCAGCTATACGGCTCAGGACTATATCGACAGCATGGAAGGGGCAACCATTTCTGGAAAACAAGCCGCCGCCGCTATTCTGGAACCCACAGGTTATAAAGTGGAAGGCAAAGGCCTATTCCGTTATTAATCAGCATCCGCTACGAATCGGCGTTGGCCTGTGACCTGTTCCCTCGCCCCTTGCTCCTATGACCGATTGGCTCGAACACACTGTGCAGATTGAAGTCGAAACTCCTGTCGACCATGTTTGGGAATTGTGGTCGGATTTGGAGCAGATGCCGCGCTGGATGAAGTGGATTGATTCGGTGCGGATATTGGAAGAAGACCCTGAGCTATCGCGCTGGAAGCTGGCCTCAGGAGGCTTTGAGTTTAGCTGGCTCTCGCGCATTACCAAACTGGTCAATCATCAAATTATCCAGTGGGAATCGGTCGATGGCCTGCCTAACCGGGGAGCCATTCGGTTTTATGACCGGGGGAAGAACAGCATCGTCAAACTCACGGTTGCTTACGCAATTCCTGGCATCCTTGGCAAGTTAATGGATAACTTATTTTTGGGTCGAATTGTTGAATCGACGATCCAGGCCGATTTGGAGCGATTTCGAGCCTATGCGATGGCGGACAGTGCATCGCGGACGTGACAAGCGATCGCCCCTCTCAAACCCGCCAAGACCTTTGCTTAAGCCGACTTGCCGCTGTTGATTTGCGGCCACAAAATCAACAAAATGCGTGAGTCCTGCATGCAATAATATGCGGTGACTCTTCTTGCCCAGCGGTTTGGGCGAGTCACAATTGCAGATTTTGGGTGGAATGTGTCCTATGCCCCTCGCGCTTTTAAGTGTTTCTGACAAAACTGGATTGGTCGCGTTTGCCCGTCGTTTGGTTGAAGACTGTGGCTACAGCCTGGTTAGTAGCGGCGGTACAGCCAAAACCCTAGCAACCGCCGGATTGTCAGTCACTAAAGTTTCAGACTATACAGGATCGCCGGAAATTTTAGGGGGGCGAGTGAAAACGCTGCATCCCCGGATTCATGGGGGAATTCTGGCACGGCGAGAGGTAGCGCAGGATGTGGCCGACCTGGAGGCCAACGAAATTCAGCCCATCGATCTGGTGGTGGTCAATCTCTATCCCTTCGAGCAAACGATCGCCAAATCCGATGTCACCCTACCTGAAGCGGTGGAGCAAATCGATATCGGTGGTCCCGCCATGCTGCGGGCATCGGCTAAGAATTTTGCCCATGTGACGGTGCTGTGCCAGCCTGCTCAATACGACGCCTATCTCGACGAATGGCAGAAATCTAGCGGAGCCGTATCGTTTGAATTCCGTAAAGCTTGTGCGTTGGCTGGGTTTGAGCATACCGCTGCCTATGACCGGGCGATCGCCACCTACCTCAGCACCGACGAAGAGGGGACAGCAGCAGATACGTCCCTTCCTAGCCGCTACACCTTGACCGGAACCCAACGCCAGTCCCTACGCTATGGCGAAAACCCCCACCAGCAAGCAGCCTGGTATCAATCAGGGTCTGAGCCAATGGGGTGGGCCGCAGCGACCAAATTGCAAGGCAAGGAACTGAGCTACAACAATTTGGTGGATCTGGAAGCAGCACGGCGCATTGTGGCGGAGTTTCAAGATGATCCGGCGGCGGTGGTGATCAAGCACACAAATCCCTGCGGGGTTGCACAGGCAACGACGCTATCGGATGCCTATCGCCGTGCATTTGACGCCGATTCTATGTCCGCTTTTGGGGGCATTGTGGCGCTAAATCGGGCGATCGATGCCGCAACCGCGCAAGCATTGACCCAAACCTTCCTTGAGTGTGTCGTTGCACCCAGTTGCGAGTCTGAAGCCCAAGAAATCCTGGCGGCGAAGTCGAAGCTGCGCGTCTTGACGTTGCCCGATTTGGTGACGGGAACAGCCGACGCGGTGAGGCTGATCGCCGGGGGCTTCCTATTGCAAGATGCTGACGAATCTCCGGCCACACCGGATGACTGGAAGGTTGTGACGGAAACGCAACCGACACCAGAACAATGGCAGGAACTGATATTTGCCTGGAAGGTTTGCAAGCATGTGAAGTCCAACGCCATTGTGGTGACGAGCGATCGCACTACCCTTGGGATTGGCGCCGGGCAAATGAACCGCGTTGGTGCCGTCAATATTGCGCTGCAACAGGCAGGCGATCGCACTCAAGGGGCGACTCTAGCAAGTGACGGCTTTTTCCCCTTCGATGACTCGGTGCGGCAGGCCGCAGCAGCGGGAATCGGGGCGATCGCTCAGCCCGGTGGCAGCTTGCGCGACAAAGATTCGATTGATGCGGCAAACGAGTTGGGATTAGCTATGATTTTTACGGGCATTCGCCACTTCTTACACTAAAACACGTTGAAATTCTGAGGTTCTATATGCCATCTGACGCCAATCCCTCTATTCCTGCCGAGGTGACTCTCACTCTACTTTTGGAAGGGGGACAACAGCATACCCTCAAAATCGCATCAAATAACCGCTTACTACAGCAACTCTTCGAAAGTATCGTCAATCGCACCGAGAAGCGCCCTCAGCATGTTTTCCAAATTCCCATCAACGAAGGGAAAGGGGTTCTTTGCTTTCCTGGAGAACGGCTCGTTGGCATTATTTCTGAGCCCCCGTTAATTGTTCAACAGCCGAACCAACAACAGGCAGGGCAAACACCAGCAGCAACAGTGGGAGGCACAGACCCCCTGGCCCCAGGAGCTTAATCGATCCCCGTTTAAGCGTCTGAAACGCCCGCCTCTGTGTGATAAGTTTTATGAAGAGGATTCTTGAGACGTTCATTCTTCGCAATCCATGGAGGCGCTATGGGTGTTGCCATACCCGAATCAGTAAAAGTTTGGAGTCAGTTTTTCCACCCCGTTTTGATGTGGGTGCTATTTGCTTTAACGTTCTACGCGCTCTATTTGGGCGTGCAGTGGCGTCGTGTTCGTACAACGGACGATAAGGAGAAGAAAAAAGAGTTGGTGAAAGGGCGATTCAACGTCCGGCATCATCAAATTGGCTCTATCCTCCTGGCCACGATGGTTGTTGGAACCTTGGGCGGCATGGCCGTGACCTACATCAACAACGGCAAGCTCTTCTTTGGGCCTCATCTACTCGTGGGTCTGGGCATGACTGGACTGATTGCAACTTCTGCATCCCTGACACCGCTCATGCAGAAGGGGCAGGAGTGGGCACGCTACACCCATATCGCACTCAACATTTTCCTGGTGGGCTTATTCGGCTGGCAAGCTATCACTGGCGTGCAAATTGTGCAGCGCATTGTCGACCGGATGCTAAATGCTGCTTAGGGCATTCCCTATCCGGCTCGGTCTTGCAAGCAACCTGGTCTCCCTCATTCGCTTGATGGTCTTCAGCCTCAGAGATCAGGTTTCTGTGCCGGTCGTTTGAGTGAATTCTGTTGGTGGGGGCGATCGCTCCATCCCCATGTTCAGTTTTTTTAAGATGCGCAAGCTTTACTGAGGGCTTCACGAGCTCTAGCGCTGGTTGATCCAGGGGATCAGAAATACAGCGCTCTCTGCCTCAGGTTAGATGTCTTCGGGCTGCCATTTCTGTCTATTGGCTGGCCGGGGTTCCAATCGTCGCAGTGTTAGGACGGTTTGGCTTGTGGGGGCGATCGCCCCACCTCGTACCCTGTTTTGGAGTGATCCCGATTCAAGATAAAATGCTGGGCAGGTTCAGCATCACTTCGTGTCACCCATCTGCTGAACAGCTCCGCTAACCTACAGACTTACATTCAGAGGTCTTATGAAATCTTTGCTGACTCGCCTCTTTACGCTTCTTCTGGTTGCTGTTATTAGCCTCACTGGATTGACCGCTTGCTCCAACCCCAGCAACCTTTCTGGCAACTATCGGGACGACACCTTGATGGTGATTGAAAGCTTGCGAACAGCGATTAACGTACCGGACGACTCGGCTGAGAAAGCAGAAGCCCAAGGCGAGTCGCGGCAACTCATCAACGATTTCTTTGCGCGCTATCGACGCGATTCGTCCCTGGGAAAGCTGACCTCATTTACAACCATGCGAACGGCTCTCAATTCCCTGGCGGGTCACTACAGTTCCTATCCCAACCGTCCGCTCCCCGACGACCTCAAAGCACGGTTAGAGAAAGAGTTTAACCGGGTTGAGATTGCTCTGAAGCGTGGCGCTTAGCCTCTTTCAACCGTAAAGGATCTCCTGCCCCATGGAACGTGGATTACTTTGGACGCCGCTGTTGATTCTTTTTTTCTGGTTGGCATGGGCAGGCTGGAATGAGTATCAAAAGCTGGAAGCCTACAAGGTCTGGGCACAATCTTTCGAGCGGTCAAAGTACGACATTTTGGCCGCTTTGGGGCAGGCGGGCGATACCCTGATCTGGGGGAAACCAACCCGCTCTGGCCCTGCAAATCTCCAGCGGGTTGAACGCCAGCATATTTCCTCTATTCAGCTTTGGGTCGACGGTCAAGACGTCGCTCTAGGGGGTGAAGATAGCCAGGGAAAAAAGGTGCACATTGCCCTGCAGCTCAACGATCCCACCACTGATTCCCCTGTCATTATTCCATTTACAGACGCGAAAATCGCCGCGCAGTGGGCGGCGTTCCTCCAGAAGTGGTTGAAGGGCGAGGTAGAAGCGCTGAAGACAAGCGATCTACTCAATACGCCAGATATGCGTCTCGCCTCAGATCCACAAGAGGATTAGCAGTAAACCACAAAATTTTCTGATCCCCAGGAACGTTGCTCAGCTTTTTCCTTGGCTTTTGGAAAATTCCTGAGAAATTGTGATTAGAATCGAGGATGCATAGGACAGCGTTTCCCTGAGTCTCCTCCCTTTCCGCCAAATGGCCAACTTCCCGATTGTTTCTCCTTCCGATTTATCCGAGCGGCGGCGGCAGCGGCGGCGGCAACGGCGTCTGAGAGCAATTCAGGCGTTCTGGCGATTTTTTGTGGTTGTAGCCCTCACAGGTGGCTCGATCTGGCTCATCAAGTCGCCTTTGTGGATTGTACAAAGCGCCGAGCAGATTGATGTGGAAGGGAACGAGTTGCTATCGGCAGAGCGGGTGCGATCGCTCCTGCCCATCCGCTATCCCAAGCCGCTCTGGGCCATCCAACCCGACACCCTGGCACAGCATCTCGAAGCCGGAGGGCCGATCGCCCAGGCGACCATTACCCGTCATCTGCTGCCCCCTGGTTTGCATGTGCAAATTCAGGAGCGACGTCCGGTGGCGATCGCCCAATCCTATCAGCCGCTTGACCCCAGTGCCTCTACCATCAGCCAGTCGGGTCTGTTGGATGCAACGGGAGCCTGGATTCCCCTAGAGGACTACAGTCGCCTGAGCTCTTCCATGGAGTTGCCGAAGTTAACGGTGCTGGGAATGCGCGAGAGCGATCGGGAGCAGTGGGAAGCTATCTATGCCGAACTCCAGCATTTCCAGAGCACCGCTCAACATCCCGTCCAGATTTCAGAACTTGACTGGCAGCAACCCGGCAATCTCATCCTGAAGACCGAGTTGGGGGCAGTACATCTGGGTCTGTATCGCAGCTCAGAAAGGCTAGCCGCACAACTCCAGGCGCTAAATCAGATGCGGAATCTGCCGGAGGGCTTTGAGGCCACCCAAATTGAATACATCGACCTCCAGCGCCCTGAGTATCCCTCCCTGCAAATGCGCTAGCGCTCAGCAAAGGTCGCTGATTGCTATTCCTGGGGTTACAGAATCCAAGGATGGTTTCCCCTTCAATCAGGAACGCTCTATTCCACATTCAACCGGGTTCTAAGCGTTTGTTGTTCGCCAATACGTTACGCCCGGTAAGTACGTTGCTGCCTGCCTTCATCCCGATACGATTTCACATCAAGTAAAACAGGCCTTACGCAAAACTTGCGCCATCCTGAGTGAATTCGTTGATGGTGTGGCCGCGACGCGGCCACACCATCAACAAAATGCGTAAGTCCTGTAAAAGCATGGAAGGCTTTTCAGTCCTAATGTTTAGGCAGCAGAACGAGCATTGTACTATTATCAAAAACACTGTCTGTAGTGTTCGTAGGATATTAAGAAACACTGTAGATGCAGATTTCTAAAAAAATTAATGGGTTTTTCTAGACAATTGCTCGTAAGATGACTACAATCTAGAACCAATTTTCAATGTAGGTGAATCTCAATCAAGGTGCGATCACAATCTTGTCTATAACGAGCTTCTGGATGCATCGTTGACTCAGATAATGCCTAGTTTTTTTTGCTTTAGACAGAGTTTTCTGAACAATCGTTAAAGAGTAGCTGTTAAACACTAAGGAGACTATGGCGATCGCCCAATCTGAATCTTCACATTTTCTCGTGTGATTCAGAATCATGATTGGACTGAGCTAGCCCTGAGCTATCCAGGCTGTTTCTACTAGATATTGGCCGAATTCCTAGCGATGCCTTACCCTTTGGTTGAGATACAGGCTGGCCTATAAACCAGTTGTTCTGCCTCGATAACACATTGCTTTATCCCCGCTATTTTTCTAGGTTGTTCGTCAATCGTCATCTTTTTTCCAAGGAGTTGGCGTTCAGTAGTAGATTGATAAAGAGAAATTTCCCATTCGCACACCCTTCGCCCATCTAAAAATTCTGTTCAATGAATACTGCGAATCCATTTGCAAATTCTGGTGCCAATTCTGGACTACACTTGGGTCAATCCGGCGGTAAAACTTTTGAGATGCCGGACGAGAGTGGGAATGACATGGTGCTACCAAGTAACCTTGCCAGAATTAAGGTCATCGGTGTCGGCGGCGGCGGTTGTAATGCCGTCAATCGGATGATCGCCAGTGATGTTGCTGGGGTCGAGTTTTGGGTGATCAATACCGACGCTCAGGCACTGGGCAACGCCAGCACACAAAATCAACTGCAAGTGGGCCAGAAGCTTACGCGTGGACTCGGTGCAGGAGGAAATCCGGCGATCGGGCAAAAGGCCGCAGAAGAGTCTCGCGATGAGCTAGCGACTGCGCTAGAAGGGTCCGACTTGGTCTTCATTACTGCCGGCATGGGTGGTGGAACGGGAACAGGCGCAGCACCTGTTGTCGCAGAAGTCGCCAAAGAAGTTGGTGCGCTCACCGTGGGGGTTGTGACACGCCCTTTCACGTTTGAAGGCAAGCGACGCACCTCTCAAGCCGAAGAAGGAATTGCAGCGCTCCAGAGCCGGGTCGATACCCTAATCATCATTCCAAATGACAAGTTGTTGACTGTCATCTCTGAGCAAACGCCCGTCCAAGAGGCATTTCGGGTTGCCGACGACATCTTGCGGCAGGGAGTTCAAGGGATTTCCGATATCATTACGGTTCCCGGTTTGGTGAACGTAGACTTTGCCGATGTGCGTGCTGTTATGGCCGATGCCGGTTCAGCACTTATGGGCATTGGTATCGGTTCCGGTAAGTCGCGTTCCCGCGAAGCTGCAATGACGGCTATTTCTTCGCCATTACTAGAGTCTTCCATTGACGGTGCAAGGGGGGTTGTCTTCAATATCACCGGCGGCAGCGACTTGACCTTGCATGAGGTGAATTCTGCAGCGGAGACTATCTATGAAGCGGTTGATCCCAATGCCAATATCATCTTTGGTGCTGTGATAGATGATCGGCTGCAGGGAGAAGTGCGGATTACGGTCATTGCGACGGGCTTTGCAGCAGATGCAATGGGCGCAAATACAAAGGTTTCCCCACTCAATAAGCGGGCAACAACAGTTTCGCCGCTTGGCACCGCACCACCTGGAACACCCCCGGGCACCAAGCCGGGGTTGGATATTCCAGAATTTCTCCAACGGCGACGTCCAAACCGTTAGACCCTATTATGCCCGTTGGGACGAGTTTTTCTGGTTCAAACCACGGCACGGCGGGTTTTGTTCATGCAGTCGTAGGTTTAGGTGTTGCTGATGAAGAGGATGATTGTTTCCGAGAAGAGGGCGTTCCACGCCCTCTTCTCGGAAACAATCGTTTTTGGATTCTTAGCGAATTGGTATCACTTAAGCCGAACGACTAAGAACCACTATTTCTTGGCTTCCAGTAGAGGGTAGGTGTAACTTATCCACCCTTTTATTGAAGATTCAGAGAGCACTAATCGTTCATGCTATTAAGACGGCATGGACGATTGGTATTAAAACTGTTTGATAGATTAGCGTAGGACTAACGGCAAGCGCCTTGTTTTACCCCCAGATTTGGCGTAAGGTAAGTAATTTTTATAGTAATGAGACCACTTCTTTTCAGGCTATTTCTGCTTCTTTAGACACCTTCTAATCATGCATTTCGACAAAAAAAGTGAGCTACTTTTCAGAGGTTCGCTATTATGTATGGCCAAGTCAGGAGATTCGGTGATTTGGCTGGAATCCCTACTGGAGGGGCGATCGCACATCTCCTCACAGTCCAACTTGCCATAAAAACGACCAGAGATATGACCAACACAGTTGGTATTTATTCCCTGTCTGTCACACTTTTGTTCATTCCAATCTGAGCTATCCTCATGGGTACTTTTCGACGCATCAATGGATTCAGCCAACGGGTAAATCAGGGTATTCTCGTGGTACTGATGCTGGGTGGGTCAATAGGTTGGGCCGATGCAACTGATGCGCGATCTTCTGATGCGGCGACACAGTCTCTTCAAAATGTAGAAAATATACCTTCACGCTCAATTGCCCAGGCTTCCGATGAAAACGCTCAGGCAAATTTTCAGCAAATGTTGTTTGTCGATCCAGTGTTGGGTAGCGACGAAACGGGGGAGGGAACGTTGCGATCGCCCTTCCGATCCATCACCCATGCTGTACAGTTTGCCGAAGCAAACACAGTGATCATGCTGGGCGCTGGTACCTATAGCCAGCGTAGTGGAGAGCAGTTTCCGATTGGTGTGCCGACAGGGGTTCGGTTAGTAGAAATGCCCAATGGAACCGTCACCATCCGAGGGCAAATCGTAGAAGGAGTCCCCGTTGTTGCTAACCCCACCCCAATACAGGCAAGTGAAAGCATTGAAGGGGTAGTAAACCCGGCTCCGCTACCCGTTACTATGCCGGATCCAATGGAGACCACCGTTCCTGCTTCCTTTGCGCCCCCCGTCGACATTCCAGCTACCCCTGACCTAGAACCAGCGGCTGTTTCCATTCCTGGAGAACCACCGATTGCAGCATCTGTTTCGTCAACGCCGCAATCAACGCCTACCCAACGACAGACCTCAAGCGCAGACGCCTCTATCGAAATCCCTGTCCCTCCGCCCGAGAATCCGATGCCCCTGGCGGTCGGACGGTCGGCACAGCCAGCCGAGCAGCGTCCGGCTCCCCCCTCTCAACCCGTGGCTCAGTCAGCACCACCGCCTCAAGTTAATGCGGTGCTACCCCGTTCGGCTCCAGCCGTTAACCCAAATCTACTTCCGGTTCCCGACCCCGATATCCCTCTGGGTTATGTCGGGGATTTTCCAACTGTCTCCATAGAAACTGTTGATGTGCCCAGTTCTCCCACGAACCTGCCGACAGCTCCTACCAGAACTGCGGCGCGATCGCCCGACCCCAGCCTGCGCTACCGGGTGATCGTTCGGCTGGAGAACGATGCCTTGCGGAGTTGGATTCTTTCTGTGGTTCCCGATGCCTTTGAAACCACAGCTAATGGTGAACCCGTCATGCAAATTGGCGCATTCCAAACTGTTGAAAGTGCAGAAACCGCCGCCGAAGCCCTTCATCAGAGCGGCGTTCGTGCCATTATCCAAGAATTCTGAGCAACATAAAAATATACAAACGAAAGCTCAATTATTGGCATTGCAGAATCCAGGGATGATTTTTTGAGAAGGAGCGCGTAATACGCGCTCCTTCTCAAAAAATCATCCCCCAAATCAGCAACCCCCACTTATTCGTTTCTTGTTGATTTTGGTCTAAACGCTGCAATGCCGACCTGCAGGTGTAAGGTTAAGACAAGGCGGTGGGCCAAGCTTGCGGCACTGGGGAGCGTTCGTGAGCCTATGCCCATCGCTGCCTCAGCTTATTTTTACCCTACGCTCAAACGCTAGATCGCTGCTCATCATTACTGAGAATGGGCGATCGCAGTTTCACCAAGCTCATCCTTCCTAACCGCTCCAGCATTCTACAAAACAAAATTCAGTTTATTGACGGATAGAGAAATTATCCTTATCGAGCGAAGCAGGATTCTCAGGAACGGCTGGCTCAGCGTTTCTTCCTCGCCAAAGTAAGCGTTTGAAGCCAACATGTCTTGATTTTGAATACAAGTGGCCTGGGCATGAAGAAATTGATTTTTGGGGTCAGTATTTGGATGATCCCCAAGCTCAAAGCCCCCAATAACGCCCCAGAGAAATGCACGGAACTAGCTCAGTTTTTCGATCATGGCGATCGGGCTATCCCAAATTGCGTATACGATAGCGCAGATTACTTCTCGTTGAGCTTGATGAAATAGAAAGGGTGAGCACCGAGTTATCAACAAATCTTGATTTCAGATATCTAGCGACATTAACTAACAGAAATATTTTGATTCATAAAGAAATAGTAGAGAATTTTGAGCTAGAAAAATCTTTCCTAACAAAAACCACCCCATTTGTGCAACTGGCCGTTAAAAGGGTGCGTTCTTAGACGCACCCTCAAAACTTTTTGTAGAAGAGGGCTGATTGATAAGTTTGAGCTACTTTTTTTCCCGTAATACGGTCTTAAAAATCGCTCAATTAAAGGATATTGACTTCCACAGGAGTCCTTCTCGGTAAAGGCTACAGCCCTTTTTCTGAGTTAGCAGTTATAACAAATTCTCTCTTCCCCTTATCTAGGCTTAAAAGATTCAAGATAGACATCTTTCCTTCTACATTCCCAAAGACTGTGTCTAGAAATGGCAATATTACTCAACATAACCACTAGAAAAATGTCGGCTTATAATGTAATCTTATGTTGCATCGTTAGCTGATTTCTCGTATCCTGTAGCCGCAGTCTGTCTATCGCTAGCTGGCGCATTTGATTGAAGCATTTGTGTTGCTGCGATGCAACGTCAAAGCTTTATGCTGCAGGTGCTTGTCAGCCCTTTTGCGATATCTGGACTTACCGAATGGAGTAAGCAATGTCAAGTTCACGACCAAAGGTTCGTATTGAGAATCTTGTCAAGATCTACGGAGATCATCCCCAGGAAGCACTGAAGATGTTCCGCAATGGAGCCGATCGCTCCACGATCCTCGAAGAAACGGGTAACGTTCTCGGGGTCGCAGATGTCACCTTCGACATCATGGACGGCGAGCTCTTCGTCATCATGGGGTTATCTGGATCTGGAAAGTCCACACTGGTGCGGTGCATTAATCGCCTGATTAACCCAACTAGTGGCCACATTTTTATCGATGATGAGGACGTAGCTCACGTCGACAAAGATCGGCTAAGGGAGCTACGTCGGACGAAAGTCTCAATGGTATTCCAGCGCTTTGGGTTGTTTCCACACAAAAGTGTGCTTGACAACGTGGAATATGGGCTGAAGATGCGCGGAATAGAGACCCAGCTGCGGCGTGACAAAGCAATGGAAACACTGGAGGTTGTTGGGCTAGCTGAGTGGGCCAATTACCTGCCATCTTCTCTGAGTGGCGGTATGCAACAACGGGTGGGCCTTGCTCGTGCTCTGGCCACAGATGCCCCAATTCTGCTGATGGATGAAGCGTTTAGTGCTCTCGACCCGCTGATTCGTCGGGGCATGCAGGATGAGCTCATTCGTTTGCAAGATGAGCTACAGAAAACCATCATCTTCATTAGTCACGATATTCAAGAATCCCTAAAGATTGGCGATCGCGTTGCCGTTATGAAGGATGGCTATATCGTACAAATCGGCACACCCGAAGATATTGTCAGCAATCCGGTGAACGACTACATTCGCGAGTTCACCCTTGATGTGAATCGGGCGCAAGTTCTTCGCACGGGCTCCATTGTGAAGCAGACAATTCCCTTTATTCTGGGCAAAGACTCGGTCACGTCAGCACTCGAAGGCATGCGGGATCGGGGCAGCGCCACGATGTATGTCATCAACCGTGAAAACAAACCTATCGGCTTATTACAGCGTGGGCGTTTGGAGCAAGCTGTGCGCGAAGGACAGCAGGATGTGACGCAGATCATGGAGACGGATTTTCCAATCGTTCATTCCTCCAACACGCTGGAAGACATTTTCCATGTCGCCGAGAGTAATCTCCCAATGGCTGTCGTCAATCGACAGGGCAAGTTTACGGGAATTGTTGAGCCCTGCGATATCTTGGCTAGCATTGGCCGCCTGACAAAGACGGGCGAAAGCAATCTAGATGCGATGGAGCCGGTTACCTCTCCCACCAAAGTGGCGGTGTAGCTCTCTAAAAATGCTACGTCCACCCCTTCCCCTGTGCGCTGATTCCGTTGCCTTAGCTACGTTGTGACTGGGCTTGCCGTTTTACGGTCGCATCCTCCAGTTGCATCACTCTGTCTTCACCTCAGCCTCAAATCTCACCTACACAACCTCTGGTTTCAATTCCTATGGAATGGATTTCTGATTTAGTGAATTGGTTTTTCACAGGCGATTCTATCGAAGTCATCCCTTTGGGTGAATGGATCGCTGGCATAGTGGATTGGGTCGTCGATAACTTCCGCTGGATTTTTCAGGCGATTCGCGTACCCATCAGCCAATTGCTCAACGGCATCGAGAGCTTTTTGCAATGGCTATCGCCTAGCATTTTTCTGCTCGTTCTTGGATTGCTGGCATGGCAGTTTGGCGGGCGGAAGCTAGCGATCTTCAGCATCATCGCGATGGTGCTAGTGGCTCTGATTGGAGCTTGGACCGAGTCGATGACGACGCTGTCTCTGGTAATCACGGCGGTGGTGTTGTGTGTCTTTGTCGGTTTGCCGCTAGGCATTGCCTCAGCTCGGAGCGATCGCGTTGAAGGGCTCATCCGTCCGGTACTCGACGCCATGCAGACTCTCCCTGCCTTCGTTTATCTGGTACCCGTGGTCATGTTGTTTGGCACAGGGAAGGTTCCTGGTGTCATTGTGACGTTCGTATTTGCTGTCCCTCCTCTGATCCGTCTGACCAACATCGGTATTCGTCAGGTATCTTCAGAGGCGGTTGAGGCGGCGGTTGCATTTGGTTCGACTCCGCGCCAACTGCTCTGGGATGTACAGGTTCCTCTAGCGATGCCCACAATTCTAGCTGGCGTTAACCAGGCCATCATGCTGGCACTTTCGATGGTGGTGATCGCTTCGCTGATTGCAGTCGAAGGGTTAGGACAGATGGTAAACCGGGGTATTGGCCGGTTGGATGTTGGCCTTGCGGCTGTCGGAGGAATTGGCATTGTTTTGATGGCGATCGTGCTCGACCGACTGACTCAGGCCATTGGTAATCCGCCAAAGGATGGCCTCACTTGGCGTGAGCGCGGGCCGATTGGTTTGATTAATCGCTTCCGTGGCGGCGGCGATCGCGAACCGATTGAAGCCTAACGAGTTCACACAATTCGACCAGTGAAACCGTTTGCTTCCATACGCGATTCCCTCAACTCGATCGTTTAATTTAGTATCAATTTAGCAACGTTGCTAACGCTGTTCACACAGACTTTTAAAGAGAAGAAAAAAGATGAAGACGACATTTCAATTCACAACTGTTTCCCTTCGACGCCTCGGTGTAATGGCTGCTTTGGGTGCCGTTCTTACAACGGCAGCAGCTTGTGGGGGTGGCACAACCACCGACGCAACCGATCCAGCCGCAGAAGGTGGAGAGGCTGCAGAAGCCTTACCCGGTGAAGGGGTTACAGTAACCGCTGGCTATGCACTATTGGAAGAACTGTTCCAAACAGAAATTGTCAACGTGGGTCTGGAACAACTGGGCTATGAGATTGGCGATGGGAAAGAGCTGGAATATGCCACGATGCATGTAGACATCGGTAATGGCGGGATTGATTACACCGCTTCCCATTGGGAACAGCTACACGAGGACTTCTACCAAGAGAGTGGTGGTGAAGGCACCATGGTGAGAGAAGGTGTCATCGTGGCTGATGTGCTCCAGGGCTACATGATTGATACAGCAACGGCTGAAGAATATGGCATCACCAGCCTGGAACAGTTACAAGATCCCGAAATTGCGGCACTCTTTGATACGGATGGTGATGGGCGCGCCAACCTGACGGGGTGCAATCCTGGTTGGGGATGCGAATTGGTAATCGAGCACCAGTTGGATGAGTATGGTTTGCGCGACACCGTTCAACATGAGCAGGGGCAGTATTTTGCGCTAATTGCCGACACCATTACCCGTTTCAACCAAGGTGAACCAATTCTGTACTACACCTGGACGCCACTCTGGGTTAGTGGTGTGCTAACAACTGGTGAAGACGTACAATGGCTGAACGTTCCTTACACCTCTTTGCCGGAAGCCCAGGGTGAGGTTGCTGAGGAAGATACAACAGTTGATGGCACAAACCTTGGCTTTGCCCTCGATCAGATTCTCATTGTGTCAAACCGTGAGTTTGCTGAAGCTAACCCCGCCGCCGCCACATTCTTTGATCTAGTGCAAATCCCCATTAACGATGTGAGTGCGCAAAATCAACTGATTCAGGATGGAGAAGATAGCCCTGAAGATGTGCGCCGCCATGCGGAAGAGTGGATCGCAGAGAATCAGGAGCAATTCGATAGTTGGATCCAAGAGGCGATGGAAGCCGGAATGCAGGCATCTAGCTAAACTGCTTGCCCTGCTAGTGTAAATGATTGAATCAAACGGGGAGCGGCTTCGCTCCCCGTTTTCTTATGGGCTCAGGACTTACGCAATTTGTTGATTTTGTGGCCGCGACGCGGCCACAAAATCAACAAATTCACTCAGGCTTATAGCGCTATGCGCGTTAGTTAAGTACGGTTATGTGGGGCGCGGCGCGCCCCACATAACCGTTGCTGTGCTTAATGCGGTTGCACACCGCTATATCTAGTGGGGAGAGAAAAGATGAGAGAAGATTTTGAAATATTCATTTGGCGATCGCCAAACGAATAGCCACCCGGGATGTGATGGAGTGGTTACAGCTTCCTGAAAGCCTTGGGACACCACAAAGACTTAGAGCAAAGGGAAATAATTTTTAATGAAAACCATCCAAAAACTAGCAAAAAACAAAGCAAAGCTTTGAAATTTTTCTATCTTCCTACTATTTAATCACTGCTTTGAATGTGCTGAGTTCTAGTTATGTCAAATCCGGTTGAAGAACCCAAATATCGTTTGTGGTCGCTGCAATGCAGCGACCACAAACGATATTTGGATTTTATGGCTATTTAATCAGATTTGATATTAGAAGCGCTCAATTTTTCAAAGACGAACCAAGAACAATAAGAAGAGATCAATCAATAAAAACTGGTTCTATGAATATTTAGTTGACTGCTTTTATCTATAGAAAGATGCTACTTGAGTCTGTCCCTCGGAAGATATCAATCTTGTAGTGGAGCTTTAGGATGAAATTGTTCGGATGTAAACCGTTTAGATAACTTCATGCATGTATTGCCAACAACGTATGCGATAACACATCAGTCAAATGGCTTTAAGATCGCTTACGTTGTGCAAATAAGTGCGGATATGGAGATATTTGAAACAGGCATCCATAGGATTTGAATGATTCAATTTTTTTGAATGATTCAATTTTACAGAGAAATTGAGGTTTGAACGTTATGACAGCTTTCACGATAGCTGCGATCGCAGCAGTCCTACTTTCTGCGATTGCCATTGCAGTAGTATCAGACCAAAAGGTCGCCCAGCGTCGCTATGCTTTCGCCCCTATCCTGGCTGTGGCAGTTTTTGTTTTGGGTGGTCTAGCTCCCGCTGCGCAAGCCGCAGAAATTAGCCCTCTACTTGCTGTTACCCGAGATGCTGGACAATCCATTGAGACATTAGATGATGGCATGACCCAGACGAGTAAAGGTGGCCAGTATCAAGGATTGGAGTATCCGAATGCAAAGGGTACACCCCTGAGCGACAGCGAAATCACTCGACGCATTCAGGCAGATGCACCTGGCACGCTGGTTATGAGTGTTTCGAATGGTTCTGTTCGCCTGTCGGGTAATGTAAGCGATCGCAAGACTGCTGAAGGTATCGTGGCAACGGTAAAAGCACTCCCTGGTGTTCACGAAGTAGCCTATGACATTGGGCTGGACAAGTAGGTTTCTCTTGTCTAGGAACCTAGTGATTCCAAGAATCTAGACATTCTTGTTCTAGAAGCTCCGGCATCCATCTTTGGCGAATAGTCAGAACTAAGCCATCCACCGACATTGTGATTCAACATCTGGATCTCATGGGTGGATGGCTCTTTATTTTGAGGGAAAATTATGAGAAGAAAAGGCCTTGATGAATAGGTAGTACACCACAAGTCAGAGACAAGAAAATACTACATTCATGATTTTTTGATGGCGTCTTTGTACGCAACCCAGCCCCCGTACTGAGAGATGTCTTCCCAATTATGCTCTTCGACTAGTTCACGGGGATAGAGGAAGGCGATCGCCGTTTCATCTCCGTCTAACAAAATGCTTTCGGGATACATATTGGGCGGCTCATTTTCGGCCAAATAACTGAACTCTGCCAGGGACAACTCATAGATTTCTCCCGGAATCGAAATGCCGTTTGTTTCAACTGAATAGATGCCAGGGTGCCAGCCGTTTTGAACAGAATGTAAACGATAGAGCGGTTGCGTTTTTGTCTCTTTGATAAATTTAGCCTCACCCAAATTGTGGTGGTCAGGCTGCCCGCGCAGGGCAGAGCCACAAATGAAAACGCGACGGGTTTCGCTCATGGTCGTTGCACTCCTTTCTGTGAACCTATTCACCCAAGCACTTTCACTCGAGCAATGTATTAACTCAAGCATTCTACCGGACGAAGAATCGCGTATCGCGGATAACTGTTCCGCATCGGTGTCTGCCAGCACCAAGGGTTTATGTAGGACTGCAAGGGGTTTAGAGAATGCCCTAGAATCCAAACAGTGCATGGCTGGGAGGAAAGAATCAGGATGGCTGTTGTATCTCGGTTGAGCGTAAATGGCGATCGCCTCATGGGTTGGATCGATCGGTTAGCCCGGATTGGGCGCTTGCCCAACGGCGATATCTGCCGTCTGGCCTTTACCCCAGAGGATGTGCAAGCTCGCTATCAGGTGCAGCAGTGGATGATGGAAGCGGGGATGACGGTTGCCAACGATGCCGCAGGCAATATCATCGGCACCTATCCTGGCAGCGAGGCGCATGCCCCGGCGCTGGCAACGGGGTCTCACATCGACACCGTACCGTCTGGGGGAGCCTATGACGGGGTGCTGGGGGTATTGGCAGGGATTGAGGTGGTCAAGACGCTACAGGAGCAAAAGCAACGGCTGCAGCATCCGCTCCAGGTGATTGTCTTTACTGATGAGGAAAGCAGCATGGTGGGGGCACGGGCGTTGGCTGGGATGGTGCCACGATCGCCCACTGACCTGAAGCTACGAGATGGGTTAAATATTGAAACCTGCCTGGAGAGTGTTGGGGGAGATTGGCACACCATTAGCACTGCCCAGTGCACTCGCGATCAGATTGCAGCCTTTGTCGAGCTGCATGTCGAGCAGGGAGCTGTGCTGGAGCAAACAGCAAAAACGATTGGCGTCGTGCAGGGCGTTGTCGGCATGCGGCGCAGCATCGTGACTATTCGGGGGCAGGCAAACCATGCCGGAACCACACCGATGGATATGCGCCAGGATGCGTTGCTGGCAGCGGCGCAAATCGTGTTGCGGGTTCGAGACATTGCCCTCGACACGCCAAACGCTCCGGTGGCCACGGTGGGCTATCTGACGGTTGCTCCCAATGCCGCAAACATTGTGCCGGGTGAGGTGGTACTGACGGTGGACATGCGGGATTTGTCGCCCATCGGGCTGGCGTCGATGCAAGCTCGGCTAGAAGAGGCGTTGCAGGCGATCGCCGCCACCACCCATACCGACATCAGCATCGAGCCTCTACTCGATGTTGCCCCATCTCCTGCGGCAGAAAGGATTCAGCAAACCATTGCCGCCGTTTGCGAGGCATTACAACTCAGTCATCGAACGATGCCAAGCCGTGCCGGACATGATGCAATGGAGATGGGTCGCATCACCGACATGGGTATGATTTTTGTCCCTAGCCAGATGGGTTTGAGCCATTCTGGGCATGAATATACGCCCCCCGAAGACTGCATCCGAGGCGCAAACGTGCTGTTGCATACTTTGCTGCGATTGGATGCGCTATATGCCTAGCTCTGGCGCAGGTGGTATGACAAAAACAAGGTTCCCTATCCGGTTGGTTCGATACCCGTTTGCCCGTTTACTCAACACGTTGTAGCGATTATGGGTAGACTCTCTCGCCGTCGATTTACGCGCATCGGGTTGGCCACAGGAGCGGCGATCGCCGTCGCCCGCTGTTCTCGGCCTGATGCTCCCTATGGCACACCCAACAACCCGGCCCGAGGCCCCCAGGTGAATCGCAATGCAATGCGAGATGTTACCCTCCGACTGATTGGCACAGGGCCATCACAAATCCACGAAATCCGCAAAAAAGCCGAAGAAGATCTGGGTTTCAGCATTGACATGCGTGCGTTCAGCATGACCGAAAGCGTTCGCTTTGCCAGAACTCAGCCAGAAGACTATGACCTGTTTATAGGCGATTATTCCAGATTACCTCGGATCGTTCCGTCGGGTAGTCTGCAACCCATTCACGTTCAGCGGATTGCAGCATTTAGCTCCATCAATTCCTTTTTTACCCAGGGAACGTTTGAGGGAAAGCCTGTCGAGCGCTCCCAGGGCGCAGCTCCGCATCAGGTGATGTATCTCGAAGGGGCGGATTCAACCGAGTTTTCTAGCACCCCTACCGATTTTGCGACGCTCATCCCCTTCCAATACAGCGCCGATACGATTGGCTATCATGCCGACCTAACCGGGCGGACAATCGCCAGTTGGGGGGAGCTTTTCAATGAAGAATTCCTGGGTCGAGTGGCCTTGCTCGATAGCCCCCAAATTGGTATCTTAGATGCCGCTATGGCCGCAGAAGCGTTGGGCTTAATGCAGTTTGCGGATAAGGGCAACATGACCCGTGAGGAAATTGACCAACTCATCGCACTGCTCATAGAACAGAAACGCAACGGACAATTTTGGGGCCTGTGGACAACCATTGATGAGTCTGCGGATTGGATGGCCAAACGGGATGTCGCCTTGCAACCCATGTGGGTGCCAGCCATCGCTACCTTGAAATCGCGCGGAATCAATTGTATCCCTGCCGCCCTACGCGAAGGCTATCGAGGTTGGAGCAACGGGATAGGCTTGTCGAGCAATCTATCAGACACCACGCTGGATGCAGCTTATGCCTACATCAATTGGACGCTGGAGGGCTGGGTCGGGGCCTTTCTGATGCGTCAAGGGTATTACAGCGCCCTCCCCAACAATGCCAGAAAGTATATGTCGCAGTCAGAATGGGATTTCTGGTATAAGGGAGACCCATCCTCAGGGCCGGTCATGGATCCTCTCGGCAGACGTCTGGAACGGCGAGGCACGACGCGCAAAGGTGGTGGGTTTGTGGAACGCTTTGGCGCGATCGCCTGCTGGAATTCGATTATGAACGAGCATCGCTACTTGGTCAGGAAATGGGATGAGTTCACTGCCGCAGAACCACTCCAGGACGATACCGCATAGGCATTTCAAACGTTTCAAGTCGATGTATGACGAAGCGTGAAAAGACTCACAAAAAAAAATCATCCTCCCAATCAGCGATGCCAAATCGGACATTCCAATTTGGATGATGATCCAAAACTGGCCGATCATTCGGTTGAGAGGATAGGCAGATTGTTGGCCTGGGCGATCGCCAGCGCGTCTCCATCCTCATGGGCAAGGGAAATGCGGGAATGCAGATGAGGACGCAGAGCGACCCACTCCTCCGCTCCCAAGGGGGTAACAAGCGAGATTTCTGGTGTCAGATCGGGGTCGAGTCCTAATTCAGCAAGCACCTCTAATGCCACGCTGGAAAGGGCTAGATCCGCCGCCTCCACATCCATATCGCCGCTGTAAATCAAAAGGGTTGTGCGATCGCCCTTGGGTAACACCAACACCGTTCGTAGCAAGTAAACCAAATCGTCGTAGAGCACCGCTTCGGACTGGTGCCAGTCAGGAAACGCAATCAGGTTGTGCGATCGCAACGGATACAGTTCCATGGGCTCAAAGGCAGGAGCCGTCGGTAGGGGCAAGCGGTCAGGCAGAACTTTGGCATGGTCACTGGCCGTGAGAATCTGCTGCCGTAGCTCATCCAGTTCAGGAGACAGTTCTCCCGCTTCCTTGGCAGCAACCACTAGGTGTAAGGCTCTGGCATAGTGTGGCTCGGCCAGGTAGTGGCGAATACGCTGTAGTCGCTGTTCTCCCACTAAATCCCAGTCTTTAGACGGATGGGCAGAGGACGGGTCAATACCGCAGACAGCAAATTGTTGGAGATGGGCGGGCAGTGCCCAGGTGATACGGGGATCGGGTTGGTGGGCGACGGGTTGCACATTGCCTCGCCAAGCAATGCCTATAATTTGCATCGTCTGATAAATCTGCGTCTGCCACCCTTTGCGCCGAAAATACTCTAGCCCTTCAGCGACATGGGGAGAGGCCAGGTCATGAAAGACCACCAGCGCATCAGTCGCTGCAAACGGTTCGCAGGCGATCGCATCCAGCAAGGGGCCAACCGTTTCATGATCCCCATCGATAAACAAAAGCGACCAAGGGTGCTGACGTTCCTGTGCCACTGCTGCGACCGCCTGGGGACTGTACCCTGGCAGCAACGTGACCCGTTCCCTGACCCCAGCGTTGGACAAGGACTGCTGCACACTGTTGTAGAACATCCACTGCCCCAGCATCGGATCAATCACATCCAGTTCGACTCCTGCCAATGCTAGATGACAGGCCGACCACCCCATCCAGCAGCCAATTTCCAACGCGGGTTTGCCCCGAAACGGCAGTGCCAGATTGTAGAGGATATGAGCCTCATCACGGCTAAGGAAGCCCACAAAGGGATGTCGCTGATCCACATACCAGGGATGAGGCACCTCCTTTCGCAAGTAAGCCCAGGGGCAACTTTGGGGATTGCCCAGGGTCATGTTCGGAAACGCGATGTCTGGCCGCACAATCTGCAAGCCTGGTGCAATGTAGTCCTGGGGTGGGAAAAAGAGACGCTCCAATTTCCACATCTCCTCAGTAGCCGCTGCGGATAGTTCTGTTGATGGAGAGGATGTTTGGGCGAGGGCGTCTGCAACCACCTGGAGCGTTTCGTTCACCATCCGCTCTTGTTGAAACATCGCCGTGGCTCGTTCCTGTGCCAACTGGCCTTGTTGCGATCGCACCTCCTCCTGCTCGGCCCAGGCTGCGATTCCCTGCACCAAGTCCTGCACCGTCGCCGCCGGATCCTCGTTGGGTGAGGTTAGCAAAATTCCCGTTTCACCCAGTTCTTCAGGAATGCCGCTTACCGCCGATGCCATCACGGGCACCCCCTTTGCCATCGCTTCCATAATCGACAACGGCATCCCTTCCACATGGGAAGGCAGGATAAACATATCCGCCGCATCCAACCAGTCGGGCATATCCCATCGTTGTCCCAGCAGATGAACGCGATCGCCCACACCCAAGTCGGCAATTTTCTGCTCTAGCTCTGCCCGCAGTTGCCCAGCTCCAGCCCAGGCGAAACGGAGCCGTGACCACTGCGGCATCGTTTTGAGTTGGGCGATCGCCGCTAGCAAGTATTGATGCCCCTTCACCTGTTCCAGTCGCGCTGCTGTGAAACACAGGATATCGGTTTCACCAATGCCTAATTCCTGGCGTAAGCGTTGCCGCACAGTTGGGTCAGGTGGCGAAAAGAAAGTCTCTGGGCGTCCGTAGTGGATGACTTGCCCTTTCTCTGGCGCAAGGCCATACTGCCGATGCAGCAGAGCCAAGTTTTCCTGGGAAACCGCAACGACCTCCTGGGCTAATTCAAACTGGTGGGACAAAACACGTAAGCACTGCTCAGCCATTGGCGGTGCCGCAAAATGATGAGTCATAGCGGGTGCCACAAAGCCTTCGACCATGAAAAACGGAATACCCTGTATCATCGCCTGGTGGCGAGCGGCCACGTTGGAGGCTGGGCAACTATCGCTAAACACAATCAAATCTGGCTGCAGCGCTTGAAAAATGCGCGCCGCATCGGAACCGTCGTAAGTGCCGCGACTGAATTCTTGTCCCGTATCGTAGCGCAGCCATACATGGGGAATGCCACGCTGTTGTCGCGCTTCTACCAGGGGATTGTCGGTGTGGGACTGCACACAGGTGACGGCATAGCCTTGCTCCGCCAACGCCAGCAGCATCGCATGGTTGTACTGGGCAACACCGCCTTGCCCCGGATCATCGGTATAGAGCAAGACATGGGGGGTAGAGGAGGACATGGCGATCGCAGCTCACAGGAATTCTAGTTTCAGAGAAGCACTCCAGCCTCAATCATGCAAGGAATAGCTCCGGTCGTAGAATGCCCACACCCAAGCCGACACTTGTCATCCCTTTTGGGCAGCGGAACCCAACTTTCTGAGCAGTGCTTGCGCCCGATCGCCCGTGCGTTGATTCTCTTCGGGCGTCCCGACGGTAATGCGCAAGCCACCACTGGTTTTGCGAATCAGGGTTCCCTCCTGTTTGAGCCTGTTGAACAGGTGATCGAGCGCCTTGTCAGGGTCGAGGTCTGCGGAGAGTACCGTCGGGTCGAGACGCATAAAGAAGAAGTTGGCATCGCTCGGCCATACTTGCAACGCTGGAAAAGATCGCAGGCGATCGCCCAGTTTTTCCCGCTCTTGCCGAATCGTATCGATAATAGGCAGCAACTCTGCACGATGCTGGAGGGTAAGCCGCGCAGCGGTTTGAGTCATGGCCGGGAGATTGTAGGGGAGGCGCACTTTTTCCAGGGCAGCAGCGACACCGGGATGGGCCAGCCCATAACCCACGCGATGGGAGGCCAGCCGAAAGGCCTTGGAGAAGGTTCGCAAAATCACCCAGTTGGGATGCTGAGGCAACTCAGGCAGTAACGAGGTTTGGCTGAACTCGAAGTAGGCTTCGTCGATCACCACCAAAATATGGTCAGGAATTTGCCGCAGCCAGTCAATTTCCGCTTCTGTCAGAGCGTTGGCGGTGGGCGAGTTGGGGTGAACCACAAACACAACCCGAATCGGCTGAGCATCGGTATCGGCGATCGCCGCCTGAGCTGCTGTGCAGTCGATCGCAAAGGTTGCCTCATCCCGCCCCACAGCCACCACAGGAATGCCCAGAGTATTGGCCGTGATGGCATACATGGAGAAAGTCGGATTGGCGACCAGAATGGAACCTTCCCCGCCCAGGCAGGTGGCAATCAGCAACGCACGGATCAACTCATCGGAACCATTACCAATAGAAATGTGCTCAGGCTGCACCCAATCTGTATGGGCAGATTCGTTGGCATAGGTAGCGATCGCCTCCTTCAATGCAGCGTGACTTCCATCGGGATAGCGGTTTGACTCCAGGCTGTGCTGGTAATGCCATGCCAATTTTTGCTTCAGTTCCGCTGGCAAGTCATAGGGGCTTTCATTCGTATCCAGCCGATCCACGGTCGCCGGAGCCTCTGCCCCGACCCCACCGGGATGGGGTTTGTAAGCAGCCAGTTGAGCCAGATCCGATCGCAAAAAGGGCAGCAGCATCCGTTCCACCAAGCATTGAGAAAATTAAGTTACAAACGAGCACAATGAAGGCCACGGGCAAGGTCAGGTTTCAGCAATCATCCTGATCAAATTCCCTAGCACTTGTATCTAGAATACGTCGCTGTCTTCCGAGAAATGACGGAACATTCCATATTTCCAAACATTCTTTAGATGACGAGAGACAGGAAACAAGCCGTTCCGGCATCGTCGCAAAAACTGCAACACCACTCAATTCAGGGAGACATGGGTAGACAATAAAACTAGGTTGCAAAACCATAGCGATTCAAACGCCGCATAAACCAATACAGGCAGCTGTGCCAATCTTGCATGCGCAAGCCAAATCTGCAAGGAGACGGAGCGCAATACGGAACCTTGGATTGCAACAATTGTGACAATCCAAAATCCGAAATCTCCCTCCGCTCTTGACCGATAGATGCGGTTATGTTTCGGTCAGTCGACCCTATTTAATCTCCTAAATTCAACAACGCATATCCAACACTGATCCCATCCAACACTGAGGCAAGATCGATGAAGTTCATTTCACCTACCTGGCTGGCAGCGGCACTGTTGTTTGCAATGGGCTGCGCTGCCCCAGAACCTATGTCTCCAACCTCCACCAACTCTGCCCCCAAAGCAACGGAAACTCCAGTTGCCGTAACAGAAACCCCAGTTGCTAGTGCTCCCGCTTCTCCCGATGCGGTTGCCCAAGCTCCTACAATCGACCTGACGGTCGTTCCTGGCGAACGGGTCGGCGCGATCGATGCCAGCACCTCCCGTACTGAACTTGCTGAACTCTATGGTGAGGAAAATCTTACCGATGCGGATGTGCCGGTCGGCGAAGGGTTTGTCGAAGCCGGCACAACACTCGATATGGGCGAGGGGCGATCGCTCAACATTATCTGGAGCGACGAAACCCGCACCCAACCGCTCGAAGCCCGCGACTTGGGCTCTGCGTGGCAATTGCCAGAAGGTATCGGGGTCGGCACTACCCTCGAAGAGCTAGAGGAGACTCTCGGCTCATTCGAACTGACAGGCTTCGGTTGGGATTACGGCGGTACAGTCTTCTTCGAAGGCACCCCTCTGGCCGAGTATGACGGACTGGTGTGGGTGCGCCTGGCTCCCCCAGATGCCAGGCTCGCCAACAGCCCCGAGATTTTTGAAGCCGTGATGGGCGATCGCATGATTCCTAGCGATGACCCCAACCTGGATACCCTTGACCTCACCGTAGTCGACATGGGCGTCTATCTCAGCAGCCCAAGCCAATAAGGAAACTTAGGATCACAGCGGCTTTCTAAAGCACACAATTGGATCACGCAGGCACAAACCAACATCCGGTTCCAGGACTTCCCACCCAATCGACTCTAGCATCTCACAGGTTTCTTGGACACCTGCGTGGTACCAGCGACCTGGAGTCGTTGAGATATCATTCTTGTCAAGCTCGCCCCAATTGCCGTAAAGCGAATTGCGTCCTTGGCGAAACTGTTCCACATAGCCCGCAGCATCATTCAAGCAATGCAAGATTGGGTCAGGCCCAACACGCCGCACCCGCAGTTGATTGAGATTGCGCACGGCTGCATTGTACTTGTCAAAGTCACTGATCATCACCATGCCCATTGCGCCCGCTTGCATCTTGGGAAAGAGGTTGCGGTAATACTCACATTGTCCTTCCCAAGTGATGTGGCAAAAGACCCCAAAGGAAAATAGGAAGTGGAAATAATCGTCAGGCAAGTCTCTACAGGAAAAATCCTGAGTCTGGAGATAATGCACCTTTTCCTTATGCTCCGTGCCGACGTAGTCCCAAAAGTGGTTATCTTCGGCAGAAACAGCATCCAAGCACCAAATCTCTTTGGCGGGTAGCAAGGTTTTAGTCCAGGCACCGCGCCCCGGCCCAATCTCGACAACAACGGTTTCAGCATCGATATAAGGGCGAACGCAAGCTTGGTATACAGCATGGAGTAAGGAAATATAACCTAACTCCCCATAGGAGCTTTCGCTAACCGGATTGAGTGGATCCCCTTCATAATATCCGCCCTGCCACAGCCCTTGAAAGCGCTGAATCTCCTCACGATCGGCTGGCTACCATAATGACTCCCTCAGGGAATATCGATACAAGATTTTAATAATCGCTAGTTTTTGTAACCTGTGCTTCACTAAGACATAAACATGAGTATCAGCCACAGGCTGATAACAACTCAGATCGAAGGAATCGGGGGTTAGTATGGCTATTTCTCAGTCGGAGTACACCTTTTTATCTATCCTGTCGCAACTGTCGATTTTTCCAGAAAATCCTACAATTCTGGAGTTTGGAGAACAGCACTGGCATGGAGATGTTTCTCTTGATGATGTCAAGCAAGATGTCGACATATTTCTACCGGAAAAATCTCAGCAAATTCGGCAAGCACTCAGCGATCTGATGCAAAGACAAGATGATCAGAAAAACTTTGATATGGCAAAGATTGTCTATCGATTATTCCTTGATTATCATTCCCTCGTCGCCATTGATTTACATGGAACCGAACATAGTTTACCCCTTGATCTCAATTACGAAATCTCTCTTGATCAAAAGTTTGATATCGCTATTAACTTTGGTACTGGAGAGCATGTCTTTAATGTGTATCAATTTTTCAAGACTATCCATGAATACATAAAACCCGATGGCATTATGCTGCATGTCATGCCGTTTCTAGGGTGGATGGATCACGGCTTCTTCAATTTTCAGCCCACTTTCTATTGGGATCTTGCGGAAAGTAATCATTATGAAGTCTTAGCTTTCCTATTCATCCGTGGAAAAGAATTTCTCTATCTTGAAGATCGTCAAGCTGTTACAAGCTATCTGATGGCACTACGACTCGAACCTAAAAAATGCTCTATCGTACCGTCTAATGCTTATATTGCTATGCGAAAAACAGATAAGCCGACTGATTTTCAAATTCCTATGCAGAATTTTTTCCAAATGACTCCAGAAGAGTACTGGAGCTTATCAAAAAAGTTTTAGCTACGCTCCCCTATTGATGGTGTCGCAGTAGAAAAACGACATCAAATTCATATTCCCAGTTGAAATGGCGGTAGCAAGTAAATTTGTTGAATAAATCGAGAATATCCTGCAAGCGAAAATCATAAAGATGGAACGGGTTGTAGTGTGTTGTTTTTTTGCTGGGATAGGTCAGGATGACTTTGTTGATGGCATTGCGATCAACAAAATTTGGCAAGACGGAGGTGTCGCGAATATGCTCAATGGTTTCAACGGTCATGAGCATATCAATGGGGCGATCGCTCCTCCATTCCGCCAGATCTGAAGCATAAAACTCGACTCGTTCGCTGGCATACTCCTGCTTGGCAAATTGAACCGTTTCTGGATCGGCATCGACCCCAATCACATGCTTAACATCAGGGTTAGTCGCCAACAGGTAGCTACCGTAGCCGCACCCACAGGCTGCATCGCACACTACCCCTTCAGCAAATTGGCGCAACAGTGCATACCGCTCGATGTGACGCATTAGGCGAATCTGAGATTCCACTTCTAGGAGCTTTTGGCGATCGATATACAATCGTTGATCCACAACTTTGCGCGTTGCGTTAGTGAAGTTAGGTTGATGCAAGTCGGTTGTTCTCATGGGGTTTCCTATTATTTTGCCGACATTTGGAGGCAGATGAATGAAGAATTACAATTCTCAGTCAGTAAGGATGAATAAAGCAAGGAGCTATTACTATCACTGACATGTATATACATGAGCATTCCCAAGACGGCGACAATTTATGCTGAGGAATTACGAGATTCGAATGCTTATGATAGCCTCTCAATTGACTTTACTTTTTCGATCTTCAATATCTGCCTGGATAGTGTTCCACACTGTGGCGTAAATATCCTTCCAGTTATGCTCCCGAATCACCTGTTCACGTACAGCACGACTCCGATTCATTAGCTCCTCTTCCGGCATTTCCAAAGCATGTTGAATAATGGCATGGTTTTCCTTCGGGTCGTGAGTGAGATAAATGGCATGGGGACTAACGAAGCCACTCTCGGGTGTTACGAGGGGGACGAGTCCTCTAGCACAGCTTTCGAGGATGGTGGTAGCTTGGGCATCAGCATAGGCTGTATGAATGTAGAAATCACAGTTAGTGACAGCCCACTCTTGAAACTCAGGGTCACTATTATCCACACTACCAATGAAGTTGAAGAAATAGGTTTCGTCACCAACCCGGAACTTAGCTAGCCCTGGATTGGTATCAGGAAGCACCTGAGTCGCAACGTGCAGCATCGTATCTAAATCAGCAACACTTTTGCAGGTAATATCGAAGCCTTTGTAGGTAGACAGGTTGCTGATGTGGAGAAGCTGACGTTCACCTACGGGGTTAAACGACTTTTTAATGCATTGGAAGTTCTGCACTGCGAGTCCCATGTTGCAATGAACAAGTTTGTCCTTTACACGTGTTTGGATAGTGTTTGCAGAAGATTCATGAGTACGTTTGATCCAGATTTCACCACATAGGCCAAATATCTTAGAGGCAGCCATTAACTGCGATTCCAGGAAAGGCATATTTGCTGTCCAGATGTTGGGCCAGTCTGTTACCCAAGGCGTCAAAATGTAAGTATTGGGATGAGAAGGGGTTCCGGCAGCTAGAGCATTGTCACGAACCCAATCATGAACCAAGCCACCATGAACTTGGGTCATCTCCCGATGTAATCCATCCCAAGTAAGATGCCCCAGAAGAATATCATTAGGGTTTTCTGTAACTCTGCCACTTTGGCAGTGTGTTTGATTAAATGCGGCACGTTGACTCAGATAATATTCCGCCCATTTTGCAATTTCTAGATTAGACAACTCGTAAATGTCGAGACTATACTCTCGCATTGCATAACCGAGCCAGAAGAAATGCAGCATTTTGGGTCTGCTCTCATCACGAAACGATGTGTTTATAAACTAGCAAGAGGCTTGCTCTTGTTACAGGAATTAGAGAGAGCCCCATCCACTATGTGGGTTATGTAGCTAGAACTGCTGCCATTCTTATGCCTCTAGTAGAGGCCATGCAAGCAAATGAAAAATGAGGCTTACGCACCTGCTCTACAAAGTATCAGGATCTTGCTGGGCTCAGTATCTGCGCTTTCATAAAGTATCGTTCCCAAAACGACCATAGTTATACCTTTTGGGAAACACAAAGCATCCACTGCCAAAAAGCTGTGGATGCTGAGTAAAGTCAATAGAACTCTGCAAGCCTAAACAAACACAAGAATCAGCTCACTGACCGACCAAAGCTGCATCATTGCCACAGTCAGCATCTTGGGGATCAGGACGCCCATCGGTGAAGTTGATGCCGCCAGGAGATGGCGGAGTGTCGCTAGGTTCAATCGTTTCACAAGCGATAGCGGGTAGGTCGTTAGCGGTTGCAAGCACAAAACCAGCGTAGGATTTCAGATTCGCTTTTTGAGCAGTTCCTTGGACAGTCGTGAATGGCTCAGCACCTGTGTAGACCTTCGGAGTGACAGTGTATTTATAGTTTTGCGTGTCGGGAACGGATGCTTCCACTTCCGTTTGAGCCCCGAAACGGGCATACTCAACATAGTAAGCTTGCTGACCACGGTTGACAGAACCAACGTAGGTTCTAGCTTCAGTCTGACGTGCTTTGTTTGCTTGATTTAAGAAGGAAGGCAGAGCGATCGCCGACAGAATACCAATAATAACAATTACAACTAATAGCTCAATCAGGGTAAAACCTTGGTCCTTGCGCTTTTGGATTAAGTGTTGAAGGAACTTAGCTTTTAGTTCGGTTTTCACGAGTGATTATCTCCTCGAGTTGTTGTGGGATAGTGACTTTCAACTCCTAATGATAATTTACTCGCTCACGAGCCAAGTGTTGGCCAACTGTGTTCAGACCCGTAGAAAGTTCACTAAAACTTTGCAGTTCTCTCGCAATGTCAGTAGTTTATCTAATGCGTTTTCCGAATTAGCCTGTTATTCATTCGCAGGTGGACGAATCGGATTGTCAAGGTCTGTGTATGTTGCTCGGAACATCCAAAAAAGCAAAACGTGAATTCATAGCAGACCTAATTCGTATATCGAGTATGAAATGCAAACGCCCTAGCCTTTTGCATCCGTTTCGAGCGGCCAGGCATATGGTTTAAACGAAACATCCGCAGCCCTCAGGCTGCGGATGTTCAGAAAAGCTGATATAACTCTGTACTCTAAGCAGTTAGAGTGGGCAAATTACTGACCAACCAGAGCTGCATCAGCACCACAGTCGCCATCCACGGGAGCAGGCCGTCCAGCATCGAAAGTAATACCTGTGGGAGTGGGTGCGGTTTCACTGGGATCGACAGTTTCGCAAACGATACCGGGGAGATCGTTAGCTGTTGCAATTACATAACCTGCGTAGGACTTCAGGTTAGCCTTTTGAGCTGTTCCGGTGATGGTCGTGGTCTCATCGAGGTCACCAGCAGGGGTTCCGGCCACAGCGTACTTGTAGTTTTGCGTGTCGGGAACGGATGCTTCAACTTCCGTTTGTTCGCCGAAACGAGCGTACTCAACGTAGTAAGCTTGCTGACCACGGTTGATGGAACCAACGTAGGTCTTCGCTTCGGTTTGACGAGCCTTGTTGGCTTGGTTCAGGAAGGAAGGCAGCGCGATCGCCGACAGAATACCAATGATAACGATTACAACCAACAGTTCAATCAGAGTGAAGCCCTTGTTTTCGCGCTTTTGGATCAGGTGCTGAAGAAACTTGGCTTTCAGTTCGGTTTTCATGAGTTGTTGTCTCCTTGAGTTGTTGCGGGATAGTGGTTTCTAACTCCTATGGATAATTTGCCCACCTCCATTCAGTTTCATATCACCCCCATCAAAAAAACTTTGATTTTTCTTGAGGAAATACCTGAAACCCAAATATTCCCAGGATCTGAGCTGATAAAGTTATGGCTTATCTCAGGAACTATAGCTCTGCATATCCCACAGTTTATCTATACAAGCCATGCTTCAGACTCTATGTTGGGTGGCTGAATGCATGACAAGACGATGCAGGATGTTTGGCTGAAACTCAGTTAGCTGTTTCAAGCCGATAATGAGCGCTTCAAAGTCGCCAGCGCTGACGATACGTGGCTTGCTTGAGGTTGGGGCGATCGCCCCAACCTCAAGCAAGCAAACAGTGAAACGGCGTGATCAAAACAGAAATCTCTCGGGAACCGTAGGATGTTACAGGTTCTTTACATTTTGTTTGGGTAAGCCGTGATCGTTCTTCCACTTGCAACGACATTCATTTCCGCGCCGCTAGAGCAGACGATTTCAGAACCGCCTGGAGAGATTACTGGGCTTGTTAACACCTTAATTGTGCTGTTGCTGGTTGCTACAGCTGTCGCACTGATTACGCGGCGGCTACGGATTCCCTATGTTGTGGGTTTGGTGCTGGCAGGGTTAGCGGTGACTCAACAGGTATTGCCAGAGTCCATTGGGTTGAATCCTGATGTAATTTTGAATTTGTTTTTGCCCATTTTGATTTTTGAGGCGGCGATCAACACGGACATCAGTCGTCTTCGTAGTACCATTCGCCCCATTGCGCTGCTGGCGGGGCCAGGAGTCATGCTTTCGGCGGTGATTACGGCGATCTTGCTGCAGGTTTGGCTTGGCCTCGCCTGGATTACTGCGGCGGCGGTCGGAGTCATTCTCACCATTACCGATACAGTGTCAGTGATTGTGGCGTTTAGAAGCGTGCCTGTTCCATCTCGGCTCACCACCATCGTGGAAGGCGAAAGCTTGTTTAACGATGGGATTGCACTCGTATTGTTGAGTCTGATCACGACGATCCACCTGCAAGGTTCAATTAGCTTGAGCGATGGCATTCAGCAGATGGTGATTGCCTTTGTGGGGGGTGGGGCTTTGGGCGTCGGGTTGGGCTACCTGTGCGTGGGACTGTTTCGCCAATTGGATGATGCCCTCAGCAATATTCTATTGACGGTAGCCGTGTCGCTAGGGACGTTCCAGATTGGGCAGGTGTTGGGGGTGTCGAGCGCGATCGCCGTCGTCATTGCAGGGCTGGTCATCGGCAATTTGGGCTTTCGTCGCACTTCCGCCTCCACCCGTGTCACGTTGCTGAATTTCTGGGAATACGCTGGATTTGGCGTCAACACCTTTATTTTTCTGCTGGTGGGAATCGCCGTAGAACCAAGAATCTTGCTGCAAACGATTCCGGCAGCTCTATTGGCCGTTTTGGCTTACCAAATTGGGCGTGTTCTCTCGATATATCCCTTATTATTTCTGCTGCGCTTTTGCGATCGCCCCCTACCTTTACGGTGGCAGCATGTGTTGATTGCCGGAAATGTTAAAGGCTCGTTGTCAATGGCGCTGGCGATTAGCTTGCCATTCACCCTGCCCGATCGCGCCGAAGTCATCACGCTGGTGTTCAGCACCGTCCTTGTATCCTTGGTGGGGCAGGGTTTGAGCCTACCCTGGGTAGTCAAGCGCCTGCGTTTATCTCATTCCTCAGCGATTCGGCAGCGCATGGAGCACTTGCAACTCACCATGATTACAGCGAAAGCGGCCCAGGAAGAACTCCAGCATCTTTTGCAATTTGGCAGTTTGTCTAAATCGCTATATGAGGAACTGTTTGCCACCTATCAGGCTCGCATTGCCGCCTCAGAGCGGGATTTGCGAGAGCTTTACAACCAACGACTAGCTGATGGTGTCAGCACATTGGAAGAACAGGGCTATCTCGACAGCACGCTGCGCCGCCTATATTTAGCGGAAAAAGGAGCCATCAATGATGCACTACGCCAGGGTTTGCTTTCAGATGAGGTGACTCAGGATTATATGCAGGCACTGGACGAAAAACTGCTCTCCCTCAAGGATGATTGAGCCAAGCTAGAAACACTGGATGTTTTTCTTGGCCTACGGCGAACACAGCCCCATGAAGTCCAGCATTTTCCGAACAAGCTCGGGCTTCGTGACCGCCAGGATGGTCGATCCACTCTCCAGCAGCGTGTTGCCGTTGGGAATCATCAGATCTTCGTGAGGATGCGCTTGATAGCCGATGATCAAGGTTCCGGCAGGGAAGCGCGGATCCTGTGCGATTTCAGCCAGTCTGTGCCCCACGATGTAGCATTCCTGGGGGATGGTGAGCTTCAGCACTTCGATTTGCCCCTGCTCAAAGTGCATCATGGCGTCTACCTGGGGGTATTCGATCGCATTCACAACCCGATTAATCGCCAGTTCTGTCGTGCTGATGATGTGGGTTGCCCCTGCCAGTTGATAAGGTTCGGCAAAGTCGCGATCGCGCATCCGCACCACAATCTGCGGCACCCGATAGTGGCGCGACAGAGTCACCAATGCCAAGTTGAGGGCATCTTCCCGCAGGGAGGCAATCACAATGTCGGCTTTACGAATTCCCGCTTCCATCAGGGTTGTTGTATTCACAGCGCTGCCTTCAAACGCCATTACGCCAATCTTCTCGCGGGCATATTGGCAGGCCAGGGCATCGGTATCCACCACGGCGATGGTGTGCCCCATGTCTAGCAATGTCTCTGCCAATTCCAAGCCCATCATGCCTGCCCCACCAATCAGAACGTACAAAGCGCCTCCCTATCCAATGCGATTTCCAGTTCCTTGAGTGTATAACCGGGAAACGATGGATCGTCCAGGGTTCGGTGATTGGGTGGTGTGAGCGATCGCCATCAAATCAAACGACAGGCTACCGGACAGGAAGCCACGATAAAATCATGGTGATGCTTTGACCCGAAGCTGGAAGGTGGATCGATGACACTCACAACGAATGGGCAACGCTCCCCAATCGCCCCACTCTACCGATGGAGCATCGAACGCTATCACCAGGCGGTGGAAGCGGGCATTTTTAATGATCAGCCTGTTGAATTACTGGATGGACACTTGATCGCGATCGTTCCAGAAGGGATTGCTCATGCGGGACTCAGTAGTGATGGGGCGGATTATCTGCGGGAACGATTGGGCGATCGCGCTAAAGTTCGAGAAGGCAAGCCGATTACCTTGCCCAATGATTCAGAGCCAGAGCCCGATATTGCAATTGTGCAACCCTTGGGCGATCGCTACAAAACCGAACGGCATCCCCATGTGTCTGATATTTTCTGGGTGATTGAATATGCCAACACCAGTTTGGAAAAGGATTTGCAGCTCAAGTCTCAAATCTATTCCGTTGCAAAAATTCCAGAGTACTGGGTCGTCAACTTGAGAACCCGAGAGCTGATTGTATTTCGGGAACCTGCGGGAGATGGGTATCAATCTCGGCAGACGATGACGGACGGAACAATTTGTCCGGTGAGCTTTCCAAAAATTGCGATCGAGGTAGCGAAGTTGGTGGCGTGAGCGATCGGTTATCCAGGCTACCTGTACATCTTGTCGTGCATCTCAAAATCCGAGCGGGCAGAATACCCCATCCGTTGGCGGGGTTCGATACAATTCGTAGATGACCTCTCTAGCCGACGGTGAACCCTCGTGACCGCTCCAGGAAGCTACAAAGATACTGTCAATCTCCCCAAAACCTCATTTGAAATGCGGGCAAACGCAACGAAGCGTGAGCCGGAGATCCAGCAGTTTTGGGAAGAGAACCATATTTACCAGACGCTCTCCGAGGAAAACCCCGGTGAGGTGTTTGTTCTGCATGATGGTCCTCCCTATGCCAATGGGGCACTCCACATTGGTCATGCAATGAACAAAATCCTCAAGGACACGATTAACAAGTATCAACTGCTGCAAGGGCGGAAAGTCCGCTACGTTCCCGGTTGGGACTGTCATGGGTTGCCGATCGAACTGAAGGTGCTGCAAACCATGAGCCAATCAGAGCGGCGATCGCTCACCCCCCTGGAACTGCGGCAACGAGCCAAAACCTGGGCACTGGAGCAGGTGGAGCAGCAAAAAACGGGGTTCCGCCGCTATGGCGTGTGGGGCGACTGGGAGCATCCCTACCTCACCCTTATCCCTGGCTATGAGGCGGCACAAATCGGTGTGTTCTGGCAGATGTACCAGAAAGGCTACATCTACCGGGGATTGAAGCCCGTGTATTGGAGCCCCAGCTCCCAAACCGCCTTGGCAGAGGCTGAGCTGGAATATCCCGATGGACATACCTCCCGCAGCATTTATGTGGCTTTCCCGGTACTGAATCTGCCGGAATCTGCCGCAGCGCTCCAACCCTACCTAGATGGCCTGGGCGTTGCCATCTGGACTACGACCCCCTGGACGATTCCTGCAAACCTGGCGGTGTCGGTCAACCCCAGCCTGACCTATGCGGTGGTGGAAGTGCCCGATGGCAGCCAAAAGGTTGTAGACGGCCATTGGCATTGCCGCTATCTGATTGTGGCGAAGGATTTGGTGGAGCAACTCTCTCAGACCTTCGGAGAAACCTTGACGGTGAAAGCCGAGCTACCTGGCAAAGCGCTGGAGTTCATCACCTATCGTCATCCCCTGTTTGAGCGGGACAGCCAGGTGGTCATCGGCGGTGATTACGTGACGACGGAATCCGGGACAGGATTGGTGCATACGGCTCCTGGGCATGGGATGGATGACTTCATCGTGGGGCAGCGTTACGGCCTGCCTGTGCTGTCGCCTGTGGATGACTACGGCAACTTCACCCTGGAGGCCGGGGAATTCGCAGGGCTGAATGTGCTGAAGGATGCCAACGATGCCATCATCAAGGCGCTGACGGATAAGAAAGTTCTGCTCAAGGAAGAAACCTACACCCATCGCTATCCCTACGATTGGCGCACGAAGAAGCCAGTGATCTATCGGGCGACGGAGCAGTGGTTTGCGTCCGTCGATGGATTCCGGGAGCAGGCGATGCAGGCGATCGCCGATGTTCGCTGGATCCCGGCTCAGGGCGAAAACCGCATCAAATCCATGGTGTCGGAGCGATCGGACTGGTGCATTTCCCGCCAGCGCAGTTGGGGCGTACCTATCCCCGTCTTCTATCACAAAGACACCCGCGAGGTGCTGGTCAACGCCGAGACAATTGCCCATATCCAGGGTATCTTTGCCGAAAAAGGCTCCGATGCCTGGTGGGAACTAGACGTGGCTGATCTGTTGCCGGAAGCCTACCGCAACGATGCAGCGCAGTATGAAAAGGGCATGGACACCATGGATGTCTGGTTCGATTCCGGTTCCTCCTGGGCAGCAGTCGCCGATCGCCGAGAAGAGCTTGCCTATCCCGTGGACATCTACCTGGAAGGCAGTGACCAACACCGAGGCTGGTTCCAATCCAGCTTGCTGACCAGCGTGGCAGTGAACGGCCATGCCCCCTACCGACAAGTGTTGACCCACGGTTTTGCGCTGGATGAACAGGGGCGCAAGATGAGCAAGTCCTTGGGTAACGTAGTTGATCCGAAAATCGTAATCGAAGGCGGCAAAAACCAGAAGCAAGAGCCCGCCTACGGTGCCGATGTCCTGCGGCTGTGGGTATCGTCGGTGGATTATGCCTCTGATGTGCCCCTAGGCAAGAACATCCTCAAGCAAATGGCGGATGTGTACCGCAAGATCCGCAACACATCACGATTCTTGCTAGGCAATCTGCACGACTACGACCCGGCGGCGAACGCCGTTCCCTACGAGCAGTTGCCCGAACTGGATCGCTACATGCTGCACCGGATGACCGAGGTGTTTGCGGATGTCACCCAGGCGTTCGATACCTATCAGTTCTTCCAGTTTTTCCAGACGGTACAGAACTTCTGCGTGGTGGATTTGTCCAACTTTTACCTGGATGCAGCGAAGGATCGGCTCTACATCAGCGCCCCCGATGCAGCGCGGCGACGCAGTTGCCAAACGGTGCTGGCGATCGCCATCGAAAACCTGGCACGGGCGATCGCCCCGGTTCTCTCTCACCTAGCCGAAGACATTTGGCAAAATCTCCCCTATGCCACGCCCCACCCATCAGTGTTTGCTGCTGGCTGGGTCAGCCTCGACGATGCGTGGATGCAACCCGACTTAGCGAAAAAGTGGGAGCAACTGCGGATGATTCGGGATGAGGTCAACAAAGTTATGGAGAAAGCTCGCAGCGATAAAGCGATCGGCGCATCCCTAGAGTCGAAGGTGTTGCTGTATGTGGCAGACGAGGAGTTGCGCAACCAACTGGTTGCCCTCAACCCCGATAGCCTTGCCGGAAACGGCGTAGATGAGTTGCGTTACTTATTCATCTCTTCCCAGGTGGATTTGTTAGATTCACCCGGCATCCTCAGCGACTTGACCTACAGCTTGCAAACGGAAGCCTTGGGCATTGGCGTGGTGGATGCAGAAGGCGAAAAGTGCGATCGCTGCTGGAACTACTCTCCCAAAGTCGGGCAATCCAGCGAACATCCCCTGCTATGTGAACGATGCGTCCAGGCAATCGATGGGGAGTTCTAAGCAGTTTCCGGTGTTTCCAGTCATTTCTATGGCCTAACTTGTATGACTGTTTTCTGAGGAGATCCAAATAATGGCAGACAAGACAGGAGTCACGGTTCAGACAGTCAAAGTAGACATTTCCTTCCAGGCTTTGATGGAAGCTATTTCCTCTTTGGCAACTTTGGAGAAGCAAAAACTCTGGGAAAAATTGAATGATGAATTATTCCCAGATGAAGATGACTCGCCCGAAGATACTGCAGACGTCCAAGCAGCTCATGCTGACTATGAAGCAGGAGATTTTGTCATATTCGATCAGTATGTGGCTAATCGAGCAAATCGTATGCCATGACTTATATAGCGGTGTGCAACCGCATTAAGCACAGCAACGGTTGTGTGGGGCGCGGCGCGCCCCACACAACCGTACTTAACTAACGCGCATAGCGCTATAGGATTGTCACCCCCAAAGCTGTACAAAAATAGTTAGACACCTTGCCTGATAAAGCTTTTGAGCGTGTTGCAGATAAAATTCAGCAGCTTTCAGATAATCCAAGACCAGATGGTGTGCGTAAGTTACGAGGTACTGATCATGAATATCGTATTCGTATCGGTGATTATCGCGTTCGATATGAAATAGACGATGAAGGTAAGCTCATTGTTCTGTTGCAGTGCAAACATCGAAAAGATAGTTATAGATAACTTCTGTCTGTTGATTTCGGATAACTATTTCTAGGCTTGGTGGCTAGGATTCTAGGGCTTAGTGGAGGGTGTGATGACCTTTGGTATACAACAATCTGATTTAGAGGCGCGATCGCTCCGTCCTCTGCCGACCATGTATGACCTCCCCAGCGAATTTCCGGAGGAGCCGGGTTTGCCTGACGAATTTCACGACCTGCAACCGCAACTACTCAGCCGCACTCTGAGCCTTGCAGGATGGACAAGCGATCGCCGCTTCACCGCGTCAGACCTCAATGTCTACTACGACGTCTATCACCCGCTCTGGCACAAGCGCCCAGACTGGTTTCTGGTGCTGGATGTACCCCGGTTATATGAGGGGCAAGAGTTGCGGCGTAGCTACGTGACCTGGCAGGAGGGGCGAAATCCCTATGTGGCGATCGAATTCCTTTCACCCGGCACAGAAGCCGAAGATTTGGGACGCTTTGCTAAAGGTGCTGAGTCACAACAATCGGAAAACGGACAAGATAGCGAAAGCCCTCCTGGGAAACTAGACGTCTATGAGCGCTACTTGCGGATTCCGCACTATCTGGTCTATAGCCGCTACACTCAGCAATTGCGCTACTTCAAGCTAATTGGGGGTAGCTATGAGGAGCAACCACTGAGTTCTGCAACGCCCCTTGTCTGGTTAGAGGATTTGGACATTGGTCTGGGTATCTGGGAGGGCACCTTCGAGGGGATCCCCGGTCACTGGTTGCGCTGGTGCGACCGCCAGGGAAATTGGTGCCTGACTGACACAGAGAGCGAACGGCAGAAGCAAGAAGAAACTCAATCTCAGCTTTTGCAAGCTGCTCGCAACCTAATAGCGTCTGGCACCAACCTAGAGGACGTTACCCGATTACTGCAGTTGACAGACGAGCAAATTCGCCAAATTTAGCCCAATCAAAGCCTTTCAACTGCCATGCCCTAGTCCAGACACCTATCATAAAAATAGTGGGCAGTTGGGCTGAGGCGAATGATCCTTATAGCCGGGCTGCTGGGTTCTGTTGTTCGGCTGAGGCATTGGATTTCTTTTGGCTTCATCTTCTTTGATTCTCGGAGTAACGGGCGCGTCGGGGCAAATTTATGCCGTGCGATCGCTCAAATTCTTGCTCGAAGCGGATTTTACCGTTGACCTGGTCGCATCCAAATCCACTTATATGGTGTGGCAGGCAGAGTATGGGGAACGCATCCCTGTCGAACCTGTGCGACAGGAGCAATTTTGGCGAGAGCAAGCGGGGGTAGAAAAGGCAGGCAAGCTCCGTTGTCATCCCTGGGGGGATGTGGGAGCAACCATTGCCAGCGGGTCTTTTCGCACCCGAGGCATGGTGATTATTCCCTGTAGCATGAGCACAGTCGGAAAGCTGGCGGCAGGGTTAAGTTCCGATTTGTTGGAACGTGCTGCTGATGTGCAGTTGAAAGAGGGGCGATCGCTCGTTGTTGTGCCCCGTGAAACGCCCTTCAGTCTCATCCACCTCCGCAACCTAACTACCCTGGCAGAAGCAGGTGTACGCATCGTTCCCGCCATCCCAGCCTGGTATCACCATCCCCAAAGCATCAATGATCTGGTGGATTTTGTCGTTGCCCGTACCCTCGATCAGTTGGATATTGACTGCGTGCCGCTGAAGCGCTGGGAAGGACGCGGTATTGGTGAACAATGAGGTGATGGAAGACGAAGCCTGCTGCCATCTCATCCACCCCTTCTCGAGAAAATTTCAGGACTGACGCAAAACTTGCGTAATCCTGAGGGATTTCGTTGATTTTGTGGCCGCGTCGCGGCCACAAAATCAACGAAATGCGTAAGTTCAGAATTTGTGTCCTAAATCATCATTGTGTTTGGAGCATTAGTATTTAAGGTATTGCTGAAGAGCAACATTGAACCCGCGTTTCAGTGGAACAGCGAAGCAGAAGGGAACAAGCGATGGTCAGGTTGGTGGTATTTCTCATAGTGGTGGCGGCGTTGCTAGTGGTGGTGTTGCAAAATACCACGCCGTTGGTGGCACTCATCATTTTTGGGATGCAGACCCCAACGCTTCCTTTGGGAATCTGGGTATTGGGGGCGATCGCCGTAGGCATTCTCACGACCCTCCTCACAGCCGCCCTGCTCAGATTGTCAGAACCTGGGAGGCAAGGGCGCTCGTCCCGTCGAGGCAGAAAATCTCGCCGTGCATCCCGCGCTCCCCGTCCCGGTGTGCCGCCCTCCTCATCCAACTCGTCGCAAACAGCCTGGACACCCCCCGCATGGACAGGCCGCCAGCCCAAAGACAGCCCATCAGCATCGTCCAACGATCGCTACCGTACCACCCAAGCATCGTCGGACGATGATTGGGAGGCCCCAACAATTGATGATTGGGAGGAATGGGCAGAGGGTAAGCAGCCTTCATCCCCAGGATTTGCAGGACCATCGGCACGGCGATCGCCCAACAACCGCTCCGCCTACGCCCCTCCCATTGAAGTCGAAACCATTTATCCAGAAAACGCCTCGCGCTTCGAGCCATCTCCGTCAGATACTTTCTATGCCGATGCTTACGACAGGTACGATAACTCTTACAATGCGTCGGACGATTTTACTGAACCCCAGGATGCCAAATTCGGAGAGCAAGAGATATGGGACGAGTGGGAAGAGGAAGAAAACACCGTTGATGTCAGCTATACACCTTCCCCTGAACCCCAGAGTACAAAAGTTGAACCCCCTGCCGAACCGGAACCACCACCGCGCCGGATTGTTGAAGTGGTGCGAAAACCACAGACCACGCAGCAGACGGGCACCATCTATTCTGTGAGCTACCGCTCGGAAGACGATGAAGAAGCCGAGGAAACACCCAAGGATGAAGAATCAAAGGACGCAGAGGCGACGGCACAGACCCGTGAAGATAGCGATCGCTTAACCGTCATTCAATCTGTGACTCCACCCGTGGATGCTACACCCTCCCCATCAGAACAGGTCGATCAGCCTCAGGAGGAGCGCATTCGCGTTATCATTCCCCCCTATCACGCTCCTACCTCGGAAGCAGAACCTACGGAGGAAACCGATTTCCCTGAACCCAACGCTGCAACACCAGACCTGGAACAGCCTGAATCGATCGATGAAGAGGGCAGTGAAGCAGCAGACTGGGACGATGAGGATTGGGAAACGATTTGGGATGAGGAAGAACGGGATCCACCCACCCCGGAAACGGATAATCGTGATAAGAGCGATTCGATGGGCGATCGCGAAGTTTGGGATGATTGGGATTCTTGGGAAGAGGACGATAGGAACGATGAAGATGATGAGGACAATTCTCCGTCTTTACCCCATCGTCGCCCCAAGCGACCGCCCGGTGGTAACCCTTCCATTCAGTTGTAATCGGAGCATCTACGATGAACGAATCCCCGATCTCGTTTGCCGCTATGGCAAGCCGCTTGCAGGGCACAAGTATTGTGCTGATCGGCATGATGGGTTGTGGCAAAACGACGGTGGGCAAGTATCTGGCCGAAGCGCTGAACTATCGCTTTTTCGATACAGATGCCGTCGTCGAGTCCGTCGCCCACAAAACGATTCCTGAGATCTTTGCAACCGATGGAGAACCGGGATTTCGGACGGTTGAAACCCAGGTTTTGGCCGAACTGTCTGCCTACACTCGTTTGGTCATCGCAACGGGTGGTGGCATCGTGCTGGCTCGGAAAAACTGGAGCTATCTACACCACAGTGTTGTAGTCTGGTTAGATGTCCCTGTCGAGCACCTATATCAGCGCATTAAGGGCGATTCCAACCGCCCGTTGCTGCGATCGCCCAACCCCCAGCAAACGCTGCATGATCTGCTGGAAGAACGGCGATCGCTCTATGCCCAGGCCGATGTGCGGGTGGTTTTGCAAGGGGATGAACCACCCGAGTGGGTATGCGATCGTGTGGTCCAAGAAATTGCCCAAATTCTCAATCCTGTGGCAACAGAACAACCAAGCGCGGCTTCTCATGCTCCCGAGTTTAACTGAAGCAAATTTGGCATTGCGGGCATTTGATATCTGCGCTCTCTGATGACAAATGATGTTTGATTTTTAACAAGCTCGTATAGCACCAGAAGCAGAATTAAGAAAATATAGAGATCTACCGATCTTTTCTGTAGTTGAGCGTACAGTGATGTATACGTTTTTATCAATAACGGTGCATCAGTGTGTAGCTTCAAATCACCAACTTGTCAATGAAAAAGGTAACAAAGCTTGCATTTTTTAATTCTTAAAATGTCTTAGCTTCACGTTACACTTCTTCTGAATTGTGTTATTTTAACACCTTTGATCGTTACAGGATGGATGATTTGTTCCCTGTGTTTTGGGGAATACTAAAAGTACCCCAACAACTTTCTAATTCGTTTTCTTCTCTTCCCAGAAATGTAAGAGATACGAACTAAATTGGCGGACTGGTCTTTGTCCGAACTATCCATTCCCCCCATTTAGTACATATCTATCTTTGAACTAATGCTGTCAACATGAATATCACACAGGTTTCCTACTAGATGAAAATGCTAGAGGAAACTATGTATGCAGGATAGGAACGATCGCCAAAGAGCGATCTACCAATAACGATAGAACAATCGTTATACAGCCGAGACTAGGATTCGCCTATCTCGACAGAACGTATTTTCTCAAGATGTCGATTGCACTTTTCTTGTTAAGCAATGGCCGCTCTATCTACTTCCGTCACTTCTGTTTCAGATAATGAGGCGATCGTCCTTGATCTGGAACGGTTAATGCATATCGCTTGCTTCAACAGTCGAGTTCCTATTGCGTTACTCATCTTGCATCAAACGTCGGTTTACCGCATTGTTTGTCAAGTGGGTTGGGCACTAGAGCAGTCTCTCGAATCTCTTGCAGAACCGCTGTTTCATGCTGTGCAGGCCGGCTCACCTGGGCACCCGAAGGTGGTTCAGGAGTCATCCGATGGGGTTTTGCTCCCGAACAATAAGCTCACGACCTTCCTGCCGCCCTTGCAGTTTTGGGCGGGCATTCCAGTGCAGGCTGCCGATGGGCAACAAAAGGGAGCATTGATTGTGCTGGATACAGTGCCCCATCGTCTGCTGCCGCAGCAGATTGACGCGCTACAGCTCCTTGCGCAAACTCTTTCCCCTTATCTGCCAATCGATGCCCCTGTCACAACCGAAGCACAAACCTCTATACCACCTCTCTTACCCAGTGAATCAGGCGTTCAAGAGATTTCTGTTAGCCTGACTCCGCCACCTGTTACAAAACCACTGGAGGCAGAAATCCTGCGTCTGCAAGAAGAGAATTGCCGCCTCCAGCTCGTGCAGAACCTGAGCCTTGCCCTCCAAGCATGCGAATCTCTCGATGAAGTGTATGCCGCTTTGCCCAACTTGCTTGGTTCGTTTTGCTCAGGTATGTCTGGCCAGATACTCTTAATCAACTGTCAGCAAGGTCAGATCGCTCAAACCATTTACTGGGGAAAGTCCCCGTATCCTACACCCCCGTCTTGCGCCATCCCCGACTGCTCTGCTATCCATACGCAGCAGCCCCATGAGTGCAAACAAGCACTATGGGTACAGTCCAACTATGAAACGTATTGCACGTCAGCAACCCTGGCACAAGATCCTGCAGGCCAGTGCTGTTTTTGTTCGCCCATCGCCACCCTCAATGGACAAACGTTTGGGGTTCTGTCTCTCTGGCATCCGGTATCTGGCGAGCGCATCTCGGAGACAGATCAGCGGTCTATCGTGGCGATCGCGCAACACATTGCCTTCACCCTAGAACGGCTGGAGCAGATCGAAAATCTACGGCACAAGACCATCCGTGACCCTCTTACCGGATTGTTTAATCGCCTATATCTCAAAGAAATACTGCCCCAGTTGCTCCATCGGGCTGAGCGCAACCACCAACCCATTAGTGTTGTCATGATCGACATCGATCACTTTAAGCGGTTCAACGATCAGCATGGACATCAGGCAGGTGACCAGGTTCTAAGAGATTTCAGCGTCTTTCTTAAAGGCTTTGTGCGAGCGACCGACCTTGCCTGTCGCTATGGTGGCGAGGAGTTCATTTTGATCCTGCCGAACGTCTGCCAAAGCAAAGCTCGCCAGATTGCCGATCGCATCCGCCACGGCTTGCAGTATGTCACCCTAAAGTTTGCGGGGCGAGAACTCGGTTCCATCACCCTCTCTGCAGGTATTGCCTCATTTCCTCAAAATGGGGTTTCCGATGAGGAACTGATTGCGGCGGCGGATGCGGCGCTCTATCAAGCCAAAACCCATGGACGCAATCGTGTCCGCATAGCCGCATACCAGGAAAATATGCCTGATACCCAGTCCGCATAGCAAATCCTGATATATTTTCTGTGAAATGCTTTGTGGAGCAAGCATTCCACAGAAAATATGAATAGCAGGACTGACGCAAGTTTTGCGCAATCTTGATTAATTTCGTTGATGTTGTGGGTGCATCGCGCCCACAATATCAACGAAACGCGTAATATCAAATTCGGTTGAAGACCCCAACTATCGTTTGTGCCCGCTGCTGTGCAGCGGGCACAAACGATAGTTGGGTTGTACGGCTATTTAACCAGATTTGATATAAGTCCTAAATGGTTTTTCTGACTCGGATTTAGTATGAGTAGAAGCTCGATCAAGTGTTGTACCAATGCAAAAAGCGGAAGGTAACTGAGTCACCTTCCGCTTCTTTAAATGGATGATTCCTGAACGGGCCAGGAGGGATTCGAACCCCCGACACCGTGGTCCGTAGCCACGTGCTCTAGTCCACTGAGCTACAGGCCCCTGCTCAGGATTACAAATATATCATAATCCATTCGATTTTTGTGGCATGTTTTTTGGGCAGGACTTACGTATATTGTTGGGTTTATTGGCAGGATTGTCCGAACCTTCTGCGTGCGATCGCCCCCCAAAATCGACCTAAAATCGGAAAAACAGGGATAGCCTAACCGTCTCAAATCGCGAGTAATTCAGCCATGACCCAACCTCTTTCCAACGCCCTAACCCACCTCGACGCCCAGGGACAGGCGCAAATGGTCGATGTATCTGCCAAAGAACAGACCGTGCGACGGGCGATCGCCACAGGACGCGTGCGGATGCAGCCCGAAACCTTTACTGCCATCGAAACGGGGAACGCCCCTAAAGGTGATGTGCTGGGGACAGCCCGTTTAGCCGGTATCATGGCGGCAAAGCAAACGGCCAACCTAATTCCCCTCTGCCATCCCCTGCCGCTACAGAAGGTAGAGGTCAACCTCATCCCCGACGCCGAGCTACCGGGCTACCGCATCGAAGCCACCGCCAAAACCCGTGCTGAAACGGGAGTAGAAATGGAAGCCCTCACAGCCGTTTCCATCGCTGCACTCACCCTATACGACATGGCAAAGGGCTTAGAAAAGTCCATCCAAATCGAAGCCATTCATCTGGTCGAAAAGTCTGGAGGTAAATCTGGCGACTATCGAACTGCACTGTGACTCGTGATGGATGGAGTATAGGCTTTAGCTGTAATGCGTTACGCTTCATCAAAGTCACCTTGCCACCCTCTTCTCATTTTTCTTCTCCTGTCCTCTATGCCTCTGGGGTTCGCTTTAACCCAAAATCCAACTTCCCAGACCACACAAGCCATAGAATATTAGAGACTGTTACTGATATTGCTCTGCTATGCCACCTCGTTGGTCCCGTGTTCCGACTCGCCAAGATCCTGACTTTCGTCGCCTAGACGATCGCATGACCTTCGCCGTCCATGTCGCCCTCTTTGCCGCTTCAAATAGTGGAATTTGGTTTGTGCGCACGGTACAGGCGCAATCCTGGCCCTGGTCCATCTGGGTAACAGCGATCTGGTTTGCTGCTCTGGTTGCACATGGGCTGGTGATTTTTGCGATCGCCGATTATTCCAAAAAATAAGCCGTGCTGAACGGTTGAGCAAACCAGTCCGGAGAAAAAAGGCAAGGAGCCCGAAACCCCTTGCCTGTTCTTTGGTTAAATTTACATCGACTGTCGATTAGACAGGTTCCGCCACCACGCCATTGACCGATGGCAGCTCCACCTGCCTCAGCATGTCTCGCAGCGATTCGCCCTCGATCACTTCCGCATCCAAGAGCTTGAGGGAGAGGGTTTCCAGCAACTCTCGGTTGTGCTTCAGGATATCGAGGGCGCGCTGGTGGGCAGACTCCACAATGCCTTTGACTTCCTGGTCGATGGCTTCAGCCGTTTGGGCGCTCACCATGCGTCGAGGGTTACCCATTTCGCTTCCGAGGAAGTTGTTGCCCTGACCTTGTTGGTAGGCAAGAGGCCCTAAAACCTCGCTCATCCCATAGGTCGTGACCATGCGCTCGGCCAGATCTGTCGCCCGTTGCAGGTCATTCGTCGCACCAGTGGTGATGCTGCCGAAGACCACTTCTTCCGCCGATCGCCCGCCCAGCAGAGTTGCAATCTGGCCTTCTAGCTCATTCTCGCTCAGCAAAAAGCGATCTTCCGTTGGCAGTTGAAGGGTGTAGCCCAGCGCCGCCATTCCCCGGGGCACAATCGAGATTTTCTCGACCTGATCGGTACCCGACATCACGGCACCAACCATTGCATGGCCGACTTCATGATAGGCAACGATTTTCTTCTCCTTGTCATTCAAGACTCGGCTCTTTTTCTCTAGCCCAGCAACAACTCGCTCGATCGCTTCAGCAAAGTCCGCCTGGATGACGGTCTGACGATCGTTGCGAGCCGCTAGCAAGGCCGCTTCGTTCACCAAGTTGGCGAGGTCTGCCCCAGAAAAGCCCGGGGTGCGGGTGGCGATCGCGGCTAAATCTACGCTGGAGTCTAGCTTCACATCTTTGGCATGGATCTCCAGAATAGCGAGGCGTCCCGTTCGATCTGGGCGATCGACGAGTACTTGGCGATCGAATCTGCCAGGGCGTAGCAAGGCCGGGTCAAGGCTTTCGGGGCGGTTGGTCGCCGCTAGAACGATCACCGTCTGTTCGCCAGCACCAAACCCATCCATCTCGGTCAAAAGCTGGTTTAGGGTTTGCTCCCGCTCATCGTTGCCGCCGTAGAAACCACCCGTTGCACGGGATTTTCCAATGGCGTCTAGCTCATCAATAAAGATGATGCAGGGAGATTGCTTTTTCGCTTGCTCGAACAAATCTCGCACCCGCGATGATCCAACCCCAACAAACAGTTCGATGAACTCCGAACCCGAGATGCTGAAGAAGGGAACACCCGCTTCTCCAGCAACGGCTCGTGCCAGCAAGGTCTTCCCAGTTCCCGGAGGCCCCACCAGCAATACGCCCTTGGGAATGCGGGCACCAATTTGCGTAAACTTTTTCGAGTTTTTCAAGAAGTCGACAATTTCCACCAACTCTGTCTTGGCTTCGTCGACCCCAGCAACATCATTAAAGGTGATCTTCTCTGCTTCACCTTCTACATAGACTTTCGCCTTACTCTTACCAATGGAAAGTGCTCCGGGCGCACCTCCGGCGTTGCGGGCAATGAAGAATTGCCAGACGGCTACAAAAATGAGGGGCGGAATGACCCAACCCAGCAGGCCGGTAAACCAGTTGCCCCGCGCAGGGGGAATCGCCGCAAACTCTACATCGTTGTCTTGCAACAAGTTCGGAAGATTCAGGTCGAAAATGGGTGTCGTCGACAACACTTCACCCACCTCGCCGTTTTCTTCCTTGAGCTGATAGCGAATCTGATCCTGCCCAATGGACGCACGAACAACGTCGCCTTCATTCACCTGGTGGATAAAGAGGCTATAAGGCACGCGGGGAACTTTCGCACCGAATAAGGCCGGAGCGAGCAGATTGAGCAGTAGATAAACGCCAGATAACGCGAGCAAAATCCGACCGATGAGGCGCGATCGCGGTGGATTGGGTTTGTCTTTGATTGGCATTGCGACGAATGCTCCTTTGCTTAAAACAATTGAGTAGAGAACTCAAAACGAGGGTTCAGGAAGCGCCGATAGCTGAGAGCGACGCGTCCGCAGGCACAGTTGATAGGGGAGAAAAAACTCGTAATCGGCGAGAACAAACGAGTGAGGGGAGCAAGTACACGCAAAGTACGTTGGCTGAAGATGCGTCTTGAGGGCGATCGCGATAGGTCGATCGGTATCACCGGATGACCCTAAGCATTGGGTCATTGCTCCTCATTCAGGGAATCTCTATGAACGTTGCTCTATAGAGAAACGTGAGCCGAGTAAACCTCGTTTCTGAATTCTTCTTAAATCTTAAAAGTTTTGAGGAGTGGAGTTCGATATGTCGGTGGAGAGAAACCCGTACCCAGCATCTACGCAATCATCCCCAAATATGGCACTAAAAAAAGGGCCTGCAAGCAGCCCTTGGGTTGATTCTTTTAGCATGCAAGAGCCTGCCTATCCGGGGGGAGGGACGGCAGCGCTGACAGACGAGAGATTAAGCTGTTTCCATCCAATCAAAAATTTGATCGAGCTGTTCTAGCGTGATCAAGCCATACTGCCATAGCACCATGGGCAGCATATTAGCGTCTGGCTCGGGATGTTTGAGGGCGACCGCGATCGAAGCGTATGGAATCGCCAATTCGTCCCTGAGAAATTGAATGAGTCGATTTTGAGCCGCTGAATCAACCGTCATATGTCTATCCCCCTGAAAAAATGCACCTTATTGTTAAAATTTGCAACAAAAACTCAGAATTGATGATGTAAATTATAGCGGCCTTTACTGGGTTGTGTTGTGCCACAAAAGATAGAGAGTTAGATCTTTATGGTAAAGAGGCTATCAGTCTATCACCGCTTCATAAAAACAGAACAAGCGATCCGCTTACAGGCTAGGACGCCAAGATTGCTAGGTTAATGCATGATTGGAACATGCCTGTGTCAACCTCTACCTCCCTACATCCCTCACAAGAAATATTTTGCGGGCGCCGAACGATTTTCTCAGATTATGGACAGGAAAAATGAGAATTTTGTGAGGACATCGAAAAACGTGATTTACAGCACCTTGACAGATTCACCTGTTTCAGTAGATTGCCGCATGGCATCAGCAACTTTTAACGCATACAGGCTGGCTTCGGGAAAGAAATAAAGAGATGCGCCCGTTGTTAAATGATCCAGCACCATCGCGGTGTCTTTCGCAAACAACCCTCGACGACTGCCCATATCCAGGGGTTGTTCCCTATCCGGCAAGATTAGTGTGCCAGCCTCACCATCAATTTTGATCGCGCCCTTCTCTCCGTGAACGGCCAACGTCCGCTCCGCTTGCCATAATGCCTCCCCTTTGCCGTAGATGAGTTCGGCAACCAGACCGCTGGAAAAGGTCAGTTGAGCCGTTGCCAGACAAGACGTAAATGGATCGGAGGGCAGCATATTGCCCCAAAAACGGGACTGTGCAGCGACTCTTGTCACTGAGCCAAACAGGTGGATGAGTCGGTTAATGCGGGCAAGCGCGCCTATGAGGGGAAATCCAAACAGATCGATACGATAGGTCCAGCGGTCTGGAGCCGGGCGTTGCGGGTTAAGGTTACTGTAGCGCACATAGAAAGGTGTGCCGATGTGGGGCAAGGCGTTGGCGATCGCCGTATGAATTCCACTCAAGAGTTCAATGTGTTCGACATGGAGCAGCTTTTGCTGAGCTCTGGCTAGGTCAAGGATTTGCTCAGCTTCGGCCACATCCAGCGAGAGGGGATATTCCACCACGACATGTTTCCCCGCTTGGAGAGCCGCGTGAGCGATCGCCCCATGATCGCGATTGATGGTGGTGATAACAACTAGATCCACATCATCTCGATGAACCAACGCTTGCCAATCGGTGAGGGCGATCGCTCCGCAGGTTTGGGCCAGGGTTGTTGTTTTCTCTGGATCGCGTCCGGCAATGGCAGCGATGTGCGATCGCCCATCCTGATGAAATGCATCGGTTCTTGTCCGGGCTGCATAGCCCGTGCCAACGATCCCAATTCCGATAGAAGTCATAGAAAAGTTCAACGGGGTAGGACATAATTTGTGCTGCCTTACTGTAGTCAGCAACACTTGGATTCTAGAGAAAGATCATCGGCTTCCCTAATGAGATTGTCAGAAAAGCATTCCGATCCAACAAGAAATCCAAGGAAACACAGAGGCTGGGCAAAAGCGATAGGAAAAGCGTTATCAGGAATTCATAAACTATACCTATGAAAGAAATAATTAATTGTAGGAATACCTGATTTTAAGCCCCTTGAATATTATGCGAATCACGACAAATAGCGCTTGCGGATGCGTCTCATTCTGCACGAAAACGGGAGACGATAACATTCTAAAATATTATCGATAGAAAGTACTGAGAATGCTCCTAGCCGGTAGCTGTTCCCCATCAAAACTCAGGGGCGATCGCAAGTAATTCTCAATGCGAACGGTAGAGCCTTCAACAAAAAGTATTCCTAAACAGCTGACAGTCAGACCGTTCCGTCTCTCTAACCCAAAACAATTTGTATCTGGGAACCCCCCATCCAGCATATTTCCTGCTATCACGACCACATATATAAGTAATTCGGTGGAAAATCTTCGTTTTTCATTACGAATCCCATTCATCCTAAGAGGCAAGATATCACCAAAGCGGAGAGGTTTTCTCGTAGTATCGAAAAGAGGGTTGATATACCAGTAACAAACTTCATCCTGAGTTCTGGGTCAACTCTTACGCCGTTTTCAGAATTGAGAGGAATGTTGCATGGCAACGTATAAAGTTACTTTGATCAACGAGTCCGAAGGTTTGAACACAACCATTGAGGTTGCTGACGACGTTTATATTTTGGACGCTGCTGAAGAGCAAGGGATCGACCTTCCTTACTCCTGCCGGGCTGGCGCTTGCTCCACCTGCGCAGGCAAGATGAAGTCCGGTACAGTTGACCAATCTGACCAGTCTTTCCTGGATGATGACCAGATCGAAGCAGGCTATGTATTGACTTGCGTGGCATATCCCACTTCCGACTGCACCGTCCTGACTCACCAAGAAGAGGAACTCTACTAAGCCTCTAGTTATCCTTGACAACTCAAGAATTCTAATGAGTTTGACCTTCCCAAAAGCTTTTGTCGGCTGGGGAGGTCTTTTTATGCAACGGTTACACGTTGGTATGACCTGACGCATTCATCTTTCACAGTGGAATCGATTCCACTCAAATGCGTAGCACTAAGTTGGCAGGTGCAATTAAACCTACAACTCTAAAAACCTGTGCCGCCCGCGCTGCGGGCGGCACAGGTTTTTAGAGTCTGGTTTTTCATCGTGCCGAGCTACTTATGCCCAGAACGTCCCGTTCAAAAAATTATCGGCTCTACTCAAATGCATAGCACCATGCCCGATCGCCCCGAGCCCTCCGTTGCACGAAACTCTCACTGTATTCTTCTGCCACATGTCTGAGAAGAGAAATGTTGTACCCAGCCTGAACAAACGCTTCTCCAGGCTTGGCTCCGTTGCGCTGCATTTTTTGGAACAATTGTCCTTCCCTAACCCGCTTGGAGGATGTTGCGGTTCGTCAGGACTGATAGGCTACTGACGCGTTTCGTTTGGTTATCTATAAGTCTCGATTAAGCTTGACTAATCCTTTAAGATGGGCTCTTACCCTGGATTTCATCCATTCCTTGAAAGCTCCAAGCCGAACCGTAGCAGCGATTTCTCGTTGAGTAACATTCCTTCAACTTCAAAGTTTTGTGCGTTTTTTAGTGTGATAGCTGCGCCAAACGGCTCTCTAAGTAAGTTTGTGGTCAGTTCATATTGTTTTCACCATCCAATAAGATGGGCTTCAAATTTCTGACACCGCTTTTGGTTTCACCCCTGACTTCCCTTCTATTACTTCTCAACTTACCCATGCATAGCATCCCTTCTCGACAGTCTGGTTCATGGAGAATGTTTCCATGGATAGGGCTGCCCCTTGCTACCTCTTTGCTGGTCTCTGCCTGTGGAGGGGGACCACCCATGATGCAAGGCCAACCTCCGGTTCCAGTAGAGTTACAGGAAGTGACATCCTCCACCGTAGAAGAATTTTCCGAATTCGTAGGGGTGCTAGAGGCTGAAGATCGAGTTGCCCTGCGCCCTGAAATTAGCGGGCGCGTTGTTCAGGTCTTTGTGGAACCAGGGGAGCGTGTCGAGGCAGGAACGCCGATCGCCCGCCTCCAAGCGGAACAAAGCCGTGCCGAACTGGGCGGAGCCACCGCCGATGTCGAAGCCTCTATTGCCTCAGTCAATACGGCAGAAGCCCAGTTGCGGGCAGCAGAAGCATCTCAGGCGCGCGCAGCAGCGGATCTGGAGTTAGAAAACACGGAATTGGAACGGACGCAGCAGCTCGTCACCGAAGGGGCGCTACCCCAGCAGGATCTCGACCGTGCCCGCAACCTACAACAGACTACAGCCGCAGCATTGCGGGTTGCGCAAGAAGATGTAGGAGCAGCACGGGCAGCATTAACCGAAGCCCGGGCTCGTCTCAATCGCTCCCGTGCAGACCAGACGGTCGCTCGTGAAGATTTACAAGACAGCGAGGTGGTTGCACCCATTGCTGGTTTGGTAGGCGATGTTCCCGTCAGGGTTGGAGACTTTGTTAGTTCCAGCGATGTGATTACCAGCATTATCCAAAATGATGTGCTGGAGTTGAATCTGGCGGTACCCATCGAGCGATCGCCCGAACTTCGGGTCGGGCTTCCGGTGGAGCTAATTGGGGGAGATGGAGAAGCAGTTGCGCGAGGTCAAGTCAGCTTCGTTTCACCGGAAGTCGATGCTGGCGCACAATCGGTACTGGCCCAAGCTCAATTCCAGAACAACGGCGTGTTGAGAGACGGCCAATTTGTCCGCACACGGGTGATTTGGAATAGCGCTCCCGGCGTGCTTGTGCCCACCAATGCGGTCACCCGTGTCGCTGGTGAAACCTTTGTATTCGTTGCAGGCACTCCCGATCAGTGCCCCCAAGAGGGGCCACCCGGAGCGGCTCCACCTGCACCGCCGGGAGGGCCAGAAGGGGAAGGCCCATCACAGGTGGCGCTCCAGCGTCCAGTAACACTGGGGATTCTGCAAGACAATAGCTACCAGATCGTCTCTGGAGTTGAAGAAGCTGAGCAAGTGGTGGTGTCGGGGGTTATTAACCTGCAAAATTGTGCTCCCATCATGTTGCAGCAAGCAATGGGACAGCCTGAGCCCTAGGCCGCTAAACCATCTGTGTTTTCTGAGCCTACATTCTTTATCAGACTAGTTCTCGTTTGGATTTCTGTCCCTGAACCCCTTACCGGAAACTCTTTGCAATAGGCAGCACCATGTTTTCCAAGTTTTTTGTCCAACGTCCAGTTTTTGCCACGGTTTGCTCACTGGTCATCGTCTTCCTGGGGCTCTTGCTAGCCCCGAGCTTGCCGATCGCCCAATTCCCAGCGATCAGCCCGACACAGGTGGTCGTCACCGCGAACTACCCCGGTGCTGATGCAGAAACCGTAGAAAACGCCATTACCAATGTGCTGGAGCAGGAGATCAACGGCGTTCAGGGCATGCGCTACATGAGCTCTACCAGCGGCAGCGATGGGACGAGCCAAATCACCATCACGTTTGAGCCGAATATCGATCCAGACCTGGCAACGGTGAATGTACAAAACCGCGTGGCACGGGTCGAGACACGCTTGCCCGATTTGGTCAATCAGCTGGGAGTAACCGTTTCGCAGCAATCCAGCAACTTTTTGATGGCGATCGCCATTTACCCCGAAGGCGGCGAGTACGACAGCCTGTTCTTGAGTAACTACGCCGACCTCTACATGGTGAATGACCTGCGCCGCATTGAGGGCGTTGGCTCTGTTCAAATCTTTGGGGAACGCCAGTTTGCTATGCGAGCATGGCTTGACCCCACGCGATTGGCCAGCCGCAACCTGACGATCCAGGATGTGTCCAACGCCATTCGGGAGCAAAATATTCAGGTCGGGGCTGGACAACTCGGGCAACAACCTGCCGACCCCAACCAGGAATATCAGATTGGTTTGCAGGCCGATAGCCGCCTGGAAAGTGTGGAGGAATTTGAAAATCTAGTGATTGCCACCGGAGAAGGCGGCAACCTGATTCGGTTAAGTGATGTTGGCCGCGTCGAGCTAGGGGCAGAAAACTACGGCTCAAACTTAACCTTCAACGGTCAGGAATCCATCGGTCTGGGGATTAACCAGCGGGCAGGCACGAATGCGCTCGAAACATCGGCCGCTGTAAAGGCAGAATTGGATCGTCTCAGTGAATCCTTCCCCCCGGGGCTGCAGTACGCGGTGGCGTTTGACTCCACCACCTTTGTATCGCGATCGCTCCGTGATGTGGTGTTGACCTTGCTCCTGGCCATTACGCTGGTGGTGCTGGTCATCTATTTGTTTTTGCAAGATTGGCGCACGACGCTGGTTCCAGCGATCGCCATTCCCGTTGCCCTGATCGGAACCTTTATCTTTACGAGCATCTTTGGCTTCTCAATCAACACCCTCACGCTGTTTGGCTTGACGCTGGCAACCGGGGTTGTTGTGGATGACGCCATCGTTGTGGTGGAGGCGATCGCCGCCAAAGTTCAGGACAAAGGGATGGATGCCTACCATGCATCCATCGAAGCCATGAACGAACTATCAGGCGCTGTCGTTGCCACTTCACTGGTGCTGCTGGCCGTGTTCATTCCCGTGGCTTTGTTCCCAGGAACCACAGGAGCCATTTACCAGCAATTTGCTCTGACGATTGCCTTTGCAATTGTCATTTCGACCTTCAATGCCCTCACCCTTTCTCCAGCGCTCTCAGCCCTGTTGCTGGGACATGAAAATGATCACCACAGTTTGATCGGGCGCTTTTTCGATCGCTTCAATGGCTTCTTGGATTGGGTGCGCGATCGCTACCATTGGGCCATCTCGCTGCTGTCTCAGTTAAGGTATTTTGTTCTGGCCTTCTTCGTTTTTGCCCTCTTGCTCACCGGATGGATCTATCGCACTGTACCGTCCGCCTTTTTGCCAGAGGAAGACCAGGGCTACTTCATCACACTTGTTCAAGCACCCGAAGGCGTATCGCTGACACATACCCAGCGGATTATGGATGAAGCCTCAGAACTGGTGAGCGCTCAACCAGAAGTGGAATCAAACTTTGCGGTGACGGGTTTTAGCTTCGCTGGCGTTGCCCCTAACCAGGGCATTATGTTTACCCTGCTCAAGCCGTGGGAAGACCGCTCTGGCCCAGGTCAGAGTGTCCAGGAAATCATCCAACGGGTGCAAATGCAGTACTTCGGCATCAATGAAGCCCGTATTTTTGCGGTGAACCCCCCTGCTATCGACGGTTTAGGAAACTTCGGTGGGTTTCAGATGGAAGTCCAGGATCGGCGGGGGCTCGACATTTCAGAATTGGTCGGCAACACCTTCCAGCTAATCGGGGCATCCAATCAGGATCCGAACTTGCAGGCGGTGTTCACGACCTTTTCGGCAAACGCACCTCAGCTTTTGGTCGAAGTCAATCGCGATCGCGCCAAAGCTTTGGACATTGACGTTCGTGATATCTACGGTGCGCTCCAGAGTTTCCTCGGATCCGAATATGTCAACGACTTCACCCTGGATCAGCGTACCTATCGAGTTTATGTCCAGGCCGATCAGGAGTTCCGTTCGGATCCATCGGATTTGCAGCAGCTCTATGTGCGATCAGGCACGGGGGAAATGATACCCCTCGCGAACCTCGTGAACGTCACCCCGAGTACCAGCGCCCAAACCATTAACCACTACAACCTCTTCCGCTCAATTTCAGTGCAGGGGGGCGCGGCTCCTGGCCGGAGTTCGGGTCAGGCTATCCAGGCGATCTCTAACCTGGCCAACCAGATTCTACCTGCCAGTATGGGCTTTGAGTGGACAGGGACGGCACTCGAAGAAATCCAGTCGGGTGGCCAAGCGCCGCTGTTCTTTGGCTTCGGCTTACTAATGGTTTTCCTCGTCTTGGCCGCTCAGTATGAAAGCTATGTGGATCCGATCATCATTTTGATCACAGTTCCCCTGGCCGTGTTGGGAGCCTTGTCTGCTCAGTTTGCTCGGGGCTTAGCCAACGATATCTATTGCCAGATTGGCTTGGTAATGTTGATTGGTCTTGCAAGTAAGAACTCGATTCTAATTGTGGAATATGCCAACCAACTGCGCGATCGGGGGATGACCATTACCCAAGCTGCATTGGAAGCCGCCCAGGAACGGCTACGTCCGATTTTGATGACGGCCATCTCGGGTCTGGTAGGCTTTTTCCCATTGGCCATTGCCTCTGGTGCTGGAGCCGCCAGCCGTCAATCCCTTGGCACTGCCCTGTTTGGGGGATATTTGGTGGCGACCTTCCTAAGCTTGTTCATTGTGCCTATCATTTACATCATGATTAAGGGCGGTTGCGATCGCGTCTTTCCCAAGCGTCATGCTTACCATCATCGCTATGACGAAGACGGGGATGAAGGCACGCTCCCGGTCAAAGAGCAGGTGCTCTAGCCATTGCTTTCCAATATCAGATCCGGTTGAAGAACCCAAATATTGTTTGCGCCCGCTGCAGTGCAGCGGGCGCAAACAATATTTGGGTTCTTCAACCGGATCTGATATTACCCCTAGCTCTCAGGATTTTGTCACGGCAAACTCCTGGGGGTCAACACATTGTGCTAGTAATAGTCCCAATCTATGATTGATTTGATTTGAATGCGATCGCCCGGATCAACTTCTCCTTTTGGCGAAGATACAGGCATTCGATTCACCCCTTTTGTCTTTATCAGGTTTGGGGCTCTACAATGACTGACCATCGCTGGCGCATCATTCAACGCACTCTTTGGGGCTGTAGCAGTTTGGTAGGGGCATGGGCCGCTCTACCCAAGTGGGCTCTGGCTCATCCTCACCACGCTGAGCCAGACCTGCTGCGATTACTAGACCCCGACGCCATGACCCCCTCCCTGATGTTGGCCAGCCTGGGTATTGCTGTGGGGCTGGGAGCCGCTCATGCCCTGTCGCCGGGACATGGCAAAACAATGGCCGCTGCTTATTTGGTCGGCAACCGAGGAACACCCTGGAACGCCTTGGTGCTAGGAGTAACGACGACAGCAACCCACACGCTGATGGTATTTGTTCTGGGGGCGATCGCCCTGCTCGCGGCTCAGGTCGGATGGGCGGATCACATCTATCCAGTGCTAAGTCTGCTCAGCGGCATCATCGTGTTGGTTATCGGTGCAAAGCTGCTCTATGAGCGCTGGAATGCCATTTCGACCCATCAAGAGAGCGACCCATCTCATCCGCACGCCCATCCTCACCTCCATCACGGCCATTCCCACGCTCACCATCACCACGACCATGCCCATCCTCACCCCCATCATGACCATTCCCACGCTCACAGCCATGGGGAACATTCCCAACCGCTCGCGTCGTCCAACATTTTGGCGTTAGGTATTGCCGGTGGCATAGTGCCCTGCCCTTCGGCATTGGTGTTACTATTGTCGGCGATCGCCCTGCACCAAACGGCCTATGGGTTGGCACTCGTAAGCGCCTTCAGCCTGGGGTTGACGCTGGTGCTAGTGGGCATCGGGTTAAGCGTTATCTATTCCCGACAATGGTTTGACCAGCTCCCCATCAGCCCTCGCATTTTTCGATACCTGCCCGTTGCCAGTGCGATTATTATTATGGCGGTTGGGGCAATGTTGACGGCTCAGGCGATCGCCTAACCGCGCATTCCAATCTCCCCCCGGCATTGCATCTCCCTTACTCCGCACCGTTTTTCATGAGTCCCATCATTTGGGCTTGACTTCACTCCACCGTTCCCGCTGACGATACCATCCAACAGATCTATGAAAAAGCTACTTCTCCTTTTAGCACTCGTTTTTAGCCTGTTCACCGTTCCAGGTGCAGCATGGGCACATAGCGTTGAAACCGATTATTGGATGAACTCAGGGCAATTTCAGTTTGCTTCCATGTTTGGTGATGGGGCTCCTTTCGAAGACGCACCCGTTCGTGTCTATTCTCCCGACAATCCAGATGAGCCTGTGCTTGAAGGGACAACCGATGCGGCAGGCAGCTTTACCTTCACCCCCGATCCTGATGTGGAAGGCGATTGGACGATTCGTATCGGAGATATGACGAATCACGGCGATATTTTGACCGTTCCCGTCAACGAAGCGGGGGTTGAGATCGACGAGATTGTGCAAGCTCCCCATGCTGCCCCTCATTGGTGGCAGCGGCAAGTTGGTGTCGCCACCGCTGCTTTCAGCGGTGGGTTGGGCTCCGTTGCAGTTTTTCGGCGGCGGCGCTGGTTCTAAGCTGAAAGAACATACGACGGATGTCAAATCTGGTTGAAGAACCTAGTTTTTTGTGCCCGCTGTTTTGCAGCGGGCACAAAAATTAATTGGGCACCCGGGCCACAATCGTAACGATGCCGATAACGCTACTGAGAGCCCGCCGCTGACGCAATAAGAAAACCTCAATCATTGCCGTGCTAAGCGTTCTGCCCCTCACCAGATGGCATAGGCAATGCTGAGGGGCATGTGCTGGAAACTGAGAGCCATGCAGTAGAGCGCCACAACATAGCCCAGCGCTGCTGTGTCGATAAACCAAGGCTGCGAGAATCCTTAGGGCGCTTTGAGGGCGGAAGCGGCGAGAACCTCGCTGACGATCGCCAAAAATAATGACATCAGACCGGCATAGAAGGTGTTCCACCCATGACCAATGAGCCTTATCATCGCAGAGTTAGGCTTTTTGATGCCTGGCAGGACTAGCCCAATAGAGAAGCAACAGCGTCGCCTGTCTATTGTGGCTACACCCCGCTTTGTCCATGTTTCCGGCACCAGGCACCTAGCTTTTCTGCGATGTGTTGCCCGACAGGTGATAGATTGACGGCATGATTACCCTGACGACTGACGAGATTGAAACCTACCGTGCGCAGTTTGCAGACAATTCAGCAGTGTTGCGCACCCTTGATGTCATTGAAGACTGCGAAGGCAACTTAGAAGATGCTGCGATTGATCTGGCTCTCAAGGTTGGGCAAGAGCCAACCGAGTCCGAGCGTTGGCTTGAGGGGTTTGCTAAGCGCTGGCGGGTACAGTTATGCCAGCTGCATTTACGGCGTCATGTGCAAGAAGGGAGGATGGGCGATGCTATGTCCGTGTTGGTAGAGATGACCAACTTGCCCATTAGTTTGGCGATCGCCCTTCTCATTTATGCCCAGAAAACTGGGCTAGAAGAATTCTGCCAACCCCTCAACGAAAAGCTTTGAGCGCACTACGACTATCTAAGGAGCATCGATATCATGAGAGGCAAGCATGTTTTGGTAACGGGTGGTACCGGCGGTCTGGGACTGGGGGTGACGCCTAAAGTGCTGGCCCGAGGTCCCATGTCTATTACTATTCCCTACCGCAGCGCTCAGGAAGTCGAGCGGATGCGGGGCATGCTCTCTCCCTCTGACCTAGCGCGGGTGCGTTTTGTTTCAGCTGATCTAACTGAAGAAACATCGGTTGAGGAAATGATCAATGGGATGGAACGCGTTGATGCCTGCATTCATCTTGTCGGCGGCTTCTCCATGGGCAAGGTTCACGAATACCCCCTAGACAAGTGGCAAAAAGACTTCCGCCTCAACCTGGAGACAACATTTCTGGTATGCAAGCATAGCCTGCGTCGAATGCTTGAGACAGGCTATGGCCGCATCGTAACGGTCGGGTCGCGAGGGGCAGTGCTACCGGGGGCGCAGTTAGCCGCCTACTGTGCCTCAAAAGCCGGGGTCGTTGCGCTGACCCAGGCGATCGCCGACGAAACCAAAGGGACAAACATCACCGCGAACGTTGTTTTGCCCAGTGTCATCGACACCCCGGCCAACCGTGCAGCTATGGGTGCCGAAAATGCCAATCAATGGGTCAAAGCCGAATCCCTCGGAGAGGTGATCTGTTTCCTGGCCTCGGATGAAGCAAAGGACATGCGCGGCGCAGCGGTTCCCGTCTATGGAAATGTCTAGTGAGAAAGGGCCGGTTTCGCAGTCTCTTCGTTCTGGGCGATCGCCCCATCCCCACCCTCGGCTAATGCACTCTCTCGATGCTTAAGCAATGTCGCCTTGGGCAGCGGACCACGCAGATGCTCCCAGGGAAGAGTTTGGTCAAGCTCCCAGTCGCTATGGACATAGTAGTCGAGGGGCGGCAGTTGCCCACGCAAATCCTTGAAAGCGCGGCGATAGCTACCCAGGGTATCGCCATAGTGTCGCACTCGCTCTAGCAACGGAGCAAGGCGGCGATCGCCTCGCGAGATCAGCGCCTGAATCACCGACCAGTTATAACTTTCTGGTCGAAAGTCGATGCCCTGGGGGCGCAACTTCTTCTGCAGCAACTTCAGCCGTTTCTCGGCTTGCGCGTTGACCCCAAACCACTGGAACGGCGTGTGCGCCTTAGGAACGAAGGTGCTGCAGCCCAGAGTCAAGCGCAAGCCAGGTGCAGCTTTTTTCAGTGCCAGCATCATCTCCACCGTGGCATCCAGATCCTCTGGCATCTCTTGGGGAATACCCACCATGCCATAGAGCTTCAAGCTGCTCAGCCCTCCAGCTTTGGCTCGCACAGCCGCTTCGGCAATCTCAGCCGTTTCCAGCTTTTTATTGATAACCCGGCGAAGGCGATCGCTTCCCGTTTCCACAGCGATGGTAACAGAGCGAGAATCATGCGCTACCAAAGTTTTTGCCAGCTTCTCAGTCACAGTATTCGTACGAACGGACGCGAGGCTCAAGCGGACATCATCATATTTGGGCTGGTTGATCCAATCCAGCAAGGTTTCAAATTCTGGATGTTGGGTGATAGATGCCCCTAGAAATCCCAACCGATTCGTCACCTCAACCCCTCGTTCGATCGCCGGAATCAGGGACGCTTCCACACTGGCTGTCCGAAAGGGCAGGGTCAAATAGCTGGCCAGACAAAAGCGGCACATTTCTGGGCAGCTGCGCACCACCTCCACCATATATATGTTTTCCCAGGCCGCATGTTCCGTCACAACCGTCGAAGCCGACAACACATTCCCTCGGTAGGTTTGCTTTTCGACCTGGACAGGAATGCTGGTATCAGTAGGCTGGATTTGGGCGATCGCCCCTTCCATGTCCATATATTCCACTGCATACAGACTCGGCACGTAGATCCCTGGAATTTTTGCCAGATGCCGCAATTGCTCTAATCGAGACGCACCTCGGATATCCTGATAGGCCGCGATAAATGTGTCGAGTAACGTTTCCCCATCGCCCAACAGCACCACATCGAAAAACTCGGCGAAGGGTTCGGGGTTGGCCGTCAGAACCGAGCCACCACCAAAGACTAGGGGATGCTGTTCAGTGCGATCGCTGGCCCAAAGCGGTACATCCAATCGCTCTAGCAGCTCCAACACATTGGCATAATCCAACTCCCAAGACAGGGAAAAACCGAGTAATTCCGGTTCGCTTGGCAGCGATTCTTGCACATCGGTAAAGAGGCGACTGACCTCAACTGCCGGATTTGCCATCAGCGTTGACCACACGACCTGATAGCCCAAGCTGGTAATGCCAACAGTATATTCATTCGGAAAGGCAAAAATGAGAGGAACAGCATCCGCTCCAGCAGGCACCGGCTGAAATAAAAGACGCTCGGCAGAAAAGACAGAACTCACGGCAGAATAGCGATCGCAACACTTCTTCAGGCTACCACCCTCATCTCTTAGTCGTGTTGCTAAGTCCAGGACAAAACCCAAGAACCCCTTGATTTTGTGTAGCGCGGGCAGTGCCCACGCTACACAAAATCAAGGGTTTTAGTCGGGGTTCGATTTTTTGTCCTGGACTCAGGTGGTGTTGATAAAAATCGCACTTTCTTGGCTGAAAAGGATTCTATCGCGGTGTCACACGCTTGAGCCTTTGGGAAGCAGAGGTTTGTGTTTCGATAATATTTTGCTCAAGTAATTTAAAGATAAGTTCGTCTAGGCTTTTGCATGGGTAAACTACGGTTCGCGACAAACCCAACGGATCTTTCAAGGAGCTAGCAAGCAAGAGGCAACCGGCTTAATACAGCCATCCTCAAATCACCATTCATAGTTCTGTCAGTGAAAAATGTAAGCCAGGACAACTGAAGGAGCCTTACAGCAAATTTAGTTCCCAAAAGCAATTTCATTTAGACCTATGAATTCAATTAAATCTAGACCTTGTTTTTTAGAAGTGTGATGACATTACGCGTCTAAAACGTGAAAGCTTCATTCGTTGAATTCGCAATCTTTAATGCTTTTTTAAGACATGTTTTTCCTGTGTGAGTGCTGAGATAAGTAGGCATTTTTTATCTAGCCACTCCATTTCTTCGGGAAAAGGAATTAGTTTGAAAAATACGGACGGAAACTTTCAAGTTGCTGTAACTTTTTTGCCACCTCTGGGTACGCTAAGGCCAAATCTGAGATTCCTTTTAGAAAGGTCTCGGCATCCACAGTGGCAATCGGGCAAGGCTCCGTCAATATTTCACCCTTGTGGCTCGTTTGTGTAGCTCAGAGGACGACTCACGACTGCTCACTCAGCCTCCGTTCGCTTTGTTTTCGCTGGCGATCGCCCATTCTAGCTGGTTTCTGGGAAGCCATCTTGGCATCTATGTTAAGCAGCGTTGTCCTCTAAGGGTAAGCCCCGTTGAAGGCAGCGATCGTCAGGTGAAGCTCATGCGTTCATCTGTTCTTCAGGACCATTGATCTGTGCCGCTTTGGATCCGTGTGTTCCCCCAGAGTCATCTCAACTCTATCGTCCAAAAACAAACATACATGTTCCGGAAAAATTTGCTCCAGTTTCAGAAATCCAATGTTTAATGAGATGTTCCTTGCCTTGGGAATTAGGTCATCTAATCCTCTAGGTAATACCCATCATGACTTAACAAAGCATTATTTTTGATTCCCAAAAACACATTCCAAACACACTATTCGGTCATCTATAGCTGAGGGAGTTTACTTGTTATGGCAACAATCAGAGGCACATCCAGAAACGATCGTCTTAACGGAACAAATGCTGGAGATCTTATTTTTGGATTGCTGGGCAACGACACCCTCAATGGATTGGGCGGTAATGACCGTCTGGACGGTGACCTAGGTGCAGATGTCCTCTCCGGCGGCACAGGCAATGACACCCTAGAAGGGCTGGGCGGCAATGACCAACTGTCCGGTGGAAACGGTAATGACCTGATTCAAGGCGGCGTTGGGGCTGACACAGCCAGTGGTGGTGCCAATAACGACAACATCATTGGAGGAGCAGGCAATGATGTGCTCAATGGTGGCGCGGGCAACGATCGCATCCTGGGTGGCAACAACAACGATCGTCTCGTCGGCGAGAGCGGCGACGACAATCTGATTGGCGGAAACGGTAACGATACCGTTATCGGCGGGGTTGGCAACGACATCCTCAACGGCAACCAGGGCAACGACGAAATGCGGGGGGATGCTGGCAACGATCGCATGTTAGGCGGTACCGGTCAAGACAGTATGACTGGGGGTGGCGGCAGTGACACGGTTCGTGGCGGCGGTGGCAACGACCGACTAGAAGGGGGTGACGGCAATGACCTCATCCTTGGCAACAGCGGCAGCAACATCATGAACGGTGGTGCGGGCAATGACACCCTGAACGATGGCGGCGGCAATAGCACCCTCATTGGTGGTGCTGGAAATGACGAGCTGAACGGTCGCGCTGGGAGCGATCGCATGGAAGGCGGCAGCGGTAACGACCTCTACTTCGTAGACAACGCAGGCGATGTGGTCATTGAGGCCGCAGGGGGCGGTAACGACCGTATCGAAACCACCGTTACCTACAATTTGCAGCCGGATTCTGAGGTCGAAGTCATCAGCCTGGAAGGAAGCAACAGCATTGGAGCTACGGGCAGTAACACCAACAACACCATCCTCGGTAACGGTGGCAATAACCGCATTGGCGGAGCGGGCGGCAATGATGTCCTCAATGGCGAAGGCGGCAACGACGAGCTGTTGGGCGGTACTGGTGACGACACCCTAGATGGTGGTAGTGGCACCGACCGCTTGGATGGTGGAGCCGGAAACGACGCTCTGGATGGCGGCAGCGGAAATGATCGACTGGATGGCGGGGTTGGCAACGACACCCTGGAAGGGGGAGACGGCATCGACGACCTGATTGGCGGCGCTGGCAATGACAGCATCGTAGGCGGCGGCGGTGCCGATCGCATAGATGGTGGCACGGGCAACGACACCCTGGAAGGTGGGGCTGCAAACGACGACATTGAAGGGGGAGATGGCAACGATCTCATTGATGGCGGTGCTGGCAATGACCGGATGGTAGGGGGTGCTGGCAACGATTCCTATGCCATTGACAGCCTCCTCGATACCATCGTTGAGCAAGCCAATGGCGGTAGAGACCAGGTTATTGCTAGCTTCGACTACACCCTGTCCGGTAATATCGAAGACCTTCTGCTTACAGGTTCCGCCGATCTCACCGGAACGGGCAATGATGAAGACAACCGCATCACAGGAAATACGGGCAATAACACCCTGACTGGCGGTGGCGGTGATGATCGCCTCGACGGTGGCTCAGGTGATGATTTCCTCGAAGGCGGTAGCGGTGATGACAGTTATGTTGTCGATAGTTTCTTGGATGTCGTCCAAGAGAACTTTGATGATGGTGTCGACACCGTTTTCACTAGCCTCGTTTCCTACAACCTCACTGAGAATATCGAAAACCTAACCCTCACTGGAAGCGGCAACAGCACGGGGACGGGGAATGAGCTCAACAACATCATCACGGGCAATGCTGGTAATAATTTCCTGTTTGGTTTAGAGGGAAACGATAGTCTGGTTGGCGGCGAAGGTAACGATAGTCTGGATGGTGGAGAGGGTGACGACACCCTAGTTGGTGGCCTGGGCAATGACTCCTACCGAGTTTCAGACGCGGGAGATGTGGTGAGCGAAGATGGCGGCGGCGGCACCGATACGGTCTTTGCCGTGATCACCTACGCACTCACCGGGAATGTCGAAAACCTGACCCTCAGAGGTTCAACTGATATCGGGGGTACCGGCAACAATCTGAACAACGTCATCACTGGCAACGGGGGTGACAACTTACTGAGTGGACGCGGCGGGAATGACCTTATCAGTGGTGGGGCTGGCAATGATTCGCTGTTTGGTGGTGCAGGCGTCGATACGATGCGGGGCAATGCCGGAAATGACACTTTCGTGGTGGAGAACATTAATGATCTGATCATTGAAAATGATGATCAGGGCACTGATCAGGTCAATGCTAGCGTCAGCTTCAATTTGGAAACCAATGGGCAGGGCGTCGAAGACCTCGTGTTGACGGGCACCGACAACATCAACGGTACTGGGAATGATTTGGCTAACCGCATCACAGGCAATAGCGGCAATAATACCCTGCAAGGGGGGGCTGGCAATGACACCCTGGATGGTGGCGAAGGGGCCGATGCCATGCGCGGTGGTGCTGGGAATGACTTGTACTTTTTTGATAACGTCAACGACAGCGCTAGCGAAAATCTAGGCCAAGGTACCGATCGGGTCGTGGTGAGCTTTACGGGAGCTAGCGGCACCTTCACCATTGGCAGCAACATTGAAAACCTCACCCTCACAGGCAACTCTGACATCGATGGGGTAGGGAACAACATTGACAACGTCATCGAAGGCAACGATGGCGATAACCTGTTGCAGGGTCTGGGTGGCAACGATATTTTGAGAGGCGGCCTAGGCGACGATGAGCTAGAAGGGGGCGCTGGCAACGACCAACTGGATGGAGAAGGCGGTACCAACACCCTGCGAGGAGGAAGTGGGAATGATACCTACTTCGTTTCTGCCGCCGACACCATCGTCGAGTCCAGTTCGGGTGGCGTGGATGTTGTCTTTGCCGATGAAAGCTATATCCTTAGCCCTAACCTGGAAGACCTGACCCTGGTGGCTGGAGCGGGAGATATCAATGGGACAGGAAATACCTCCGACAACGTTATCACCGGGAACGAGGGCAACAACACTCTAGATGGTGGCGGAGGAAGCGATCGCCTCATCGGGGGTGAAGGCGACGATATTTATGTCATTGACAGTGAAGATGATGTCATTGTTGAAGACGACAACGATGATGTTGAGCTGGTCATTTCCTTCGCTCCGGATTACACCCTGGGTGCCAACTTAGAAAACCTTACCCTGGGCGGCACCGAAGACATCAACGGGCGCGGCAACAACGAAGACAACGAAATCCAGGGGAATTCTGGCGATAATATCCTGCTTGGAGAAGGGGGCGATGACACTATTACTGGGGGTGATGGCGACGATCGCCTCAATGGTGGAACCGGAACCGATATCCTCGATGGCGGGACAGGCAATGACACCTATGTCCTCGTCGACATGAACGATACGATCAATGAGACTGGAGGCGATGATGGCGACACCATCGAAGCTGGTTTTGACATTGATCTAAGTGACGTCGAGTTCCTAGAAATTGAGAACCTTATCCTTACGGGCAATGCCGTTAATGGAACGGGTAACAACAGCAACAACCGCATCGTCGGTAATGATATTGGAAATGTGCTGCAAGGCGGCGATGGGGATGACACCCTGGAAGGCAATGGTGGGAGCGATCGCCTCGTCGGTGGGGCAGGAACCGACAGCCTCGTCGGCGGCACCGGGAACGACACCTATGTGATTGATGCGGGCGACGAAATCGTCGAAGTTCCCGGAGAAGGGAACGATACCGTTGAAGCCGATTTCGACTACGTGTTGGCTGATGGCCTAGAAAACCTGACCCTCACTGGAACCGCAATCAGCGGCACCGGCAATGCCGAAGACAATGTAATCATCGGCAATGCTGAAGACAATGAACTGTTTGGGCTAGCCGGCAACGACCGCATCGAGGGACGAGACGGCAACGACCTATTAGATGGCGGTAGCGGCACCGACACCATGGTGGGCGGCGATGGCGACGACATCTATGTTGTCACGGAAAATGGAGACGAGGTCATTGAAACCAATGCCGACATTGCCATCGGAGGAACCGACACCGTTGAATCGGCTCTCGAAAGTTATATCCTGACTCCAAACTTAGAAAACCTAACCCTGATCGGCAACGCGCTCAACGGCACCGGAAACGAGAGCGCCAATGTCATCCTGGGCAATGCCGAAGATAATACGCTCCTGGGTTTGGGGGGGGATGATCAGATTGAGGGAGGCGACGGCAACGACTTCATCAACGGAGGTGAAGGCGCAGATGCAATGGGCGGAGGTGCCGGAGATGACACCTTCATCGTTGATAATGCCCTGGATCAGGTTTCTGAAGCACCCGGTGGTGGCATAGATCTGGTGGAATCATCCGTCGATTTTGACCTCAGCACTAATGGGGTCAATATTGAAAATCTCACCCTCACGGGCAATGCACTGCTGGGCACGGGCAACGACCTAGACAACATCCTCATTGGTAATGGGGAAGACAATGTGCTGGATGGTCGGGGTGGCAGCGATACTATTGAAGGTCGGGGTGGCAACGATCGCCTCATTGGTGGTGTCGGTGACGGTGCGCCCGATGAGCTATTTGGTGGCAATGGCGATGATACCTATGCCGTTGGCGTGGGCGATGTGATTACAGAGGAAGCCGGAGCCGGAATCGATACTGTCGAAGCCGACTTTGACTATACTTTGGGCGAAAACCTGGAGAATCTGATCCTAGAAGAAGGAGCAGGCCCTCTCAACGGTACTGGTAATACCGAAGACAACCTGATTCAAGGCAACTCTGAAGACAATATCCTCTTGGGTCTGGAAGGCAATGACACTCTCGAAGGCGGCGCAGGCAACGACAGCCTTGATGGCGGCACCGGCGACGATGAGATGGTTGGGGGTGATGGCGACGATACGTTCGTTGTTGATAGCGAATTCGATAGTGTGAGCGAAGAGAGCCCCACAGGTGGCACGGATCTAATCCTGTCGTCTGTAACCTACACGCTGGGTGAGAATCAAGAAAATCTTACCCTGACTGGGGAAAGCGTCATCAACGGGACGGGGAACGACCTAGATAACATCATCATTGGTAACGACCGAGCCAACATCTTGACAGGTGAAGGGGGCAACGACACCCTCACCAGCGGTGGCGGCGACGATTTACTCAATGGTGGAGAGGGAGCTGACGCCATGACTGGCGGGGCTGGCAACGACACCTACTTCGTAGATGATGCTGGAGATACGGTTACTGAAATCGATGAACAGGGCATCGACCTAGTTGAGAGTGAAGTTGACTTTAGTCTCAATGAGCCCGGTCGGTTGTTCGTCGAAAATCTCACCCTCCTAGGAACTGCTGTCAACGGGACGGGGAACGCACTGGATAACACAATTCTCGGCAATGACGAGAACAATGTGCTGCAAGGGCTAGAGGGCAATGATTTCATCCTGGGAGGTGCTGGGCGCGATCGCCTCGATGGTGGAGCTGGGATAGATACCCTCCAGGGTGGTGCAGACAACGATACCTATGTGATTGATAGTGCCGACGATATCGTTGTTGACACCGGCACAAGCCAGGGCGACCTGATTGAAGCTTCCGTTAATGTCGACCTCGACTTGGCTCAATACGAAGGTATTGAAGACCTGACGCTACTAGGTACCGCTACCGAAGGGTTTGGAGACGATGCCGACAACATCATTACCGGCAATGATGTGGATAACGACCTGCGGGGTCGGGGCGGCAACGACGAGCTCATTGGCCGAGCCGGCAACGATCGCCTAGATGGTGGTTTGGGCATCGACACCATGGACGGTGGAGAAGGAAACGATACCTACGTTGTCGATAATAACGATGATGTGGTCAGAGAGACCAATGCTGATCCTTTGGTGGGGGGCATTGATACTGTTGAATCCAGCGCCAACAGCCTTGCCCTTGGCGACAATATCGAGAACTTAATCTTGATTCCCGGAACCGGAGCAACAGAAGGGTTTGGCAACGCGCTCGATAATGAAATCACTGGCAATGAAAACGACAACCTCCTCGAAGGACGGGCGGGTAACGACACCATTGATGGGGGTGAAGGCATTGATACCATGCGGGGAGGCGTGGGTAGCGATACCTTCTTTGTCGACAACTCCGCTGATGAAGTTATCGAAAGTATTGGCCAAGGTGGGCAAGATGTCATCTTCTCCGACGTGTCCTACACCCTGGCAACGGGTAGTGAAATCGAAGAACTGCGGCTTAACCAGCTAGAAACTGCTCTCCAAGGGATTGGCAACGAATTTGACAACTTGATTGTCGGGAATGACTTCGACAACTTCCTGGATGGTGGGGTTGGGATTGACCGGCTCGAGGGTCGAGAGGGCGATGATACCTACATCATCGATAACGTGGGCGATCGCGTCGTAGAGATTTCGGCAGGCAATGCGGGGGGTATTGATATCATCCGCTCCAGCGTCAGCTACGATCTGACGACAGATGGGGCAGTTGATATCGAAAATCTCACCCTGCTCCCATCGAGTCCGGACGCCATTGACGCCACGGGTAATGCTCTGGATAACGTCATTCGGGGGAACGAGCTTGACAACATAATCAATGGTGGGTTGGGTGTAGATACCCTAATCGGTGGAGATGGCGACGATTTCTACTTCATCGACAACCCCGACGATCGCGTCACAGAAAGTGCCGGTCAAGGCATTGACACGGTGCAATCCACCCAAACCTACACCCTCACAGACAATGTTGAGCGCCTCATCCTGGCTCCGGGCGCAGGGGCAATTAACGGCTCCGGTAATGACCTGGACAACGAGATTTTTGGAAACGAGGCAAACAATTCCCTCAGTGGTGGGGATGGCAATGATTTGCTGGATGGCGGCGCTGGTATTGATACCTATAACGGCGGCAGTGGGGACGACACCTTTTTTGTTGACAGCACCGCCGAGGTCATCACTGAAGGGGCAGCTGGCGGTATTGACGTTGTTGAGTCCGAAGTCACTTATACCCTGGGAGATAATCTTGAGAACCTCATCCTGCAGGGCGGGACAGGAACCGACGACCTTGATGGGACAGGAAACAATCTTGCCAACCTGATTATTGGCAACAACGGCAACAATATCCTGACAGGTCTTGCTGGGGACGACATTTTGGAAGGACGGGATGGTAATGACATCCTGCGCGGCGGTGCTGGCAATGACACCATGATTGGGGGAGCCGGAAACGATGAATACACCGTCAATCAAGAAGGAGATGTCGTTGATGAAACCGATGAGGAAGGCAACGATACTGGGGGAATCGATAGCGTTACTTCGGATATCACCTACACCCTGACAGACTTTGTCGAAAACCTCACCCTGCGGGGAGAAACCGGAACAGAAAACCTCGACGGAACAGGAAATACGCGGGACAACATTATCATCGGCAACGATGGGGATAACGTCCTGCGTGGCGACGCAGGCATTGACCAGCTCACAGGCAATGCTGGCAACGACTTCCTGGATGGAGGTTCTGGCAATGACGTGATGACCGGGGGTGTTGGCGACGATACCTACGTCGTTACCAGTACCGCTGAAACTTTGACGGAGAACCTGGATGAGGGCATCGACCTGGTCATCTCATCGGCTGAATCGTTCACATTGGGCGCGAACTTCGAAAACTTACAGCTCGAAGGAACAGCCCTGGAAGGAATTGGCAATGAACTGGACAACATTATTACTGGCACCGATGGCAACAACGTCCTGAATGGCGGTTTAGGGCAAGACACGTTGCGAGGTGGTGCTGGAGACGATGTGTACTTCGTCAATTCCTTCGATGACCCGGAGGACACCATTGAGGAATTGTCGGGCGAAGGAACGGATACGGTGCGATCGCTCGGCACTTTCACTCTCAGTGCCAACCTGGAAACCCTCATCCTGGAAGATGGTGGAAACTTCAACGGCTTTGGTAATAATGACGCCAACACGATCATCGGAAATGGTCTGGACAACCGCTTAGATGGCGGTGGGGGGGTCGATGTTCTAGCCGGAGGTGACGGGAACGACACCTTCGTCATTGACGAAGCAGCAGATAACATCCAAGACAGTAGCGGCATCGATTGGGTCGTGATCGACTCGACGACGATTTTGGAATACAACTTGGCGGCCTTGCCAGCTAGCGTCCAAATCGAAAACCTGGAGTTGATCGGAACATCCAATATCAACGCCACCGGGGACGAACTCGACAACATCATCCGGGGTAACCAGGGCGACAACCGTTTAGTTGGGCAAGGAGGCGCTGACACCATTGAAGGAGGTGCCGGGAATGATATCCTCCTTGGTCAGCGGCCATTGCCCGTCAGTTTTGACGATGGTGCTGACACCCTACGAGGGCAGCAGGGCAATGACATCCTCAACGGTAATGCTGGCGATGATATCCTCAATGGCGGCGAGGGCGTTGACCTCTTCCGATTCAATTCTGGCCTCGCCTTCAATTCGGCAGATTTGGGGGTTGATACCGTCGAAGACTTCACCGCCGGAGAAGATCGGATTGTTCTCAACCGCACGACGTTTACGGTGCTTGCAGGGGGCAGCGACGTGTCTCTCACTGCCGAGGGTTTAACGGGCTTCACCTTCAAGCAGTTGCAAGCTGGAGACTTTGCTCGCGTCAATGGTACAGCGGGTATCGATACCCTGAATGCATTCGTGATCTACGATACGGCAGGCCAGCAGTTGTACTACAACGCGGATGGCACTGGTGCAGGAGCGGCTGTCGCCTTTGCCCAATTCAGCAACAATCCCGATATCACACGCAATAGCTTCCTAATTGAGGAAACCTAAGCGTCAGACCTTAGCGCCGACTTGAGAAGCCCTGAAACGGTTAGGTTTTCCTGCATGTCTTGCATGGGAAATCGCTTCTCATAGTTGAGTAGTCCTGGATTGCAGTTCTAGATTTCAATTTTTGGAAAAGCCATGCTTCAAAGACCAAGCTTGGGTTTTGTTAAATCTACTGCTCAATTACGATCTAGGAAGTCGCTGCGGGAAGAATGATGAATAGAGCGTGACCCTTGAATACGCTCATTCAAAATTTCACCCGAATAGCTAGGGGCTGGAGAGCAATCTATGCCGAATCGACGTTGATGGTTCTGAGCCGAGAGCGGCGATCGCCCCTTTTCTTCTCCAACCTGATATTCTGGAAAACCTCTGCGGTCGTCTCAATTCCTTTTCCCTGACCGTCACCCAGTTCACCACTCTTTTGGCTGAATTTGCTGCGTGCAATTATGACTGAAGCAACCCCTCCTTCTTCCTCGCCTCTGGCGGCCAATCCCGCCCAAGCGCGGCAAACGCGCCAACAGTTTGCGACCCCCGATGAATATTTGTCCTACGAACTGGGTAAAGCGGTGCAAGCGTTACCCCCGCTTTACACTCGAATCTTGGCAGGTGGGCTCACGGCCATTGTTTTGGGTGCCATCACCTGGGCCCACTTCAGCAAAGTGGATGAAGTCGCGGTCGCCCAGGGTGAACTCACCCCAGCAGAGCAATTGCGCCCTGTGCAAGCCCTACGGGGTGGGCAAATTGTGGAAATTCATGTGCAAGAGGGCGATCGCGTTGCACAAGGCGAAGTTTTGATCGAACAAGATGCCGCACTCCCCGAAGCCGATGTGGCGCGGTTGCAGGAAACTGCCGAGCTGATTCGCCAAGATATTGCTCGGCTGGAAGCCGAACGCACTGGCAACCTCAGCACTGGTGCTCCCCTGCAAGATCAATTACTGGCGGCACGGTTGCAAGAATTTGAAACCCGACAAGCCGCAGCCCAAGCCGAGGTGTCTCAGCAAGAGTCAGCGATCGCTGCCGCCAACGCCCGCCTCACTCGCCTGGAAGCCAACCTTAGCAATGCCCGCAACACTCTGGCCAATGCGGAAGATCGAGAAGGAAGCCTGCGAGAACTGGCTGCTCCAGAAAACGGAGCCGTTCCTCGATTCGACTACCTAGAAGCCAGAGATCGTTTGATTCAAGCGCAGGACCAAGTCGCATCACTGGAGCAGGAAATTGCGGAGCAACAGGCTCAAATCCGGCAAGCAGAAGCAGCCTATCGTGAATCTGCAGAGGTTTCTACTCGTATCACATCCGAGCGGCGCGGAGAAATCTTGACCCAACTGACCCGCCGCCGAGAAGAGCTAACGAATGTCGAAGGGCAACTGGAACAGGCAACCCGTCAACAGGAGCAGGAAACCATTCGGGCCCCCATTGATGGCATCGTTTACAACTTGCAAGTGAGCCGCGCTGAAGGAACGGTGCAACCGGGCGAAGAGCTGCTTTCCATCCTCCCGGAAAGTGGAGGTTTGGTACTGGAAGTCCAGCTTCTCAATCGCGATATTGGCTTCATTACTCCCGGAATGTCTGTCAAAGTCAAGATGGCAACCTTTCCTTTCCAGGAATTTGGCATTATTGACGGTGAGGTGATTCGAGTTAGTCCCAATGCTACAACCCACGAAGAATTGGGCTTGGTCTATCCGGCGCTGGTTCGCCTCGATCGCACAACTGTCCCCGTTCGCGGGCAAGATGTCGACCTCCTCCCCGGCATGGCAGCAACTGCCGAAATCGTTACCCGTCAGCGATCGATCCTCACCTTCCTGCTGGAACCGGTCACGCGACGCTTCGACGAGGCCTTCTCAACCCGCTAGCAATCCGGTCTGGCCATTAATTTTTTAGCGGAATGAGGGCAGCGATCGCCCTTCTAACCGAGGTGACATCCTGGGAAGGAATGTTGATAAACCTACTTTTAAGGTTAGATCGGTTCTTCGAGACATCGGAACCAAACTTAAGGTTTGAACTCGAACGCATGACTTCAAAGCAAGAAAGCATCTGCGACTTCCTTGCGAAATCCCAGATGCTGCCTGTGTACCAACTACTCTTTTTAAGCGTCGCGATTTAGCGTGGCGATGATCTCATCGAGAATCTCTTGGGCACCTTCGCCCTTGAGTTGGTTTGCCAGCGCTGCTCCAATTTCTGCCGCTTCCTCAGCAGGCCCGGCTTTGATTCCTCGCACCATGCGCTTACCATCCAGAGCCGCGACCATTCCCGTCAACGTCAGGGTATCACCGTCCAACACGGTGTTGACGCCGATGGGAACCTGGCAACCTCCTTCTAATACGCGCAAGAAAGCCCGTTCGGCATAACAGCGAAATGCAGTAGGACGATGCTCTAACGCTTTTAGTAAGGGTAGAACTTCGCCATCATCAGCACGGCACTCAATACCTAGGGCTCCCTGCCCAACTGCATGCAGGGAGATCTCAGCGGGGATGACCTGATCGATGCGATCGCCCATTCCCAAACGCTGCAATCCTGCACAGGCCAGTACAAGTGCATCATAATTTCCAGCATCTAGCTTCGCTAAACGGGTATTGAGGTTACCGCGCACGTCCTTGAACTGGAAGTGGGGGAAGTGATAGCGCAACTGTGCCAGCCGTCGCAGGGAAGAGGTTCCAATCACTGCACCTTCAGGCAACGTGTCGAGTTGCTTACCCTTGTGAGATGCATGAAGCACGAGCGCATCCGCTGGATTTTCCCGCTCCGTGACACAGCCCAGCATCAACCCTTCTGGCAACCGCGTTGGTAGATCCTTAAGGGAATGCACCGCGAAATCCAGATCGCCACTCAACATCCCCGACTCTAGCTCCTGGGTGAACAATCCCTTGTCCCCAATCTTGGACAGCGCCACGTCTAAAATCTTGTCACCCTGGGTATTCATCGTGTGGACTTCGAACGCGCGATCGGGGAAAGCTTTCTTCAACTCTCCTTGCACCCAGTGGGTCTGCACCAGAGCGAGCTGACTCTTGCGCGAGCCAATACGAATTGTGCGGGGAAGACTTGCAACCATACGATGAACTGCGTAAAGAACTGTTTAGAAATGTGTAGAAGAAGGGCTGAATATTAAGCCGCGCCTGCTTTTCAGACAGTTAATAGCTTACCGCAGTGTGAGACCTGTCACTTTTGGATTTTGCAATTTTTGGATTTTGTAACGTTGGATTTCGAGACTTTAACATTATGGGTTTTGCTACAAGGGAAATTCTCCTACATAACAGGGGCGGGACGATCGCCAAGCTCCTCTGCCAGCAAAACAGGATAGGCAAGGTTCCCACCCTGATTAGCGTAGTCATGCCCCATTAAATTCAATGGACATCGGACGAGATTCTGATTCTACGTCCACGAAAACATCAGGAGCCTACCATCCCCACATCCCTCACTCGGCGGTGCTGCGTCTAGTTCATATCCAGAACTAGCAATGCCCCTCACTCAATGGAAATAGTTTGGGGGCCACTGCTGCCATTGTTGCTGTGGCTATCGCCATCTGCATTCGAACCAACGGCATGTCCGGATTGCCGTTCTAACCAGGACTTGACCGGGTCATCCGATAAATTCAAGCGGAACAGCCCCGAAACAAACCCGCCCATAAACGCAACGGGGTGGCGAGCTAATTCAGCAACGACAGGAGAGAGTTCATCGAAAAACACGGGCAATAGGCTCCTCTACAAGGTTTTTCCGATCCTAGCGCGAAGTCTGGCTAAGGATACAGCCTGCAATATAGGGAAAGGGTTCGTCGGGATAACGGACATTAATAATGCTTCTGTGCGCTTGAGAGGAAGCTCTTGGCAGCGCACAAGTTCGATGCTATCTCCACCAGATGCTCGAAGCCGGTTTGGCCTGATACCTTTATCCGTTTTCTTCTCAGTACAGTGCTGAAGTACCTATTTTTTCCAAAAATCATTCGAGCCAAAAATACAGTTGAGAATTTGAGGTGTATCAACTCTCGAAAATTTCCGGACAAAAGGCGATCGACGATGGAATGGAGCGCACAAATAATTATATTTTTATGACGTTTTTGTTGATTATTGTGGTCTTCTTAACAATTTCGGGAAAGCTATTGATAAGTGCACACCTCATCGTAAAGCTGATTGTTTCATGGCTCTGAGCTTAAAATGGTTCAGCTACTACGTAGTTATCGGTTCTGAATAATTCAAATAAAATTCATAAAAATCTACATGAACAGGGCATATTCAGGGTTGAAACTGCTCGCAAAAGGGAACACTCTGAATTGTATGCATCTGACTCAGAGAGGTAACTGTGGCCAGATGGGTGAAATCCGGTTGAACCTATACGGGTGAAACCCAACAGGAACCTATGTCAGGATAGATGCAGACCTTACGGAACCTCGAGATTCCGCTCGTTCTCTACCGAACGGGTTATCTACCAAGTGAAGGGCAGACCTCCAATCGATCTCGTGAGGCTCTAACAGTTGAGCGATGCTACGGCCTACTTTCCGTCGTGAAGACGCACAACTGTGAGTCAGAGCCTATGCAAGCGCACATACCCCTTCCCCTATTTACACCAACGTCCAGCCTACTGCTAAGGGAATCCTATGGTAACTGCAACGAACAAACCGCTACCGCCTCAGAACTCCAAAAAGCACAACCACTATGGGTTTCGCGATTTCTTTCAGTTTGATCCCGACAATGGGACACTGAAGGATTGGAATGGTAGCCAAAATATCCTGACCACCGAGGATTTCATCATCGGGCTGGTCGAAGGATTGGAAGAAGAAGTCGGTGAAGCATCTGCCGCCATCATGTACACCATCGGTTGCGAATGGGGCCAACGTGATGCTCTCTTTTTCGAGCAGTGGTTTGAAAAAGAATTTGGTCGCTCCATTCGTCAGACAAACCTATCGTTCTTGCTCGAAACCTGGTGGTGGCCCTTTACATCTCAGGGCTGGGGACGCTGGGAAGTCGATATGGGCGATCGCAAGCAAGGCTTCATGTTCATCAACATTTTTGACTCGGCCGTTGCCCGTACCCTGGGCGATGTCGGTAAGCCTGTTTGCCATATCTACGCTGGATTGTTTGCCGGATTCTTCACCGAACTGGTACGCAAGCAACTGAGTTGCATCGAGATTCAGTGCTACTCGATGGGTGAAACCTATTGCAAATTCCTCCTGGGCGGCCAAGACCGCATCGACGCAGCCTCCTTCTGGATGAATGAGGGTGCTACAGCCCGCGACATCGAAAAACGGATGCGTTCTGGGGAGCGGTTGCGATGAGCAGTGCCACACTTCTTGAGAAAAACGGTTCAACCCCTCATCCGAAAATGGACTCCTGGCTTCAAGTTTCAACCCGAACCTTTTTCTCTTCCTTCAACTGGGATGACAACCCACCCGAAGTGCAAGAGATCAAAAAACAGGTTGCGGATCAAACTCTGAACGAAGATCAGATGCAGGAGCTGACGGTGGGGCATTTTTTCGCCTTAATCAACTGGGACGATGAAGCCGTTGCCGCCCCGCCATCTTCTGCGAACGCTTCCATGGCGGAACTGCCAGACGAGCAAGACAGCAAATTCACTCTGGAAGACTTTTCCGACTTGTTCTGATGCCTTCTTAGTTAGATAGGCCTCATCTGTGCGTTTGCCAAGCGTTATACAGTTTTTGGGATAAAAGTCTATGCACCCGCAACTCGAATCAATCTTCAACGAAGCTGAGAATCGCTATCTCAAGGTCGAAGAATTGGATCCGTTGGATCAATATGTTACGTCGTTGCCCGATCGCCTACAGACTTACCGGGTGCTGCGCGATCGCGAAACCACTATTATGCAGGCGGTCGCCGACAGTCTGGTTACCGCGTTCCCCAACGAAAAGCACGAGCGCCTCGAACGGAGTATTAAGCATGCCATGTTGGTTCTGCGCTATGCCGCCATGGGAATGCTGTTAGAGGACGAAGCTTTCATTCAAAATCGTTTGAAGGGTTGGTTGGCAGAAACCGTTAAGGCTTATAACACCTACGATATCGAGCGCAAGCTCTATACCCTGCTCGATCAACAACTCACCAATTTCCTCAACTCACAACAGGCGTCGTTGCTTCAGCCCATGCTAAATCTGGCGCAGGCAACGCTTCTGGGTGAAGATCAGGAAGAAGAACCGCTGACCGCTTCTGCACTGGGCTGGTAAGGCAAGGGCCGTCAGTCGGGATGCCACTACCCCCCTGCTTGCTTATCGCTACACTGCTGGGTCTTGTGCCCCCCAGTCAAATCTTTTGAGAAATGAGCTGAGACACAACTATGATTTCCGTCGCTGACCTGCTGGTAAATAATCGCGTTCCAGGAAACTACTTCGCTACGGATGCCTACGTCCGTAGTGATCTGGAAATGGGGTTGCTAGAAAATCGCCAGGGCGATCGCCTACTTGCGCTCCCCGAAGCCTTGATTCAGGGAATCTATGCCGGACTGGACAAAGAGACCGGACAAGCAACTCGTCTGGTGCTCTATAACTGTGGGCGCTGGTGGGGTAAAAACCTCTACAGCCGCTTTGTCGAAGAACTCACGGACTACTACGGCACACCCTTGTCAGATATGCCGATGGTAGAGTTTTTGCAATCCCTCCAAAACTGTTGGAGAACTCACGGTTGGGGAAAGATTGAGTTGGATCAATCCTTCCAGCATCGGGGTTTGCTGGTCGTGAAAATTTGGAACTCCGCCTATGCGCGGCTGGCTCCCCAAAGCAACCAGCCCGTGTGTCAACTTGAGGCAGGTGTGTTGGCATCCTTCTTTGGCCAGTTATCGGGACGAGAGCTGTATTGCCTCCAGACCACCTGCGAATCGATGGGGGCCGATTGCAATCGCTTTATTATTGGGTTGCCCAAACGGATAGAGCCTGCAGAAACGATGGTGACAAACATGGAACATGATGCCATCATGCAGCAGCTTTGCAACTAAGCCATTACGGTGGAGATGATGGCTCCCCCCATTTGTCGTACAACGGATGCATTGGGTCGTGTAACGGATGCATTAGGTGACGCGTAGGGTCTGTCTGGTGGTTCTGTAGAGTGTTAGACAGTGGGAAGAGACAATAGATTCCCTGTCAGAGAACCGATGAGAAGGCGATCGCCAGCGTTTTGCCTGCTATGGCTCCAGGCCTAGTGTGGTTATGTCACCGGCCATCTGCTCTAGATGACTGATAGTTATCTACTATCTACATTGCTTGTTTTTATCTTTTGTCTCCGCTGTTTTTAGTGCACTGCTGATTATTTCTCATGTACTGTTGACTGTCCTGTTCTCTTACTTCTCTGCCCAGACGTGTCGTGTCAACTCCTATAGGATCACCGAGTAAAGAGCTTAAGCGCTCGAAATATCGCCTTTTAGGGCTAGTCGGTCAAGGGCAATTTGGACGGGTTTACTGCGCGGTGCACCGACGTACAGGGCAGTTTGTCGCGCTCAAGGATCTGCATCATGAACGCTTCCCCACTCACAAGTTTTTACGCGAACTCCGCTTCCTGCTTAGCTTAGAACATCCCAACATCGTTACCTGCCGCGCCTTAGAACATACCCGAAAGGGGCGCTATTTGGTGATGGACTATTGCGAAGGGGGAACCTTGCGGGGGCTGATGGAAGAGGATGCACGCCTCAGCTTGCACCAGTGCATTAAGCTCACCGCCGATATTTTGGCAGCACTGGATCATGCCCATAGTCGTGGCATTGTGCATTGTGATATCAAGCCCGAGAACATTTTGCTAAACGTGGCGACGCATGGATGGACGGCACGAGTATCAGACTTTGGTATTGCCCGTCTCATCCAGGAACTAACAGCCGAGCCACATTCTGGAACAGGTAACACCGGATCCCCTGCTTATATGGCTCCGGAACGGTTCTATGGGCAATATTCCACGACCTCAGATCTCTATTCCATGGGCATCATCCTGTATGAGTTGCTAGCGGGCGATCGCCCTTTCACGGGCACCCCTGCAGATCTCATGACAGCGCATCTGAACAACCTGCTCGTGTTTCCCGAGTCCATCCCCACGGCGTGGCATTCTCTCATCAACACAGCGCTGCAAAAACTTTCGGCCCGACGCTTCGCTACCGCTGGGGATATGCTCCATGCGCTCAAACGAATTGCCGAAGCAGAAGGCATTCTGGGGTATTTGGAGTACCAGCCCGTTTCGATTCCACTCCTTTCCCCGGTGGCAGAGCTACCACAGTCGGATCTGTTTAAGCTCAAGACGGAGCGGATTGGCGAACCGATGCAAGCGATCGCTCTACTCCCCGAAACCAACCGCAAGCTGTTGAAACCCTATCCTCCCCATATTGATTTCTTCTACCGGACTGAGCAAAATACGGTGCTTTTTGCCGGCTCCGAAACCCATGTTGAGGTTGATCCCCAGAAAACCTACGTTCCCCATAGTCCCCATCAACCCGTCCCATTACCTGAACCGATACGCTGGCTAGAATCCTGCCCAACGGGTGCCTATGCCTTGGGCGATCAGTTTCTGCATCGGCTAACCTACACCGATGACAGGATCCAAACGGATCCCGTTGTTGCGGTTGAAGCGGGCTCTCTGGCGGCGATTACTCCGTCCGGACAGTGGGGAGCAATCGCCCATACCCTTACAGGGCAACCTAGCTGGCATCTGCATCTACACGGGTTATGGACGGCTCCCAATGTGCAATCTTTCGCGCGTCAGATCACCCTACCGCTTCCAGCTGCTCAGACCCAGCTTCATCAGCTGGTGGCGTTGGATGAGCGCCATTTTATCGCCCTCTTTCGTGCGACAACAAATGCCACCGCTACCGCACCTACCGCTGCCCCGACCTATCTTGAAATCGTGACCCGGCGGGGCCAGCAACTGGGCAATTTTTCCATGCCCCTACAAATCGGCCAGTTCCAATCCACAGCCTTCCCCTATCGCTGTATTGCCACTGATCTGGAAGATCCAACCTCCCTGGTTGCTATCGACCTCAAACCCTATCGGATCGTTCGCTTTGCCCTCGGCCTCCAACCTTTTCTCTTGGCTTCTGCCCCTTGGGGTTACGTTGTTGCCGATCGCCACGGAGAAGTAGAGATTTTGGATGAATATGGACAGCTTGTCGGGCGGCTAGCTCTTCCTTTCCCGCCCATTGCCTTGGTGCCGTTCGAACCCTATGGTCTGCTCATCGCCACCTGGGGTGAGAACTGGGGATATCTCCATATTGTCAATCTCAAGACGCTGGAAATTCAACTGCTGTTTTGAAAACAAGCCCGTCGCGGCAGCACTTGGGGTTTTGCTCAGTTCTACCAATTAATCCTGGCTTGCCCCTAGAAGCGTTGCCATTCACGGTAGGCTAGAGGATGACGTGCGTTGAGATATGCTCTGGATTCTGCCCATGACAATGGATTGGTTGACTCCCAGTCATTGGATTATATGTGCCCTGCTGCTAGGGTTTGCGATCGCCCATAGTGGTTTAGCGGCTCTCCGTCCCTACGGCGAAAAAATCATTGGAGCACGGCTCTATCGCGTGATATTTGCCCTGGTCAGCATCCCCTTTGCAACGGTGCTGATCATTTATTTCTTTAACCATCGCTATGATGGCGCTCGATTGTGGAACCTCCAGGGCGTTCCAGGAATTGCCCCCATGGTCTGGGTCTTGTCGGCGATCTCCTTTTTATTTCTCTATCCGGCCACGTTTAATCTATTAGAAATTGCAGCCGTACAAAAACCCCAGGTTCATTTGTATGAAACCGGGATCGTTCGTGTGACGCGCCATCCTCAAATGGTTGGACAAATTATCTGGTGCATCGCCCATGGGTTGTGGTTAGGAACGAGCTTTATGCTTGTGACCTCCGCAGGGTTGATTTTGCACCACCTATTTGGGGTGTGGCATGGGGATCGCCGGCTTTCGCAGCGCTATGGCCCAGCATTTGAAGCCGCAAAAGCACGAACCTCTGTGATTCCTTTTCTGGCTATCCTACAGGGCCGCCAAACCTTTGAATGGAAGGAATTTCTGCGTCCAGCCTATGCAGGGGTTGCTGTTTTTATAGGTTTATTATGGTGGGCACATCCATTTCTTGTGCGTGCAACCAGTCACGTTGCCTGGTAGAGTATAGATAAATATAAACTGCTTTAAAGCCCATTATTCAATGATCCCAACCATTGATGAAACCAATTTCTCACAGGAAGTTGAACATGCCCCTGTGCCTGTTCTGGTAAATTTCTGGGCACCCTGGTGCGGACTCTGTCGCATCGTTAACCCTCTCCTCAATCGGTTCCAGGGTGAATATGGAAATCTGTGCAAAATTGTCACTATTAATGCTGACGAGAATTTAAAGCTTGTGAACGCGGTGCGCCTCAAAACCCTACCGACGTTGCTGCTGTTTCAAGATGGTGAAATTCTCCATCGCGTTGACAATTTCACGTCCCACGATGAGTTACGTGAAGCCTTTACGCGGTTGGGTGATGTCGTAGAAACTGTCATTAATCAATACAGCTACACAGCTTAATTGCAGCTTGCGATCGATCGCCACAAGATTAGGACTGACGCAAAGCTTTCGTAAGTCTGAGCAAATTCGTTTATGTTGTGGACGCAATGCGCCCACAACATAAACAAAATGCGTAGGTCCAGAAGACCTGTGTCAGGGTCTTATTTTTGGACGTACTCGATTATCCTGGCAGGATAATGCGCCAGAGGAGAACAGCGATCGCCCCACTCGCCAGGTGCTGAGGCACTAGATAGCGCAAAGGCTGTCGAGCAATTTTTTGGGTCAACACAATCGTCAGCAGCAGTCCAGCTACCAGCATTGTGCCCTGGAGAAAGGTAATCACAGCAGGGTGAGCGGTCCAAACGAGGGTCTCGCCGCCGCTCATGCCAAAGGTGGCGAGGCTGACAGGAACCACGCGCCCCATTTCTGTGAGTCCCAGGTGCAGGTAGTGAGCTAGGTTGCCTGCTAGCACCAGTGGCAAATAACCGTAGGCGAGTTCGACGAAAGGCTTGGGCCGTGGGCTGTGGTTGAGCAGGCGCATGATTTGGTGGGCAAGGAGGGCGATCGCCCCAGGAATGAGCAGCGCCACACCAGAGGTGCCCAAATGCTCCCACACATTGCCTAGCAGGGCAGCGGGTTGTGCCACCTGCAAGATCCGCAATTCGTCTGGGAGGTGATGCAGAAACACCGCCCCGAATAGCAGAAACAGCAGACAGACTTCGTGAGCCGTTGGTTTATGGCTGGTCCACAACTCGATGCCAGGCGGACGCAGGTTAAATTCCACTGAACGATGTGGGCAAGCTTTGAGACAGGTCATGCACAGCACACAATCGCGATTTTCCTGCAACTGTGCGGGGTGGGAGTAAATGGGGCAGCCGTTGGTTGCCTGCCCTTCCCCTTTCTCGGGCCCCCCCCGGTAGCACTGGTAGGTGGTGCATGTGGCGGAACAGATGCCTTGCTGTGCCCGCAACTCTGTTATCGACAGCTTGGCAAACAGGCCATTCATGCCCCCGATGGGGCAGAGGTAGCGACACCAAAAGCGCCGCTCAAAGAGGACGGAAAAGACAACGGCTCCGGCTGTAATCAACAACAACAGGCAGGCCGAGAGGTAGGCGGTATTTTCTAGATTCCACAGCTCTTCCCAAAGCAAAATCAAGGTGAACAGTCCGAAGAGGAACCACCCGCCCCAGCGTTCGGCTTCAGGACGGGACCAGGTCCGCAGGGAACCGGGAAACCATCGCTGACGGATGGCTTGTGCCACTTCGCCATAAATCATAAAGGGACAGACCGAACACCAAATCCGCCCCAGGAATGGAAAAATGAGCAAGATCAGCGGCCACCACCAAGCCCAGAACAGGTTGAGGGCAATGTTGCGATCGCGACTCTGGGGACCCAGCCACAGGATGAGCACCACCGCTGCGAAGATGGGCAGGACGAGACCGTAGTTGAGGCGATCGGGCCACCAGGGACTCCGTAGCCATTGCCGCAAGCTCGGATTGGCATTTAGCAGATTGAATCGAAAGCGGCGAGTTTTCCGACTTTCCTGCCAGAATACTTCCTCCGTCAGCACCGGAGCGCAGTTGGATTGGATAATGGCGCGCTCCACCAAACCTTCTAACTCTGAAATGTTGCCAGGGAAGTCATATCCCTGAAGACGGCGCAGCGCTTCGGGGGAAATCTTAGGGCGATCCAACCCCTTCGCTCGGCAATAAAGGCTGATGTAATAGTTAATCTGAGCGGCGAGGTCAGCGCGGCGCACCCGCAACGGAGGCACTTTGATCAGATGGGTGATACGAGCCTGTCGTTCCAGTTCAGGCAGGGCTCGCTCGGAGGTGAAGATGAGGCGGGCGTTGCTTTGGTGAGGCGGCGGTGAGATATCGCCCTCCCGCAGAACAGGCGTGTAGCTGCCCGTTTCGATTAATTGGAGGATGGGTGTCCAAAGCGGCTTTGGCAGTTCTTGAATGTTGTTGAGGAGCAGTGTTCCATTGCCCAACCAGTCGAGTAGCCCCAGCTTGCCACCGACCCGCCCAAAAAGGTCTGCCCCGTTGGTCTGAAGAGTATCGCAATCAATGCGGATCATGGGTTCCTTGCGATCGCGTCCTCCAAAGTGAATGAGGGCTGCCGCGTTGTCCTTCAGTAATCCTGGTTCCCCAAAAATCAGGGCGGGTTCTCGATCTTTTGAGGCTTTGGTAATAGCCGTGCGGAACCGTACCGCATAGCGGCTGGAACCGATGACCCCTCGACGCACTTTGGGAACGAGGTAGGGGCGCAGAGCCGTTTGGCGCTCTTGCTCAAAGTTGAGTTGCGCCGTCATCTGCGTCAGCTCATCGGCAAGTTGCTGGGACAGGACACGGCTGATTTCGGGATATTGATCCGCTAGGGCGCGAAAGCGATCGCCCTCCACCCGCCACAGCTCACATTCACAAAGGGTGACAACGGCCTGAACTGTTGGCTGCTCTAGCAGCACTTCCCGCAGAAACAACACCGCACCGGATAGGCGACTCAAGCCCAGCAGCGGTTGCCCCTGTTTGCGCTGTTCCATGCGCCCCTGCCGCAGAATGTAGAGGGCAGACGGGATGGTGTCCTCGGCGATCAATTCTGTGCGGGCAGGAACGGTTTCCACCTGGATGGCTTGGACGATCGCCTCCAAAACCTCTACCGACAATGCCCCCAAAAATGTCTGTTGTTGCAGCCACGCAACCCTGCTGCGGCTTTCCCCATTCATGTCGTTTCCTCAGAGCCGACTCCTTCCAGCCTAGCCAGGTTCTGGAGTCCCAGGAATTAAGAACCGTGAAGGGGATCCCAGTCCGCGCCAAGCACGGTATCGACCTCCGGGCTTTCTTGGGCCACGCAGCCAAGCTGCTGCTCTTTGATCTGCACTAATCACTCATAGAGGTTAATCACTCATAGAGGTTAATCACTCATAGAGGTTAATCACTCATAGAGGTTAATCACTCATAGAGGTTATCAATCGCGCCAAGGACGTCTAAAAATCACCTATCCTTGAAGGGTTGCCTATAGTCTACGTCCGTATTTCTTCCCAGTTTTTCGGCCAGCGTTATGTCACCTGCCAGCTATCTTGAAGACGAGCGTCAACCGCGATCGCAGCGCCCCACCGATTGGCGTTTGATCTCGATGCTTCTCCCCTATGCCCTACGGCATAAGCGAACCTTAATCATTGCTCTGATCTTGCTTGTCCCCGTTTCGCTGGGAGAGGCGTTCCAACCCATTCTCGTTGGGCAAACCATCTCCCTCATCCGGAATGAGCCTGTGATGGGCTTTCTGGAAGGTATGCCCCTGGGACAGGGGTTAAATATTCTGGCCGTATTGCTCTTCATTACCATTGCGGTGCGGCTCTCCCTGGATGGGGCGCAAAACTTCATGGTGCAAAAGGTAGGGCAACAGATCACCGCCGACATTCGTAACGATCTGTTCAAGCATGTGACATCGTTGGCGACCCGTTTTTTCGATCGCACACCCATTGGCAAGCTCATCACCCGCCTCACCAGCGATGTGGATGCCCTGGGGGATGTGTTTTCGACAGGGGCGATCGGCATCATTGGCAACCTGTTCTCCATTCTGGTGGTGATCATCACGATGTTCACCCTGCAATGGCAGCTCGCGGCGATGCTGGTTACCATCCTCATCCCCATCACCGTGCTGATCGTTTATTTTCAGCGGCAGTATCGCAAAGCCAACTATCGTGCCCGCGAGGAGCTTTCGGCCCTAAACGCCAATCTACAAGAAAACATTGTTGGGGTGAATGTCGTCCAATTGTTTCGGCGAGAAACGTTTAACTCGGAGCTGTTCTACAAAATCAACCAGCGCTATGTCCATGAGGTCGATCGCACGATCCTATTCGACTCCTCGGTATCGGCAACGCTGGAATGGATTTCGCTAGTGGCGATCGCCGCTGTGCTCTGGTTGGGGGGAACGCTGGTGCTGCAAGATGTCATGAACATTGGCCTGCTCGCCTCCTTTATTCTCTATGGTCAGCGATTATTTGATCCGTTGCGAGAGTTTGCTGACCAGTTCACCGCTATCCAGGCCGGACTCACCTCTCTTGAACGCGTCAGCGACATCCTCAGCGAACCGATTGAAATCCGGGATCCGCACGAACCCCAAACCCTCCCTGCTACAGCACGTTCGGGTCAAACCATCGCACCTGGTGAAATTCGGTTTGACCATGTGACCTTTGGCTATAAGTCAGATGAGATGGTCTTGCGAGATCTGGATTTCACCATCCGTCCCGGCGAGAAGGTCGCACTGGTGGGGCCAACAGGTGCCGGGAAAAGCTCCATCATTCGCTTGCTTTGTCGGCTCTATGACGTGACGAAAGGCAGCATCCAGATGGATGGTGTCGATATTCGCGAAATGCCCCAAGCCGAGCTGCGCCGTCGCATGTCGGTGATTCTGCAAGATGGCTTTCTGTTTGCTGGCGATGTGACCAGCAACATTACCCTGGGCGAGTCCTACGCCAAGGAAGATGTGCGCCGCGCCGCCGAGCAAACGAATGTTGCCAGCTTCATTGAGCGGTTGCCCCAGGGCTATGACACAGAACTGCGCCAGCGGGGCACAAACCTCTCGGGAGGCGAGAAGCAACTACTGGCCTTTGCCCGTGCAGCGATCCGCAACCCTGGCATCCTCGTGCTGGATGAAGCGACAGCAAACTTGGATGTGGGCACCGAATCGATTATCCAGGAAGCGCTGGAAAGCTTGCTCGTGGGGCGAACGGCCATCATCATCGCGCACCGTCTTTCCACAATTCGGCGAGTCGATCGCATCCTGGTGCTGAAGCAAGGCCAGCTCGTGGAGTCAGGCAATCACCAGGAGTTACTAGAGCAAAATGGACTCTATGCCAGCTTGTATCGGCTACAGATGTTGGAAGCTTGAGGGATGCAACGCTCAAAGCCGTTGTAACAAATTGAGCCCATGCGTGTCTGTGCCGCAGGTGTGTAACAAGCCAAAGCGTTCGGCTACGGAAAATACTTCGCGGGTTTGCCGGGGACTCGGAGACCAGGGATTGGGATTGTTGTAGGCATAGTAAGTTTCCGCCCCATCAATACCCAGTTCCGCTGCTGTGGGGATTAGCTCTGCCGCCGTCGAACGGTAGCGGTCGGGGTGTGCCAGCACGGCTAAGCCCCCAGCTTGGTGGATGGTGTCAATCACAACCGCAGCATGGGCGCGATCGCCCTGCACTGAATCGCCCTGCAGATAAATTTGGAGGTCTGCATCGTCTGGGTCGAACGCATAGGCCAGGATATGGACATCGTTGTGGAGCAGCTGAGCGGTAATCTCAACCCCACTCCAAAAATGCGGCCCATCGTCAGGATTCTCGGAAGCTAACCACTGTTGCGCCCGCCGAAATCCATCTACCGAGTGATGGTCGGTAATGGCCAATCCGCGTAGACCGATGGAGAGCGCTTGCTGAATCAATGCCTCAGGTGTCAGTCTGCCATCGGAGCAGATCGTATGCATATGGAAGTTGTAGGACAGTGGGCAACTCTTTGGGGTAATGGATTCAAAGACTTGTCGGAGTGCTGCATTGTCCTGTTCCGCAGGGACAGAACCCGTTTCCTGGGTCGATGGGATAACCATGGATAGTCTGTTGAGTGAGTAATTGCAATGGCAGGTATAGAAAATTTTTACAATTTCGTTACATAACTGCATTCTAGCGAGTGGGCGGTGAAAGCGGTTTCCCCGATTTGGCGGACTGACTGGAGGGGCGGGGAATTACCGGAGATGCCAGCAGTCTCGGACAATCATCCAGTCCTCCTGAGTATGGATGGCCAGGGCGCGGACAGGTGAATGATCGGTGGCAATATCAATATCCTCGGGCGATCGCACATTTTTCTCGGGGTCGATCTCCAAACCCAGAAATTCTAATCCCTTGCAGGCTGCTGCGCGAATGTCCGGGGCATTTTCCCCAATTCCGGCGGTGAAAACGATCGCCTCCAAACCACCCAAGCTAGGCAACAAGGAGCCAATGTGCGATCGCAGTCGATGGAGATAGACCTCCAGCGCTAGTTTTGCCTGATCGTTGCCCTCGGCGATCGCTTCCATAACCACTCGCAAGTCGCTCGACACCCCCGACACCCCCAGTAACCCCGACTCCTTGTTCAGCATCCGATCCAGGCGATCGGCATCAAACTTTTCCTGGCGCATCAGGTGAATCAAAATGCCAGGGTCGATGGAACCCGATCGGGTTCCCATCATCAATCCTTCCAACGGCGTGAAGCCCATCGTTGTGTCGATACACACCCCATCTCGCACCGCTGATAGGGACGCCCCATTGCCCAAATGGCAAACAATTAATCGCAGGGGCGACGGATTGCCCAGCAGTTCCGCCGCCCGCTGCGCACAATAGCGGTGGCTCGTGCCATGGAAGCCATAGCGCCGAATGCCCGCCTCGTAGCAGGGGTAGGGAATCGGGTAAACGGTCGCAGCAGGGGGCAGGGTCGAGTGGAAGGCCGTATCGAAAACCGCCACTTGAGGAATATCGCCCAGGATCGCCTCGATCGCCGTAATCCCCTCTAGATTGGCGGGATTATGCAGCGGCGCAAAGCGGCTGTAGTCGGCGATCGCCGCTTGCACCTCAGGTGTCACCCGCACACTTTCCTGGTATTGCCCACCGCCATGCACCACCCGATGGCCCACCATGCCAATGTCGGTGGCTTTGTCGATGACCTGGGTTTCTCCGCTCCAGATAGATTCCAGCAAGCAGTTCATCACCGCTGTGCGATCGCCACTGGGCATGGTCTGCTTAATCTTTTTCCCATCTTGGGTGGTGAATTTCAGCTCCGCCACACCCTCTTGATGCGTCCAATCAATCGCCCCTTCCCACAACGGTTCCAGCGGCTTTGCCGGAAACGCATCAGAGGGCAGGGCATACAGCGCACTTTTCTGGCTGCTCGATCCCGCGTTCATCACCAGAATTTTTAAGCCAGGGTTTGCAGCCGGGGGCATACAGCAGTCTCCGTTGTTTTGTTTCTTGTGTGTTCAAGTAGAACTGGGCTGGAGCGCGATCGCCTTCAGTGTGCCCGAAATCCGCCGGAGTGAAAACGTGCATAGGTTACAAAGCCCCACATCCAATCCGAAAAATATACGGAAAAATGCCTCCTATCTAACCAGATCGACATATTACGCAGAAAGATGCTGCATATCCACCCAGATTGGGGTGATATGCAGCATCTTTCTGCCTATCCACCCTCTATAGGGGAGATAGACAGAAAAATCCCGCCCAATACAATAGTAGTTAGACAGCTTGATTCCAGGGGTGATAGTAGCTTCCGACCCTATTTTCTTAAGTGCGAGGTTAAATTATCAAAGTCATGCTTTATAGAGCCATCAACTAGCTCTATAGATCTGATTGATGAGTAGCTTATGGTATTTTCCTGATTTCTACAACTATTAGACCTTGTCGGAAATAGTGGAAGCCCTAATATACTACGGTTGCAACGATCACTTAAATCAGTTCAAAGCCCTGCTCAGCAAGCGTTAAACTTGACTCCGGCAGCTTGATTTCTGATAAAGCCCATTGTTCTTTGCTATGGGTACTTTAAGGCATTAGCTAAAATAGCTGTCAAAACTTATCGTAGGCTGCGATTTATAGCATTAACACAGATTAATTACAAATTCTGTGGTGGTGTTTCCAAATGATAGAACACATCAATGAAATTATTATTCTTTATCAGGATTAGAGCCAAAAGCATCTGGGGAAAGCTTAAATTTCTAGAAAGGGAGGACACCAATCAAAAACCATGGCACCAGTACCGTTTACAGACAGAGAGATGCAGAGAGCATGGCGAACTAATTTAGAAGCTTCCATGCATTCATCACGTAGTAACGCCCATCGGCTTTTGCTGTTCTATTCAATAGAATGTGGACTAAAAGCAGTTTTGATGAAGCGACAATCTATAAATTGCACAAATCTTTGTCACGAAATTCGAGAAGCGCAGCATAATATCAATAAGTTGTTAGATTATCTAAGCGCGGGACAGCTCCTAAAGTTGCCAGTTCAACTTCAAATGGATTCTATTAAAATTCGAGGGAATGAAATAGAACGAAAGCTGGATGCAGGAAAGATTAATCAAGTGTGGCGATATGGTGGTTACTTTGTCCATTCTGATAACAGGAGTTCTACATTGAACACTACAGAAGATGACAGTATAGAAAATAAGCTAATGCGCATATCAGAATGGATTAAGCAGGAGCTAAATGCATAATGAGATCCTTAAAGTTTTTAACTTGGCTAGATGTCAAAAGGCTGATTCGAAAGAATACTCTAAATGGCGAGAAACTGCCAAATTGTATCACCTCAATTTCATGCTTTTCTGATGCGTTAGAAATTGGAATCTCTAATGCGGATTGTAAAGAGGATGCTCAGAGAACTTTATCTGAGTGGTTTACGGATTGGTATCAGCAAGATCAAAATCTTATTCGCTTAGATCTTGGCAACGCAGCTCTGTCTGTCGAGTTTCATGAAAATGAATCTACACCATTTAATGGTTCTAGTTCTATACGTCCCTTTTGGCAAGAAATTGCGTACATAGATAGCAATTCAGATGCCCACGCCGATTCAGCTAGAGTATCTTCAAACTTCCATTTTCCAGAAACCTCTTTATCCTCGCCAAAAGTAGTTGCTTTTTATTCTTTCAAAGGCGGTGTTGGTCGGACATTACATTTGGCTTCTCATCTTTTTGCTCTCTTAGAAGCTTCTAAAGAAATTGATAAAGAAATTACTGTTTTAGTAGTAGATGCAGATTTAGAGGCTCCAGGATTAACTTATTGGGATAGGGCGGAAAAACGACAAGCCGCAGTCTCTTTCATTGATTTTTTGGAGGCTTATCATTATGCTCCAATTAACCGCCAGGAGACTCTTTCTTTATTAGCGGAAGAGGTTAAGAAAAACCCTAGATATGAGGGTAGATCGACCTTTTATTTTTTGCCAGCTTGCTTAAATGATGAGCAGCTTTTAGACACTCCAGTGCTTCCTGAGCATTTAGCTCGAAGCCCTGAGGGTGAGTGGACTTGTGGAGATGCTCTTCATCAGCTCGGAGCAACATTGTCGGCAGACTATGTCTTGGTTGATTTGCGTGCTGGCTTGAGTGAAATTTCGAGCCCAATCATTTTTGATCCTAGGATTGAGCGTTTCTTTGTAACTACGGCTACGGAGCAGTCTACTGCTGGTATAAGTCTTGTCTTGGATCAAATTAGCCGTATCGCCCCTTCGGAGGCAGATAGTAGTAGTGGAAAATTTTATGATCCATCAATAATTATTAGTTTTTTAACTCCGGAGTTAAAAAAGCTTCCTGCCTTCGAAAACTCCCTAGAAAAATTCAGCGCTGCCTATAATCCTGTTGATCAATCAGATGATGAAAATCTCTATGCTGGAAGACTGGAAATTAAGGAAACTGATTTTACTCAAGAGTTGTTCTATGTCAATTCTTGGGAGGAAGCAAAAAATAAACTAACTTCCACGTCAGTAATGAGGGTTGCAAAGGAATGGGCAGTATCTCAACTGATCGAGGAATCTCATCTTGCAGACTCAGATAGTGTAGGACAAGATATACCAACTGTTTTAGAATCAGTCCGTAAGTTTAGAGATACATGTCAACAATATGAATTTGCAGAAAGTGGGGAAGGAGAGAGTTTATTAGTCACAGAATCTCTAAAGAAATTAGCAACTACCTTCCGCAATGATTTACCTCGTGTAGTTTCAATTGGAGCTAAAGGTTCTGGGAAAACTTTTACATATGTACAGCTTTCTAGATTAAAGTACTGGGAAACTTTTCTAAAGCTGGCAACAAAAGACCTATCTGAAATTGAACCTAGGACTCATATTTTTCCCTTACTTCAGTCAAGTACCTTGAGGGATGCAGCAGAGAATATTATCAGTGACGCTAGGACATCAACTCAAGCAGCTTTCTCTGATTCTATACCTGAATTCTACCACTCAGATTTTCAGGACAGCATCAAAAGCTTTCTTGAAGAGCCTAGTAGTGAATTAGATTGGACAAGATTTTGGATTAAGCAAATGTCTAGATCAGTTGGTCTATCACAGGAAAGAAACTCCGCAACCTTATCAAGCTTAGATAGTTATCTAAAGCAAAAAAATGTTCGTCTTGTTTTTCTGTTTGATGGATTAGAAGATCTTTTCGCAGAGGCTGCAGTAAATGTGCAACAACAAATTGCTTTGAGGATGCTGATCGGTTTGCCTAAAAGATTAAATGAGATCAGACAAGCTAACTTTGGCTTGATTATACTTCTAAGACGTGATTTCTTGAGATATTCAGTTACACAGAATCTTGCTCAATTTGAGAACCTTTATAGGCCATACGACTTATCTTGGGATGCCGACTCGTTCTTAAAATTGGTTTATTGGGTTTGTAGTCAAGCTTCCGTAATTGGTGCTGATGAAGAAAACTTGGATAGTTTGAGCCGAGAAGAGCTGGTTTCTAATTTAGAAAATCTATGGGGTAAAAAATTAGGTAAGGATACTAGTAACGAAGCCTATACGGCAAAGTGGATTTACGCAGCATTGACAGACTTTAAGGGAAGACTGCAGGCTAGAGATATCGTTCGTCTCCTCTATCATGCGGCGGATATTACGATAGAAAAAAGTGGAGAAGTTTCATTTGAACGATGGTCCGCGAGTCGTCTTTTACCTCCTCAAGCAATTAGACGAGCAATAGAGCCTTGCAGCACTGGTAAAGTAAAAGAAGTGAAAGAAGAATATCCCGAATTTAAGAAATGGGTTGACACCGTAGAAACAAAGTATACGCTAGAGCAGAAACGGGCTCCTTTCACGCAAAACACACTGTCTCTTGATCAGACAACCATCAGGATGCTAGAGAGCATAGGAGTTGTTTATGAGGATACAGGTAAAGATGACGTCTCACGCTACTATATGCCCGAGATATATCGCTCAGGTCTTGGATTTACTTTAGAGAAAGGAGCAAGACCTCGCGTTTTAGTTCTGAAACGGAAAGCATTAGGGGCAGATATTTTGTAATTGTTCGGGAAACACGGGATAGTTAAGACTATGCTGCGCGTAACATGAATCGTTTTAGCCTGATTGAAGGGGCTTACATCTAAACTCCAACTAGACTCCAAAGCTTGCTAACATTTGGGTGCAGTGGATTGACTGAAGTCGCTTGGCTGATGGCAAAGACCTCGGCAACCGCTGGCCCGAATCGTTAGGCGGCATCCTCTCTCTATCAGTAGCTACTTGCTCATAAAGTTCGGGGAGTAGGATAAATTTGTCAGAGAAGCGCATGGCTATGAACATCACCCTAGAGCTATCTTCAGAACGAGAACACGAAATGTCTGCTGAAGCATCTCAGCTCAAACTTCCGCTAGTGGAGTACATTTTGCGTGTCCTGGCCTTTCGCCCTTTTCTTCAAAACCCTCCCCAAAACAGGGAGCATGCCACCTTTGAAAGTGAGTATTTGTACTCATCGCCAAAAGCCTTGATTTATAGGCTTTGAGTCGTTCTCTTGCGCCGAAGTCATATTTCTGCATCTGCAAAGGTGGCAGGCTCCCCCCAAAACAAGAGTGAAACTTGTAGATTTTTGAGAAGATATCGGTGTATTTGGTGCTCGTCCAGAATATTACAGATAGTCAGGAACACGCGGGCAGGTCACGAGATCGAGCTGAAACCCGAGATCGAGCTTAGGTAGCGAATGTATTGAGTTGATACTGATGTAAGCATGACATCCAGCGAGGTTAATCGGGTGCGGTAAATCTTCAGCCCCCATTTGTAAGCGCAAATGCTAGCCTGGAAATTGGTCATTTTTGTGATTTTTCAAGTCAATCGCCAGGGATACTGCGCTTCCACGAGAGATATGAACAAGGTCGTTGTTGGACTTTCGGGCGGAGTTGATAGCTCCGTTGCTGCTGCTGCCCTCCACCGTCAGGGCTATGACGTGGTGGGGTTAACGCTATGGCTGATGAAAGGCAAGGGGCAATGCTGCTCCGAAGGCATGGTGGATGCGGCGCAGTTGTGCGAAGAATTAGAGATTCCTCATCACATCGTTGATAGCCGCGATCTGTTTGAGAAGAATATTGTGGATTATCTGGTGGGAGGCTACAGCCAGGGTATTACGCCGCTCCCCTGCTCCCAGTGCAATCGGGCGGTGAAGTTTGGCCCGATGTTGGCCTATGCCCGCAAGGAACTGGGGTGCGATCGCATCGCCACGGGACATTACGCCCGCGTCTCCCATAATCCCGACACCGGACGCTATGAAATGCATCGGGCGATCGATCGCAATAAAGACCAATCCTATTTTCTCTACGATTTGAGCCAAGAGGTGCTGGCACGGGTTGTCTTCCCGCTGGGCAACCAGACGAAGCAAGAAACCCGCACCATGGCGGCAGAGTTTGGCTTGCATACCGCAGAGAAACCCGAAAGTCAGGACTTGTGCCTGGTAGAAGCCCATGGCTCGATGCAAACCTTCCTCGACCAGTTCCTTGCACCCAAGGAGGGCGACATTGTGGATCAGTCCGGGCGAGTATTGGGACGCCATACCGGAATCCATCACTACACCATCGGCCAACGCAAAGGGCTGGGCATTGCCGCGCCGCATCCGCTCTATGTGGTGAGCCTTGACGTGGGGCGGAATCAGGTCGTCGTGGGCGATCGCAGTGCCGTTCATTTTCCTGAATGCACCGTGCAACGCCTCAACTGGGTCTCCATCTCGGCTCCCAGCACACCCATTCCCATTGAGGTGCAGGTTCGCTATCGCACAAAACCCACACCTGCCACGCTGATTCCCCTGGAGAACAACCGCGCCCGCATCGTCTTTGAAGAGCCACTGTTCGGCGTTACCCCTGGACAAGCGGCTGTGTGGTACGAGGGCGATCGCCTCCTCGGTGGTGGCATCATCGAGCGCATGTCGTGAAGGGTTTCGCTAAGCTTTTTCTATGGACTGGGCAAATCTAGAGCGTAGCGCCAAAATTGAGGAGTAACGCTGCGCCTCTGGAGAAGCTATGGCAGAGCCAATCACAACACTAACCGCCAGCGCGATCGCAACCTTAGCCTTTCAAAAATTCATCGAATCCGGTGCTGGAGAACTTGCTAAGAAGTTTTCCACTGTGGCGATCGCCAAAATGAATACGCTGCTGAAACGCATTTGGGCAAAGCTGCGGGGAAAGGCACGCACGGAAGAGGTGAAAGCCGCAATCGCCCAAACTCAAAAAATTACCCCTGAGCAAGTTAGCCAGATTGCCGCTTACTTACATGTGGCGATGGATGAAGACTCCCAGTTTGCCAGTGATATTCAGATGCTGGCTCAGGAAATTAACGCGGGTAAGCTGGTTGACCAGAGCAACATGGTGCAGAACAACTACGACCAAGCGAAGGGATGGCAGACAAAGGTGGAGGGTGGCACCGCTTATATTGGTGAAATCCACATTCAAGGCAAGACGGATTAGAGATAGGTAAGGATGACTGACCCGATTGCTCAACTGTGTCAGATGATTGCAGAGTTTCTGCGGAATGATCCGGGGCTGGATCAAGCTGAACTCGTAAAACGAGTAGAAGAGGCGATCGCCGCAGATCCTGAGTTAGCAGCCGCATTGCAAACTCATCATCGGATGCAGCAGCAAAATAACCGGGATGGAGCAAAAGGGTTTCAAATCTCTGCTGAAGATGGCAGCACTATTTTTATTGAAGGTACCCACTACCATCTGTCAGAGGAAGAATTAAATGCTGTCTTGGAGACTGTTCTCCATAAACAACAAAATCCTGTTGTTCAGACGTTCGATTTTAAGCCTTATCTACAATTCGTTCGTCAAGATTCTCGTTATCAAAATGTTCGGGCTCTCTACACCGAAACTGAAGCGCTAATTCCGCTTGAAGCAGAAACGGCAGAGCGCAAATCAGCGCATCCAGAACCAGACTCAGATCAAGCTCGGGCACCAGATTCAGAGCAAACTCAGAAAAAAGATTCAAAGCAAGCTCAGAAAAAAGGTGAACGCTTTCCCGTATTGGAAGGTTTGCGGAAGTATGCCCTTGGTAGTGAGCAGCAGCATGTGTTACTGGCAGGGCAACCAGGTTCAGGAAAATCGACAACGTTGAAGCGGTTGTTGCTGGAAATGGTAGATGAGGAATTAGCAGCGCCCACTACCATTCCAGTGTACGTGCAGTTGAAGAGCGATCGCACCATCACCGACATGATCCTCGCCGAGTTTCGCCGAGCTAAGGTGCGAATCACCCCAGAACAACTAGATGATTGGCTACTGCAAGACCAATTGGTGTTGCTGCTAGATGGGGTTAATGAGATTCCGTCAGACAAACGGCGACGTCAACTGCAGGACTTTCGCGAAGATAATCCCACCACACCCATGATTTTCACCACTCGGGGTCTTGGCAATCTGGGCATTGAAAAGCGATTGGAGATGCGTCCTCTCAGCGAATCTCAAATGCGGGAGTTTGTTGGAAAGTACCTCTCCAAACGGGGAATTCCTGACCATGCCGACACATTGCTCAGACAGCTCAGAGACCGTCTACGAGAGATCGCCGAAACGCCACTGCTGCTGAAAATGCTCTGCGATGTGTTTGATCCTGCAACCCAGCAAATTCCCAAAAGCAAGGGAGAACTCTTTCAACAGTTTGACCAAGACTACGAACGCATCAAAAAAGATATCCAACCCGTTTCTGTCTCCGAAGACTTCTGGGAGTTTAAAGCAGATATCCTGCAATTTCTAGCGTTCTCCATGCTCCAGACAGATGATGCGAAGTCTGTCGAAGCCTGGTATACCTTGCCTCGCGATCGGGCAGAGACGCTCTTAGAGAATTGGCTAAATAACAGAGGAGTTTCTGACTCTCCAACAAAAGCAAAGCTTTGGCTTAAGGATTTGTGCAGGTGTCATCTACTGCAAGACGCTAAAGAACCTGGAGACATTGAATTTCATCACCAGCTTTTTCAGGAATATTACGCAGCGGAATATCTACTACAGCGGCTGCCTGACTTGCTCAAAGACAAGAGCACATTCAAGCAAGACTACCTCAACCTTTTGAAGTGGACTGAATCCATTGCTTTGATGCTGTCACTAATAACTGATAGAGATCAAGCACTGAAAGTGGTGAAGTTGGCATTGGATATAAATTTTAGGTTGGGAGCAAGGCTGGCTGGAGAAGCAGCTTTAGCTTTTCATGAAGCAATTGTAGGAAAAATAATTGCGCTTTCTGTAGCAGATTGGGTGAAGGTTGAGCTTTTGGGTGAAACACATTCAGAAGTAGCTCTCCCGAAGCTCCTATACTTCTTAACACATCCAGATATCGATATTGCCAAAACCGCAGCGTCTTACTTAGGAGAAACTCACAATCAAGATGCTGTAGATATTTTAATAAGAAGGCTAGATGAAATTAGCGACAAGTTTTTCTCTCAAAAATCATGGGGCGGTTCTGATAAAACTGGGAAATTATGGTCAACTCATGTTCAAGCGCTTAGCTACCTTTCACCGCAGGCAACTACTCAATTTTTGCGTGAGAAGCTAGACAAGCATGGAACACTTTTGTTGTTGACAACTCAAGCTGCACCAATTTTGATGCAATTGGATGCTGAGAGATTTATTCCAGAGCTGCTTGAGGAGTTTAGAAATGCTCAAAATGAAGAGAATAGGAAGATAGCTAGTGGTTGGGAAGAACCTACAGAAGAGATTCAGATTCCCGATTCAACAAATTTGGCAATGAAAATGGATGCTGCCACTCGAGAAGCATTCAGGAATACCAAGATTACTCCTCCTTCCTCTGAATGGCGAAGAAGAAACCATATCCTCAATCTCCTTGAGAATTCCTCAGATTATGGATTATTTATTCCAGCCTTGATTCAGGTATTTGAGCAAGAACCTGATGAGATGCTGCGAAAGCAAATAATCCAACTTTTGGGTAGCAGTAATCATGATGCTGCAATTTCTTCATTAATTCAAAAATTGAGCGAAAACAGCAGCAATCTTCGCGCAGAAGCAGTCAAACAACTAATCAAACTAAAGAATATAGATAATCCCCATCATCTCGAAGCGTTAAGTCAACTGGCTGAGAATGATGATTGGAGTACATCATGGAATGCAACTCGTGTATTAGGGAATCTGAAAGACTCCGCAGCTTTGCCAAGAATGATATATGAGCTAGAAAATCATCAGCTACCAAGTATTCGCTCAACTGCGGCTCAAACTCTCGGCATTATTGGCAACCAGAAGTGTATACCTTCTTTACTAAAGGCTATCAATCATGATTCTGACAAATACGTCAGACTAAATGTTGCTTGTGCCTTAAGCTGTTTTGGGCAGAAAGAAGCCATCCCTATTTTGATTGATGCATTGGGAACACCTACAAATTTCGATATTCGTGCCGAGATTATAAAAGGCATTTCAAGGTTTGGGATAAAGGAGCCTTTACGAGGAATTATTAGATCTGGACAACCATGTTGGCAAAGAGCTGCCATCGAGTTAACTAAGTTAGAAAAGTCCCAAAAAGAGACGGGGTCAACAACCTTGCTAGATCTATTTAATGTACTCGTGGAACCAGGTCATAAATCTTCCAGCGAAACTATAGATCTATTATCTGAATTGGCAGACTCTAAAACATTGAGTTGTCTGGTTGATGCACTAGAAAATCCAGAGAAATATACAAGAGATATTTATTTCTCTAATAGAGTTGCCCTCGTTCTAGGAAGATGTCGCCCTGAAATGATGGCTGACAAACTACCTGCTCTAATGGACTTGTATAACAGATATTACATTCAACAACTCTCGTGGGTAATCCCAACTATCCAAAGCCGCTGTAAGTTCTACAACTACGAAATCTTCTACGACCTCATTCCCCAAGGCAAAACCATTTCTATCTACTTCTCCTATTCCTCTGAAGACGAATCTCTGCAAATCCAACTTGCCGACCACCTTATCCTGCTTGAACGTCAGGGCATTATTACCAGCTGGAGCAAACGCCAAATTCTTCCGGGCGACGATCGCGCCCAAGTCATCAATCAACAGCTCAACACCGCCGACATCATTCTGCTGCTCATCAGTTCTGATGCAATGACGCAATGCCACGATGAAATTCAACGGGCCATTGAGCAATACCATGCAGGTGAGGCTCGCGTCATTCCTGTTCTGCTACGTCCCGTAGATTGGGCAGGTGCCCCTTTTAGTCAGCTTCCCATGCTGCCTAAAAATTGCCAGCCCGTCACTACTTGGGCTAACTCAGACGAGGCTTTTCAGGAAATTGCGGAAGACATTCGAGCTATAGCTCTAGAGATAAGAAAGGAAAGGGAGTAGATTTAGCTGGAACGAGCAGAGTAGAGAAGTCATTGGATGGGAACGATCACTTACGCGGATTTTGAGCAAGTGGAGATTCGGGCGGGGCAGGTGGTGCAGGTGGAGAAATTTCCCAAAGCTCGGAAGCCTGCCTAAAAGCTGTGGATCGACTTTGGGGAGTTGGGCATCAAGAAATCCAGCGCCCAGATTACCGACTTCTATACGCCTGAGACGTTGGTGGGGCGGCAGGTATTAGCGGTGACAAACTTTCCCCCGCGCCAGGTGGCGGACTTTATGTCTGAGGTTCTGGTGCTGGGCGTGGTGCTGGAGGATGGAGCTGTGGCGCTGATTCAGCCCGATCGCCCCGTTCCAATAGGTTTACGCGTGCTCTAACACTATCCAAGCACTTCGAGATTTAATCACAGAGGCACAGAGGGCACGGAGGGGTTTCTTTGTGTCCTCTGTGTCTCTGTGGTTCGTTTTTCAGAGGATCCATTCGGAGGCGCGATCGCCCAGTTCTAGAGGAATGCTGACCGCTTTGCCCAGTCGCGGGCGCGCATTGGTTTGCTCAATATACTGTTGCACCTTAATGGCGCTGCCCCAGGCGTCGAGATATTGGGCAATCTCATTCAGGTTCTCAATATATTGCGTTTCTGAGAGGGGAAACGAGACTTGTTCTAGATACTTCCACATCACCTGGAAGAAGACCTTGCCCTGCACTTTTCGCAGTTGCACGTCAAAGGAACAGCCCCATTTCGTCAGAATGATTTGATGCAAGTCGTCCCCAGTCATGCCTCATCCTTGTCACAGATCTTTACAATAGCGAAGCTTTCAACCCTCTGTATTCTAAGAGATGCAATAATACGGACTGTAAACGAAATGCCGCTCTGGGCGAGTGGGTCAAATGATTTGGCTCCACGGGTTCAGCATTATCTAAGGGTTTGGCGGCCCCTCAGTTTTCATGACGTAATTTCATAACGTAGCTTATCCGATTCACATCATGACTCAAGTTTCTGGAAGCGCAGATGTGCCCGATTTGGGACGTCGCCAATTTATGAACCTCCTCACTTTTGGAGCGGTGACCGGGACGGCACTGGGTGCCCTGTATCCGGTCGTTAAATATTTCATTCCTCCCTCTAGTGGTGGCGCTGGTGGCGGTGTAACAGCCAAGGATGCATTGGGCAATGATGTGATCGCCAGCGAGTTTCTGGCGACCCACAACGAGGGCGATCGCACCCTGGCTCAGGGGCTGAAGGGCGACCCCACCTATGTCGTGGTCGAAGACAGCGCGATTGCAAGCTATGGCTTGAATGCTGTCTGCACCCACCTGGGTTGCGTTGTCCCCTGGAATGCAAGCGAGAATAAATTTATCTGTCCTTGCCACGGGTCGCAGTACGACAATACGGGCAAAGTGGTGCGGGGACCTGCTCCCCTCTCTCTGGCACTGGTGCATACCAATGTCACAGAGGATGGGAAAGTTGCCATTTCCCAATGGACCGAAGAGGATTTCCGCACAGGCGACAAGCCCTGGTGGACATAGGCCTATCTATTGTCTAGAAGCCTTAACGAAAAGCCTTTAGTTTGCTTACATTCAGTCACTATTTCCTTGGTTGAGAACAAACTTCCGATGAGATCAAAATTTTCGTCTATTGCGTCCACGCCGATGCGTCTGGCGCTAAAAGCAACCGTTACTGTGCTGGCAGCGATCGCCCTGCTGCTAGGTAGCGACGCCCTACTACCCCAAACGGCACAAGCCTATCCTTTCTGGGCACAGCAGAACTACGAGAGCCCCCGCGAAGCAACCGGGCGCATCGTCTGTGCCAACTGCCACCTAGCCGCTAAGCCTGTCGAAATCGAAGTCCCTCAGTCCGTTCTGCCGGATAGCGTCTTCAAAGCAGTCGTCAAGATTCCCTACGACACAAGTATCCAGCAAGTGACAGCCACCGGTGACCCTGGGCCGCTGAACGTGGGTGCCGTACTCATGCTGCCCGAGGGCTTCCAAATTGCACCGGAAGACCGTATTCCCGAAGAAATGAAGGAAGAAGTCGCACCCAACTACGTCTTTATGTCCTACGCCGAAGGGCAAGACAATACTGTGCTAGTGGGGCCGTTGCCGGGTGACCAGTATCAGGAAATTGTTTTCCCCGTGCTATCTCCCGATCCGGCAACCGACAGCAGCATCAACTTTGGTAAGTATGCCGTTCACCTCGGCGGCAATCGGGGGCGTGGACAGGTTTACCCCACCGGTGAAAATAGCAACAATACCGATGTCAAAACTCCCGTATCGGGTATGGTTACGGACATCACTCCGGTTGATAGTGGCATGGAAGTCACCATCCAGCCCGCAGACGGCGATGCAACGGTTGTGAGCGTTCCCGTCGGGCCTCAAGTGATCGTAGCTGTTGGCGACGAAGTGACCGCTGGTAAGCCTATTACCGACAACCCCAATGTAGGTGGCTTCGGTCAAGAGGACGTCGAGATCGTGCTGCAAAGTCCGAACCGAGTCAAAGGTCTACTGGCCTTCACGGCAGCCGTCATGATTTCCCAAATTATGCTGGTGCTGAAGAAGAAGCAGGTTGAGCGGGTTCAAGAGGCCGAAATGTCCTTCTAAGCTTTGTGTCAAATTTGACAGTAGGTGCGTTCTCGTAACGCACCCAACGAAGCTAAACCTTGCATCTATCTGTGCAATGAAAATCTCTCAAGAGGCGTTTTCTACGAAAGCGCCTCTTTGCTTTTGGCGACATTCCATTACGAGTATGAGTTTGAGATAAGTCCAGCGGTTGAACCCGCGACTATAGGAACAAAACCCGCCGTCGCGGGTTCTCAACAAATTCGCATAGCAATCGCTACAGATCTAACGGTCAAAACTTGTAGGGAATAGGTTTGCAAGAACGCCGTTGGTAGAGCGGGTGGCAGGGTTGCCCTTGTTTGGTGATGCCCAGGCATTCAGGCGATCGCCCCATCTCCCCCAACGTTTGGAGAAATCGATGGTGATGTCCTTGCCAAGTTCCCCGGTTGCCCCAGGCTAGGATCAACCGATCCACTCGTTGCAGGGTGGCGCGGAGGTAGCGATCGTTGTCGTGGCCGACGGGATCATCCGCGCTGAATAGCTCGCGAGGATGAGTGGCACGGAACGCAAAGAGGTTCACCACAACCAGGGAGCCATAGCCCCAGTCCTGCACAAACCCCATACAGCGGCGAATGGTGGGATCATCGCGCTCCGCATCCGCTGTGCTGGGGTTGAGCATGACAAAGGCGATCGCCGGTGCCTGCGGATCCCAAGACCGCCAGAGCCGATAGCGGTACAGTCCAGAGGGATCAAACTCTGCACCCCGTTCAATTGTTAGGGAAGAGATCGGCGGGCGATCGATACAGGAGGGCATGGAAAGGTGGGCGATCGAGGTCATTCCTTATAAATGTATGCCCCTTGGAACCCTGTTGATTTCTAAATTTGGCTACGGGTGGGTGGTACCCGCTCTACAGGATATGGTTTTGATCGATCTGTTGGGTTTCACTTCGCTCAACACCAACCTACGGAAATCAACCTCAACCTGTGGAAATTGTTGTCTCTTTCGTTGTTGCTAAAAGTGAAACCCTTTCTGTCGAGCAAAATCTGCTCGGCATACTGGCGGTAACAGTCAAACTAAAGGAGTCATTCCGATGCGTCGTCCTTCCCGTTCGTTTGCATCCGCTTTGCTGAGTACTTGCGTTGGCATCGCTGTGGTTGGTTGTGGCAGCTCCTATGCGCCCACGGAATCGGTGGCGGGCGACGAAGCCTTTTCGGCAGCCCCAGAAGCCGTGCAAGAAACTGCACCTCCCGATGCTCCTGACGCAGATGGAGCAGGAAATGTTGCAGAAGACGTGGCAGATGTCCCCGAAGCGATGCCGCAACTGGTGAAAACAGCCGTTCTCGATCTTGAGGTAGAGTCGGTTTCTGAAACATTGGATGCGATCGCCACTCTCACTCGCCAACAGCAAGGCGATGTGACGGGGCTGAATGAAAGTGTTCCCGAAGACGGCAGCCTTCACACAGCATGGGTCGAACTGCGGGTGCCCCAGGCCAATCTGGATGCCACTCTGGCAGAACTGGAGGAACTGGGAACGTTGCGCGACCAGCGCATCACCGCAGAGGATGTGTCCAATCAACTGGTGGACTTCGAAGCTCGGCTCAATAATCTGCGGCAGACGGAAACCATGTTGCTCGACATTATGGATCGGGCTGGAGAAATGGCCGATGTGTTGCGGGTGGCCCAGGAAGTCAGCCAGGTGCGGCAATCCATTGAGCAGTTGGATGCGCAGTTAGCTAGTTTGCGATCGCGCGTCGCCTTTTCCACCGTTACCATTAACCTACAATCCTTCTCTGCTACTGCCGCCGAAGGGCGTCCCGTCACCGAGGAGCTGCGCGACACCTGGGTCGCCTCTACCCGCAGCCTGGGCGATCTAACCGTCAGCCTGCTCAAGCTTTTGACATGGCTCGCGGTTTATAGTCCTTATCTGTTCCTCCTGTTTGTAGCCCCCTGGTTGCTCTGGCGCAAGTTGCGCATCAACGAATCGGTTACACCAGCAACCCATTCGGGAGATTCTGGCGATAGCGCCTAATGCATGGCCGTCTCAGGCTTTGATGCCTGACGTTCGATCCCCCCGCGATCGCCCAATTTGCTGATAGGCTGAGGAGGTTAGTCTTTCACCCTAACTAAGGGCTCGGATGCGCCTGTGAACCTGAGTGCGTTGCAATTTTTCAAGAGTTTACGACCCAACAATCGTCAATTTGCGGTCATTGGCTTGGGCCGATTTGGTCGAGCCGTTTCTGCTACGCTGCATAACCTGGGCTACGAAGTTCTGGGAATCGACAGCGATGAGAAACGGGTCGATCAGGCTCTTTGTGATGAAATTGCATCCCATGTGTTGCAGTTGGATGCCATGCAACCGTCTGCCTTGCGGGAAGCGGGGGTATTTGAATTTGATACGGTGATTGTCGCAATCGGCAACTACATTCAAGAAAGCATTATCACGACCCTCAATCTCAAAGAGGGGGGCGTGCCCCACATCGTTGCCAAAGCGTCTTCGGAAATCCATGGCAAGTTGCTGGAACGGGTCGGGGCCGATCATGTCGTGTTCCCAGAGCATGAAATGGGCTGCGAGTTGGCGCGATCGCTCACCCGCCCCGGCATTCTCGAACGGTTTGAGGTAGATCCAGATCACAGTATCGTTGAAGTTGTCGTGCCCAAAGCGTTTGACGGCAAAACTCTGCTGGAGCTGGACTTGCGATCGCGCTACGGTCTCAACGTCATCGCTGTTGGGCATGAAGATTCGTCTTCCCAGATTAATCCCAGCCCCGCAACCATCCTCCATAAGGATATGATTTTAGTTGTGATTGGCTCCAACAAAGGGATTAACCAGCTTCCAGTTTAAAGATGCGTGTTATTGGGTTGATTAGTGGAACATCGGTAGATGGCATTGATGCCGCGCTGATCGAGATTACAGGCGCACCCACAGAGCTGTCGGTGCGGCTGATACGAGGGGAAACCTGCGACTATCCGAGCGCGCTGCAATCGCGCATCCTCGACCTGTGTCACGGCGCCAGTTTGCCGCTAGAAGAACTGGCAGAACTCGATGACGCGATCGCCCAATGCTTTGCTGAAGCCGCCTTACAGGTGCAGGGAGACGATCGCGTCGACCTCATCGGCTCCCATGGGCAAACGGTGTTCCATCGACCGCGTCAGGCGGAGCGTCTGGCCTATAGCCTTCAGCTCGGGCGAGGCATGGCGATCGCCCACCATACGGGTCTGCCGACGGTCAACAACTTTCGCCAAGGCGATATTGCGGCGGGCGGTGAAGGGGCTCCCCTCGCTCCTGCCGTGGATGCTGCCCTGTTGCGTCACCCCAAGTTCAACCGTTGCGTCCAAAACATCGGTGGCATTGGGAATGTGACCTACCTTCCGGCACAGCATCGTGGCGATGCTGCCATTGTCGGCTGGGATACTGGCCCCGGCAATGCCCTACTCGACCTGGCCGTGCAACATCTCACCGATGGCACCCAGCGCTATGACCAGGATGGTGCATGGGCGGCTCAGGGAACGCCCTGCCTGGAGGTGGTGCAGCGCTGGCTCGACCATCCCTACTTTCGCCAAACTCCCCCCAAATCCACGGGCCGTGAGCTGTTCGGTCAAGATTTCTTGAACCAATGTCAGCAGGATGCCGACGACTATGCCCTTACCTCCGTCGATTTTTTGGCCACCCTGACCGAATTTACCGCTCTGTCTATTGCCGATAGCTATCAGCGGTTTTTGCCCCAAATGCCGGATGAAATACTCGTGTGTGGCGGGGGAAACCGCAATCCCTATCTGTGCGATCGCCTCCGGCTGGCTTTACCCATGGCTACCGTCAAAACCACGAGTGATGCAGGGTTGGATGCAGATTTCAAAGAAGCGATCGCCTTTGCGGTACTGGCCTACTGGCGAATGCATCAGCACCCCGGTAATTTACCCACCGTCACGGGGGCGGATCAACCCGCTTTGCTGGGCGAGATTCATCTTCCGGCTTAAAGCGCCCATGTTAGGATGAGTAGCCATCCGGGGCAGAACAGGCACCGTTCAGACACTCTTAGGACTTGTTACCGTGTCTCACAGGTTTTTAGTTGAAGCGGGACGTTGGACGATCGAAGGTAGTTGGCTGGAGCGGGACGGCCTGCCTGTTCTCGTCAAAGGTAAAATCCTGATTGCGTGGAGTCGGGACAACTGGTTCACCATGGTGACAAAGCTGGTGTTTCCCGAATCGGAGCGCGAGGGCATTGCGTTGCAATATCGGGGTCGCCTGAATGCGGGCGATCGCCAATACAATTTTGTTTTACAACATAGCGCTCTGGGGCGCGTCGAGGGCGAAGGCTGGCTCGCACCAGAGTCGATTGTGCAGCGCTATTGGGTGCTGGGCGATCGCCAGCGCCGCACGGGCTTTGAGACCCTCTACACCCTCGACCGAGACCGCTACTACATGTCGAGCAGCATCATGGCAGGGCATTATCTCCAAAGCACCATGGAAGCCCATGTCGAACGCCAACCGATGCAATAGGCTGGGCATTACCATCGCACCAATCCTGCATCCCCGCCAAGAACCGTCCTCTAAACCGCCAGGAATTGTTGAATCACTTCGTTGCTCAGCTCGTGGGTTGGCCCCGAGGCAACAATGCCGCCCTTTTGCATGGCATAGTAGCGATCCGCTTGGCGGACGAAATGTAAGTGTTGCTCTACCAAAAGCACCGAAACCCCTGTTGTGCGGATAATCTTTTTCACTGCTGCTTCAATATCCAGAATGATGGAGGGTTGAATGCCTTCGGTGGGTTCATCCAGCACAAGCAGTTGGGGTTGTCCCATGAGGGCACGGGCGATCGCCAACTGTTGCTGTTGGCCGCCGCTGAGGTCACCGCCCATGCGCGTCAGCATCGTTTCCAGCACCGGGAACAACTCAAAGATGTCATCGGGAATGGCCGTATCGCGTTTTTTCGGCTTGTTGGGGTTGGCTTCTAGCCCCAGCAACAGATTCTCCTTTACAGTGAGTCGGGGGATAATTTCGCGCCCTTGGGGGACATAGGCAATGCCATGGCGAGCGCGGCGATCGGGCGACAGGTTTAGAATCGGATGGCCGTCAAACTGGATGGAACCCTGGCGGGGTTTGAGCAACCCAACGATATTTTTGAGCAGCGTGGTTTTGCCCACCCCATTGCGCCCAATCAAACACACCATCTCACCCCGGGGCACCGTCAAATCAACATCCCGCAGAATGTGGCTTTCGCCGTAGTAGAAATTGAGGCCAGAGACTTTCAGCATCACCTCAGCGGTGGGGCGATCGCTCGGCGTTGTAGGCATTGTTTGCGTCATGACACCATCCCCGTAACGGATTGCTCAACGCGCTGCACAACTTCGGGCGGCAGTTTCAGGGCTTGCAGCAACCGCTGATAAGCAACGCCTTTCTGTTGGTTAATCTGGTTCGAACTCAGCACTTCGTAGCTCAGTTTCAGAGCCATTTCCCGTTCCTCAGGTGTTTTTAACAACGGCACCAAATCTTCAACGGGAATGTCCTTTGCCAGATAGTCTTTCAATTCTTCTTGAAGCGTGGATTGTTCCTGTCCATCCTTGGCAAACTGCTGGCTCAGGCGTCCCAGAATAATGTCCTGCTGTTCATTGGTGAAATGGCCATCCGACCAAGCCATTGATGCCGCAATGCGCAGCATCGTCATTTCTTCCGTCGAAATCGAGGGTTCTGAGCCCAAATACACCTCAATCACCCGGGGATTGGTCTGCACTTCATTCATGCTGCCCTCAAACAGTACGCTGCCTTCGTGCAGCACCGTCACTTGCCGCGCAATCTGGCGCACAAACTCCATGTCATGCTCAATCACAATGATGGAGTGGCTCTCTGCCAGCGCCATCAACAGTTCTCCGGTGTGCTCAGTTTCTTCGTCTGTCAGCCCTGCCACGGGCTCATCCACCAACAATAAATCGGGGGATTGGGCGACCAACATCCCAATTTCTAGCCATTGCTTTTGCCCATGGGACAGCAGCTCTGCGGGCACATCGGCCTGCGCCGAGAGACCAATCGTTTCCAGCAAACCGCTCACCGTTTGGCGCTCTGGCTGCGGGGTCTTTTTGAAGAGCGTATCGAAAACGGTTTTGGTGCGGTTGCACGAAATCTCCAGGTTCTCCCGAGGGGTCAGATTCAAGTACACACGGGGCGTTTGAAACTTTCGCCCAATCCCCAATCGAGCAATTTCATGTTCCTTCAAATGGGTTAAATCCTTGCCCTTGAACCGTGCTGAACCTTCCGTTGGTCGCACCTTTCCGGTAATCACATCCAAAAATGTCGTTTTCCCGGCTCCATTCGGGCCAATAATGACGCGCAATTCGCCCGGTTCCATGTTGAAGGTCAGATTATTCAGCGCTTTGAAACCATCGAAGCTGACCGTGACATTTTCAATATCGAGAATCTTTTCAGACATGAGGCTTTAGGGATTTGGAATGTAGTATTTGGCGCTAGCAACTCACATAAATCTGAATCGGTCGTAGGCCTGACCACCCAATTGATGACCTTTTATTTTTCAGCGATTTCCCGCTCTTTTTGCAAGGATTCATCCAGCTCAACGCTGGGAAATGTGGAGAGGGTGCGAGAGTTGCCCGTGAGGCGGCGGAACCCGTCGATGCCATCGGTACGCAGCCAACCCACAATACCCGCCGGAAGCACCAGAACAACGATCAGGAAAAGAGCCCCCTGGAAAAACAGCCACACTTCTGGAAACTGCTCGCTCAGCAGGCTGCGGGCATAGTTCACCGCAATAGCCCCGAGGATGGCCCCCACCAACGTCGCGCGGCCACCCACCGCTACCCAAATCACCATTTCGATGGAAAAGGCAATATCCATATACTGCGGCGAAACGATGCCGGACTGGACGGTGTAGAGGGCTCCAGCAATGCCCGCAATGCCGCCCGAAATGGCGAAGACGAGCACTTTGAAGGAGGTGGGATCGTAGCCCGAAAAGCGGACGCGGTTCTCATCATCGCGAATGGCGACTAGCAAGCGGCCAAAGCGGCCACTGGTAAGCCAGCGACAAAAGGCATAGGTCAAGGTCAGCAACAGGATGGTGATGAGATAGAAGGAAAATTGCACAGAGGGCGAACCCACCTGATTGCCAAACAACATCGTGGTCGATGTTTTAAGTCCATTTGTCCCGTTGATCAACTTTTGCTGACCGTTGAAGAAGTTGAAGAAAACGACCAGGGCGGCTTGCGTCAGGATGGAAAAGTAAACCCCACGAATCCGGTTGCGGAACACGAGGTAGCCCAGCAATCCGGCCACAATCATGGGTAGGACGACAATAGCCACCAAGGTAAAGGGGAAGGAGTGGAAGGGCTCCCAAAACCAGGGCAGTTCCGTGACGCCATAGAGCGGGAAAAAGTCGGGGATCTGGCCTTCGGGGATTTGTAGTTGCAAATACATCGCCAGGGCATAGCCGCCCAGGGCAAAGAAAATGCCATGCCCCAAACTGAGCAGCCCGGTGAAGCCCCAGATCAAGTCAATGCCGAGGGCAACGATCGCCAGCGACATAAACCGTGCCAACAGAGTCAATCGAAAATCCGACAAGATAAGGGGAACGATGACCGCCAGAATGAGGGCGACCCCCACTACGATCCCCGCTTCGATCAGGAGCTTATTTTTGCGCGATCGCCGCGATCGCTGTCGCCCAAGAGCTGTATCTACCGCCATGCCAAAACCCTAAATGAACCAAACCGCCAAACCAAACGCTCCCTGAGTCGGGCTGAGACGGTTAAGCCTCAACCGATCGCCCCTTCTGCGGGAACAGTCCCGCCGGACGCACTTGCAAAAAGGCAATGATGAGGACGAATACCATCACTTTTGCCATGCTGGCGGTCGCAAAAAATGTAAAGAAGCCTACCAATGGCTGAAGAAATTCAACACCGCTGCCCCCGAGGATGATGGCGATCGTGCCGGAACCGATGAGATAGTTCAGTGTCCCGATCACCAGCGCCGCAACGATACTGCCCACCAATTTGCCAACCCCGCCAACCACAACCACCATGAACGAGTCCACAATGTAGTTTGTGCCGAGGTTTGGCCCCACAGACCCCAGCAGGCTGACCGCACAACCCGCCACTCCGGCCAACCCCGACCCCAGCGCAAAGGTCAAGGCATCCACCTGGGCTGTCGGGATGCCCAGGCAAGCGCTCATATCCCGGTTCTGGGTCACCGAACGAATGCGCAACCCCCAGACCGAGCGGTTCAAGAACCAGTAAATCCCAATGAGGCAAAGCACCGTCAGCGCGATGATGAACAGACGCGTATAGGGCAGTTGCGATATGCCGAAGGGAATGCCGCCTCGCAACCAGGCCGGGGCCGTGACATCCACATTGCGAGTACTAAACCAAAGGCGCGCGAGGATTGGTACCTGGTTGAGCAGGAATCCCGAGCCACCGGCGATCGCCAACGATAAAGGCAGGAGGATGGCGATCGCCTTTTTCTGCATCGACGCCCAATCTGACCGCTTGCGTAAAACCCACAGTGCCCCAAAGAACAGCAAGCAAAAAACGGCAATGCTAATGGCCATCGCTCCGCTGACACTGCGGACAAACTGCCGCAGAATCAAGCTCACACCCCAGGTCGCCAGCAGGGTTTCGAGGGGTCGCCCGTAGAGGTATCGAATCACCCCCCGCTCCAGCGCCAACCCCACCAGCGCCGCCACAATGAAGGCGGCCACCACCGCCACAAAAATGTAGAGACTAAACAGCGGCTCTCCCAAGGGTCGGAAGGCCAGTTGCACCACGTAGGTCGTGTAAGCGCCCAGCATCATCAACTCGCCGTGAGCCAGGTTGATGACGCCCATCAAACCAAATATGATCGCCAGGCCCAGTGCCGCAATCAGTAGCACCGCACCGATACTAATGCCGTTAAAAATTCCGTCAAACAACCCAAACAACGCTTGCAGCACTGCCCTCTGCCCTCAAATAGCGGTTGATCAAAAATCCGTGGCACTTCGTCCAGTTATGGCTCGTTTAATCGTTACGCGAATGAATACACGAAGCGTGGCGACGTTACCGCCGCCACGTCATGTCAAAAGACAGCGCTAGGCTCCTTCCATCGGAAACTGCTCTCCCTTCTCGGGATCCGTCCAGTCGCAGGCAAGACCCTGGGTCTCCGGCACATACTGGTTCCAGGGCAGCGGATCAACAGGCCCATCCGTAGAGGAAACGATATCGAACATCCCATCATCCCGCACCTGCCCGATCCGAACAGTCTTGGAGATGTGGTGGTTAACATTCATTGTCACCAGCCCTTCCGGTGCCGCAAACTCTTGGCCAATCGCGGCCGCCCGCACTGCTTCCAGCTCGGTGGTACCCGCCGCTTCAACCGCTTGCTTCCATAGGTAGACCATGATGTAGGCCGCTTCCATGGGGTCGTTGGTCACGCGGTCATCACCATACTCCGCTTTGAAGTTGGCCACCCACTCTTCGTTCTCGGGCGTTTCGACTGTTTGGAAGTAGTTCCATGCTGCGTAGTGACCCACCAGAAACTCGGTTCCAATCTGCCGAACTTCTTCTTCCGCCACACTTACGGACATTACAGGATACATATCAGGTGTCAGACCCGCCCCCTGCAACTGCTTGAAGAAGGCAACGTTGCTATCTCCGTTCAAGCTGTTGAAGATGACACCGCCATCGGGCAATGCGGCGCGGATCTTGGAGATGATAGGGGTGACTTCAGTACTCCCCAGAGGCAAGTAGTCTTCCCCAACGGTTTCGCCACCATTGGCGGCTAGCTGCTCTTTGATGATAGTGTTGGCGGTACGGGGGAAGACATAGTCAGACCCCACCAAGAAGAACTGCGTCCCTTTGTTTTCTAGCAACCAATCCACCGCAGGCTCGATCTGCTGGTTGGGAGCCGCTCCAGTGTAAAAGATATTTCTGGAGCATTCCTGTCCCTCGTACTGCACGGGATACCACAACATGTGGTTCTTCGACTCAAAGACGGGTAGAACAGCTTTACGGCTAGCAGAGGTCCAGCAGCCGAAAACCGTTGCCACCTGATCCTGGTCAATCAGCTTGGTAGCCTTCTCTGCAAACGTCGGCCAGTCGGAGGCACCATCCTCAACGACCGCCTCAATTTGCATCCCCAAGACACCGCCTGCCTCGTTGATCTCTTTAATTGCCAACTTCTCAGCATCAACAACGGTTGTCTCACTAATCGACATCGTGCCGCTCAGGGAATGGAGAATCCCGACCTTGATCGTATCGCCACTCGCCGCCGGAGCATCCGCACCGGCATCCGCCGTTGCTGTGTCGTCAGCCGCTGTATCTGCTGTGTCAGTGTCACTGGCACAAGACTTCAGCAAGATACTACTACCCAAGGCAGCCGAGCCGTAAACCAAAAATTTGCGCCGATTGAATTGCATGGACATGGAACGTTAACTCTCCTTAAAAAAATCTGGGAACCGCAATCATTATGAGGAGGTTTCAGAAATTGCGAACTTGAACCACAAAATTGTGAATCAGAGCAAATACTAGAGCGGCTAGGGGGGGTGTTTTGTAGCCTAGACTACACTAGCCGGGTTTAAGGGTAACTTCTGATAGATTCAGGACAAGGATGATTGGTGTATAATCCAACGATTTTCCCCGATTTTTATCCCCTGACTTCAAAATTGGCATACCAACATCTGTTTCCAGAGCATTGGAAAAATTATCATCATCGATTGACAACAGACGATCGCCCCAGGCTTCAAAGACCTCGGATGTTGATACCCATCTAGCGGAATCCGACTTGAGGGAAAGACGCGATCGCCCAACCCAATCCTGATACTCAGTCCAAATCGCAAACCCCCGATATATTTTCTGTGAAACGCTTGCTGAGCCAGAATTTCACAGAAAATATAAAGGGTTTTCTAAGGCGGATTTCGTTGTCACTTTGAGCATGCAACCGAGACCTGCCCAGCGTGGCTCCCATTTTGGTGAAGATCCGTCATGATAGGAAGCAGACTCTTCCCCTCGTGTTCTCGCCCCACATCTCTCCTATGGACTTCAGCATTCAGGCTCCATTTACCCCGACTGGCGACCAACCCAAAGCCATTGCTGGCCTCGTTCAGGGTCTTCAAGCAGGCACCCGCTACCAAACCTTGCTAGGGGCAACGGGTACCGGCAAAACCCACACCATGGCACGGGTGATTGAGCAGATCGGCAAACCCGCGCTGGTGTTGGCACACAACAAGACCCTGGCCGCGCAGTTGTGCAACGAGCTGCGGGAGTTTTTCCCCGACAATGCTGTCGAATACTTCATTAGTTATTACGACTACTACCAGCCAGAAGCCTACATCCCCGTCACCGACACCTACATTGCAAAAACGGCGTCGATCAACGATGAGATTGATATGTTGCGGCACTCGGCCACGCGATCGCTGTTCGAACGGCGCGATGTGGTAGTGGTCGCTTCCATCAGTTGCATCTATGGGTTGGGGATTCCGTCGGAATACCTGAAAGCTTCGATCCCCTTGCGGTTGGGCGAGGAAAGAAATCAGCGCCAGGTGTTGCGCGATCTGGCCTCGATTCAGTACGACCGGAATGACCTGGAGCCGGGACGGGGGCGGTTTCGGGTGAAGGGGGATGTGCTGGAGATTGGCCCCGCCTACGAAGACCGCATCATTCGGGTGGAATTTTTTGGAGATGAAATCGACGCCATTCGCTATGTGGATCCGTTAACGGGGGAAACCCTGCAAACGATGGAAGCGGTGAACATTTACCCGGCCAAGCACTTTGTGACGCCAGGAGAACGATTGGAAACCGCACTGGTGGCGATTGAGGCAGAACTGAAGGAGCAATTGGCGGCTCTGGAGGGTGAAAACAAGCTCCTGGAAGCGCAGCGGCTGGAGCAACGCACTCGCTACGATCTGGAGATGATCCGCGAGATTGGCTATTGCAATGGCGTGGAAAACTATGCCCGCCACCTCGCCGGACGGCAAGCGGGATCGCCTCCCGAATGCTTGATTGATTACTTCCCAAAAGATTGGCTATTGGTGATGGATGAGTCGCATGTCACGATCCCCCAGTTGCGGGGGATGTACAACGGCGATCGCTCCCGTAAGATGACGCTGATCGACCATGGTTTCCGACTACCTAGTGCCGCAGATAACCGTCCCCTGAAAGCCGAGGAGTTTTGGGAAAAGGTGAGCCAGTGCGTCTTTGTGTCGGCCACACCGGGAGCATGGGAACTGGAAACCAGTGGTGGCGAATTTGAGGAAACCGCTGAGGGCGATCGCCTCTACAAAACAGGCACAGGCAATGTAGTGGAGCAAGTGATTCGTCCCACGGGCGTGCTGGATCCGGAAATCTTCGTGCGCCCAACTGAGGGACAGATCGATGACCTGTTGGGCGAAATCCAGGAGCGGGTGCAGCGTCAGGAGCGCACCCTTGTCACCACCCTTACCAAACGGATGGCTGAGGATTTGACCGAATACTTGCAAGACCGGGCGATTCGCGTCCGCTACTTGCATTCCGAAATCGGCTCCATCGAACGGATCGAGATTTTGCAAGATTTGCGCAACGGCGAGTTTGATGCGCTGATTGGGGTGAACCTATTGCGGGAAGGGCTGGACTTGCCCGAGGTTTCCCTTGTTGCCATTCTGGATGCCGACAAGGAAGGCTATCTGCGAGCTGAGCGATCGCTCATCCAGACCATCGGACGCGCCGCCCGCCATGTCAATGGACAAGCAATTCTCTACGCCGAAACCCTGACCAAGAGTATGGATCGGGCTATTTTCGAAACGGAGCGGCGGCGCGCCATTCAAATGGAGTACAACGAGAAGCACGGCATCACGCCCAAGCCAATCATCAAGAAGCCCAAGAACTCGATCTTGCAATTCCTGGAAGTGTCCCGTCGGGTCAATGCCCAGCAGCTCGAAGAAATCTACGAACATTCCGATGATCTGTCCCTAGAAGATATTCCCAGTCTCATCACCCAACTCGAAAGCCAGATGAAGGAGTCGGCCAAGAACCTGGAGTTCGAGGAAGCGGCGAAGTATCGCGATCGCATCAAACAACTGCGCGATCGCCTCCTGGGTAAACGCTAGCGTGATCCAGATTTGATATCACTCATCATCGTCGTCGTTCTCTTCTTCAGCGTCGGGCTCGATGGGTTGTTCGGCGTCATTGTTGGGTAGCGGCTCGGGTTCAATCGGGGTGGTGGTGACGCGATCGGCCGCAACATCCAGGTTGTAGCGGAAGGCGTCATCACTGCGAGAAACCAGGACAATTTCGTAAAAGCCAGATTGGGGGAGTTCCCCAGACCACTGGGTGCTTTCGGAGTCTTCCAGGAGCACAGGCAGCTCTTGGGTGGGGACAGGCAAGTAGAGGGAAAAGAGGGTCGTATTGGCTGGAACCCCCAGGCTAAGTCGCAGCAGTTGGTTTTGGCTGAGTCGGGCGATGTAGACCTGTCCGCTACCGGGAGCCAGCTCGCCATCCAGGGTGGTGCTAAACTCGCCATCGCCAAATTCAACCGTTTGGAGGCGATCGCCCGATTTCAATGCTTGCAATTGGTCAAAGGTCATCGCCTGCCAGACTTGGCCAATGGGGCGATCGATAAAGTCCTCGCCGCGCCATTCAGGAAAATGGTGGAAGAACTGAGCATCCGCCAGATCATTCAGCGCCCGACTGCTGACATTGAGCTGATTGACTTCGTTCCGCCAGGCGTTGCGCTGGCTAGAGTCGTAGCTGCCCAGTTGTCGTCGCGCTTGGGTGCTGAGGTTGGCCTCCATCCATTCGAGCCAGTCGAGGGCGATCGCATCCCACCGCTCTCGCCACACGGCATCGTCGGGAGCATTCGAAAGGGTATTGCCGCGCATTTCAGGGTAGTCCTGAAAGAAGGTAGCATCGGCAATCTGCACCAAAAAGCGCGACGATACCCCCAACTCATCCCGGCGGCTCGTGAGCGCCTGTTTGCGGGCTTGTTCTTCGGGTGAGAAGGATGTTTCGTTCGAATCAGGGGTTTCGGCTTCGTTGGGTGTGCCGCCAGTAAATAGGGGAACCCAAAGATCGCTCGTAAACCAAAGCGCACTCAAGGCTCCCCCGGCCAAAATTGCCGTCGCTACAATCGCGCCGATGTTTTTATTGCTCCCGCTTTTGCGCGGTGGGCTGGGCGATTGGAGAGGCGATCGGGCGACCGTTTGGGACTTAGAGGCGGGTGATGGGGTCATTGCACGGGTCGACGCCATCGGCTTGCCTCCCGGAGACACGGCCTTTGTTTTTTCTGTCTCGGTTGCTGGGGACAAAGGCGGTGGCGGTGGGGGCGGCAGTGGCGGAGCGGCATTCAGCGCCGACGATTCAATCGGAACCGCCTTGAGCGCATCCAGTGCCGCAGTAGCAGAGGGGTAGCGATCGCTCGCATCTTTTGCTAGCAACCGTTTCAGCACATCCATCAGAGTCGGATGAACGGAGATAGCAGATATCCAGGCTCCCCAGGCACTATCCCCAAACTCAGCGGGATCACGTCCCGACAACAGCACGACAGCGGTCATTCCCAGCGCATACAAATCACTTTGGGGGGAAACATCACCATCCTGCATCTGCTCGGCTGGAGCATAGCCGGCTTTGCCCAAAAGCGTGACTTCAGGGGCAGAGGCAAACCGGGACGCAACCGCTGCCGCCACTTGCTTGACGCCACCAAAGTCAATCAGCACTGGAAGTTGGTCAGCAGACCGCAGGATCAAATTATCCGGGGCAATATCTCGGTGGATGACGCCTTGGTTATGGATGTAGTGCAATACGGGGAGGAGCGATCGCAACAGATGCACCACTTCCGCCTCGGAAAACGTTTTCCCCATCAGGCGACGGGACGCCAGGGTTTGCTGATAGGTTTTCCCCTGCACATAATCCTGAATCAGAAACAGATGGGCCTGGTGTTCAAACTGGGCTCGCAACAGTTCCCGAAACCGAGGAATCTGGGGATGGCGCAACTGATATAACACGCCTGCCTCGCGCTCAAACAATGCCTTGGCCTTCTGTACCGCCACATCCCCCTGCACCTGGGGCGCAAATTCCTTAAGCACACAGCGCTCATTGAAGCGGTTCAAATCCTCGGCCAAATAGGTGCGCCCAAAGCCACCCGAGCCCAGCAACTGCAAAATCCGATAGCGGTTTTCCAGAATCGAGTCTTGCAAACGCTCGGGCTGCTCCCCTTCAGGAGAGCGACCCGTGGCAGACAACCTTTCTCCGCAGATGGAGCAAAAGTGACTCCCCGGAAGATTAGTATGCCCCTGACTGCAATAGCGTGACGACTTCGGAGCAAAAGACATTGATAACGTAGGAATGGAGGGTTTGTTTCAGGTTAGCGTATCCCATGCAACAGACTCGCTCAGCCATCCTAGCCGACACATTTGGTAACTCATACCAAATCCAAATAGCAAACCCCTGATAGATTCTCTGTGAAATGCTTTTAGAGCAAGCATTTCACAGAGAATTCAAATAATTTTTCTAACCCGAACCTGAGTCCAGGACAAAACCCAGAAAGGCTAAACGCGATGCCTGAACCGATCGATTGTCGATGGCGTCTCGTCTCATTTGCAGGGAAACGCCCCGAGCCTTGTGCCTGCCCTGAAAGCTCATGCGGGGACGAGTTGCGGGTACGCCTGCGCTGTTCTCGTCCGTCAGTCCTCGAATCTCGCTATATCGATTCTTCAACAGAGCTGACGACTTTATCAGAGTATTAGCTGTTAAGCACTGCGCGGAAAGGGTTTCAAAAAATCATCGTTTTTTGGTTGTCACAGAATTGAACCAACCTAACCACTCCGAAACTGCTTATGTGGTTGTATAGATTGGCACGAGAAAAAAGAGACTCGATTCAGCATTAAGGTGGCAAATTCACTCGGCGACATGGATTTGCTAAACAAATGTCCCTGCGCGCGATCGCAACCTAGCATGCGCAAAAACCTCAGCTGATCCTTGCACTCCACCCCTTCTGCCAGAGTTTGTAGCCCCAGCCCTTGCCCTAGGGCGATAACGGTACGGGCAATTGCAGCATCGTTGGGGTCTTGGCAAACCTCCCGTACAAATGACTGATCAATCTTCAATGTATTGAGTGGAAAGTGTTTGATGGCATTGAGGGAAGAATATCCCGTCCCGAAGTCATCCATCGCAATCTGAATCCCCACATCTCGTAACTGATTCAGGGTCATGATGGTTGACTCGACGTTTTGCATCGCCGCACTCTCTGTAATTTCTATTTCCAGATAGTTTGGATCGATACCGGTTTCCTCCAGAATGAGGAGAATCTGATGCACCAAATCAGGTTGCTTAAATTGATTGGCAGAAAGATTGACGGCAATGTGGATCGGTGGCAGCCCTAAGCGCTGCCACCGTCGCTGCTGATAACAGGCTTCTCGCAATACCCATTCTCCAATCGGGCAAATCAGCTCCGTCTCCTCTGCCAGCGGGATGAACTGTCCGGGAGCTATCTGGCCCAGCTGTGGATGGTTCCAGCGCAGCAACGCCTCAACGCCAACCACTTCGTAGGTGCGCAAATTAACTTGTGGCTGGTAGTGTAAAACAAATTCCTGCCGTTCGAGTGCTCTGTGCAAATCACGCTCCAGTGCCAGATACTCTAGTGCTCGGCTATTGATCTCCTCAAAGTAAAGCTGGAATGTGTTCTTCCCCTGGCGTTTGGCTTGATGCATTGCCGCGTCGGCATGTTTCAGTAATGTCCCGACATCTTCGCCATCATAGGGCGACAGCGCCAACCCCAAACTTGCCGTTATGTAGAACTCTTGAGCGTCCAAGAAAAATGGCTCAGACAGCGCGGCCAGAAGCTGCTTGGCGATCGGGCCAATATCTTCCGCAGACTTTAGGTGGGGCAGTAGCAGCGTAAACTCATCGCCTCCCCAGCGAGCCAGTGAATCACCTTCCCGCAAACACTTATGCAGCCGCACCGCCACCTGTCTTAGCAGCTCATCGCCAATGGTATGCCCCAGGGTGTCATTGATGGTTTTGAAGCGATCCAGATCCAGGAAGGCGACACCTACCATCTCATCACAGTAATAGGCATCCGCTAGCGCCAACGCTACCTGCTCAGCAAATAGGACACGATTGGGCAAGGCCGTCAGCGGATCATGAGAGGCCTGGTAGCGCATCATACTTTCGACCCGGCGCTGCATCAATGCCATATACACATGCATTCCGATCGACTGCGCCAGCCACAAATCTTCAGGGCTCCATGCCGGAGCAAGATCTTGCCGCACTTCCAGCCATTCCTCAAAGGATCGCCGAGGATGTGCGTGGCGAGCATCGGCAATATGCTTACCTGCCCAGCGAACTTCCAAATCGTAGCCATTCCGGAAAATCGTTAGACACCCGACAAACGTGCCCTGAAACTCCAGTGGGATCAGCAAAATACTACGGATGGAAGACTGCCTAAACATCGCCGCAAGCTTCTGATATTGCGGGTTGGCCTCTAGCATCTCCAGGGTAAAAAAGTGCGGATGCACCCGAGTGATATTTTCCGGGGTGGTGGATTGAGCATTATCAGGATGCAAAAAAACTTGACTCTGCTGCTGCCAAGTCAGCGTAGCCCGATTCAAATTGTCTTGCTTTTGTGAGGAAACCCTCACACGGTTGATCAGAGTCTCCCACTGGTCATGCAGTTCCAGATTTTCGAGGTCGGGCTGCACACCATCAACGTAAATTTGGGCCGTCGCCTCGGTTGAAGCTGGGGTAATGTAAAGTCGTCCACCCACGCCCTCAAGCGCCTTCACCGCCGCTTCCAGCACCAGTTGGTACACCCGCCCCAAGGGCAACGGGCAATGCAATAGCTGGCTAATTTGATTTAAGGTTTGTTCCTGAAAGGCATGATGCCGCGCTTCAACGAGGAGACTAGCCTGGGCGATCGCGATCGAAATCTGATCCGCTAGCAGGTGAACAATCTGCAAATCCGAGTCCGAAAAATGTCGGGAATCTCGATTGTGGATTGCCAACAATCCCCATAATTTTTCCTGGTGCAGGATGGGAAACACAACCGAAGACTGCACTCCCATCGTCTTCAGATATTCCAGATGACAGGGATCAACCGTGTTATAGCGCACATCCGGACGCAGACGGTGGTGCGTTGGATCGCTGTCGCTGATGCCATGGGTGGTCTTGAGTTGGGCGGCCACATCAACAATGACCCGTTGGCGCCGTTGGATAAAGTGCTGCCGGGCTTCTGACGGAATATCGGCAGCAGGAAAGTGTAGATGCAGCAAAGAGGGCAAGCGATCGCCCTGGATTGACTCTGCAACCACGGCACCCGAGCCATCCTCCGAAAACTGATAAATTTTGACGCGATCGGCTCGCAAAAACTTTTGAATTTCCAGGGTTGCAGTATCCAGGATCTCAGGAAGCTCCAAGGATTGTCGAATACGGCTCGTAATCGTGTGGAGCAGATTTTCTCGATCCGAAGTGTCTGGAGCCACGATTTTCACTAGGGTTCAGTACTGATTACCAAATCACTCAAAGTCCCCCGCTTCCTCCACGTAAAAACGTAGTAGACAGGTCATCTCAGCAGGCATGACAGAACTGGGACTCAAGCCTGCCAACTTACTTGACAGACCAAGCCTTAATGTACGGCCCATAAAGCTTGCTTAGAAACTCACCAACCTCGTACCACATCCCAAACGATGATGCAGACAGAAATAGAAAAACGCACCTTATTTACACCCTATAAATCCAGCCAAATCCTATGCAATGCATAAGATTTGGCCAACAAAAAGAGACACAGTCAATCAATCTAAACTCAGCCTACTGACTATATGAAGGAACTTTCTTCATAGTCATAGATTACCCAGTTTATCTACGCTTCTAACAATTTTGAAGATCACTTGAAAAAATTTAACCTTCCTTTGTTTTCTAACATAGCATTGTCACCTCAACAAGCAAAATTCCTCATTATTTTTTCTTACTAGATAGCGCATATAAGAGAATCTCGCACTTTAACAGATCGGAATAAAGCAGCGCTCTTTTTTAGGGCAGCAATCTAGTGGACTAACCAATATTTGACTCTCTCATCTTCGATTCCTTTATCTATAAGGAACGGATAGAGGAATTGAAGATGGTTCTGTTTGTCTCAAAATACCAATCCCATATCGAGCAAGGGTTTAGACTACTGGAAGGCATAGCTTTACTTATCTAAAAAGATAATAGTAAAAATTGAAAAACCTCTATAAAGTAACTCTATACTCATATAAATCAAATCAATATCATAGATTTAATCCAATGGTTTATTGATAAAACAATTGACCTCAAGAAAATTCGGTCTTCGCCTTTATTCGATTAAGTAAATCTCTGATGAACTTGTCCTATATGCTTTTTAAGCATTCAGAGCTTTAAATCTATTTTGTCATTTCAAGATATCCTCTTGCCGGACAAGGAGATAGGATTTCCTATTATTCGCTGATGCTTTAGGGATAAAAGACTCAAAGAAAAATGCTGTATGCGCGTAATACAAAATTAGGCAGACTTTACTACTTTTAAGGGGTAGAAGACCTGAGTAGAAGCGTCACATACGCGCAATACAAAGTTAGATTTAACTTGTTCCTTTAGATGCAGTATTTAGCATAGTGATGGAATCATCAACGATCGCCATTCAAGATCTACATTCAAGCGGTGAAAACGCTATTCAACAGGCCGCGCAGTTATTACTTGATGAATTTCAAGTCTTGGCTCCTGATGCATGGCAAACCTGGGACGATGCTCTGAAGGAAGTGCAAGCATCGCTGCAACCGGATCGCATTAGTCGGGTGGCGATCGCCCATGGGCGAGTGGTTGGCTGGAGCGGCGGCATCCACCAATACAGCCATGCGTGGGAACTCCACCCTCTGGTGGTCAAAGCTTCCCATCAGCGCCAAGGGCTGGGACGACGATTGGTGGCAGATCTAGAGGCGCAAGTGAGCGATCGGGGCGGTCTGACCCTCTATGTTGGCTCCGATGATGAAACCGGACTCACATCTCTGGCACAGCAAGACCTTTACCCCAATCCGCTGGAACACCTCGCCACGCTTCAAAATCTGCACAGTCATCCCTACACCTTTTACCCGCATTGCAGAATCCAAGGATGATTTTTTCTGAGGAGGGGCGCGGTGCGCCCCTCCTCAGAAAAAATCATCCTTGGATTCTGCAAACCCCTTTTACCAAAAGGTTGGGTTTGTCCTTATCGGAGTGCTACCCGATGCCAATGGACGAGGAAAACCCGATATCTGGCTGGCCAAGCGCGTGAAAAATTCTGAGCCGCAAGAAGAGCCAAGCTAAACTGAAGCCATTGAACCTGAGTGCCATCGAAGAAAAATGTCTCTGTTCTGCTAAACCATTGCATCCGTAGGGCACAGCCCATAGGATGCAACGTTTCTGGCTCACTGTCGCCCCCCTTCTCACCCAAATTCTCCACCTCATCTGACTTAGTTTTATGCACGCTTATCCACCTGATTTCACCGCTCAAGAAATTCGCATTTGGGAAGCCGTGCGCCCACACACCATGACCTCACCAGAGCGCACGATCGCCCTGATGCGCGCGGCGGAGTATGTGTTACAGCATCAAATTCCTGGCGATTTTGTGGAATGTGGCGTCTGGCGAGGCGGCTCAATGATGGCGGTGGCACGAACCCTGCTGAAAGCGCTCGATACATCTCGCACCTTGCACCTATTCGACACCTTTGAAGGCATGCCCTCTCCTAGTGATGAGGATTTTGTCGAAGCGGATGGCACCGCCGCTCAAGACTTGCTGGCAAGCGAAGACCCCCAGCAATCGCTTGTATGGGCGATCGCTGGCTTAGATCTGGTCAAGCGCAACATGGAATCGACCGGATATCCAAGCAGTCGCATCCACTATGTACAGGGAAAAGTGGAAGACACGATTCCCGAACAGGCTCCTGAACAGATCGCCCTTTTACGACTGGATACCGACTGGTACGAATCCACCCGCCACGAAATGCGGCATCTCTTTCCAAGGCTCATTCCTGGCGGCGTACTGATTCTCGACGACTACGGCCATTGGGCCGGGGCGCGGAAAGCGGTGGATGAATACCTAAGTACGCATCAGATTCCTCTGTTGCTCTGCCGCATCGATTACACCGGACGCATGGCCATCAAACCTGTCGGTGCATAGCATCTAATAGCGGTGTGCAACCGCATTAAGCACGGCAACGGTTGTGTGGGGCGCGCCGCGCCCCACACAACCGTACTTAACTAACGTGCATAGCGCTATAAGGATGATTGTTTCTGAGAAGGAGCGTGGTACGCTCCTTCTCAGAAACAATCATCCCCTTAATCAGCCATGCCGAACCCATTCTTGCTACAGCTTGCCTGTACGGCGATAGGTTTCTTCGGCCACCCGCTTCAGGCGGCGCAATTGCGACTGCATATCTTGCCGAGTCCAAGATTCAGCAAAGGTTTTGAAGCCAAAGCGCACCAGTGGGTTGGGAATGTTGAACTCAAACCGATTGAGCAGAATGGTACCTTTTTCATTGGGTTGGCATTCCCAGCGATCGCGCCCCGTAAAGAAGCCCGAAAATTGCCACACAATTAGCCCCGGTTCCCGTTCCACCACCGTACTGATCAGCGTTGGTTGCAATAGCGGCACCTGAATCACAAACTGACTCCGACTCCCCTTTGCCGTAGACCACTCTCCTAGCGGTTCACAGCGCAAAGCAGGGTTGAGCCAGCAGTGCATCAGTTCCAGATCGGTTAGGCAGTGCTCCACCGATGTTGCACTCGCCTGCACCTGCACCGATTGCTCAAACACCTGATAGTCTGACATTCGCCGTCTACCTCTACTTTTCCACCGACGGTTGCGTTTCGCGCCGACGTTGTAAATCCAGCTTTGCCCGTAGTTCATCCTTGATCCGATTCAGAATAGAGGTTTCATCCAACGACTCCAGAATGGTATTCACCACTGTTTTCGGCCCATCTGGCCCCCAAGAGGCTCCGTTAGCAAGATAGACCTTGGCCACTTGCCCGATGGCGTAAGTGGAGACTCCCGCCACCGCTGCCTGAGTCACAGCAACGGATACATAGGGAGCTAGGGAAATTCCGCCCGTCGCTGGAGCCGCTAAGCCTAGTGCGGTCTTGAGCGATCCTAATCCTAGCGTAACCAAAAGCTCGCTGAGGGTGATGCCACCTAACCCTACGGCAATGGTTTTTAGCAACCCGGTGGCACCATGCTGGGTCATCGGAATGCTGTAGAGTCGGGATAGGGAAAGGATCATCGCCACATCAATGACTGCACTGCTAACCACATCCACGACCATCACCGGATTGAGGGCGATCGCCACAGCCTTTGTCATCACTCCATTCCAAATCACCTGATTGGCATTACGATCGCGAATCTCCAACTTGCGTTCCACCAGGCGATCGTTCACGGCATCCGCAAACAACATCGAATTCAGCGCTAGCAACGACTTGCCTTCCCGATTCAGAATTTCCAGGATTTTTAGCTTCAGGTCATCGACTTGCGGTTCGCCCGACCGCATTTGCCGCGCGACGGTGCCATCGGCCCTTCGCACAGCCGTGGAAATGAGCGGAGCCGCCGATGCCATCACAATTTCATCGGGGGATAGCAACTCGCGCACCCGCTCATCTCGAATCGTTTGATAAATCGCCATACGGTCGGCATCGGGATACTGGTCAATTTTGTTGAACACCAGCACCATTGGCTTGCTCGCATCCCGTAAGTTCGACAGCGCCTCATACTCAATACGGGTTACATCGCCAGAGACGACGAACAAAATCAGATCCGCTTGCTGCGCAACGCGCCGCGCCAGCACCTCCCGCTGTTCGCCATCGACTTCATCCAGTCCAGGGGTATCCACCAGCTCAATACGCGAGGCTCCCGTTCCGGGCAACGAGACGCGGACAACGGGGCGATCGCTCCCTTGCACCATCTCTTCTTCCACTGTCCAATCTGCCGTCTGCACATCCTGGGTCACCCCATGCAATGGCCCCGTCTTGAAGACAGCTTGTCCCAAAAGGGCATTGAGCATGGAGGACTTACCCCGTCCAACCATCCCAAACGCTGCGATATTGACCACACTTTGGTCAAGCTTATCGAGCAAAAACGTGAGCGATTTCAGGTCAGACTCTAAGCCCTGCCGTTCCCGCGCCGTCAAGTCCAAATGCTCCACCAAGTTGCGTAGAACATCCTGAGCCCGCTGATAGTGCAGCGTCGATTGAATATCGCGAAAGCCACCCACAATTTCGTCCAGATCAGCATCCGCAGCCTGCGATGCCGAGGAAGCAGTTTCCTGCGATCGCAGGCTGTCAAAATCCGATGGATGAGAATCAGGTGCCGTCGCCATGCTTTCGTTCCTTAAAGATCACCAAACGCTCTCATTAAAAAATCCCCCCACAGTTCGGCAAACAGAATCACGCGCGGCAATAGGCCATAGCGCTTGTTTACGGCTGTGAGGGGATCGCGAGAACCAGTAGTCAGGGATTAACGATAGCGGCGCTTGCGCCGTGCCATCACCGCCTTCCGCTTTTTCTTTTCGAGCGGCGTCTCAAAGTGACGGTGACTCTTCACATCCGCCAAGATTCCTGCCTTAGAAACCTGGCGTTTAAATCGACGCAATGCAGATTCAATTCCTTCGTTTTCTCCAAGAACCACTTGGGTCATGCACAACACTCCTTGTTTTGTTGCTAGTCGTCTAGTTAGTGAATGGCCGTTAGCGAATGGCTTTTAACGCGCAATCCTAAGCCGTGCGCACCGTCAAGGCACACAGATGTCAATTCTTACACAAATCGCCTATTAAAGCATAGCGAATCCATCGCCATTTACCCAGTATCGCCAGGTAGAGTTTTCCGATACTTATCAATGGCGGGAAGACGGACACCTTAATGGTGTGTAGGGTTGGTCGACAACGTTGAGAAAATTTCCTTGTAGTCGCTTAATGCCAAGCAATCTAGCGAATGAACGACAAATCGATCGCCCCAAAGTGAGCACTCAGCGCTAGATTCAAATTTTCCAACGCCAGGACGAGCCAGCGAACGGCCTCATGGGTGTACTCTTCGTAGTGGGCAAACAGCACCGAGAACCGACGCTCTAGCACAGGTTTCACCTTGCGGCAGAGCAGCACAATCTTGAGCAAAACGCCCGTCGTGCGAATCGGCCCCATGTTGCTGAGCAGGTCAATGAAGATGAAGTGGTTGGGGGTATGACTACCCTCGACAACCAGGAAGTTGAACAACTGGCTGCATGTCCGCACCATCAAGAAATCGTTGAGCTGCTGATCATCACTACTGGGCATAATGCTGTCCAGGTAGACATAGAGCTGCTTGTTGAAGCGGCGGCGACCATAGTCCGCGTCAATCGACGCCGTGATGTACTCATACAAATCATTCTTGAAGCCTCGGAAATCCCGATTGTGCTTGCTTTGTGCAAGGAAGCTATGGGCCAAATCCTTGTAAGTCCGATTTCCTTCAACCCGACCGACGTAATGTTTAATGGCTTTGCGAAACTGCACCTCGCTCAGTAGGGTGGGGTTATCGACTGGGTGGATAATGCGGCTCGGGGCAGCGTTGGACAGGGTGCGAGCGATCGCCTCCGACTGCGCCCGACGCACCTGATAGGTCACATACTGAGACAGGTCAACCTCGAACTTGCGCTGCATCTCAGTCTGGATATGTCGAACGGTGCTTTGATGCTCGTGGGTCGAATCCTCACTCAGCAAGCAATGTTCGTAGAGATAGGGATAGCGCCGAATCAGATTACCCAGAGTACGATTGACATTGTTTTCAGCGGCCTGATTGAGAACCTGCGCCAAACGATAAAGGGTGTGATACTGATCGGTTTCGACAAACTGCTTGGTGAGTTCTTTGAGGCGTCGCATTGAGCGCGTTCGATGTCGCTGACTCACATAACCATCCGAAACCTCGTCGAATAGCTCAACGAGACGAGGAATCGCAAGCTGATTAGACGTACTCTGCCAACGGTTAATCAGAATGTGGCAGCACCGATTTAAGACGTAGCGAAACTCTTCCTGGGCATTTCGGGATAAGACAACCCGCTCCAGTGCATCTGAGATTTCGGTATCGCTATAACGTGCACCTTCTATAAACAGTGCTCGGAAGCGATCGAGCATCTGGTCGGGAGTATCAACGTCAATCCAGTGCAACAAATGATCGTAAATCATTTGCTCTTCGGGACGCGTCAATCGATGGATGGGGCCTACTGCCGAAGCGGTCACGTCAGCTGTCTCCTGCTGCTACTGAGATGGAATCGTCTTGTCTCCTTGTGCATGCTACTGGTCTGCGCACCACTCGAAAAGTATAAAGAATAAATAAAGATACTTTATACTTTTCCGAAAGTGATTGTATGGGGGCGGAATCCTCTTGTCAAACTTAACTCGAATAAAATTCGGGGGACTTGAGATAGGGAAAGACGAATCAGCACTGATGCCTGTTCCCACAAACCCCTGCAGTCCTTGACCTGGCGTAAATTTGGTAGAGAATACAAACCTGACCCGAAATCGGATATCGCCCGTAAAAACACTGTACGATCCACAAAACTATCCAAGTCCATCTACCCCTCTGAAACTTCCCTCAAATAGAGCAGACCGGAACGAGTAAGAATCCGTTGATGCGCGGAGTGTTAATTATGCGTACCAGCAGACTTACTTAGTTAGAAACGATAATACAGCCAGGATTCGTTCTATGTGTCTAATAATACGCCACGAACAATTAAGTCCGTGTGACGGAAATCACTCGTTATTTGAAGCTTCGATAAAGTCTTGGAAAGCTTGAGAGGCTGGGACTAACCACAAGTTATCGCCTCAAGTCGCAAATGTATGCAGTATTTGTGCTGAGAATTTCATATAATCCGCTACGTCATTGTTAATTAGATGAATGGCTTGTCTGGAGAAGGCTCTGGTAGATACTCGCGGGGTTTTACTGGCCCTACCATCAGCAGAATACTGGGGAAGGGGTATGATGTCTCCTGAGCGAAAGGAGCGTTGAAGCAAATATGGGCTGTCAGGGTTCACTGGCTGACATCGTACAGGCATTGTCGGCAAGACCTGAAAATATTTTGGAAAGCCAGCTCAAAGAGCAGGTTTCGGGAATTACGGCAGATAGCCGAAGGGTACAACCTGGTCATCTATTTGTGGCACTACGGGGCGATCGCTTCGATGGTCATGCGTTCGTAGAAACGGCTCTAGCTCAAGGAGCTGCCGCCGCTGTTGTGTCGAATTCCTTAGATGCCTACGCAAAATTACCGACCCTATGGGTGCCCGACACTCTGGACGCCTATCAAAGGCTGGGACGTTGGTGGCGCGATCGCTTTCCCCATCCCCTAGTTGCTATCACTGGATCGGTCGGCAAGACGACCACCAAAGAGCTGATTGCTGCCGTATTGGGAACCCATGGGCCTGTGCTCAAAACCCAGGCTAATTTCAACAATCAGATTGGTGTGCCCCAAACCCTCCTAGAACTGGAACCTGAGCACCATCGGTTTGCGGTGATTGAAATGGGGATGCGGGCGGCTGGAGAAATTGCCTTGCTAAGCCAAATCACCCATCCTGATGTAGCCGTCATCACCAACGTAGGAACGGCCCATATCGGACGCTTGGGCTCGGAGGCCGCGATCGCCCAGGCCAAATGCGAGCTCCTAGCAGAGATGCACAATGGCGGTATAGCCGTGCTGAATATCGACAACGATCGCCTGATGGCAACCGCTGCAAAGGTGTGGCAAGGCACAACGATCACCTATGGCTTAGAGGGCGGTGATGTGCAGGGAAACCTGGTAAATGCTCATACGCTGCACGTTGAGGGCATGACCTTCGACCTCCCATTGCCCGGTCGTCACAACGCTCAAAATTTTTTGGCCGCCCTCGCGGTGGCTAGGGCCGTTGGTATTGATTGGGCATCCCTACAAACTGGCTTGCAGGTGGAGTTACCAGCCGGCCGTGCCCAACGGCACCGATTGCCCAATGACGTGGTGATTTTGGATGAAACCTACAATGCGGGGTTGGAATCGATGGTAGCGGCATTGCAACTCCTCGCCGACTTACCCGGAGCACGACGAATTGCCGTGTTAGGCACCATGAAAGAATTGGGGGAGCGATCGCCCGACTTTCATCATCAGGTCGGGGTCGCTGTGCGCGCGTTAGGCATCGATCACTTGCTCGTTCTAGCAGATCCAGCGGAAGCAGCGGCATTGCTGCAGGGAGCCACCCCATTACCCGCCGTTGCGTTTGCGGATCCGGCGAGCCTGGTAACCCAGCTTTTGAACCTGATTCAGCCGGGCGATCGCTTGCTGTTTAAGGCCTCCCGTGCCGTTGCACTCGATCGCGTCGTTGCTGAGGTGATGCAGCAGCTTGCCGCCACCACCACCACCTAAACCGGAGGGATGGAATGCGCCTTCTATGCCTGAGCAATGGTCATGGGGAAGATGCGATCGCCTGCCGCATTCTCCAATCGCTCCAACAATCCACAGCTATCAAAGAGCTGGCCGCCTTGCCGCTCGTCGGAACAGGGCAAGCCTATCAGGCCGCTAACATCCCGATCATCGGTAGAACCCAAGCCATGCCATCGGGCGGTTTTGTCTATATGGATGGATCCCAGTTGGCACGGGATGTGCGCGGCGGATTGGTGCAACTCACCCTATCGCAACTGCGATCGGTGCGCCAGTGGAACCGGAGCGGCGGACGCATTCTAGCCGTAGGCGATGTTGTGCCCCTGTTATTTGCCTGGTGGAGTGGTGCGCCCTATGGGTTTGTCGGCACCGCAAAATCGGAATATTACCTGCGGGATGAGCATGGGGTTCTGACGCGATGCACCTGGTTTGAACGCCTGGAAGGTTGGGCGGGCTCGGTCTATTCTCCCTTGGAGCGCTGGCTGATGCACCATCCTCGCTGCCATGGGGTGTTTCCTCGCGATCGCCTCACCGCCAGCTTCCTCCGAAAATGGGACATCCCTGTCTTCGATCTGGGCAACCCGATGATGGATGGGTTTGCCATGGATATACCAGAGCCCGATTGGCAACAGGTGCCCCTGACAGTGGCTCTCCTGCCGGGTTCCCGAGCACCAGAGGTCTATGAGAATTGGATCTTGATTCTAGAAGCGGTGCAAGCGCTCGTGGAGACCTGGAACACTCCATTGGAGTTTGTTGGGGCGATCGCTCCCAGCCTTGCGATCGAGCCGCTGATCGCCGCGTTACAGCCGCACACCTGGCAATCCAGCTCAGACCCAAGCGGAAAAACCGTTTGGCGGCAGGGCAACAACATCCTACGGCTCACTCAGACGGAATTTATTTCAACCCTAGAACGCACCCATTGGGCGATCGCCCTAGCGGGTACGGCAACGGAGCAAGCGGTTGGGTTAGGCAAGCCCGTGATCGCGATTCCGGGGAAAGGGCCACAATTTACCCCTGCCTTTGCGGAAGCGCAGACACGCTTGCTGGGACCGTCGGTGCTATTGTGCCATCGCCCAGAGGCGGTGGTGGACATCGTGCGATCGCTTCAACAGCAGCCCGAATGGCGGCAGCAGATCGCGGAGAACGGTCGTCGCCGCATGGGCACACCCGGAGCCGCCGAGCGGATTTCCCGATGTTTAGTGGAACAGCTGAGTGATCCCAGCGGTTATACCTGAGCCCCAATCGATGTTCCGCATATCTGTAATCCTGAGCCAACGCGCTGCTGCTGTGGCCGCGACGCGACCGCAGCAGCATCAAAATGCGTCATATCAAATCCGGTTAAACAACCGTAAAACCCAAATATCGTTTGTACCCGCTGCGCTGCAGCGGGTACAAACGATATTTGGGTTCTTCAACTGGATTTGATATAAGGCTTGGGCCTATGGTTTATAGCGAATGTGCTCGTAGACATCGATATATTGCTGCCCTGACGTATTCCAGGAGTAGTCGTAGGCCATCCCTTGCAGAACAAGTTGCTTGAAGTATTTTGGCTCATTTTTCCACAGATCCAACGCTCGACCCAGGGACGATTCGAGCGCCGTTTCATCGGTCTGGTAGAAAACAAAACCGTTGCGTTCTTCCTTAGGACGAACCTCATCGTAATCCCAGTCAAACACCGTACTCACCAGTCCTCCAACCCCACGCACCACCGGAACCGTGCCATATTTCAAGGAAATGAGCTGGGTCAAGCCGCAGGGCTCGTAGTTACTAGGAACGACAATGATGTCGGCTCCAGCATAGATTAAGTGCGACAGTTCTTCGTTGAACGCCAGCTCCAGGTGGCAGTCGGGATTGCTATCTAAAAACGCCTTCTCATGGGCAAACCAATCGCGAATGGCAGGTTCGGTTGCCGATCCCAACAACACATACTGCGCTCCCTGCCCCAGGCTGTAATAGATGGAATGATGCACCAGATGCACACCCTTTTGCTGATCCAGGCGACCGATGTAGCAAACAATCGGCTTATCGGGAGCATCCTGCAGTCCGAGGCGATCGCGTAATGCCTTCTTATTGAGCGCCTTCACCTCATAGGAGTCGGGGTCATAGGGTTGCGGGATGTAGGTATCGCCTTCGGGGTTCCAGATGGTGTAGTCGACCCCATTGAGAATGCCAGAGTACTTCTCCTGATTTTCACGGATCGTCCCTTGTAGCCCACAGCCCACTTCAGTATGGTGGGCTTCCCAGGCATGGTGCGGCGAAACCGTATTGAAGCTATTGGAATAAACAATTCCCGACTTCATGAAGTTGAGCGCAAACGGATTGAAATTGTCTCGCAGGCGATTGTACTGGAAATAGTAGGCTTCGTTATTCAGACCGGTAGCCCAGAGAACATCCACCCCAGCGATCCCTTGATGTTTGAAGTTGTGGATGGTATAACACACCCGCTGATGCGCCATCCCATGCCACTGGTAAACCTCGAACAGCATGACTGGAAGCAGACCCGTTTGCCAGTCGTGGCAGTGGATAACGTCTGGTTTTTTATTACTTTGCTGCAGAAATTCCAGCACCGCTTTGCTAAAGAAAGCAAAGCGCATGGGGTCATCGGGGCAACCGTAGTAACACCCGCGATCGAAATAGTCGTCGGAGGAGTGCGGGCGGATAAAGAAGCAAAGCCGTCCATAAACCCAGCCGCAGAAAACAGAACAATGCACAGAACCGCTGTACCAGGGCACCCACAAGTCTTTGTAGGCTTCGTGCAACCCCCAGATGTGGTCGTAGCGCATGTTGTCGTACATGGGCAGAATCAGCTCAACGGTATGCCCGCGCAGCTCAAGCTCTCGGCTCAGCCCGTAAACGACATCGCCCAATCCGCCCACTTTTGAGACGGGAGCGCACTCAGAAGCAACCTGTATGATGTACATCGCGTTTTCTCAGATAGGACGCCGCAACATTTTGTTATCTTTACAAAACCTATAAGGTTCAGGTGGCTCTGACAAGAGCAAAGTCGATTAAGAATTGGTATTGGACTTCGGCAGTTGATTCAGCAATTGGGTGAAGGACGCATGCTTGAGCGCAATGTTGGGGTCCCGCTGAATGGCCTGAAAGTAGCCTTTTTCCAAGGGTGTACCAAATTCTGACGGTTGCAACATGAGCCGCGTTTGCTCAATTAGATCGATCGCCTGCTGCGATGGAAGGGGTTCTTTCGAGAGGATGACATCATCCATCTGCACAATGAATTGAGAGATGGGACGGAGCCAGGAAAACCATTCATGCTCGGTCACGAGTTGAAAGAATTCGTTGGGAGATTGGACAGGGCCGTGGAATTCTTCGTAAACCTTGCGCTCGGAGTCGAGTAGTGACTTGTGGAGATCGAGCAGGGATTTACGAACGGTTCGGAGATTTTGGAACGCAGGCCCAGAATTAGGTTTGGATGCAGTCATTGGAAAATCAAACAGAAATCATTAACGGCAGTCGCCCTTATTGTCTGTGGTATTGGGCATCTTGTCATGGATGTTGAACGCCAGAATTGGGAAAATGCCTTGGCACTCTTTTTCACGCCTCCCGGTCTCGCCTCCGCAGCATGCCGCAGTTCTTTGACCCTCAATCTGGATTAGAAAAATCAGATTATATGTTTGGTGAAAGGCCTGCTGAGTAAGCCTTTCACCAAACATATAACCTGCAACCCCAACTCAAAAGCTTGGACGGGCCGGAGGGAAGGTGTGGACGGCAGCATCGATTTGTTGGTATAGCGCTGTGGGGGTGGTGTTGTTTTCGAGGATGACGTCCGCCCGACGGATTTTCTCGACGATCGCCATCTGGGAATCAATGCGCGCCTGAATTTGCTCAACACTCATTTGCCCATGGGTGTCTCGTTGTTGCAAGCGAGATATCTGACGCGGACGAGAGCAGTAAACCACCCAGACCTCGCTCACCAGATCGGTCATGCGGGCTTCGAAGAGGAGCGGCACCACGATTACCACGATGGGATGTTGCAGGCGATCGATCGCGGTCAGATCCGCCATCATGCGATCGCGCACATAGGGATGAATCTGCTTTTCCAACCAGAGCAGCTCCGTCTGGCAGGTAAACACAATTTCGCCCAAGCGCGTTCGGTTCAACTGTCCATTCGGGAGCAGCACACTGGGCCCATAGCGGTCTTGAATCTCGATGAGAATTTTTGTCCCCTTTGTCACAGCGTCGCGGGCATAGAGGTCGGCATCCAGCACCGGGAAGTGGTAATGATTGGCCAGATAATTCGAGGCGGTCGTTTTGCCCATGCCGATGCCTCCCGTCAAACCAATGGTGCGCTGTTGGAGCGGGTGGGTAGAGTCGAGGAGGTGATCGCCTACTTGTGGATTGGAGGAAGAGAGGTTGCCCATTGCACAATTGCGGTTGTCAAACCTTCTAGGGTGAATTCCGACGCTTCTATATCGACGCGCCCCAAATAAGTCCGGCAGGCATCCGAGGTTTGGGGGCCAATCGACGCGATGCAGACAGTGTCTAGAACCGCGTCAGGAAAATCTGCCTGAGTTGATACCAGGTGCTGGAAACAGCGAACGGTTTTGGAACTCGCGAACGTGATCACCTGAATCTGTTGCTGATGAAGGGCTTGAGCCACGTCGGCGGTCAAGTTTTTGCAGCAGCCTGATTGGTAGGCAGGCACTTCAGTCACGGTTGCACCTGCCGCAGAGAAGGCCTGGACAAGCGCTTCCCGGCCTCCCGTTTCCACCCGTGGGAATAGGATCTGGCACTGTTCTAACGGATCGGGAAAATGCTGGATGAGGGAGTCAGCGACAAATTCGGGTGGAATGAAGTCGGGCGGAATGCCATTTGCTTGCAGTTGGTGAGCGGTCTTTTTACCGACTACGGCAATTTTGAGATGGGTGGTAGCCGCTTGATCCAGATGGTGGGTCGCGAGCCGCTGGAAAAAGTAATCGACCCCGTTGGTCGATGTGAGAATCAGCCAGTGAAAGTCCGAGAGGCGAGCGATCGCCCCATCCAACTCCGCCCAACTTGAGGGCGGTGTAATTTCCAGCGCAGGCATTTCTAAAACCGTTGCCCCCTGTACCTGGAGCAAGCGTGTAAAATCGCTGGACTGTCCCGCAGATCGGGTGACCAGAATTGTCAAACCAGTAAGGGGAAGGGTCGTCAAAGTAACCGTTGGAGGTGATGGTTGTCGATAATTCAGGATTAGGGGGGTTCAGGTTGATTATACGGAGGAACCTCTTTCCCTTGCACCCCATCCGCTTGCAAAAAGGGGCGTAAATGAATCACGTCCCCCACCAAAATGACAGCCGGGGACAGCGATTGGCGGGTAGTCATTTGCTCGATTGTTTGCAGGGTTCCTTCCCAGACACGTTGCTGGGGATGACCCGCCCACTGCAAAATCGCAATGGGCGTTTCGGGCGATCGCCCCCGTTCCAACAATGCCTGTACGATCCAAGCGAGATGTCGCGTGCCCATCAGAATTGCCAGGGTATCCAGGGCCGCGAGGCTGTCCCAATCCAACGCCTCCGGTTCGTGGGCGCTCAACACCGCAAAGCAACGACTCATCACCGGATCGGTGAGAGGAATCCCGGCGAGCAGTGGAGCGGCCAACGCCGACGAAACCCCCGGCACCACTTCAAATGGAATTCCTGCCTGCTTGAGCGCCTGAATTTCAGAGGTCGTACGCCCAAAAATAAAGGGATCCCCACTTTTTAGCCGTACAACATTTTTCCCTTGCTGGCAGGTTCGAACAAGCAGGGCATCGATTTCTGACTGTTTCAAGCTAGGCTGTCCCCCTCGCTTGCCCACGCAGATGCACTCACACTCCGCTGGCACCTCCGTCAGCAGCGCCGGATCAATTAAGGCATCGTAGAGTACCGCCTCTGCCTGCTGCAACAGCCGGAAACCGCGCAGGGTAATGTAGTCCGATCGCCCTGGGCCTGCACCAATGAGATAAGCATGACCAACCATAAGTTTTTGAGGGTTGAAGGTTGAGCGTTAGGTAAGGCATGGGCTGGGCATGAAGGAAAACCCCTTTGCGCCATTTTGGAAACAGGACTGGAAGCGATCGCCACTGCTATGCATCAAGCCAGGTTTGGCGATCGCTCGACCGATGGGTCAGATCCATTAGCCGCTGGGACACAATTCCCTCTTGCAAGGAGGGGCAGAGCGCCTGGCCCTGGTCTATCCCCTTGACCCAGTTATCGACCACCCGAATGAAGGGAGCCAGGCGACCATCGGAATAGGTTTTGGGAAACTGCAAGCGATCGGGAATCTTTACTTCCTGCAACGCTTCGCCAGCCGGAGCCGCCCACAGTTGAAACCCATGCACATAGTCTTTTGGGTTGCTGCTGCCCAGAAAGAGGGTGCCGCGATCGCCATACACCTCCACCCAGTGCCCTCGTCCCGCATAGGTTGCCGCGCTGAGCGCTACCTGCACAGGGGTGCCATCCACCAGCTCCAATTGGATCATTGCGGTGTCGTCAGCCGTCACGGGTTTTTGCTCGCCTGTCTCGGGGTCGGGTCGCGTAGGAATGGAGGTGATCAGCCGTCCATTTAGCCGCCGCACCGCCCCAAACAACCAGGCAATGTAGTCAAACGCATGGGAGCCAATCGCCCCTAGTGCACCGCCCCCCTGATCTCGGCGGGCATACCAGTTCCAGGCACGGTTGGGATCGGCCCGCCCAGCGACTAGCCAGTCAATATTGACAAACCGCAGCTTACCAACATACCCCTCCGCTAGCAGCTCCGCCAGCCGCATCCAATGGGGCACAAACCGAAATTCAAAGTCGAGCGCCGTGACACAACCATTCTTCTGGGCAATGCTTTGCAGGGCGATCGCTTCCTTCGCAGATAGGGTTGTGGGTTTTTCTAGCAACAGGTGCTTACCGGCCTCCAGCGCCGCCTTGGCCTGGGGGTAATGCAAAAATGGTGGCGTCGCGATACTGACCGCCTGCACCTCCGGCAACGCCACGACCTCTTCAATGGACTGGCAGGCATGAGGAATATTGTGAGCCTGAGCCGCTTCTTGGGCTTTGGCGCGATCGGGATTCAGCACCGCCACCACCTTCATCCGATGATGCACCTGCAACCCCGGAATGTGAATCTTCTGCCCAAATCCCGTACCGATAACGGCAACGCCAATCGTACTTTGCGTTCCAGCCTGACCCATAGCGCGTTCCATCCACTGTGTTCAATCGTCTACTGGGCATTATCCAATTTATTGGACATTACTCGATTGGTCGGGCAACATCCACTCAATTGGGAACGCCCACCTTGGGAGCACATGACCCAATAGATTGGACAGTGGAATAAGACAAACCATCACGCATGGCGTCGCACCAAGCTTTGGAGAACCAATGTTCCCTCATCAGAATCGAGCCGTCATTAAATGTGGAACCGATAGGTAATACCGCCTGACTCTGAAACATCAAAGGTGGCATTCAGTTGTTTGGCCTTCTGATCCAGGTAGATTTTTGCTTCTGCGATCGTCATGTTTAGTTCTGTCGCAACCCGTACGGGGGTGAGCCGTCCTTCACTGGCTTGCAACAATTCGAGAAAGCGCTGCTCTCGCTCCCGCTCCGAATTCTGCTTCTCCTTCGGAGCATGCGTTCGCAAATTCCATAGAAGGAAACCACCCACCGCCGTTGGAGGAAGCCCAAAAAGAATGAGCGCAGCCGTTGCCCCTTCTCTATCCTCAGCGTCTGCATTCGGGTTAAATAACTCACTGACACCCAGCAGCAGAATCGGAACGCCTATGAGGAACATGAAACCTATCAAGATTTTCTGAATCAGCCGCATAAAGTGATTCTCCAAAACATTACAAAGACCCCGAGTGACAACGCTTAAGCGTGCGACGACAGTTAGGCACAGATAACACAATTATTTTCTTTAGGTCTGAAAGACACTACAAAAGTCTTGACATAATTTTCAAGCGACATGCCATGAAGATTTTATGTAGATGTAAAGAATAATGCAGGGTATAGCCTGACAAACCTAGAACGACTAACTAGGCTAGATGAACCTTGAGACGGTTTCTTCATCACCGTCATTCCTACTGCCATACTTCGAACGACAAGGGGAGAGACCTGATATGCAGCGTTTAATAACTTTGGTAATCGCCATTTGCTTGGTATTTGTAGGGTGCCAGACGATGTCTAGCACAAGGGGGCGGATGCAACTGCTCAGTCTATTGGGAATCGAAGTGCCAGGATTAGAAATGTCTCTCTCCGAAATTCCGAACCAATATACTTCTGATGGGAAGCCCCAGGTCTTGGTGTATGGTCCAACCAACTGCAATCCCACAGCCCAAACTCTAGCCGCTTTGGCACAACAGAACATTCCCCATAGCTTCCGCAATAGCAACAGCATTGGTCAGGAGGAACTGGGCGCAGTCATTTTGTCGGTTCCCAAAAACGCTCCAGGAGAAACGCCCCTGGTATTGATCAACGGTAGGGTTTTGGTTAATCCGAGCGTGTCGGAAATTCTGACAGAGTACAACCAAATGTTACCGACAACCTAAAAGCGTGCCTCTCCTTCTTGCTCCACATTCTGCTCACCTTTCGAACCATTGCCTCGAGAATTCCATACTCTTTTCGAGGTCATTGCTTTTTGACGTGTGACACGCCTAAGTACAGGGCAAAAAATTAGCACTTCCCAAAACATTTCAAACTATTGCTGATTAGAAAACGTTCGAGAGCGTGTCGGGTTCCCAAACGCTTGTGGATGAATGAGTCCAAACTTCAGTTTCTCACCACCATCGGCTGAAGCTAGGCAACCAACCGCGGCGGGTTGCCACAGGTTTGTTGAGGGGGCGTCCCGCACGCAGCAGCGTCCAAGTAACCGAATCAACCCGTCCATGCAAACGAAGATGGTGTCGTTCCTGAAAATGGATCACGGCTTGTTGCGTGGTGGCATCGAAATGGCCGTTTCGAGGAACCGCAAAGTTGTGAACCTGTAGCAAACCCTGAAGTTCGCGCACATCGCGGCCATAGTGCCCTAGGCGCAGATCTCGGCTACCCGGCTGAACGCTATTGATGAGAGCATCCCAGGTTTCTTGACCGACAACCCCATCGATTCGCAACTGCTGCTCTCGCTGAAAGGCTCGGACAGCAGCTTCTGTTTTCCAGCCAAAGTCCCCATCGGGTTTGAGGGGAAAGCCATGGGCAGTTAGCAACTCTTGGGCTTCGAGGACGCGATCGCCACCATCCCAGGGACAGATCGGGAGAAATTCTGCGGCATCATCGGGAGATGCATCATCGGAAGATGTTGGTTGAGACTCAGACACGGCCTGAGGGCACTCCATCAGTTAAATGACTACAGCAGAAATATAATGCCAAGCCGAAGGCGAGGAAAGAGAATTTCATTGCAAGCACCACTGGCACGACGCTAGACCTTGCAAATCTGCTTTACCGAGATTTTTGAGCTGGAGTTGGGATCTGTCAAGTCACACGCTGAGCTATCCAATCTTTCACAGAACCAAGGATAGTTGGTTTATGCAGGCGATCGCCCGACCTCTCAATCAACGATGCCAAAAAAATCTTCAATCAGATGCTAGATCACAACCAGAATTTCACTGAGGATACTAGGATTGACTCGTAATCGCAGCGCTGTAGCAAGTTTCCGGGTTAAAGCCCCAACTTGCCAGGTCTTGATAGCTGTTCTCTAGCAGTGCGCTGGTTCAGCGTAGGCTAACCCACAACATCACAACAACATTATTGAGTCCAGTACTGGTAGAGCGTTATGGCAACTTTTCTCGCTGGAGATATTGGCGGAACAAAAACCATTCTGAGTCTGTTTGATGTACCGACTCAAGGCAACCGTCCCTTCGCTGCACTGGGAGCCATGCCCAAGCCCATCCCATTGCTAAAGAAGACCTTCCCCAGTCGAGAGTACACCGATTTATGTCCGCTGGTGCAAGAGTTTCTGGCGATCGCGGAGAACCATCAGGGCACAGCAATTTCCCCAGAAGCCGCTTGCTTTGGGATTGCAGGACCCGTCATCGACAATGCCTCTGAGTTGACGAATCTTGGCTGGTTTCTTCGCACTGATACCCTCCGCGACGACCTCAACATCTCCCATGTCAGCCTGCTCAACGATTTTGCGGCCACAGGCTACGGCGTCCTAGGGCTGACATCCGACGACATCTACACCCTCCAGGCCGGAGAGCCCATGTCTCACGCGCCAATTGCCATCATTGGCGCAGGTACAGGGTTAGGGCAAGGCTTTTTGATTCCCCATGCCGATGGATACCACTCCTACCCCAGTGAGGGCGGCCACTCTGACTTTGCACCCCGCTCCGAGCTAGAGTTTCAACTGCAACATTACTTGATCGAGCGCTACAACATCGATCGCGTCTCAGCCGAGCGGGTTGTGTCGGGTATGGGCATTGCGGCCATCTACCAGTTTCTGCGCAGTCGCAGCCCAGAGCGAGAGTCGGAGGCCATGGGCGAACGCTATCGCCAGTGGGAGCAGCAAATTGGGCATGAACCCAAAACAATCGATCTATCGGCGGCAGTGTCGAAGGCAGCGATCGCGGGGGAGGATGCCCTCTGCGAAGAAGCCATGAATCTGTTTGTGGATGCCTATGGCGCTGAAGCTGGTAATCTAGCCCTCAAGCTACTGCCCTATGGAGGGCTTTATGTGGCTGGGGGCATTGCAGCCAAAAACTTGCCGCTCATGCAAACGGGGCGCTTCATGCGTGCCTTTGCGCGCAAAGGCCGCGTTAGCCCATTGTTGAAGCAAGTTCCCGTCCATATTGTGCTAAACCCTGATGTAGCTTTGTTGGGAGCGGCACTCTATGCCATTCAGGACGTTTCGGCCACAACTTAGGAGATCAAATACTAATATCAAATCCGGTTGAGACAGACCTCTATATATTTTCTGTGAAATGCTTGCGGTGCAAGCATTTCACAGAAAATATATAGAGGGTTTGCTATTCGGACTTGGTGTCGGGGGCGGACAAGGGACTCAACAGTTAGTAAATCTTGATTGACGGATCTTTGCATTTAGTGCTTTGATTGGGAGGAATTTTTCTGATCAACACTAAATGTGTTAGGGCATAATAAAAGCTCAGGATTAGAAAAAAACATTTGTATTACTTCCACCAGCCCCCTGTTGTGGGATTCGATAGGCTCCCCTTTAGCTGGGGCTGTGCCGATGAATTGCCAACCAGGATGCATTGACTGCCGCATTATTGTTCCCCACTCTTACCCTATGGTCTCCCAACTCGATACTTCCATTGCCAGCTCAGAGCGACACTTTTCCCCCATGATTGAAGGACTGATCCGGGTCTTTACGGGTGCGCATCGCAGCTTTTTTACCGATGTTATTTCCCAAGCCCTGCATTACGCGGGCCAGGGTAATCGGGTGCTGGTCGTGCAGTTTCTCAAAGGTGGCATTCGGCAGGGGAGCGATCGCCCTGTGCGTCTGGGTCAAATGCTCGATTGGTTGCGCTGCGACCTACCCCGCTACGTTGATACACCCGAACTAGATGATGCCGAACGGCAAGCTTTGCAGGATTTGTGGGAGCACACACGGAGCGTGATCCGTGATGGCACCTACAGCCTAGTGGTGTTAGACGAGCTGAGCCTCGCTATCAAGTTTGGGTTGATTGCAGAGGCCGAAGTGCTCAACCTGTTACAAACCCGCCCCCCTCACATCGATATTGTGCTGACAGGCCCAGACATGCCAGAGTCTATTCTGTCGATCGCCGACCAGATTACCGAACTCCGCCGCATGTATTCCCCCTAAGTACAGAAAAATAAAATCTTGCCAAAGCCCTTGATTTTAGATAGTACGAGCACTGTCTGTACTACCCAAAATTAAGGATTCCCTATGTTGTCCTGTACCCAAGGATCCCCTTCAAATGCTTTGCCGTTGCTGATCGAAGAAATGATTTTTCTGCGAAGGGCTGTGGGACACCTCTTCTCAGAAAGATCCATCCTTGGATTCTGCGACTCTGCTAACGCTTTTGCCTCTATTATTTGTGCAGTTGTACCTGTGCAGTCGCTCCCAGGCTGCCTGCTCGTAATGCACTATTCCATGAGGGCGCGGTTTCAAGGCGCATTGTTGGGAGCTGTGGTCGGCTCTCGCTGGCGATCGCTCAATCTGCTACAACCTAGCCCCGAACGTGAGGTGGGCACAGAAGCACGTGAAGCACCTGACTCTGCAGAGTGGGCACTGAAAACAGCCGCCGCCCTGGCTCAGCACCTCACCCTCAATGGCACCCGGCAAATTCCCTGGCACCTGTGGCAACCCACGTCAGCAGAGCTGGAAGCTCGCTCCACCCAAATCGCGCTCTTAACCCTGCCACTGGCGCTTTATTGCCACGACAACCTTCCCCGGTTCCACCACTGTTTGCAAGCGGCGATGCAGGCATGGGAACTGCCATCAGCCGAGAGTCATCCTGCCAAGAGCCTGGGGCAACTTCTGGCGATCGCTTTTGGGGATCCGATAGGCGCTGCTCAACTGACCCAATCGGTGTGTCAGACCTTACATCCCGACCAGGCTAGTACGTTCCCTGAAGCCCACTGGCATTGGTTGAATACCGCATTGAAACAGCGCCAGAGCTTAGCGATCGCTGACTCTACCTTGCCTACAATTGCCGATGCGTCGCCCCCCCTCGCTATGGCTCTGCTGATTTTCCTCACCAGCCCTACCGATGCCGTCTGGGCACTCGCCCGCCCATCAGGGTTGCCCCACCCTACCCTGACCGCTGCTCTGGTTGGCGCGATCGTCGGTAGCTACAACGGCATTGCAGCTTTCCCTTCCATCGTCAGGGGATGGGGCGATCGCCTCATCCCAGCAACGGATGCACAACAGTTGGAACGGTGCCAATCCTGGCTCCAACTCGCTGACGCTCTGCTAGCAAGCTGGGCAGGGCTGTATATCCCACAACAATTTCCGCTTCCCGACAGTTCCTTGCAGGCGATCGCACCACCAAAACCAACCTAAAGTCCAATGAGGCAGGCCACATCTCGTCGAGGCACAGACTAAACGGTGTTGCTGATTAAAGAGGATGATTTTTTGGGAGAAGGGGCATGGTATGCCCCTTCTCCCAAAAAATCATCCTTGGATTCTATGACTCCGACTAAACCAATACAGGACGGTGCAGCATTCACTACTAAACGTAAGAAAAAATACACAAATCTCAGTGAATTTCTCTCTCAAGGGAGCTTGTCGCTCCATAAGCAAGGCGATATGATAAACACTTACACAGTTTGTAGGGCGACAGTCTCATCGTTTTTCTGTGTCATCTACCGCTCATCCTTTTGGGAACGTTACCGAAGGGATTTTACTGCTTTCTTAAGCCAGTGAACCATCACTGCCGTCAGGGTATCTACTACTGTTATCAATCGCATCCGGTCAATCTAGCCTCACAGATTCACATTGCAGCACAAACGCTGCATCAATTTGGCTCAAATAGCCTGAATCTGACTTCAGGCAAATGGTTTAGCTGTCCTTAAGGAATAGGGTCAAGCATCTTTTCTGAGGAGTCTGTGGGGGTACTCAGCAGATAGTTCTGTGGATTTTATAGACCAGAGGCAGTGATGCTGAGCACAAAAACCCCTTCTTGTCTAATCTCAGGCGTCAGAGTCGCTCTACCGTTTTTGTCCGGCGCATACATTCCTTACAGCAATAATTAGTCACAATTCACAATAAATGATTGAAGCCACTGTCCATCTCAAAGTCACTATAGATGGTGCCATGATGACTGCCTTAGCAAATGACTGACTGAACTATTTGCCGTAGGGCGATCATCCACATTCCCTTACCTAGCCGAACAATCTAGTTTGGCCGCAAGACCCACTCAGCGATAACATTCAACGTTTCAACTTATTCAGGTAAATTACGGAATCCAAAGTGTTGTGGTTGATGTTAATGACCATGAGACGGGTAAGACCCATATTTTCCAGCTGTGATTGAAGTTATGTTTCGCATCCAGGGTCGGTCATTGGATAAAGAGGAGGTACATTGCTTCTGATTTTCATGCGGATCAATGCTTAAGAAAATGGAAATCTTTAGGCAGCGATCGCGATCGTTTTTTTATGTCAGGCAGAACCAGTACTCCGGGGCTAAAGCGTAAAAGCTACTGTTGTTTGCGATTTTTCTGTTGGGATGCAACTGTTACCTTCCAACAGATGAATTCTAGAAAAGCGTTGAGATATCATCTCGCCTATGTCCTGCTTCATGGAGTATTCCATTCCATTGCTGAGCAAGATGCGCATATCATCCGTCGATGGGATGAGATTCTTTGCAAAGTCTAGTATTTGAACTGGATTTAAAGTATCTTTTTCCCTTCCAACTTTGAGAATGTGCAGTTACTGCAAAGATGCATGATTCTGACATTTTCCGTATCAAGGTAAAGGAGCATAATGGCTTTAAATCGGTTAGAACAGGGGCATCTTTCCCATTCGAGGGTTAAAGACAAAAGCTTCCATCGTGATATTCCAAAAGCGCAGCAGACAATCTATGACTACCTATTGGAAATTGTCAAATCATGGTCCCCCGATGATGTCCTGACAGAGTTCAGGCACTTGTTCATCCACCACGTTAATACAATTAGCTCCCACACGCTGCCATCTCTTTACGAAATTGTCTTTGCAAACAAAGAAGCAGAGTTTAGAAATACCATCAAACGTGGCTGCTATATTCTGGTCAACAATTGGGATATTCGCAGGAATCTGGTTCACGTTCAAAAGCTGATTGAGCTGTTTGATGATCCGATTATTTGGAAGCCTTCTATGTCGCCAACGATGCGACGCTTGCGGCAATGGCTCCAGAATTTTATTACCAGCGGCGACTTTCAAGAGCTCAAGTTATTCACTCGGCGATACACCGAGCAAAAGCTGACGCATTGGACTGAGCGCTACACCTCTTACTTACTGGTTCCGCAATATATTAACCTCGAAAACCCCGCCGAACAGCGCCATGCCGCACGCCTCCTATCAAAGCAATTGAGGGAGCAGTTCAAGTTTAGCCTTGCCCTTTACACAGCCCACTCTCAGAAAACGATCGCTCATCCAGCTGCTCGAAATCCAACAGCTTTAGGCGACAATGTCTTGCACCTCATCAAGATGATGGTGGCTCGCAAAGGACGATTTAGTTACGCAAATCTTGCTCACATCTTCCTGCAACAAACGAAAGATATCACCTATCAGCGGTTCAAAAAGAGCCTGCGGCGCTACTTATTGTTCTCGATTAATGATCCAGACACCCATCAAGCTCTGGAGAAGGGTTTGAGCGATCGCTTTGACAATTTGTATGAATCCTACGACGACAAGGTGATTGACGACGCTTTACTCCTTCGCACCTGCAATCGCATCATCGAATATCTCACGACCGAAGATCATGAGGAGCCATCCCCCCTCTTCATCCAGATTATGTCTTACGGGAACCCCCTTGTTCTCGTCGTGCTGCTCCTAAAACTTGTTCTAATTTGCCGTTATGCCCGTACGCACCTGGAAGCGCGGATTGCCAATCTTGTCACCTACTATCAAGATTTTTCTGAGTCAGAGTGCAAATGGGTCATTCACTTCTTTGAGATCTTCGACATTACAATGACGATTTATGCCGAGAATGTTGAGTTCAATCTAGTCAACATGCGAGGCATCCCTCACGCCAGCAATGCAACCCAGCAACTCGCCCATCTCAAGCAATATCGGATCTTTTCGCAAATGCGAGAGCAACAAGAGGATCCATCTGACATGGATGCGATGGAATTGGCCTTATACGAAGCCCTCATAGAAGACATGCCAGACACACAAGGGGCTTACAGCAACCTACCGCCAAACTATTCATCAACCCAGCAGTAACTTGAGTATTACCGATTAAGGGATGATTTTTTCTGCGAAAGAGCGTACTGCGCCCTTTCCCAAAAAAAATCATCCTTAGATTCATCAACCCAGCAACCTGAATCTGGAACAAGCTTGACGGCTCAGTCGGTAGCCTCCATTTTCCGTCAGCCGGGTTAGTTAGCAAGGCGTAACCATGCGGGCATTTTTGCAAAGAACTCACTCTAAATCCTTTGATGCAACCTGCACAGTGCGCGGGTTGCATCAAAGGATTTGAGCATTAAAGAGGGGCGATCCCAACTGAGATCGCCCCTCTTTTAGTTAAGCATCGTTTATCTACGAGCTTGAAATTAGCCGTTGATAGCAGGAGCTGTCAATGCAACAGGCGTTGCTTCACCCGCAGAGGCCAAATCTAGCGGGAAGTTGTGAGCGTTGCGCTCGTGCATAACTTCCATACCTAGGTTTGCACGGTTCAGGACGTCGGCCCAAGTGCCAACGACACGACCTTGGCTATCCAATACCGACTGGTTGAAGTTGAAACCATTCAGGTTGAATGCCATCGTGCTGATGCCCAAGGCTGTGAACCAGATGCACACAACCGGCCATGCACCCAAGAAGAAGTGCAATGAACGCGAGTTGTTAAAGCTCGCGTATTGGAAGATCAGACGACCGAAGTAGCCGTGGGCTGCAACGATGTTGTAGGTCTCTTCTTCCTGACCGAAACGGTAGCCATAGTTCTGAGACTCGGTCTCGGTGGTTTCACGCACCAGAGAAGAGGTCACCAACGAACCATGCATTGCGGAGAACAGTGAACCACCGAATACGCCTGCGACCCCCAGCATGTGGAAGGGGTGCATCAGGATGTTGTGCTCGGCTTGGAACACAAACATGAAGTTGAAGGTACCGGAGATACCCAGAGGCATGCCATCAGAGAAGGAACCTTGACCGATGGGGTAGATCAAGAACACTGCCGTCGCAGACGCCAAAGGCGCGCTGTAAGCAACGCAGATCCAAGGACGCATGCCCAAGCGGTAGGACAATTCCCACTGACGACCCATGTAAGCAAATGCGCCAATCAGGAAGTGGAAGACAACGAGCTGGTAAGGGCCACCGTTGTACAGCCACTCATCCAGAGAGGCAGCTTCCCAGATGGGATATAGGTGCAGACCGATCGCATTCGAGGAAGGAACAACCGCACCAGAGATAATGTTGTTGCCGTAGAGCAAAGAGCCTGCAACAGGCTCGCGGATGCCGTCGATATCAACGGGAGGCGCTGCTACGAAAGCGATGATGTAGCAGATGGTTGCAGTTAGCAATGTAGGGATCATCAAAACACCAAACCAGCCAATATATAGGCGGTTGTTAGTGCTTGTAATCCAATCGCAAAACCGCTCCCAAACGTTAGCGCTATCGCGCTGTTGAATGGTTGTAGTCATGGTTACGATATAGATTGCGATACAAAACGGGTGATTTAAAAATTTCAATCCCCCTTAGTTCTGCATCGTAAATAGATCTGATGATTTTTCCCAAGATTTTTCACAATTTTTTGTAAAAAACTACAGCATAAGTCATGCAATTTCAAATATCTTCACAGGTCAAAATCTTGATTTCTCAGGGCTTCAGAAGATTCTAGCCAAGCATTCATATTGCTATTATTCAATAATGATGTAAACAAAAACTAAGCGGATTAGATGTAAACACTCATCATCAAACATGGCCAAACATTACAAGACCGTTAATCGCTTTGCCAAAGTAAACAATGCTTAAGAATTTGAAACATTTTGCACTTTTCTAGCGGATCAGAACCTATCAATCCCTGAATTTATGGGCTGTCAAGTCATCTTAATTAAATCAATAGTTTCTATTGGTTTCTATTGACCATCTTGTCGGAGCTATATCTTCAAAAAAAGGATTTGGGGCGATCGCTCGGACACAAGATATCCACTCCAAATCGCCCCACCACAAACTGTCGCTCGGTCCATGCACCCAGCCCACTATTCCCAAGCCGTCACAGCTAATCCTGTGCAGGCGATTCGCCTATAGACCTATCGTGTTACAGGTACTTCTTCAAAAGCGGAGCCAGTTTATCTCTGGTTGTTGGATTGGCTTTGTCGAGGGGGGTAATGATGGCGAATTTAAGGGCATCGTGGGCATCGGAAGCCGGAGGTGCTTCACTGAGGCGGCGCACCGTTTCGCGAATCACGCGCTGCGCGTTGACAGCATTCTTTTGCAAATTGCCGATAACCATTTCAACCGTGACGCTATCGTGGTCGGGATGCCAACAGTCGTAGTCGGTCACGAGGGCGAGGGTGGCATAGGCAATTTCGGCTTCGCGAGCCAGTTTGGCTTCCGGTAGATTCGTCATGCCGATGACAGTAGCGCCCCAACTACGGTAGAGGCTGGATTCGGCTTTGGTAGAAAAGGCAGGGCCTTCCATGCAAACATAGGTTCCGCCTTGATGCAGCGAGATATCGGGCAGGTTGAGACTGGCGATCGCCTCTCCCAACACCCCTGCCAAACCGTTGCACACTGGATCTCCAAAAGAAATATGCGCCACCAGCCCCTCACCAAAAAAGGTTGAGATGCGGTTGCGAGTGCGATCGATGAACTGATCCGGCAGAACCATATCCAGAGGCTTGACCGCTTCCTTTAGGGAGCCAACTGCCGACGCCGAAATCAGGTATTCAACGCCAAGACTCTTCATGGCGTAGATATTGGCGCGAAAGGGAAGTTCGGTTGGCATCAGGGTATGGTTGCGCCCGTGGCGTGCCAGGAAGACGACAGGGGTTCCGTCCAGGTTGCCGCGAATTAGCGCATCGGAGGGAGGGCCATAGGGCGTATCGACCTGAAGCTCTTCAATATCTTGCAGGGCGTCCATTTTATAGAGGCCACTGCCGCCAATGATGCCAATTTTGAGATCTGTCATGGGGAGAAATGGATTGGATTGCGATAGTGCATTGTGATATTGACAGGTTTTAGCGCATGCATGCTGAGCAATCCCAACACCTGCCTGAAGGGGCCCGAACTAGACGTAAAGCTTGAAGTCCCGAAAGAACCTCCCCGATTCTACAATTCACGCCATGCTAGGAAGCAATGGTAGGCAGCAAACATCCTGTGTCTGCCGTTGTTATAAGTACAGGACGTTATAAGTACAGGACAACAGTCGAACCCTCGGCTAAAAAACTTGACTTTGTGTAGCACGGGCGGTGCCCGTGCTACACAAAGTCAAGTTTTTTTGGGTTTTGACCTGTACTCAGGTCGTTGTTATGACGACTTGCATACCTTTGAGCCACGACTAGAGGATGGGGCTGACTTTGGCGCGATAGAGGAGGCGATCGCCCTGCATATATCCCGTGTAGCGAACGCGCACCCGCTCGCCAACGTCAGCCGTACCATCCATCAGTTGGTGCCGGGTGGGGTCATAGGGAATCTCGGAGCCGACGGGGGCGATCGCTTCAATGCCCCACGCTTCTAGCAATTGATCTAGGGGGCGGAGTAAGGGCAGCAAGCGCTGAGCTGGCATATCTGGCTGGCGTTCCAGGGAATGACGGACAGTGGGCAGTTGGATCAGCAAAGATTCCAATACCTGCAATGTGGCTTGCTGGAAGTCTTGTTGCATCTGGGCAGAAGACGTTTGCTGAGACGCCTGGGGCGAAGCAGATCGGACATCGGCGTCTTCTGCCTCGAAAAAGGTATCAATCAGCTCCGGTAGCGGCATTTGTAGAACAGCACTCAACCGTTGCAAGACATCAACGCGCATCTGCTTGACGTTGCCCTGCCGCAACTGGTTGACCTGCCACTTTGAAACTTGGGCCATGCGACAAAGCGCTTGAAAACTAGGAATATCGATGGTCTGGAGGTGCGATCGTAGCCGCTCTGTGAAATCAGAAGATGCCATTACCCAACCATTGCAGAACTAACTTTTCATCTTAAAACCACTGGGAGCTGGTTTGAATAGCTGATTTTGCATGCACTTCATTACTAAAACTCAAGTCTTTACAAAGCGTTTCAAATCGCTTTGTAAACCTCTTTCAGGTTTCTTCTATCTATAAAACACCAAATCTCTATGGCTTCTAGTATCTCTACGCCGCCTCACAGTTCAGAACAAGACACTTCATACAAGTAAACAAGACAGACATCAACATAAATCGAAACATAGAGGGTTTCATCACACATCATCTCGTGAAGGCGATCGCACGAAATACAATTCTCCCTTAATCATTTATTACACTGAGCTAATGACATTCCACCACAGTCATTTTGTTTCAATAAACTCCTGAAATCATTTCCACGTATAGCGCTATGCGCGTTAGTTAAGTACGGTTGTGTGGGGCGCGGCGCGCCCCACACAACCGTTGCTGTGCTTAATGCGGTTGCACACCGCTATAAATTGGCAGTCGAAAAGAAATTCAAAGCATAAGAAAAGCGGATAGCTATTACTATCCGCCTTATGTCTAGAGTTATTTGGTTGACTTCACTTTTTCCGCAAATGTAGGAGTGTGATTGAAGTGATGCACCCTACAAGTTCATCCTATTGGCCGTGATCAACCATGCGATCCAAGTTTTGTTCAACGGAACGCACGAATCTAGCGTCTTCCAGGCTGGCAGCAGATAGACGACCCGCATCGATTGCCGCCTCGATCAGGTCTTCAGCCGTGATGCGACCCGATTGGATACCTGCAACAAAGACACCATAGCCAGGGACACCTTCATCACCCAGACGACCTTGGTAAGCTAGGTGAGTCAAGTTGAAGGCCGTGATACCATGCTCATCCTTTGCAGCTTCTGCGACTGGTGCGAATGCAGTCATTGTCAAAGCCAAAGATAGAAGAGAAATTGCAAAGCGTTTCATAATATTTGTTCTCCGACAGTAACGATTGTGTGAGTGTTTTGATTCATTTTCAATACGAGTCAGAGGGCTTTGTGGATGCAAGTTTGTTCATTCATTCACGAGCTGAAGAGTATGAGTTTGGCTTCGTTGAATGATGAACTCCTGTAAAACAGATTTGAATATCTGACTCGTTTATTGGAATCACTTAAGATACGATTCAGATAAGTTACTGGTTTTAAATCCTGGATTTTAGCCACATAGAGCTATTCGAAAGAGAGTTCCTCTTTAGCCTAAAAAAAAACGAGTCCCCTTATTAAGACTCGGTTTATCATTTATCTTCGATTGGTTAGGCTGAGCTTTACCCTTCTATCCCTCGCCTTTTCTATAAGCCAGGGCGACGTGTTTGGTTGATTTTATAGCCGTGTTGCAGCTACAAAGTCAACGAATTCAATCAGGATGACACCCGCTGCGCAGGCTTATCGATGAGCGATCGCCCCTAAGCATCGACAGCAAAAGGTAAGAGCTGATTCGTAAAGAGCATCTAACGAGTGTCCAATCCCCTTGTAAACTGGCTCTAAGTACGAGGGAAAAAAATCTGCGTCCCAAACCAAAAGGGTTTGGGACGCAGGTTGAAGTCGATTTCCGCGAACGTCTCACTGGCATTTTCTACGTCCTGCGTAGCGGTTGCAGATGGGAGATGAAGCCCCACGATCTGCCCCCTTACACCATCGTTTTTCGTAGCCAGCCTCTCTGCTCTGCTCGGAGTGCTCTACATGAGCCAGAGCTGCCTAAGAGCATTGTCGAGTCGAGTGAGCCGCAGCTCAACGGAATGACGTCCGGGTGACAGGGTTTCGCCTTCAACTGACGTTTTGCACCAACTCTGAAGGTAGGGGATTTGAGAGCCTACAACGACATCAGGAATTAACTGAAACGTTGTCAACCAGGCTACTGCCTAGCTCTAGCCCCGAATAGGCTAGAAAACGTAAACAGCTGGTCTTCGTCACGCATGAGAAATAACGCAATCAGCGCACCCAGTGTAGGTACACCTGCCCAGAAAAGGTGATTAGGCGGCATGTAGGGGTCAAACAGGGGCTGATGCGCGGCTATGACAGAGGCTGCATGCATTCCCAGCAATGCCCCATAAGTCCATAACTTGAACAATCCAGCGAGAAACAGTAGGACGATCGCAGTCTGAACGATACCTATAAAAACAGAAAACCCTGAGGATATAGTCAAGGAATAAAAGCGAGAAAAAACACCTTGAGTAATCTCGGGAGCAATAATTTTCTCGATTGACCAAATCAAGAAAAAGGCTGTTACTGTGATTCGAATTGTAGCTAAGCCGATTTGTATGTTTTTCGTGCTTGTCATGGTAGTCTACCCGCTAAATCTGTAAGAACACTTCAAAGTAGAGTTCGCGTCACTTAGAATGACAATCGCGGTTCAAATCATCAAGGATTGTTGCCGTTAAGAACTCCTGGCCAGTTTTGATTTGCTCTGGCGATGTGGCCGGGAACATCTTGTTGCCATCGCCTTTGAATGCGAGCATTGAAGTTGAGATAGAGCCTGCCATCTACAATGTCCCAGGCAGTGGGATCGACAGGGGCAGTATATCCCTCACTTACTGCCCAGGCGCAGAACCCACCGTACTGGGGTGCATACTGCCCGGGGTTACTGATAAATAAATCGCGGTGCTCTGCATTAGCAAATTGCCAGGTTGCTCCTCCCCAGTCATAGGTGTACTCAGGGCTACCAGCTACATAAGCTCCTTGTGTAAAGTAAGCGACTGGATCCGCTCCACGAATAGCAATGCTGTCCTCAGCAAAGACAGCGGCTGGCTCATCTGCAGTAGACGATGAAGCCTCAGTAGTAGCAGTAGTGGCAACAAAGTCTTCGGTGGAAGGTGAAACATCAGAAGTTACTGTAGTCGTATCAGCTGAAGGTGAGGTCTCTGTGGCCGAGGGAACCTCTGCAGCAGAAAGAGTAACCCTAGTCGGAGAAGACGACTCAGCATCAGATACTGCAGTTTGTGGAGTAGGCTCATCTAAAACAGCTTCTGGATCAGAAGGGGCACAGCTCATTACTAGCCCTAGACCAAGGACTGCAACTAATATTGATGAGGGTCTAGATAATAAATACATGGCTCTTCCGCGTGAGTAAATTGACGTTTCCAAGCATCTCTGCTCGTGGATGAAATGTGGCGCTTGTTGGAAGCACTCAGGATACGATCGAGGCAATTTACTGGTTTTAAATTTTGGATTATGCCCACACAAAGATATCTAGAAAGGAATCTATTTTTTGAATAGATATAGAAGTTTGAGTCTTCTATGAAAGACTTAGCTTTTTATCTATAGTCAATGAGTTAGACTCATCCTATTCCCTATCTTTTGTAAATAGTCTTCAGAAATTAATAGTTTTAGGTATGAGAGCAATCTTGACATCATTTGTGCCAAGAGAATTCTGTATAGGTTCATGAATAAGCGATCGCCTCTAAGCCTCAAAAGTCAAAGGTAAAACCGGCGTAGGATAACCCAGTTGCAGTGAGCCAGGTGGTAGGTGAACGTCGGGAAATCCATTAGCATTGGGCTGTACCCGCAAAAATCCCTCGGGGTTGACGCCAAGAATCTTGCCAGAGCATTCCTCACCATCGGATTGAGCCGCGGGCAAGCGCACCGTCTGCCCCCGATTCACCAACACAGACTCGTAGCCAGCAATGACTCCGGAAACATCTCCTTGCTTTCCGGCGCAATAGCCAGCAAAGGCACTTTGGAGGGCGATCGCCCCCAACTCCTCCAAAGACGAGATTGCGGGGTCTGCCTGGGTTTGTAGCCAACTGGCTAAGGCAATACCCAAATCGGGAACCGGATTGCTCCAGTTAATACCGCAACCAAGGACAGCTCGATGAACCCGTCCATGCTGCACACGGGTTTCAATTAAAATGCCTCCCAGTTTTTGCCCGTCTAGCACTAAGTCATTCAGCCACTTCACCCCGACAGGGATACGGCGCTGGCAGAGGGCTGTCGCAATGCCCCAGGCACAGCTCATGATGAGCCGTGTCGTGGTATGGGTCGACACGTTGGGGGCTAAGCCAATGGAGAGATACAAGCCACCTGGAGAGGATTGCCAGAATCGCCCCCGTTGCCCGCTTCCCCGCTGCTGCTGTTGGGCGATCGCCACGACGCCTTCTCCAGCACCCTGTTCCAGCAAGCGCCACACTTCCGCATTGGTCGAGGCCACGGTTTCAAAAAAATGAACCGAAAAGGTGGAACTAGGCACCGCCGGAACCTCCACAATGGGTGAAGATGTTGTGTGGAGATGGGTGAAGAATCGTTGCTGATTGAACGGTTCGCAATCCAATCGTTTGTAATCCAATACGGGAGAGGTCAAAGAGGACGCCATTGATTCTACTGGGAAAGGGTCGGCGATGTTGGCCGAATCTCCCGGCGATTGCCCCACCCCCCACAATCCTGCGCAGATCAACAAACCATGGTGGAAAGAAAGATGACGATGTGGAACTGGCAGTCTTTCGAGGGGTTGCCCTATCTCACCTGCGAGCTGCTAGCAGGCTTTGCCCATGGCTTCTTTACCCGGCAATGGAGACCCCGCAACCCGACGGAATTAACCCACACACTCCAACCCCATGCGGAACGGGCGATCGCCTATCACCTCAAACAGGTGCATGGCAATATCGTGCTGACCCCCACCGAAATTTATCAGCAACATCCCACGCCACTCCCAGACGAAGAGGAGAAGGAACGGGAACTGCCTCCGGGGGATGGGGTGCTCACAGAAATCCGCAACCAGGGGGCTTGGGTTTGTACGGCAGACTGTGTTCCAGCATTGATTGCAGATGCAGCAACGGGGCAGGTCGCAGCGGTTCACGCCGGGTGGCGCGGTACGGCAGCACGGATTGTGCCCACGGCCATCTCGCGCATGCAGACCCAAGGCAGCCGTATCGAGAATCTGCGGGTGGCGCTGGGGCCAGCGATCGCCGGATCGGTCTATCAGGTAACGTCGGCGGTTGCAGCCGAGGTTGTTGCGAGTGTGCTCCCCGTAGCAGCTGGATCGCTGCAAACCCGCTCCACTGAAGATATTGCCGCTATTTTGGCGGAGGTGCGCCAGTTGCCCGACTCACCGTTGCTGCCCGACCTCCAACCGGGACGCGAACGCCTGGATGTAAGACGGGTCAACGCCCTACAACTGAATCAACTGGGGCTGACCACAGAGCAAATGGCGATCGCCCCCCACTGCACCTTTCAAACCCCCGATCGCTTTTTCTCCTATCGCCGCCAACCCGAACGAAAAGTGCAATGGTCGGGCATCATCAGTCGCTAGCTTGCGTTCAGGGCATATAACGACGAGATGGCTGAGCGCAGTCGAAGCCAGCGGGCATATCTTTTCGAGAAACCGCCTAAAAGCATATGGGTTGCAGCCAACGCGAATGAGAAGCGACGCAAGGATGCTGGCAGCTGCAAGAAGGCGGCTTGCCAGAGCCGAACCGGCAAGAACCACGAAGAAATGTTACGCTAAATGAGCAAGCTAGCTGCACCCAACGCGGGTTCTTGCTTCTGGCATTTCTTCTAGCTTGTACTGTGCTCGTCTAGCTAGGTGGCTCAAATTTGCAGGTGCTTTTTGTCATACACCCTTGGATCCACGCTACGTAGCACAGGGTTGCAGAGCATTGTCTAGCCTAATCAAACCTGGAACGTCTGAGTGTAGGCACGCTCTGCCTGTTTTGTTGTAGACATTACCTAACTTGTTTTGGAAACGCACGACTTTCTGATCGCAATTAGTTTCGCTGCTTTCGTCCTGCTATTTCTAGGCGTCGGCATTTATTCTGGACTCAATCAAAAATCCACAGCTGAAGACTATCTACTGGCGAGTCGAGAAGCAAACCCCTGGCTTACCGGGCTTTCCACCATGGCAACCGGCAACAGTGGTTTCATGTTCATTGGGCTGATTGGGTTTACCTACACCCTGGGCGTCGCCTCGATATGGATTGTTCTCGGCTGGGTTATGGGTGAGGTGTTTGCCTGGAATATTGTGCACCATCGCCTCCGCCATACATCCGAGCAGCTAGACAGCGCAACGGTCGTTTCCTACCTCAGCCAAGAGGACAAGAATAGTCGCTGGCTCACCCTCATCTCTGGGTTCATTACGATCGCCTTTCTCGCCGTTTATGCCGCGACGCAGCTGCAAGCGGGCAGCAAGGCTCTCAGCGTTATCTTTGGCTGGGACTACAGCCTTGGTATCATCCTGGGCGCTGTCATCGTTACCATTTACTGCTTCACTGGGGGCATTCGCGCCTCGATCTGGGTGGGCTCGATTCAAGCCACCCTCATGCTCATATCCATGCTGATTCTGGTGACAGTTGCTGTGATGCATAGCGGCGGCCCCATCGGCATGTTCGAGCGCTTAGGTGAAAGCGACCCCGCATTGCTCCGTTTAGCCCCAGATAGTTTGCGATTGGGGGTGGTGCCCTTTGCCCTCAGTTGGTTTGTCGCAGGCTTTGGTGTGGTGGGGCAGCCGCATATCATGGGACGGATTATGGCGATCGACTCGACGAAGAATGTGGCGATCGCCCGCAATATCTATCTCCTGCTCTATGTCGTCTTTGCCTTGTCTGCCCTCGGCGTTGGCCTCACAGCGCGGGTACTGCTGCCCGAGCTCCTAGCCGTTGGTGGCGACACAGAACTGGCCTTGCCTGAACTCGCAACCGTCCTCCTACCTGCCTTATTGGTTGGCATCGTTCTTTCGGGACTCTTCGCCGCCACCATTTCCACCGCCGATGCTCAGTTGCTGACCTGTTCCGCAACGCTCTCCCAGGATATTTTCCATTGGGCCTCCGACTCCTACCGCCTCGTCAAAGCCGGAACCCTGGTAATGGCGCTAATCATTCTGGTGATAGCCCTCGTCGGTAATGACAATGTCTTTGCCCTCGCCACCATCGCCTGGTCGACCCTAGCCGCAGGATTAGGACCACTAATGGTGGTGCGGGTCTGGGAGCGCGCCATCAAGACCCCAGTTGCGATCGCCATGATGCTCATTGGCGTCAGCACCGCTCTCACCTGGCGCTTGGGTTTTGGACTCTCCGATTCCGTTTGCGAAGCCTTGCCCGGCATGGTGGCAGGGGCACTGGTCTACCTCATCTCCCTGGCCTTTGGCGGCGGACAACCCGTGGAATCTGACGACGCCATAGTAACCGTGCTGGATACTCAAGAACCCCAAGAGGTTGCATCCTCCAGCTAATTCCAGACATCGGGGGTGTCTTGTAGTTGGCGCATAGAAAACGGATCAACATGCTTCCCTCTAGCAAAGGACTGATGAGTCAGCCTGTAAGTTAGAGACTGTGTATTACGTGGGAGAGTTCTGTGAGGTTTTCTGTTTAGGGCGATCGCAGAGTTTCTCCCATCTCATTACGGTTAGCCAGCTTGTTTACTCAATCTTGGGCTTGTGAAACATAGTACATAACGCATTCAGAAGATGTTGAGTAGCCAATGAAGGTTCCCTTATCAATTAGAAGGCAATCTCCTTTTTTCACCTGATAGATGCGATCGCCTCGAACATTGAGACTCATCTCACCATCCACAATGTATTTGAACTCATCATATTGATAGTCAAAGTCAATACTATTGCCGGATCTGAAATGATAAAAACCGCATTTCATAGGCTTAGAAGAAGACGATCTGCCAAAGATTGTGAACCGCAAATCAACGCCTTCCGCATCAAAATCAATCCAATCACCTGTTCTTGCTGGAATATGTGTTAGTGTCATCGTTGTTTTAGCGACTTTCTGGTTGACACTGACAGCTTAAGCTTAAACATATTCTCTAACCAGGAGCGACCTTATCATAGTATTGGTACTACCAGGTTAGAGGAAGATACAACCATGTGATGGATAAGAAGAAACGATTGGAAGAGTTTTCGAGCTTTCTAAAAAGCCGTCGTAGTCGAATCTCTCCAAAGCAAGTTGGTTTACCAGAAGGAGTTCGGCGGAGAACACCTGGACTTCGCAGAGAAGAAGTTGCCCAACTCGCAGGAATTGGAGTGACCTGGTATACCTGGATTGAGCAAGGACGCGATGTTCAAGTCTCAGTTCAAGTGCTAGAAGGAATCGCTCGTGCTCTCAAGCTCAATTTAGATGAGCGAAAGCATCTCTTTCTGCTAGCAAATCAGCCTCCCCCTCCAGATTCCATTTCACACCAAGAAATGGTGGATTCATTACTAATACAAGCACTCGAACGATTTGGCGCAAACCCCGCCTATATTACCGGACAAAGATGGGATTTACTCGCTTGGAATCAAGCTGCTTGCGCTGTGTTTGGCGATTTTGAAGCACTACCAATTCAAGAGCGAAATATTCTTTGGTTCGTGTTCATGAATGAGAATCTACGACAAATTTTAGTGGATTGGGAATCTCATGCTCGCTTAGTGCTCGCTCAGTTTCGCATAAGCTATAGCCGTTTTGTTGGAGATCCTTGGTTTGTTGAGTTAATCCATAACCTTGAGGTTGTTAGCCCAGAATTTCGGCTGTGGTGGGCAGAGCAAAATATATTAGGTAGAACAGATGGACGTAAAGAAATCAACCATCCACTCGTTGGTCAGCTAAGACTAAATTATGTTGTCTTTAAAGTAGCTGATAATCCAAATCTAGAAGTTGTGATGTACTTACCATTGCCAGAGTCAGATACCGCTCTTAAGCTTCAGCAACTTTCAGCCATGCACTCATAGTCATTACGAAATGGAGCCGACGGTTCAATTTGCCTTGCCAAACACCTCAAGACGTTCGTGGAGCCGAAATATAGCGGTGTGCAACCGCATTAAGCACAGCAACGGTTGTGTGGGGCGCGGCGCGCCACACAACCGTACTTAACTAACGCGCATAGCGCTATATGAGCGAGAGAATGATTCAGGCGAATGGGGTTGAACTCTGCACCGAGAGTTTTGGTCATTCAACCGATCCAACTCTGCTATTGAGTGCCGGTGGTTGCGTTTCAATGGTGTGGTGGCCTAAAGATTTCTGCCAGAAACTGGCAGACGTTGGACGCTACGTGATTCGATATTGATTACACGGTTGAACTCTTTCGCTTAACCTTTACGGGTTCTCAGCATCCCTTCGACGAAACGACCGTTCGGGCGCTAGCGACGGAAGATGTAAAGCGGGCAAACAATCTGCCTAGCGCCAACAATCATGCTCTCCTCTCAGGAGGCGATCGCTATTACAATCGGCTCGGGGAAATCAACATTTCAACCTTGGTCATTCACGGTACTGCAGATGCGATCGTTAACTATCAAAACGGGGTAACACTAGCTGAGGAAATTCCTAACACCACTCTGCTAACCCTGGAAGGAACAGCGCACGAGCTGCATCGAAACGATTGGGATACCATCATTGATGCCATCATCAAACACACGAGACGTTAAATTTTAGAAATGCGATCGTTCAAAGACAGAGTCGAAATTCCGCGTTAGTCAGCAAATTTATTAGCACAAGTTTTGAGAAAAGTTAGAACCCAACAAAACGTATGGAACATTACTGGAATTTCTTACAAACTACTGCACTAAAACCGTGGCTTAATTTATTTGCACTTTGATAAACCTCAGTCACAGCCAGCAGCCCCATAAGTTCACCGAACCGGAACGCAATAAACTATCGTCAAGATATCAAATTTGTCTGCATCCAATGAGCAGAACGTTAGGCAGCAACCACTAGGTTTGAGTGAGCCAACTCTCAGGAAGCTCATCAATTTCTTCTAGCAAGAAGTCACCATACACCCATACCCGAGAGCTATCGTAAAGATCACTGAGAATAGATTTGCGAGCACCCGCTTTATCCCAAGGTTGCAGATCAGAATCCAATTCACAAAAGCCAACCCAAGGATATCCATCTTGCTGCAATTCTTCAGATTTCACTAATACAGCAGCCAAAATCGCAAGGTCATAGGGTTTTACGGAAAGACCCATCGCACCAACAAATACTTGACGCTCTAGCATTGGCTCTGAAAGCGGAAAAACGCTCAGTCCTGGATGTGATGCTAAACCATTTAAGCGTTCTGAAATCTTGGTCAGCTCATTGGCAACTAATCCATCAAATTGGTTAAATACCCGGAATGCGGCTTCCGCATCTTCTAGTCTTATGCGCCCTTCATCTCTTGCCCACCGAACGAACTTGCGTAGGTCTTCTGAGCGCGAGCGCGGCGTAAATCTTCGAGGTACAGTTTCGCGGGCTTCCGCCAAGCATATCGCTGGCACAAATAACTGAAGTTCACCAGCATCAGCCCGTTGCAGCAGATGAATAGCCTGAGGGCTTTGCAAATGAGCTGGGGCTGTAACATCTACGACCCAATTTGTTTCAACTAAAACGACACTAGGCTTCAACTGGCGACCTTACTCCATCTTGGGCCAGCCGCTCGAATTTCACCAAGCTGGAGAAGCCTAATAATAGGCTCACCCAAAAGCTCTCCTAAGTCATTCGGCAAAGTTTCTAGACTAGACGTCTGTTTTAGTTTCTCAAGCCACTGTTGAACTCGCGACTCAAACTCAAGCTCGCGACTTCCTCGCCATTGCTCATCTACAGAGGGTAGTAGGCAAGCTGGTAGCTTGGCTTCACCAATTACAGAAATCGACTCACCATGAGATTTTTCTAAGGAATCACGGAGGAGAACAATGTGTTCACCAGTTATGGCCAAACCAACTGAACAGCCAACAGAAGCCATAAGGTGCTTTAGTTGCTCAACAGCCCTTTGACGAAGCGAAATACTATCATTGAGTTTTACCTCAACGATAATCAGATATTCCTTATCAGGACTTACTACGACAATGTCTGGATGTGCTGTGTTCATAGTCAAATTGTAGCAAAGCCAAAAATTGCCTATGCACTCAACCGACAAGGCTTACCCTTAATGTAGCAGCATCTTATTTCGGCACTATTTGCTAAATTGCTTGAAATCTTCAACCTACGCGTTTAGCGAACTTCTACGTTTTGAATCAGCTCTTGCATCGCCGCTTCGTTGCGGGCAAAGTCTGTTGGCGCTGTCCAGGTGAGAATTTGGGTGAAGTGCTCTGGTGTCTCAACCGTCGTGTGCAAATAGACTACGTTGATGTCGTTGTTGGATCCGCGAATCTCGTACTGCACGGCATCAAACTCACCGACCTGGGTGATTTGTTCGCTGGGTCCCGCTTCTTCCACATTCGTTAGTTGCTCTTTGAGTTGTTGGCGCGATTGCTCCGAAAACTCTTCCTTCGTCAAGTCAGCCAACCCGTCTCTGGGCTGAGCGCGAACCACCAAATACATCTGCTGCTGACGGTTCGCTGCCTGAATTTGCGCCACCGGGTTCAGCTCTGGCTCTGCTTCCCAGCCATCCGGCAAAACCACCTGACTAGAATCATCGGGGGCTTCCAGCAAGTTGGCGGGGGCGTTCAGCGCATTGGGTTCAGGTTCCGGGAGGGCGATCGCCCCGGTTTCATCTCCTGCCGAGGGAGCTTCAGCGGTACCCGAGGAGGTAGCACGCTCGGCAATCCACCATCCTGCGGCACCCAGGCCGAGCAGTAGAACACCGGATGCTAATGGCAGTAGCCATTGCCGAACATTCTTGAATCGAGAGGAATCAGAATTCATGGGTCGGGTCTTCCATCACGAGGCGCCTCCCATTCTAGCGCTGGGGCGATCGCAATCGGCAGCTTCAGGGTCATCCTGGTAGGGTCTATTCAATCAGCTGAGTTGCTAAACTCGAATTCGTTGTTAATGGAAGCGATGGCTCCAACGTGCGTCGGGTTTACTGGCGTGGGTCACTATCGCGGGAATAACGAGTTTCCTGCCACACATTGCCGACCCCTTTGATGACACCGCGCCCAATCAAACCAATGCTACGTCCCAGCACTTCCGTCAACACATACACCAGAGCACTGCCAACGACAGAGAAAGACGCTCGCAAGCGGGGGGCGATCGCGTCTCGCGTTTCCAGTACCAACGTCACCGCATAGGGAAGCCCGCTCAGATCCTCCAGCTCATCCCGTCGGGGTGCATAGATAGAGCGCACCTGAATGCCACGGGGCTGGAACGTGAGGAGTTGATGGCGGCTCTCGAAAATATCGCGGGGCGTGCCAAAGTAGCGACGCATTCGGTAGTGCCAGGACAAGTCGTTGCGGAACCGCTCGACCTCGCGGGTAGACATGAGGCGGCGATCATAAAAGCTTTGTTTGATTTCTTCTACATCGGCAAACTGGTTGAGTAGGGGTTGAACCACCGCATTGGCCAGTTGCAGAACAGTATGCCCTAGCAACAACTCCGCCCGTAGCAAAGATTCTGGGTTGCCTGCTGGGTAAGCATTGCCGTTAATCATCAGGGGTGTTTGAAACAAGAGATGCGACAGCAACGTTTCAAAATAAGGGATAGGACGGAGCAGGGTGGCATCCACCAGCGGCGCATCCGATAGCAACACCTCCACCAATGGCACTTCCGTTCCCTGAATGACCAGCGTGGAATATCGGCCAAAAAAGTCTTCTGTGGCGGTTTCCCACAGGTCGAGCAAGAGTTGCAGTTGCATGCCTTCCAACTGCTCAACCGTAATTTGAGATTGGCGCAAGTCTTCTAGTAAGCTCTCCAGTTTACGCAAGATCAGCCCAAACAGCTCTTGCTTCCGTGCCGATTGCAAGATATCCGTTTCCAGAGGAACGCCTGTCAGGTTCGCTACACTGCTCTGAATATTTGATAGCAGGGCGTCCACGAGTATTGACTGCAAGCTCAAAGCTGAGATACGGGTTTCTAGGGGTGCGATCGCCGGGACAGGTTCCAGTTCACTCGCATTCGCAGACAGGCGGGTTGGGGCAATAGCTTGCGATCGCGCTTGTCTCTCACCCATCTCTGGCGAACTTACTCCAGGAGACACATCCGGGATCTGTTGCGTGGCTGCATCATCACGTTCCCCATCAGATAATGCTGGAGTTGCCAGCATTTGTTGCACCAACCAGCGAGCCACGCGTACTTCCCGCCGCCGCCCTTCAAGAATCAAGCGCTCTACTTGGGTGAGTCGTCCGTCGCGCAACTGCTGAGACAGTTCGGCGATCGCGCCCTCCATTCGTCTTACGCCAGTGATTCGCAAATTGCGCCGCATTTCACTGAAGACACCAGGACGCCCACCCGCTGCCGCGATCGGGTCGGTATGCCCAATCCATACGCCTTGCCCATTGGCTACCCGTCGCATTGTTGCAACCAGCGCATCAGGCTGGCTACCCCGCAACCAAAATCCAGTCGCCCCTGCCCGCTGTGCTGCCGCCACTAGAATCGGTTCGGCAGATACACCTAGTATCAAAATGGGAAGCTGAGGAAACTGCGATCGCACTCTTTCACACACTTGCCATTCGGATGTTTCACCAGGTTGTAGGGCAGTGGGTGAAAGTCCTAGAATCGCCAGAAATAAGTCGTTATCCCCACGATCCAAGTCGGGTAAAGTCTCGCGTAGACAGGCGATCGCTTCAGACAGACGGCATTCTGCTACAACCTCAATATCTGTAATCTGCTCCAGCCACAGCGCCAAAGCTGAACGGTATGCCGAGTCATCCTCAATCAAAACCAGTCGTAGGGTCACAGGCAAGAAACTAAAAGAGCAAAATTAAAAATGTATCAGATACTCCCTCGATAATACTGTTCAGGTTGAGGAGCAATCGAAAAATATACCCCTGATTTCCCGAAAATCAAACTATCCCGGCCCAATTGATTAGGCATCTTATCGGTCTAAACCGAAAGCCTTGGGTCAGCTGCAATATTCAGGTAACCCGCAGGAATGCTTTGTGTTACAGGTTTTGACAAACTTCATCTCTCCCTGAAAGTCTCCCGTCGACTCAACGCCCGTTGGTACCCAGCCGAGGCGCAGGTAAAAACCATAGGCTCTCAAGTTGGGATCATTGCCAGTGACCAACCAAATATCTTCAAGTCCTTGCGACCACAGCCAATATTCAGCCGCTTGCATGAGGGCACGACCAGCACCCTGCCCTTCAAACCCAGGGCGCACAAAGACCCCAAATATCGTTTTTTCCATAGCATTTGCTATGGAGAAACCAATGGTGCGATCGCCGATCTCCGCCACCCAGGCACAACAGTCGGTTTCCAGCATTGCGGCAACCGATTCTGGAGTAATGCCAAGCTCGGCAATTTCTTCGCGAGACTGATGATTTTCGACAACACTGGTTCGGATATCGAACAGCGTATCGATGTCATCTTGGGTCGCTATCCGAATGTGCATGGTTTCTAGCTCATGGGCTCGAACGCAACTCTATTTCTATCGCATAATGCATTTCCATAGCAAAAAGCGCCCCCAATGGGAGGCGCTCTGCCCTAACTATGGCTAGGAGAATTCAGCTGTCAGCCAACAACTTAGCCGTTGATGGAAGGAGCCGTCAGTGCAACAGGTGCAGACTCGCCAGACGCCAAATCCAAGGGGAAGTTGTGAGCATTGCGCTCGTGCATTACTTCCATACC
>JADEXA010000140.1 GCA_015207365.1 Vacuolonema iberomarrocanum LEGE 07170
GTAAAGGGGGTTGGCATAGGTAATTTCTAACAAGTTTCCAGGGATGCGAGCCAGATTAGCACAAGTTTTCTGCTCTCCCAAACGGATGTAGTACATACCCTGCAAAACAACATGGGGATCCGTATCTTGGCGGTCGATGAAAAAGGTATCGCCTGGATTGAGGTCTGGGCTCATGGCATCATTTTCGACAATGAAGACCTCTCTGAAACTACTGATTTCTGGGTTGTTGTTTACGACTTGCGTGCGAAATTCTTCGAGTTCATTGATGAGGTCTTCGTAGTAGCGATCTTCTTTTTCGTGGCTTGATTCTGAAGCGGCAATGCATTTGATATAGGTGGCAACGGGCTCTTTGAGGTTGTGGTCTTGCTCTGACAGATAGGGGCCACTTAAGTGACCCAGCAAGTCATCCAAACTCATCCCTAAGTTTCGCGCCAACTTGGACAAGCTCTCTTCTTTGGGGTTTGTATCTCCCCGCTCTAACCGCTGAACGGTGTCATAGGACAAGCCCGTTGCCCGCGCATATGCCCTCTGACTCATGGGGCCACGGGCTTTGATGACAATTTGGCTCAGTCGTTCTCGCTGTTCCGGTGACACGGTAGTCCTCTTGCGTCTGTCACGAGTCTACAAGTTGACTGGGCTATCTGTCAGGATACATCTGTATCAATTTGTTGACAGATAGAGAATCTGTCACTATCGTGATGACAGATGAGGAAGCAAAGCCATTCATAAGGAACGGATTAAGGCTGAGTTGCGGATTTCCCATCTGTCACTAAAGGCATTGGGTGACAGCTTGGGAGTGACGCCCAGCATGATGTCTAAGATCCTCAGTCGTGACACCACGAGCGCCCGTGTTGAGCGAGCTATAGCCGACGCTATTGGCAAACCGCTGTGGGAAGTTTTCCCTGACAGATACGGAAAGCCGGAGCCGATGGACGAGGTCGCTTGAGATGGACGAACGTCGATATTCCCTGTCTGAAGTTGCGAGGGTGATGGGCCTGACCGTTCAAGCCTTTCGCAAGCGGCCAGAGGTCAAGGTCATCCTCCAGTCGGAGGACTACAAGAAGGGGGCGAGGGGGGCGAAGCTTTACCGCCTGAGTGCCTTCCCTAAAGAGATTCAA
>JADEXA010000030.1 GCA_015207365.1 Vacuolonema iberomarrocanum LEGE 07170
ATCGCTGTATCTGCCTGGGAGTTGGGGAGGGGGATGGAGTCGCCGGTGCCGATGCCGACGACGGCTTAGACGTTGCAGGGACAGCTGGCGTCGTTGGTTTTGCTAGAGAGGTTTTGCGAGAAGCCTCAGCCGACTGCCAGGGCAAGCCAGCAGCTTGGTTAAGATTGGAGGCGATCGCCAACAAGATTCCTGCTCCAATGAAAATCGGTGGCGCAGATGAAAACTGAGCCAACCAGGGAAACAGTTCAGCAATTCCAAAGAACAGCCCAAACAGCACCATAAACGTCGTCACCCAAACCTGCATTCTGCGCTCCGTTTTACTGCCTGAAAAGGAATATTCCTACGCAATAGGTTAGATCAACCGACAGGAAGCGATCGACCCGATTCCAGACACCGCGACGTCGAATGTCTGTAACAGTAGCCTAGAGCATGAGTTCAGGATAACAAGACGCTCGGTGCTCGATACACCGAACGTCTATGGTGTTATTCTAGACCACTGGCAAACACTCAGTGCCTCGTATGTGGCCTTGCCTATCGTCTGGCTAGTTTCTTCGACAGTTTCCGCAGGCGAATCGACTCGGGCGTGACTTCTAGCAGCTCATCCGAGCCGATGTACTCCAATGCCCGCTCCAAGCTCATGTCCACTGGGGCTTGCAACTGCACCAGCTCATCGCCCGTCGCAGAACGGTGGTTGGTCAACTGCTTTGTCTTGCAAACATTGAGTTCCAAATCCTGTTGGCGGTTGTGCTCGCCGATGATCATGCCCTTGTAAACCTTGGTACCGGGAGTGATGAAGAACACCCCCCGATCTTCGGCGTTTTTCATGGCATAAAACGTTGCGGTGCCTTCTTCGAAGGAGATCAGTACTCCATTCCGTCGCGTTTCCACATCGCCTGAAAGGGGACGGTAATCTAAGAAACTGTGATTCATGATGCCGTCCCCACGGGTGATCCGCATGAAGTCGCCCCGAAATCCGATCAGTCCCCGAGCGGGAATCACGAATTCTAGTTGGGTGCGCCCATTGTCGCTAACGCGCATATCTTGCATCTCGGCTCGACGCTGACCCAGACGCTCGATGCAGCTTCCCGACGCTTCATCGGGTACATCCATAACCAGCACCTCGAAGGGTTCGCAGGGCTGACCATTCACCTCGCGGTAGATCACTTGTGGCTGCGACACTTGGAACTCGTACCCTTCCCGACGCATGGTTTCGATCAAAATCCCCAGGTGCAATTCGCCCCGTCCGGCTACTGCAAACTTGTCGGGAGAGTCGGTGGGCTCCACTCGCAACGCCACATTGGTTTCCAGCTCCCGCATGAGGCGATCGCGCACCTGCCGAGAGGTCACAAACTGTCCCTCTCTTCCAGCAAAAGGAGAGTCATTGACAGAGAAAGTCATCTGCAAGGTTGGCTCATCTACCTTGATCAGAGGCAACGCTTGAGGATTGTCGATGTCGGTAATCGTTTCGCCAATGTTCGCATCCGCAAATCCGGAGACCGCAACCAGGTTGCCAGCACTGGCTGTCTCTAGTTCCACCCGGCTCAGCCCTTCAAAGCCCATCAGCTTCGAGATCTTACCCTTCACCAGGTTGGCTTCGTCTCCCTTGGCCAGAGCCACGGTTTGCCCCGCATGGATCGTGCCATTGTGGATTCGCCCGATCACGATGCGACCCAGATATTCAGAATAGTCCAGGGTTGTGACTTGCAGTTGTAGAGGCTTTTCAGGATCGCCAACAGGGGCAGGGACATGGGTCAAAATGGCTTCGAACAGAGGCTGCATATCCACCTCTTCGTCTTCCAGTTCGTTCTTTGCAAAACCGCTCAGCCCAGAGGCAAACAAATGCGGAAATTCGCACTGGTCGTCGTCGGCTCCTAGGTCGATGAACAAGTCCAGTACTTTGTCGATCGCTCCATAGGGATCGGCCTGAGGACGGTCAATTTTGTTGACCACAACGATGGGACGCAACCCCTTTTCTAGTGCCTTCTTCAGCACAAAGCGTGTTTGAGGCATCGGGCCTTCGTTGGCATCGACGATCAGAATACAGCCATCGACCATGCCTAACACGCGCTCAACTTCGCCCCCAAAGTCCGCGTGACCGGGGGTATCTACAATGTTGATCAGCGTTCCGTTGTAGCGCACAGCGGTGTTTTTCGACAGGATCGTGATACCCCGCTCCCGCTCCAGGGTATTGGAGTCCATAACGCAATCGGGTACCTCCTCTCCCTCGCGGAACGTCCCCGACTGCTTGAGGAGAGCATCGACGAGTGTGGTCTTACCGTGATCAACGTGAGCAATGATGGCAACGTTGCGAATGGGAGAAATCATAGGTCTAGAAGTGGAATTTGGATTATATAGAGAAAGGGTAAGGCTCAGGCCAGCGTAACAACGTAAACAGCCGACGCGATCGCCGCGTAGAGTCAGCAATGCATTGAGGGGGAGAATCGCCACACTCCGCAGCAAAATCGCCAAGTAGGAGCCGCTCAGAAAACGCAGCGATAGGAGAGAGACCCTTGGGCGATCGCGCACATTCAGACGAATCGGGTTGATCGTTGGCCAAAGGAGGCGATCGCTTTATCAACGGAAATTGGGACAGCCAACACAGGTAATCAGCGATATGGACGCGCTAATTTCTGTAAACTTTGTCCATCTTAGCTAGAAACAAAGCGTAACATTCCTCCAGCGTAGCACTCGCTGTCCCTTCCCGTGGGATTGTCTGATAACGAACTTACCTCAGGGCGAGTGCATCGGCTGTATAGATGTTGAGCCTGGGTTTGAAGTGCTATCCTTCCTAACTAGCAGAGCTGACATTCTTGGCCTGTAAGGCTCCCTCAAAGAAATCCAACTCGCACTGCATAGCATAGCGATAGGTCGAGCGCGTTGTACGAGAGAGCTGACTGTATTTTTCAGCCAGTTGCTCTAGTTGCTTCACGAGCGGGTCAAACTCGTTGCTGCTATAGGTTGCAATCCAGTCGCCATAGGCATGGTCTGGAATCCCCGACTGTGCCAAGGCTGTGCCCAAGAAGGAATAGAGCTTCATACAAGGGAGCATGGCCGTCGCGGTTACGCCCACATCCTGCCCCCAAGCCGTTGCCAACAGAAAGTCGGTGTATTGGCGGGTGGCGGTTCCAGGTTGCACGGTTTGCAGATTCACCTCCCAGTTCTGGGCATAGCTGTCGTGGAGTTTAAGTTCCTGCAAGACACCATCGGCCAGGGCGTGAAAGACGGTGAAGCCATCCCAGTCTTCGGCTTTGGCCGCAGCAATGCTATAGGCACGGGCAAAGGCTTCCAGGAAAAATGCATCCTGTCCCACATAGTAGGCAAACGTATCGCGCGACAACCGACCATCCCCAATCCCCCGCACAAACGGATGATTGAGGCAGGCGATCGCCAGATCCTCGTTTTCTTGCCACAGAATGTCTGCAATGGATTGGCTCATAGATTAAAGAGAAGTGAGGTGATCAAAGCGAGTGTCGATAAGTTTCGTAGATATAGCGCTATGCGCGTTAGTTAAGTACGGTTGTGCTTAATGCGGTTGCACACCGCTATATTTCACGCTAGCGATGAGCAACAGTCTTTCTACTGCATGAATTGCACATTTACTGCACGCTTTGCGAAAATCGGCGTACCTGAAAGCGCTTTGATTCCGTGATTTCGTAAGTATCACCGCCCATCGCCTCGCGAAACCGGTCTTCTGTCTCCTGCAGCACATCGTCAGGGATGGCGTACCATTCTTCAAAACTATTCCAGCGCACAATCAAAACGACATTAGATAAGTCATCGGGACTGATCCATACCTCTTTACCCAAATAGCCCGGATAGCGAGACAATACTGCTGTCCAAATTTCCTCATCTTGTTGCACATACTGCTCTCGCAGTTCGGGTTCTACGGTGACGTTAAGCCATTCGATAACCATAGGACGCTTCCTGACTAATACGTTCTTCCTACTTATTTTGCTGTGGATCTGGCTAATCGTGATTGTCGCTGACAGCCATGGGAATTGGTTAAGGAACGCCAGGTTTTCTTCACCTTTCTAGGCCATGGGTCGGTTTTCAATGCGCGAAAATCGCTGTAATTTTTCTGTAAGGGGATTGCCAGTATGATAAGGCCGGGGGTGAGTTTTCCCTACTCCATCTGTGCAGGGGAACAGAGCAGAATTTGCCAGAATGTTGAAGTGAAACGGTATGGCGGCGAGTTGTGGGTGTTACGCCCGTTGCTGTGCTGGAAAGGGAGAAAAGTATGGATAGCAATAATGTATTGAAGCAGCTGTTGATGCTGGGCATTGGGACGACATCACTGGTGGCCGACAAGATTCGCGAAGCAACGGATCAGTGGGTGCGCGAAGGGCGCATCGATCCGGATCAAGCGACGAAGATGGTCAACGATGTCATGCACCAGTTGCGGACGGATCAGGGCAGTTTTGAAGAGTTGATGCAACGCCAGATTCGCAATGTAATGCAAGATTTGGGGGTTCCCCGTCAGGCGGAAATGGATGAACTACGCGGACGGCTCGATCGCCTGGAACGGCAGATACGCGATCTCGAAAATAAGCTTTGGCGCTAGGACCTCAACTGTCAAAAGTAACCTTTGGGTCTTCTTCGCAACAGTCTGGTTCCTGCTAAAGGCGGCTGGAAACGCTTTAGGGAGTGTTGATTTTCCGTACGAGTGCGTACGAGTGCGGATGAAAGCCCTACTGCTCAAACATGCTCTTTAGAAGGATGCAAGGGTCTGGACTGACGCATTTTGTTGATTTTGTGGCCGCGTCGCGGCCACAAAATCAACAAATTTGCTCAGTATTACGCAAGGTTTGCGTAAGTTCTAAAGAGTGTTACTGGTAGAGAGACTATGGCTTGGATTCTGGGAACCCGGATGCGAGGGATACGTTTGGCGATAAACTGAAGGGCAGCATGCAAAGCTCCGGCATAAACTGCGAGCTTTGCGAAATGCAGAACTTGGTTGGAGACAGGCGGAGGAATTGTCATGCGTGAGATTTTGATCAGTCTCGGTTTGGTGGTTGGGTGCTTAGTGTTGTTGCTTGTGCTGCAACTAACGGATGGCGGAGCCGAGGCGTTGGCCGACCCCGAAGGAAGCCCCAATCTGGCAGCTCCAGAGACCACTGTTGTTAGCACCGAAGTTCCCTCTCAACCCGAATCCTCTGAACCCGAAGTTTCCACTCCCTCTACCCTGACAGTTGCTATGGCAGATACCGAAGAAAATAACGCCGTTACTACCGACTCTGGGCTGAAGTATGTCGTCCTCGAAGAAGGCACTGGCGCACAGCCCCAGAAAGGGCAAACCGTTACCGTGCACTACACCGGAACCCTGGAAGACGGCACTAAGTTTGATAGCTCCCGCGATCGCAACCAACCCTTCTCCTTCAAAATCGGCATAGGCCAGGTGATTCGCGGCTGGGATGAAGGCGTCAGCATGATGCGCGTGGGCGATCGCCGTCAGCTCATTATTCCCCCCGAGCTCGGCTACGGCTCACGGGGGGCAGGTGGCGTCATTCCTCCCAATGCCACACTCGTCTTTGATGTAGAACTGCTTCGCATTGGTGGTTAATCGGCGGTTCAGGTCGCTCCCTGGCGGCCTGGTTAGTAGACCCCAATTGTCTAGTTTGTAGTGTGTATCCATCCCGTTGTCCTAGGCGAGATCGCTATCCAGTCTCAGCAATGGCTGCGTTGTTGTCATCGGGCTCACTGTTGTGCTTCCTTCGATTCTATTGGGTCAGCGATCCAGGGTGGATGAACTCCCGCAGTTTGTAGCAAGCAACGCGCAGGGAGGGCGAACTCTCCGATATAGTGAGAGTGTTCTGCGATACGGCGGAGGGAAAATCGATGGTACGAATTGCCGTGGTGGACTACGACATGGGCAATCTGCATTCGGCCTGCAAGGGCTTGCAGCAGGCTGGAGCCACGACCCATGTAACAGATGTTGCCCGCGACTTGGAGCAAGCCGATGCCGTGGTGTTGCCTGGAGTCGGTGCTTTTGATCCTGCCGTGCAGCATTTGCGATCGCGCGACCTCATCCATCCCGTCCGCGATATTATTGCCAGTGGCAAACCCTTTTTGGGTATCTGCCTGGGTCTCCAGATTTTGCTAGAGGGCAGCGAAGAGGGCGTTGAAGCCGGACTAGAGATTATCCCCGGCTATGTGCGCCGCTTCCATCCCGAACCCGACATTACTATTCCCCATATGGGCTGGAATGCGTTGCAATACAACCAACCCAAGCTCGCCCTGTGGAACGATTTACCGAATGACTGGGTGTACTTCGTGCATTCCTTCTACGCTGATCCCAGTGACCCCGCCATGCGCGCAGCGACCGTGACCCACGGAACGCAGACTGTGACAGCGGCGATCGCCCACGAAAACCTGATGGCCGTTCAGTTTCACCCCGAAAAATCCTCGACGGCTGGGCTTAAGATCCTGGCGAATTTCGTCACCCTTGTCCGGCAGCAGCAATTGGCCGTTGCGGCATCCTAAGCATCTACCGCCCGAGCTAAAATAAATCCAACTTCTAGAACCAACCTTGCCATGGGTTTGCGCGTCTACGGAAATCGTCCCCTCAAGACCCTGCCGGGACAGACGACGCGTCCTACCCCCGCGCGGGTACGCGAGGCTGTGTTCAATATTTGGCAGGGGGCGATCGCCCAATGTCGTTGGCTGGATCTATGCAGTGGCATCGGGGCAATGGGAGCCGAAGCATTGGGACGGGGTGCCTCAGAAGTAGTCGGCATCGAGCAGTCTGGTCGCGCCTGTGCGGTCATTGCTGAAAATTGGAAGCGGATTGCGGCTCCTGACCAAACGGTGCGGGTGATTCGCGGCAATGTGATGCAAAAATTGCCCACTTTAGCAGGGCAACGATTCGATCGCATCTACTTTGACCCTCCCTATGCCAGTGACTTGTATCTGCCCGTATTGCAGGCGATCGCTCAGCACCATCTCCTTGCCCCCGATGGCGAGCTAGCGGTGGAGCATGAGCCCCATCGCTGGGCCGCAGCAGAGTGGCAGCATTTGTTAACCCAAGCTCAACCCCTGAAACCTTCTCGCACAAAGGTGTATGGCAATACGGCTGTGACCTTCTTTCAGAGTCCATAGCCGTCTGCCGATGTTGCTGGCTAAAGGTATGATTTTTTTCGAGAAGCGGTGTATCCACGCCGCTTCTCGAAAAAAATTATACTCGGATTCTGCAACCCCCGTCTGTTAGACAAAACAATCCCTCCCAAATCTGTACTTGGGAGGGATTATGGATCGATTGAGGAAATAGGATGGGTGATCGCCGTAGCGATTACAGCCCTAACTGGTCACCCCGACGATATTGCAGATAAGCGGCAACAAACAGACCCGCGAGGGTGATGGGGATCAGCCCCAAAACGATACCAGAGAGTAAGGGTTCAACCACAGCGTATTCTCCGTTAGGAATTGCCTATAATTTTATCAACTTTCTTGAGGCCAAAACCGAGAATTGGTTTTAATATTCCTTTACATTTTGTGATAGTGTCTCGGGAATTATGGTCTGACTGACAGATTAAACTGCCTCAGTAAATTTTTTGAAAACACGAGTTTTGGGAGAGTCTTTTTTTCATTCCATCCCGATCTTCCTAAAAAAAATATGTGTAAATATCTAAACTTCTGCAAAAAACCTTAATCTAAGTTATAGATCGATAAGAAAGGCCGTCTGACTTTGACAAGGGAACTTTTGGATAATCAAGAATTGTCAAGCAATCAGGGCGCGAGCGATATTCCACCTATGCAACCTGCGCTCGTTAAGGTGATTCCCATGTTCCTGGGAATTGCCCTTATCATTTTGGCCTGGTTAGGTGTCGTTTATTACGTTGAGCATGCCGACCCGTATATTCGAGATGTGCTGGCGCTTGAGGGTGATGCTGAGCGTGGACAAGAGATTTTCGTCATGAACTGTGCAACCTGCCATGGGCTTTTAGGGAAGGGCGAAGTTGGACCCAGCTTGCAGCATGTGTCGTCGCGCAAGTCTGATGTTGGCCTGATTCACCAGGTTGTCAGTGGGGATACGCCTCCCATGCCGCAGTTTCAGCCTAGCGAACAGGATATGGCTGATTTACTCGAGTTTCTCGAACGACTCTAGGCTATTGCTCTGAGAGTCCACCACTTCAGGCATAGCGCTACGCGTTTAGGTAAAATCCAATTATTTTTTTGAAAGACCCGCCGCGCGGGTCTTTCAAAAAAATAATCTGTCTTAGTCTAGATGCGTAAGGCTCTATCGGGGTGAGATCTTCTTTGTGAGAGCCAAAGCTCTATCATGTGACGCTTTAAAGCGAGAACGCTGAGGTAACAAAACCCTCAACGTTCACAAAACTCATCAACCGTAGCTTTAAGCGATCGGCGCTTATCGCATCTTTTGTTTGATGAAATTCAGAATTTGCGCCATTTGCTTCTTGAGCATATTGATCTCGGCTTGCATCTTGTCGATCTTTTTAGTGAGGGCTTCGACATCTGCGGATGACGTTGCCCCTCCAGCCGCAGGGGCTGATGCCATAGCAGGCTGAGGCCATTTCTTAAACTTCACCATCGCCGACTTAATGGCTTCGACCAGTTCCCTTTGTTCGAAGGGTTTTTCGATGAACTCGAAGTACTCAAAAGGTTCCTGAATTTTTTCGGTTACTTCTTCCTTTCGCCCAGACATAAGCACAAGCGGTGCCCTCAGGTTGGGCTTCGCTTGAATTTCCTGGAAGACTTCCCACCCGCTCATCCGTGGCAATAGAAAGTCGAGCATGATGAGGTTGGGATGCTCTTGGTGGATGGTGTTAATACCCTCGACGCCATCTTTTGCTTCTAGTACTTCAAAATTGCCTTTGGGCAACATGTCGCGGACCATGTTGCGAATGACTCGGCTGTCGTCAATGACCAAAATCTTATGAGTTGCCACGGCGAACTCCTCTGGAAACGATTGAAGGGGATGGCAAAGAGTGTAGCTCTCTCAGATTAGCGTTTCTCAGCTCTGAACGTAAATGAAATATGTGCCCCTGGGTTTTCACCATCCGATCGCACTGAAGTAGTAGAAGCAGATTGGTCATTTTACACAAGGGGAATATTTGTGTGTCACCCTGAATGGCGATGTTCACAGTCACAGCATTGAACAAGGGACTCGCTAAGCCCAACGACATCTTTGAACTGAGCTAGACACCAGTTTAACGAGAGTGTCTAAATTTGTGATGGTGAACTGGGAAAAACATCCAAATGTTTACCCTCTTGCCAAAAACAGTCCTAACTATAGTGCCCAATTTTTCTCAAATCCAAGCCATCCACAAAAGAAAATTTGCAGGGATTACGCAAGTCCTGGCTTATATGGCTGAATGCTTGTGCGATCGCCAGTTCGTTGTGATTGCTGGTTTTAATGGCTAACGGCTCCTTTGTGGCAGCTGAAGGAACACAGCGATCCTCAGCCAAGGTTGGTGAGCTGCTATGCCCCAGCCTACAGATATTTGTAGGGAGAGAGATGGTTTCTCTCCTACGGGCTTTTGCGCTCAATCCAGGATTGGTGCCAAGTAGGCGGAAGCTGATAGACGCATGAGGGATGTGCCACTTGGACTAACCTGTGGCGCATGTGTCGTGCTGTTGTAACTAATGGTAGAAATGCGGATGGCGAGACTCGAACTCGCAAGGCAAAGCCACACGCCCCTCAAACGTGCGCGTATACCAATTCCGCCACATCCGCATAGGGTTGCTCAAATTAAGAGCACCTCAATTAAGCATACACAAGCATAAACCATATTGAGCCCATCCTTCAATTATCTATAGAGCCTGGAAGTGATAGGCGGCTAAGTTGGCAGGTGCAATTAAACCTAAAACTCTAAAAACCTGTGCCGCCCGCAGCGCGGGCGGCACAGGTTTTTAGAGTCTGGTTTTTCATCGTGCCGAGCTACTTAGCAGGCACAAGCAATCTATATTTGGCATAAATCGGTTGGAATGTGCCCAGATGTAGTCTGGCAGGACTTACGCAAAACTTTCGCAATCCTGAGGGCATTCATTGATGTTGTAGTCACGTCGCGGCCACAACATCAACAAAATACTTAAGCCCTATCTGTCTCTAGATTTTAGAGGTTATTTGAACCTGCGCGGTGTCTGCGGAAAAATTACCCTTGTGAGACGTTTCAAGCGGCCTCTTAGGATTGTCTATCGGTTCTGATTGTTTTTGGTCGTCAATCTGGGCGATCCGTCCGCTATCTTGTGATTACGATGAGCAATGCGCGCTGGGCTGAATGTGCAAGGCTAAGACTTCTCTAAAGTTTTTGTCTGTTTTGCGTAAAACTGCGGAAAATCGGAAAAGAGTCAAGGAATATTCAAAACGATGCATCCGCCCGAAATCTTACCCGTCTATGCTGGTTCAAACCTCTACAACCTTTGCTTGAAAGTCTGATGACGAGCCCCATCGTGCCTGAAGCCAACCGGATCCCTGCGGAGATAGAGCCTCTGATGCGGCGGTTGTTACCAGCGGATCTCTATGTGCAGATCTGGTTTGATCCAGATACTGATGCCCTGATGCAGGCATTTCAGCATTTGCGAACCCTGCAGCGGGCATTGCAGGACTATACGCCGCGACAGGTGGCAGAGGATCCGCCGAAGCCCGGTCAGGTGCGATACGAGTGGCGACGGGGAACGTTGCTATTTACAGATCTGGCAGGCTTTACGCCGCTCCTAGAAGCCAATGCGCAATTTGGTCAAAAGGGCGCGATCGCCCTCTTGGAGGTGCTGAACCGTTATTTTTCCGAGATGATCACCATCATCGGTAAGTCAGGGGGCGACCTGCTGGAGTTTACGGGCGATGCGATGTTGGTGCAGTTTCTTGAGGATGTGCAGGGAGACGATACGGGGCAAGCAGTGCGAACTGGGCTGCGGATGCAGCGGGCGATGGCACATTTTCAAAATATTGCAACGCCCCAGGGAACTTTCTCCCTGGCGATGCGGGCGGGGATCCATGCTGGCTCGTACCTGGCTGCTGATCTGGGAACGCCACGCCGCATGGCGCATGTGCTGCTAGGACGTACGGTGCAGCGGGCAAAGAAGGCAGAGAGCTTTGGGCAGGTGGGACGGGTCTGTGTGACGCAGGAAGCGGGCGATCGCCTCCATGGGCTGTTCCATGTGGAGCCACCCCATGCGGAGTCGGAGCGCGATCGTTATGCGCTGATTCAAGACAACTTCAGCGCCGAAGCCCTGGGAGAATATGACATTAGCCTCAACCGCCGCCGCTTGACCAGCCCACTGCTGATGGACCGTAGCCGGGAAGGGCTGATTCGCGAAATTCACCATGCCCTGTTGCGGGTGCAACCGCTGGCGTCCTATTTGCCCTCGTCGATATTGGACGTGTTGGTGGAGGCCGCCGCCGAGCGGCAGGTTCCGCCTGACTTTCCTACCCCAACCGTGGTTTTTGTGAATCTGATGGGCTTTCCCGAAGCAGCGGATGGGGCGAGCCCCGAAGACTTACCGGAACTCACAACCAGCTTCTCGAAGGCGCTCGCTTTAATTGATGCGGCAACCAAAGCTAAAGGGGGTGTGCTTCAAAAAGTGACCTACCACGCGATCGGCTCCGATATTCTGATCTATTTCGGGGTCTTTCGCCGCCACCGGGAAGATGCGGTGCGAGCGGCCAGCTTGGCGCTAGCGGTGCGAGACATCGTCACTCAGCTTCCGCCTCCCCATATGGCGGGCAATCCCTTGATGCTGAACTATCGGATTGGCATTGCGGCTGGATCGGTCTTTGCTGCCGAAATTGGCGAACTTCGCGGACGGCGGGAGTTCAACATTCTTGGAGATCCGGTGAATACAGCATCGCGGTTGATGACCCTGGCAGAAAAGGGCGACATTTTGCTGACTCAGGATGTGTATGAGGCGATCGCTCCCTGCTTCCGATGCAAGAGCTTGGGTATGCAGGCTCTCAAAGGCAAAGCGCATGATCAGCTAGTCTATTCGCTGAAACAGGAGTTGGTGGCGCAACGGAATGGGATAAACCGCTAGTGGTGGATTCTCCTTCCGTTGGAGCCGTACGGATGGTTGAGTGTCTAGGCAACTGTTGATAGTAGCCATGCGGTGGGGAACACTTTGCACGGACGCTTGCAAGGTCTGACGCGCTAGTAGACAATCGAAAGCATTTGAGCAATAGCGATCTCTGATCCGTTCATGTCTGTGAATCTACTTCGGACAGAGCTGCAAGCCAGATGTAGTCCTTACCATAAGGCTTCAGATGGGTGCTTTACTGTCCAACTCTAGATTCACAATTCACTTGACTATGGTTGCAAACAACGGATTGGCCCGAAATCGCCAGGGACTGCTGACGTTACTGATCGTCTCGGTTGGCTTGAGCAGTTTGCTTGGATGTGCAACATCACCCTCCTCTGAGACAGCATCCAATAGCTCGGATGCTGAAACATCCACCCTGGCGTCAACGCCCGAACAGTCAACCGCGCCGACCCCAGCCGTTGATTCCCCACCTACCAGCGATGATGGGGGATCTGGCAGCGACAATGGTGCTGCGACGTCCCTAGAGGGAGACGAGATTGAACCGGCTAACCTGACCACCATAACGCTGGGCGATTTGCCGGAGGCTAGAGGAACGCGCTATGGAGACGTGCGCGATCGCTTGATAGAGCGTGGGTGGTTGCCCCATACCTTTGCGACGACCACCGGAACACCCAGTGATTTCAACGACAGTCTTGTGCAGCAAATGGAGCGCCTTGGTTTCAATGAGGTCAAAGCCTGTTCGGGAACTGGGCAGGGGTTCTGTAGATTTGAATTTGTCCATCAAGACAGAACCGCTGAAGCTGGACCGGTGCTGGTAGTGATCACCGCTGCTGCCTCCCCCGCTGACAGCACATATCCAGAGCCGACTTTCTGGGATTTCAATCTAGAAAATGTTTCGGATCTCACCTACCTTGAACGCCCATTTGACCAGGCTCTATTCGCGCAACTACGTGAGGAACACTCCTTTTGCCTTGGGGTTGGGCGTTGTGAGCCGACCCAATACATGCTCAAAGATGCGCTCCTCATTGCCGGCTCGGGCGATTTTGGCACCACAAAAATTTCTCTGATACCCAATACTCCACTTTCCAAAGACGCTGCTTTGGACTACGCCCGGATCCTGGATATCGACAGCGTCATCGACTTCGACACCGCGCAGATGGATAGCGAGCTGAACATCGAATCGTATTATGAGGCAGGCATTCCACCGGAAAGGGTTGCTGAAATGGGCGGTATTACGGCTGTCAGGCTGCAATTGAATGCAACTGGCATGGTTTCAGAAATCTCCTTCAGTCATATTGTGCTTTGAGAGATCTCTTCACTCCACGTCTTTTGTTCATGCGCCGTGCCGGAAAAATCTATAGATCCAAGCATCGTTCAAACATCCGCCAAGAAGTGATATCAAATTCGGTTGAAGAACCCAAATATCGTTTGTGCCGCTGCATTGCAGCGGCACAAACGATATTTGGGTTTTACGGCTATTTAACCGGATTTGATATGAGTGTAGGGTTCTGTGAACTCACGGTAGACTCAAGGAAACTGCGTCCTGAACTGTTCTCGATACGCTGTTAAACGAGTTTGCTATGACTAATCGTCTTGCCGCCGCTCACAGTCTTTACTTACGGAAACATGCCGAAAACCCCATCGACTGGTGGGCCTGGTGTGATGAAGCTATTACAACGGCACGGCAGGAAGATAAGCCTATCTTCTTATCCATCGGCTACTCCAGTTGCCACTGGTGTACGGTCATGGAGGGAGAGGCGTTTTCGGATGAGGCGATCGCCGCTTACATGAACGCCAACTTTCTCCCCATCAAGGTCGATCGGGAGGAGCGCCCCGACATCGACAGCATTTATATGCAAACCCTGCAAATGATGGTGGGACAGGGTGGCTGGCCGCTCAACGTATTTCTATCACCGGATGATCTGGTGCCTTTTTATGGTGGTACCTACTTCCCGGTGGAGCCGCGCTACGGTCGCCCTGGCTTTTTGCAGGTGCTCCAATCCATCCGCCAGTTCTACGACACGGAGAAAGAAAAACTCCAGTCGGTGCGATCGGAAATTGTCAATCGTCTGCAACAAATGGCTCAGTTTCCCGGCACCTCGGATCTGGACGCTGTGCAGTTTCGTGGAGGGTTGGAGTACAGCGTTAAAATTCTTGCATCGACTCAGTCTGGGACTCGGTTTCCCATGATTCCCTATGCAGCAGCGGCCTTGCGATCGGTGCATCTGGCGCAACCGGAGGTGCGGGATGTCTCTCTGGAGGTGTGTCAAAAGCGCGGGTTAGATCTGGCGCTGGGTGGCATCTATGACCATGTAGCCGGGGGCTTTCACCGTTACACGGTGGATCCGACCTGGACGGTGCCCCATTTCGAGAAAATGCTCTATGACAATGGGCAGATTGTGGAGTATTTGGCCAACCTGTGGCGCGCCGGTGTTCAGGAGCCTGCCTTTGAACGGGCGATCGCCGGAACGGTGCAATGGCTGAAACGAGAGATGACGGCTCCCGAGGGCTACTTTTATGCGGCGCAGGATGCCGATAGTTTCCTTAGTTCCAACGATGCCGAACCAGAGGAAGGGGCATTTTACGTTTGGCACTATAAGGAACTGGAGGCGCTGCTGACAGAGGCTGAGTTGTCCGAGGTGCGATCGCACTTTACTGTGACGGCGGACGGCAATTTTGAAGGAAAAACCGTTTTGCAGCGGCGTAGTCCTGGCCTGTTGCCTGAATCGCTAGAGCAAGTTTTGAGCAAACTTTTCCAGGCACGCTATGGGGATGTGCCGGAAAAGGTTTCGACGTTTCCCCCTGCCCGCAATAACGACGAAGCGAAAACCCTAGAGTGGCCTGGCCGAATTCCCGCTGTCACCGACCCGAAAATGATTGTGGCCTGGAATAGCTTGATGATTTCGGGGTTAGCGCAGGCCGCCGTGGTGTTGCAGAACTCCGAATATCTGGCGCTGGCCGGTCGTGCGGCTACCTTCATTCTCGATCAGCAGCAGGTCGAGGGGCGACTGCATCGACTCAACTATGGTGGCATCGTCAGCACGATCGCCCGCTCCGAAGACTATGCTCTCTTCATCAAAGCCCTGCTCGACCTGCATCAGGCGCAGTTATGGCAAGATACGCAATCTCCAACTCCGCTCGTCGAACCCGGCGCTCCCAATTGGTTGGCTCGGGCAGTTGCCCTCCAACAGGAGTTTGATCAACACCTCTGGAGCGAAGAGCTGGGTGGCTACTACACCACCGATGCTAGTCCCGATTTGGTTGTTCGAGAACGCCAGATAGACGACAATGCCACCCCTTCGGCCAATGGGGTGGCGATCGCTAATCTCGTTCGCCTCTTTCTGCTGACGGAAGATATGACCTACCTGAGCCGAGCCGAGCGATCGCTCCAAGCGTTCAGCGGTGTTATGGAAAAAGCGCCAACCAGTTGCCCTGGGCTTTTCTCTGCGCTCGATTGGTTACGCAACCAAACTGTTGTGAAGGCAAACCCTGCGATTTTGCAGGAGTTGGCAGGGCGCTATTTGCCCACGGTGATGTTGCGGTTATCAGAAGAGCTACCCCAGGGAGCGATCGCCCTCGTTTGTCAGGGGCTCAACTGCCTAGAACCTGCCAAAACTCTCGACCAGCTTCGTAGCCAACTAGATGAAAGTCTTCAGCGCACATGAGCTGAACGGATAGTGACGGCTCACAATTCATGGGTCAGCGATTACCTGTGCAATGCCTCCAGATCGGCTTAAACGAGGGGGTGTGCGACGGCTGAGCAATGTCTATTGGGATGCGGATGTTGCAAGCTGCGCTCGCAACATCCGCCTGAGTGGTTGGTATCAGAGCTAGCAAAGCGGCTCCCGCGTTACCGGGAGCCGAAGAACAGATGTCCGCTGCGTAGTGGCCGTATCGGTTATTACGCGAGGGGTGATTTTACAACGCTTACTGAGCGGCTAAGGCTGCTTCGACCCACTCATCAAATTGCGCTTGGTTTGCTTCCACCCAGGCTTCAGCATGAGCGCGAATTTGTTCAGGATCGTCCTCTCCATCTTGCAGCAATTGGTTTTGAGCATTCACATCCTCAATTGGAATCTCGATCAGCGAAAAGAACTGAGATGCGGCAGGATTTTCATCAACAAACGCTTGATTTGCAACGATCATTTGATCTTGAACCGGAAAGCCCAAATTTACACCATTGACTGTGGTTTCAGCTTCAGTTACCTCATCACCCTGCCCCTCAGGAAGAGAGGTGTAGGGCACTTCTAGCCACACAACATCTTCCCCCTCTTTCAAGACGTTCTGCATCCAGAATGGGGTGTAGGAGTAATACAGAATCGGCTGCCCCTGCTCGTAACTCGCAACGATATCAGCCAGTAAGGCGATATATCGCCCTTGCTCATGCTGAACGGTATCTCGCAGGCCATATTCATCAATGTGATGTTCAGTCATGGAAGCACAAAGCCAGGCCGCATCGCAGCCAATCAAGTTGGCTCTGCCGTCACCATCCGTATCAAACAACGCTGCAATTTCTGGATCGGCAAGTTGATCGAGCGTTGTAATCCCGTACTCCTCTGCGGTGGCCTTGTCGATCATGTAGCCTTGCAAAGTATCCGCAATGATTGAGCCTTCACGTTCTAATACCTCATCCCCCCCACTATTTTCGAAGAGATCGTCCTGGTTAATACGCCAGTGCGCGGGTGTGTAGGTAATGTTTCCATTAGACATATCGAGAAAGAGCGCTGTGTAGTCTACCTCCACGAGAGGCTCAACTTCATAGCCCAGCTGTTCCAGGCCAATGTTGACGACTTCTGTTTGAAAGCGCTCTTCGAGAATGGCATAGGCAGGCACAACCGAAATTCCTTCACCTGGCAAATCGGCTGCCTCTGAAGAAGATGCCTCAGTGTCAGAGGTCGTATTTTCAGAGGCCGTTTCTTGAGGATTGCATGCGGCAACCCCGAAGGTTAGTAAAGCTAGAGCGGTAGCAATACCAGTAGTCTTGGAAGAAGGAAGGAAGTTGACTTTAAAGTTCATGTTCTTGGTCTTCTGGCAGAAAGCAGAAGGGAAATACTTCAAAAAGAGCAAAGATACAGCTTTATAGTAGTCCCAAGACGAACATTATGGAGGTGCGACTTTCAATAATGCAAACTTCTGTCGTGCTGTTGAGCGCTTCTAACCCTTGCGGGACAAGAGAATAGGCAATTTATTCTAATATTTTCTTGCGTATAGGGGGTTAAAAGAATTAACACCTTCCGGATCTTGTCAAGTAACAGCCAAGGGTGGGCTGAGATGTTTGGATAGGTGAATTTTTCATGTCAAATTTAAGTCTAATATTGTCAGTCCATTAGTGATGTGAATGGTTTGCAGGCCAACCGATTTGGCTCCTGCGATATGCTGGTGCGTATCCTCAATAAAAACAGTCCGTTTTGGGTTGAGATCTTGTTGTTGGATGACAGTCTTGAAGATGCTAGGGTTAGGTTTGCGATCGCCCATCTCATAGGAGAAGTAGACGGTCTCAAATAAGCTATAGATGCCACCAAACTCAGCGCCAAAGGTTTCATCAAAGATGCGATCGCACGCGATCCGATGAATTTCATTAATATTGGACAGCAAAAATAACCGCTTATGCTGGCCTAGCCCTTTCAGTAACGCAATCCGCTCCTGGGGAATATCGAGTAACAGGGCATTCCAGGCGTCATCCAGCGCTTGATCAGAACAGTTGATTTGGAAGAGCGATCGCAGCCCATCGCGAAATTCAGCAGAAGCAATGTGGCCCCTTTCGTAATCGTCGAAGAGCGCTCGCTGCTGGTGTTGGGTATAGAACTGGCTGGCCTCGAACCCAGAGAGGCGGCTGAACGCGGCGATCGTATTTTCATAGCAGATGTTAATAATGACACCGCCATAGTCAAAGATAATGCTGTCAAAATCATTGTCCATTGCGTTATCAGACTTCAATCAATACAAATGCTCTGCTTTATAGTAATATCAAATCCGGTTAAACAGCCGTAAAACCCAACTATCGTTTGCGCCGCTGCATTGCAGCGGCGCAAACGATAGTTGGTTTCTTCAACCGGATGCGATATAAGGTAACGTAACCCAGCCCGTTGTGGTCTATTAGTGTGAACTCAGGGATTGCGTTGGGATTCGAAGATATTGGGTGAGATACCGTTTTCCTTCCAAGGTTACGATGGAGAGGCGATTTTACATCGGATCGTACATGCGCCTTGAAGTAAACGCCATTTGTTGACAGGTGAACAGGGTTATGGTCGCTACTGCCCCGACATACACCATTTCCTGGGAAAAATTGCCCGATGATTTTGTCTTGCCTGACGATCCTGTGGACAACATTAATCAACCTGCCCTAGCAGCGGCCTTGACCGAGAGTCTGCAATTAGCCGGACACTTGCCCGACATGGCTTTTACATCGACGAACTATGGGATGTGTGCCACGGTCAACGGCAAGTTTGTCGTGAAAGCACCGGATTGGGCTTATGTTCGTCAGATCAGCGTTCCCCGATCGGAGGTTGAACGAAGCTACACACCTCGACTGCAGGGCGAGGTGCCCACAATGGTGCTGGAGTTTCTGTCGGAATCCGAAGGGGGTGAGTACTCGGTCAAAGCGACCTATCCACCGGGTAAGTTCTTCTTTTATGAGCAAGTTTTGCACGTTCCAAACTACGGCATTTTCGAACCGAAATCGGGAACGCTAGAGCTTTATCGCTTTGATGACGCCGGGCGTTACACCCTGCAATCGGTCAATGAGCAGCGCCGCTTTTGGATTCCCGAAATGCAGCTCTTTTTAGGCGGTTGGCAGGGGGGGCGCGAAAACCGGAATGGCTACTGGTTGCGCTGGTGGGATGCAGAAGACAACCTATTGCTATGGGGGTTCGAGCAAGCGGAGCGCGATCGCCAAACGATTGCACAAGAGCGTCAACACGCGGAACAGGAGCGCCAACGCGCGGAACAGGAGCGCCAACGTGCGGAACGGCTGGCCGCGAAACTGCGTGCCGCTGGACTTGATCCAGAGCAGATAGATTAGCCGATCTTAGGTCGCATTATCCTGCAAAGCTTGCTGCAATTGTTCTACAAAAGCTTGATGGGCTGAAGACACAATGCCTTGTTGCAATATGGCTAATACTTGCGTCATATCTCCTTGGCGGAACGGGGCGATCGCCAGCCAAAGTCCGGGGAATTGCCGACTACGAATGATTCCATCCTCATCCGGCAGAAGTGTTTGATAATTTCCGTCGACGAGCTGAAACCAATCCAGTTGATTTTCAAATGCCTGCCATACCAGATATTCCTGCACTCCATTACGGCGGTAGGCTTGCATTTTATCTCCTAAGTCTATGGCAGCGCTGCTTGCGGCGATTTCAATAACGAGCTCGGGTGCCCCTTCCAAATAGTCGTCTCCAGTGATCTGGACGCGTCCACCACAGGCTGTGTCTATCAGTAGCACGATATCGGGTTGGGGTTCGTTATCCAAGTCCAGGCGAACAGTTAGTTTAATCCCTAGGCGTGAACCGGGTGTAGCGATTTGGTATGTCCAGAGCCAGCCATGCAAGCGACTATGGGGTTCGGAATGTTGACGAAAGCGTAACGGAGAGGCCACAAACACCCTCCCTTCAATGAGTTCGGCTTTCTGAATCTGAGCGGCTCCAGCATAGCGCCGTTCAAACTCTGAACGAGTTAGGCGATCGCCACTCTCGAGGGGGGGGGTGCCATGTGGAACGAAGGGCAGGGGCTGAGTCGTCATGGCTGCATTGACTGTGGTGCAGAAACGGAGAGGGTGGGATTCGAACCCACGGTACCTTTCGGCACACTCGATTTCAAGTCGAGCGCATTCGACCACTCTGCCACCTCTCCAGGCTTTTTTATCTTAACCTGAGTTGGGGATAAAGCCTTGGCGACCCAAGTCGTGGCTGCGAGAACAACGCTTTGCGAGAGGATGCCTGAGTTTGATCCTGCCAAACACGAGATGGTTTCGACAGACATTCGGTGTTGCCAAAGATTATGATTCGACTCCCACTAAAGGCGCTTCTGCTGCATACAGAACATCTTTGGAATGAATGCTGAAGTCTGCATTGAGCCAAACGAGAGATGCTTCAGTGACGGTGCCGTTTTCTAGGGTGGCGAGGGAGAAGTTGCGGAGGCAGTTGTCGTCGGTGTGCAAGATGCGGGGAACGGCAGCAGCATTGAGGTAGAGGGTGCGATGGTCTTGGTGGATGGGGCGACGGAGGCGATCGCGCCGATGCCGCAACTGGTGGTGCATATGGCCAAAGGCAACGAGGGGGATGGATTTGCCCTGAGCCCGAGCGTGGGCGATCGCCGCTGCCAGATCGGGATCGCCATAGTCGCCACCGATGGGTCGCCAGTCACGACCGCAGGGATCTTCAGGCTCACCGCCCATGCCGACCGGGCCAGTGTGTCCGATAAAGATAACGGTATTGTGTTGGGCGCGATCGGCAGCGGCAATGATGCGATCCGCCGACTCGGCCATACTGCTGACGTTGAAGTAATTTTCGTAGAAGTCGGCAAATTTCCACTCTGGCCCGCCCCAGGAGCAGGGACGTCCGCCCACAACCGTCAAACCCAGTTCAGGAAACTCGCGGGTGCCATAGCTGACATGAGCCTCGCCGAGGAGTTCCAGTTGACGCAGGAAACGATCTTCTTTGCGGCGATCGTAGGGGCACTTTTTGCGACCCCAGTCGGTAGCGGTGTACCAGGCGTCATGATTGCCCAGCACCACCGCATTTGGGATGGAGAGTTGGGCGATCGACTCTACTACCGCCAACGCTTCGTTGCCAAAATCGCCGACGAGCAAAACTAAATCGACTCCCAGGTGCTTCAAGGCTCGCTCATCGTCAGCATCCCACTGGTCATGGACATCGCCCACCACAGCGATGGTGAGAGGGCGGGCGGGAGAAGAATAGTGCAGCTCGCTCATATCAGTTTTCCTAAACTGTCGTCTCTCTATCCAGCATAAGGCTTCTGTTGAAGAGACTGGCATCGTTGAGGAGCGTTATCGGGATCATTTGGTGGCGATCGCTTGCATGCCGGACGAAACTCTTCCAGCTAGTAGTAGTGGAGATGCTGAGCGGTTTGAATCTGGTCGTTTGAGCCAAGGCCCATGGGGCCATGGCAGGGCAACTCCGAAAAAACTTTCGTGAAATTTTACGGGTCAAAGCATTCGTCGTCGTAATTACTAGCAGTAGTGCTGATTGCTTTCTTGGCACTGTTCCCCCTTCTTTTTCCCGTTCACTGGGTTGAAAGATGGTTTGAAACGGTGGTTTTTCGTGCCCACGGCGCACGAAACATCAACCCTTTCCGCGATTTTTCAGTCTGGCTATGAGAAGGAGGAGAAAGGAAGACGACTGCAACCATTGGGGACACCTATGCCCGTCGAATCGAATCCAAACCTTCACCACACCAATGGTCATGTGGCCGTCAACGGGTCGGTTAGCCCGGTTCCGGTTGTGGCATCCGAGGAGAATGAACTAGCGGAATTTGTGCAGATTATCCGCCGTCGCCTGCGGTTGTTTGGTGGGGTGGCGATCGCGGTTTCCCTGTCGTTGATTGGCTGGACTCTGACGCGCACGCCCGTCTATCGGGGAAGTTTTCAGCTGCTGGTTGAGCCCATTGCTGAATCCGACCCCTCCCGCCAACTCTTGCAAGAGGAAGCGCTGGGCGTCGGGTCAACCTTTGATTACGCGACCCAATTAGAGGTGCTGCGCAGTCCGGCGCGGCTCAACCCGATCCTGGACGAGTTGCAGGCAACCTATCCGGATTTTACCTATGGGGAGTTGTTGAGCAATTTGCAAATTAACCGCCTGCGCGACACCAAAGTGCTGGCGGTGAGTTATGAAGGGCACGACCCTGAACGGGTTCAAACGGTTTTGGAATCTTTGTCCCAGTCCTTCTTGGACTATAGCTTTGAGCAACGGCAAGTCAGCCTGCGCCAGGGCATTTCCTTTGTGGATGAGCAGTTGCCCGAATTGCGCGAACGAGTGGACAACTTGCAGTCGCGGCTCGAAAGATTTCGACAGGAGTATAGCCTGCTCGATCCTGAAACGCGCGGTGGGGAGTTGTCAGGCTTTATCAGTGGTGTAGAGCAGCAGCGGCAGGAAACCCAGACGGCACTGGTGGAAGCGCGATCGCTCTATACCAATTTGCAGAGCCAGTTGGGCTTGAGCGATCGGGATGCGCTTCTCGCCTCAACTCTGAGTGAATCGCCTCGTTACCAGTCGTTGCTCAACCAATTGCGCGAAGTGGAAACCGAGATTGCGACGGAGTCTGCCCGGTTTCAGCCAGATAGCCCCAATGTCGTTGTGCTCCAGGATCGGCGGAATAGCCTGCTACCTCTGCTGGATGCTGAAGCCGGGCGGCTATCTCAGAATGTAGTGGGAGGATCGGCCTCCGCTGCCAATGGCAACCTCACACCTACCGCCCTAGAACTGAGCCGGGAGCTAATCCAGACGGCCAATCAGGTGCGCCAACTGGAAGCTCGCAACCAGGCTCTCGCTGGTGTGGAGCAGCGCTTAAAGGAAGAATTTGCGATCGTGCCAGCCCTATCACGGCAATATACCGAATTGCAACGGGAGTTGTCGGTGGCAACGGATAGCCTCAATCGGTTCCTCGCGACGCGGGAAACGCTGCAAATTGAAGCGGCCCAGAACTCGATTCCCTGGGAGCTGATTGCAGCGCCCAACGTGTCGGAAAATCCTATTTCGCCCAACGTGCCACGGAACTTAATGCTAGGGGCGATCGCTGGACTCGCGGCTGGGAGTGTGGTCGCTATCCTAGTCGATAAGCTGGATCGGGTGATTCATACCGTTGATGATCTCAAAGCCCTCACCCAACTGCCGCTGCTGGGGATTGTGCCCTATCGCCGTCCCAATCAAGCAGAGCCAGGGGGGGCTCCTCCCTCGGCCAACAGCGGAGCAGAGGCGGTGTCTGCCAGCCAAAATGGTGCGGCGGGTACGTCAACAGCGGCAGCGCGTGCTCGCTATTACTACACCACATCCCCATTCATTGAGGCGTTTCGCTCGATTTACACCAACCTACGCTTTTTGGGATCCGATGCCCCCATTCGTTCGCTGGTCATTAGTTCCCCATCGCCAGCGGAAGGCAAATCGACCGTGACGCTCAACTTGGCTGAATCGGCGGCGGCGATGGGACAGCGGGTGTTGATTGTCGATGCCGACCTGCGCTGCCCGATCCTGCATGAACGCCTCAACATCGTAAACTTGCGTGGCCTCAGTGATTGCTTGACTGGGGCATACGAAGTGGAAACCCTGATCAGAGCGGTCGAGCGAGCGCCCAATTTGCATGTGTTGACGGCAGGAACATTGCCACCTGACCCCACGACGCTGCTTTCCTCCCGACGAATGCATGGACTAATGCAGCATCTGGCCTCGCGCTACCATCTCGTTATCTACGATGTACCGCCCTTGCTGGGCTTTGCCGATACGCCGCTGCTGGCATCCCATGCCGATGGCCTGATGCTGGTCGTGGCCTTGGGTAAAACCCAGCGCCATGACATCACCCAAACGCTAGACATACTACGCCTGTCGCCCATCAACCTTTTGGGCATGATCAGCAACGGGCTACGCCCCCGGAACTCGGCCTATTACAAATCCACCCACTACAACTATCGGTATTACTCGCCACATGCTGCACAGCATAAATCTGGGGTGGAAGCCGCATCAGCTTCTGTCCTCGAGCGCTTTTGGCCACAAATGCGCAATGGCAATGGATCGACGGCGAGTGCTGAACCGTTAACGGCAGAATCACCTGCCCCAGCAGCTCCACCGACCCATAGCCCGTCCCCACCGCCACCCCCAGCGACCCATACAACTGCTCCACACGTCGCACCGAAACAGCGTTCTGGTGGAGAGGTTGGTTCTGCGCCACCAAAATCTGTGCCACCCACGACGGCATCTAAGGTGCCGCCCCCACCGCCTAATCGATCGGCAGTGCAGTCAAAAGAATCGCCAGCGTCCCCGACAACGCGCCCGACGGCAGCACCCCAACCCTCTGGCAAAAAAGAAACCTCGAAACCCAAGCCATCCTCTCCGCCGCCAACGACGATCGCCAAACGGTCGACGGCTATGGTGCATGTGGGGCGATCGGCCATGGAAGCGGAAGCGCGATCGCCCGACTGGCTACGGTTGGTTGTCATTGCTGGCGTTGGTGCAACGTTGCTGGTTCTGTTGGTCTTGCAACTCGTGTCTCACTGGCGGAGCCGTGGCGATGCGCCAGCGCCAGCCCCTGCCGAAGATTCGCTGACGCTACCAGAGACTGCGCCCGATGATGAACCCAGCGAACCCGCTGTCGATTCCCTGGTTGAGCCTCCTGGGGCTGATTCTGTTGAGGAATCGCCTTCAGACGATAGCGATAAGGCGCCAGACGATCTGCTGAATCCATTTATTACACCACCGATGGAGTAGGGACAACGGTATGGCTGCGCCAACCCCATTAGCGTGACCGTCGCTGCCCATCCCAAGGGGGTGGCCCTTCGCCATCCTGAATAAAAATGACCTCGCCATTGCGACGGATGATGCGGTAGGCGTCGAAATCGTAGTCGTCATACTCGCCGACCACCGTTAGTTGCTCCCCTTCGCGAAGGGGGACGGTGTGATACCAGTGTGGGCCAGCATCAACGATGACCTGGCCGGTGCCGTCATCCAAAATAAATTCGTTGCCGAAAACAGCCCGAACGGTTCCTGCAATGGTTGTGCCTGGATCTCGCCCCAGCTCGCCAATCGGAACTTGGGCGATCGCAGGAAGACCATTCAAGCTGAACAGAGCAGTGACAAGTGTCCATCCAAACATCCGTCGCATAAGGCTTGATCTCAAGGGAATTGGGGAACGATGTTCAACAGCGTTGGTATCGGACAAGTTTTCAAAAATGCTCAAAAAAAGATCCGTCCGCCAAAGCGGCAGAGGGAGAGGATTGTTACATCCTATGAGGGGACAATGACAGAACTATGACGACGTTGATCCTAGGGCTGTCGTCAATCGGCGATCGCCGCTCCCGGTTTTTCAACTTGCCCTGGCATGTGGTCTGGCTGTACTTCGATCACCAGATCCGCTGTTTTGAGGAGTGGCGTCAAAAATAACTCTGGATGGAGCGCCCTCCAAAAATATTCGACAAAGACCACGATTTCCGCATCGCTCATGCCCGATCGCCCCTGCTGTTTCATTTTCTGTTCAGCTTCCTGTCGCCACTGCTTGCTCAAGCGATAGTCTCCAGGATGCAGGACGACCAGCGCATCCAACAGATCCCAAAGCGGCAAATAGTCCTGCAAACGATGGTTGCAGTCGAGGGCAAACGCCCGATCGTCCTCACTGGAAATTGGCCAAGGAGCAGTATCGAACTGCGCCGCATCGAGGGGACGCATTCCCACAAACCAGCCCTCAAACAGCAGAATATCTATATTGGAGATGGGTTCGGGTGCGATGCGATCGCCCATTCCCCCATGCAGCGATTTATCAAAGCGAGGCATCAGTACCGGGTCGGCACTGCCCGAACGCACCTGCTGCAAGACCTGAATCCCGGTGGCGATGTCATGGGTTCCAGGTGGTCCCCGCCAGCGCAGGCGTGGGTCAACCTGCTGGAGCTGCTGGCGATCGCCATAGGTTTTGTAAATATCGTCAATGGAAAGGATCGCGACCCCGTAGCCCCATTGCTTCAGCAAACAGCTGAGGATTTGCGTAAGGGTGGTCTTCCCGGTGCCCTGCCCGCCGAGAAATCCCTGAATAATCGGGCGATCGCGTTCCCGGCGCAGGTCAGCAATCTGTTCTGCCAACGGCAACCACAACCGCCAAAGGGTTTCCAGGTTCACGGCGCTCCACCCCAGAGTCTCGGCACAAAAAGCTTGCAACTGGGGATAGCACTCCCGCAAGTGTTCTAACTGCTGTTGTTGGGCGGCAGGTGAGCAATCAAACGCGGAGGTCTCTGAAGGCAGCTGGGCGATCGCGTCAGCCGGGGCGATCGTACCGTCTAGTACAGCCTGGAGAAGGGATGTCGTCATGGGTGATGGAAAGTACGCAGATAGGGAGAATTAGGAACGCGGATGAATGCGGATGGACGCGGATTGAAGAGACGTACTCATCGTAGAAAATACTGCCATCAAAACCTTTGCGCTATCAATTTGCAAACTTCTTTGTCCGCATTTCTTGCCCCACTGTCACCCCAGGCCACATCTGCGTTCATCCGCGTTCCAATGTTTCTGGATTTTGGACTAACTCCCCAACTTGAAGGCTTCTAGGACTAGTCCATAGGAAAGACCGATTTTGGTGGCGTTGAGGGTTTCGGCAAAGAGCGATCGCGCTTTATTTCCAGCTTGGCGGTCGCTGCGTCGATAGACGAACCAGCTAATCGCTTCGGTCAAAATCACAAGAAAGGCGGCTGCCAGGATATCCAGTTCAGCTTCTTGCCCAGCACTGGTCGCTAGTGCGGTTGCTAGGAAGTTGCCAAACAACAAGCCCAGGATGACTAAGGAGATGCGCCGCCAGGGATTTTGCAGCCATCCCGTAAGACGAGTCATTGCATCATCTGTCAGGCGGTTGAGTCTCGTATTTTGCATAGCGCGATCGAAGCCTTGGGTGAAAGCATCAATTCTGTTGGTTTTATCCTATCGCCTCTAGACTGAACTAGCGTATCGGTACAATGCTGTGTGCGACGGCTATGTTGTCGAACATTACAAAATGATACGTAGAACCGCATCAACCATTACGCTTCGTTGCGATCGCTCATTCTCGAAAAACCATCGTGATACGGTCATCAGTGTTGGTTTAGCGAAGATTGCAGCCTTTTTTAATAGATGAACAACACCTCTATGATCTCCAACGCCGATTCTTCCCAAACATCTCCTAGAGAAGATTTCAGCGAATACGTTGCCCATCTGCAACTACACATGGCGCTCCATGCTCGCAAACTTGTGCCCACGCTGACTCAATCCAACGATAGCCGCGAAAATTTGCTGCACGAGACCCAAGCAAATTTCGAAAAGTTTATCTCTCGCCAAATGCTGTAAAGCGCTTACCATAAGCATTAGACAGTTATAAGAAAAAACGTTGTCCTCTGGTTCAACCCCTCACATATTGCATCTCCAAGCAGGGTTCTTGCTAGCAAGAACCCTGCTTTTTAGTCGGTTGTTGAGAGGCGTCGCTGGTCCTGTGACGCAGCTATCAAGCGTGCTGATTGGGATGCAAAAGGGTGCCATCTGAGGCAGTCTATAAATACTGACTTTGTTCCAGCAAAGAAGAGACCATGACCATACCATCTCGTCTTGTGTTAGCAAGCGGTTTGCTATTGCTCGCGGGTTGCTCGGCTTCGCCTGACAATCTGGCTGAGGAACACTTAAGCTTCATTCAGACAGGAAATGTGAGTGAAGCCCGTGAACAGTATTGTGTACTTGGAGAAAGTCTCAGGCTGCACGATGTTAGAGACTTTGAGATTGTCAGTACTACGACAAAGAGTCGAGATGGCTTTGATTTTACTGAGATAGTCGCAAATGTTGACACTAGCCAGTTCAAGCTGATTGACCCAGGTACAGGGCCTCAACAAATTCCTATTAGACAAGTGACGATAGAGGTTTGGGACTCCGACGACTTCTATGAAGGGCTTGTGCTTTCGACAGCCAGGTTCAATGAGCTTAGCCAAAGAAATGAGTCCATCACCGGCATGCCAGCGGAACCCCTAGATACTCCCGGCAGAGAGGCTGTCAACCCGTCTAAACTATGTGCTTTTCTACCCTTTGAGCAATTTTAGAAACAGGCGATCGCAACAGTTCAAAACGAGTGCTTTGCTGCGGAGCGGCGGGCTAACGTTCTCTTGACCTCCCGCTCATCAGAGCAATCGACGATGTCAACCGACGTTTACGTCAAAGCATCAACAAATGGGCGAACAACATTCACGAACGCATCGGTCGCTTCATAGGGCAGTACATTGCGTCCCGAAATCAGACAGCCTTCCCCATGGGGCAAGTGTTCGAGATACTCTGCAAGGCGCTTTTCGGCACTTTCGCTGTAGCCTTTGGTGACACTGGAGGCTTGCTTGCCAAAGACTGCCAACGTCGGACAGGTCAGAGATTCGATCGCCGCCTGATAGTCTTGTCGCCAAAACCCTGATAGAAATGCGAAAACGGCGTGGCGAGTGGCGGCTTTTGCAGAATCGGCCTGGAGGCGATCGAGCCAGTTGTCGTCGATATCCGCTGGGTCGCCAAACAACTGCCGTTCCGAAAACGAGGCGAGAAACTTGCGTCGCCGAGCATATTGATAAAACGCTGCACCCAGGGGAGTATCAAACAAATTCCAGGCAACATTTTGCTGCTGTGGCTGGGTTGGGTTGGTCATCAACCGCCAAGCTGGGGGGCCAGAGAGGGCGATCGCCTTCACCTGCTCTGGAAACAACTCAGCACAAGATAACGCCACGGGAAACAAGGCTCCCTGCGTCACAATTACCACAGGCTCTTGAATGATGTCGGTTACAAGCTTTTGAAGCTGCTGTCCCCAGTCATCGGGATGGTAAGCCACACGCGGTAAGTCACTCTCGCCACAGCCGAGCAAGTCGGGATTGTAAATCACATTGCGCTGCCCCGATTCATGCCAAGCGTTGATGAAGCGCGTCCAAAACCACCGGGATAAGCCAACGCCGATGGGATGAATGAGCAGCAAAGGCGAACCACTGGGTTCACCCGTCGGCGGATCAATGCGATCGTATGCACAGTTGTAACCTTGCCAGTCGTAGTGCTTCATTGGTTTTGTCTCCGCCAGCCCAGTCCGAGTTTCATCATAGTGGAGTTTGCTGGCAGGCGATTGGATGGAATGGATAGAGAGGCGATCGCCCACTCCAACAAAACCCCTCCCCTAAACCTCAAGCCGATATTGCTGATAGTGGGGATGATTTTTTTCAAGAAGGGGGCGTGATACGCCCCCTTCTTGAAAAAATAAACTTTGGATTTTGCAACCCTCTCAATCCTGACCCACCTTCCAGATTCATCCCGCCCTTGAGTTCCCCATGGCACACTGAAAGCAGGGAAATACAACGCCCACGAGAACAAAGCTATGACTATCTCGACCGAACAAACAGTCTGGACAGATGTCGACTTCATGGCACTTTCAAAAGATGGGCATCGCTACGAATTGGTAGACGGGGAGCCAATCGACCTGGGCAATTCAGGAATGGAACATGGCGGTATTGGCTCGTTCCTAGGAGGCTTACTCGCGCTCTATGTCCGAAAGCAGAAATTGGGGATTATCTGCGACTCTAGTACGGCGTTCACCTTAAAGAATGGGAATAAACGCTCTCCAGACGTGTCTTTTGTGAGCAAAGAACGGCTCAAAGGGTTAAAACGTCTGCCCCGTGGGTTCTTTCAAGGCTCTCCTGATTTAGTCGTTGAAATCCTTTCGCCAAACGACACCGTTGAGGAAATCCACGCCAAGATTGTGGAATACTTCGAGAACGAAACCCGCCTGGTGTGGGTCATTCACCCCGATGAGCGGTATGTGCTGGTCTACCATGCCCCAGAGCCCGATCGCTTCTTGCGGGCAGATGACATGCTGGATGGCGAGGCCGTTGTGCCAGGGTTCTCAATGGCGATCGCCGATCTTTTCGAAGAATGGGATTTTTGATGAGGCGATCGCCCTCCAAATCCAGGTGAACGAGCAGTTTGGCTGTTAACCTTCTGGCTCAATCCCCAGGGCACGGAGTTGGGCGGCAAGTTGAGCGGCTTTGGCTTCGGCAACCATCGCCCGTTCATGGCCTGTAGGAAGGAGGGTTTGGTGGCGATCGCACCATCGCAGCCAAGTGGTTTGGATGCCTTCAAACTCACCATCCCAGAGCATCAGCCCTAATCCAACCTGCTCTAACCAGGGCGTTTCCAAGATTCGATAGCGTCCCTCCATCAGCCCAAATACGCGCAACTGTTCGTCCCCCAACTGTTGCAACGGATCAAACACGACATAGTAAGGAATGCCTAATCGGGCATATGCGTCGAGTTTGCTGCCCAATTCATTGTCCTCACGATTGGAGACAATCTCAATCACCACATCCGGCGATTTGCCAAACTCCCAAACGAAATAAGCACGGTTCTTTTTCTCGCGGAAATCTTGAGGCGCTTCCACATCCACGCTAACGAAAACATCGGGAACAATAGGGGGATGGTGAACGGTGGCGAAAATGCCAATATCGGCATCGGCGATAAATGGACGATCCATGCCAAAGTTTGCCCAAGAGCTGTACAACGCTTCTACGAGCAAACGCTGTAACTTGGCTGACAAGAAGTTGTCCACGGGAGTGTCGTCCTCCGTGACCACAGAGCCTAGATTGATGGGAATCGGTAATTCAGGCGGTGTATTCGGAGTAGCGCTTTGGGTCATCGCGATCGCTTCCAAGTTTGAAGGGAAACTTATGTCTAGCTTATGAAATTTCGCAGCAAGTTACTCCAATCGATCGATTTCTCCAGTTCTGCCGTTGATGCGAACGCGTTGGCCATTGCGGAAGATTTGGGTAGCGTCTTCCACATTCATCACAGCGGGGATGCCATATTCTCGGGCGACGATCGCCCCGTGCGACAACTGCCCTCCAACCTCAGCGATCAGCCCCCCAACTTGGGCGAGGAGAGGCGACCAGCCTGCATCGGTGAAGGGGACGACCAGTACGGTGTCGCGATCCACATCGGGGATAGTGTTGAGGTTGGTGACGACTCTGACCGTGCCTTCCATTTGGCCGGGGCTGGCTCCGATGCCGCGTAGCTGACTGGCAGGAAGGGCAGCGATGGGTGTGGGGAAAAACTCCGGTGGGTCATTGCCGTACACGAGATTGGGGACGCTGGGTTGGGCGCGATCGCTCGTTAGGCGTTTTTGGCGGGTGGTGATGCGATCGTGTAGTGTGGCCTTCAGCTCAGTGGCATTGCCTTCGACCAGTTGGCGAATTTCATCAAATTCCAGGAAAAAGATTTCGCCAGTGGAGTGCAGCAAGCCTTCGCTGAGCCAGCGTTGCTCTAGCGCTAGAAAGCTCCAGCGCAGCTCGGCGAGCAGGCGATTATAGACTTCGGCAACCCATCCTTTGAGATCCAGGCGGCGTTGGATGCGGTTGGATTTGCGAGACGTTTCGCTGTCAGCCGTTGGCGCTTTGAGGAATTGTAGGAGCAGCGTTTGCACGGGTTGGGGATCTTCCCGCCAGCAGGAAACAGAGATATCGGTGGCGACAGGGCTGAGGTAGCCATAATCTGTCAGGAATTGGTCGAATTTTTGGAGAATCTGTTGTCCATCTGCCGTTTCGTTCAGGCGACCGAAGAGTTGTTGAGTGTCTGTCGGTAAAGAATCTCCCATGAGCGGGCGAGCTTCGGTGGCCAGGGATTGGAGCGATCGCGTGGCGGCGACTTCTGGGGTGCGGCGGCTGTCGAGCTGTCCCAGGTCAGCGCGACCGATGGCTTTGCGGGCGGCGAAGCCTAGGGGAGCGAGGATGTTGTAGTAGGTGGTGCGTTTGAGTACATCCAAAATGCGATCGATGCGCTGGAGGATGGCGGTGGGTTCCAGGCTCTCGGCAGATTCAGTGGTGAGGTTGTGGAGCAGGGGTTGGAAATGAGTGCGATCGTCCTTGGCAAAGGCATTGGGCAGGTTGATTTCCTGTTGCACCAAACGCAGCAGTCCCGGAACGTTGCGCAGGGTCGATTGCAGCGGTGGCTTGCTGAACTTTGCGCCACGGGTGAGGAATTCCAGGCTTTCCGGCGGTAAGCCCATGCGAGAGAACACATCCCCCAGCAGGGTCGCGTTGAAATAGGCGGCGGAGTTGTGCAAGGTGGCGGTTTCGGTGAAATCCAACCCAAGGGCGCGATCGCCCAGCACAATAGTGAAAATCTCGCCCCACACGCCACAGGTCAGCGGACGGTTAATCGACCAGGTGAGGGGATGGATGAAGCCGGGAATCACTTCAGCGGCAATTTTCCGCGTCCAGATTGGTTGCAGTGTCGTGATCGGGCGGGATTGAAGCAGCCACAGTTGCTGACCATCGAAGCTCCACTCAATATCTTGGGGAATGCCGTGGAATTGATTTTCTAAATGCCGTGCCAGATAGGCGACTTGTTGCACCAGACGGTTGGGCACATCCCCTGCCCCTTCAACAGCCAGGGATTGCTCGTCGGGTAAACGCCAGTCTTCCCCCAGGTCGCTGTCGGAAAGGGCGACACGATAGCGATCGGGGGTGAATCGCCCCGAAACCACGCGAGTGGCGGCTCCCGGCAGTGCTTCCACAATCACCACATTGCCCTGACGCGCCACCGGATCGCGGCTAAAGGCCACACCAGAGAACACGCCCTGCACCTGCCGCTGCACCAGCACGGCCATGCCACCATCGGTAATTCCCTGGCGCTGACGATATTGCACGGCACGGGGCAGGTTGTACGACGCCTGACAACGCAACACTGTCTCCGCCAGTATGGTCGGATTGGTGATGTCGAGGAAGGAGTCGTACTGTCCGGCGGCAGAGGCGATCGCCCCATCTTCCCCAATCGCCGAAGAGCGCACCACCATCGGCGTTTCCTCAGTGGGCTTGACCGTTTGCAGTAGCGGCGCTGGGTCATCCCCCGGCGGCACCACCCAACCCGGTGGCACGGGATAGCGCCATTCCTTCAGTTGCGCCAGGGTCGCGGCTTTGCCGCCCACTTGCTTGGTATCCAACCGCTGATCGAGGGAGAGGAGGGCGCGATCGCCTCGAAAAAACTTAAACATAGTACGTGACTCGGTTTGGGCAGACTCCGCAGGCAAATCGAGGTCGTCGGGGATTTGGCGATAGACCCAGGCTATCAGCAAGCTGAGCAGGGCTGTCGCTATCACCCGCGTTCCATCTTGAGGATGCCGCAAAGCAACGATGACAGGCAAGAGCACCAGGATGCCAAATTTCCCCGCCTGCCGCTCCCGTACAAGGGTAAAGCCGACCCCACCAATCAACGCCACCAGCAATGCCGTTTGCAGATCATGAGCCAGAAACCCCCAAACGACGTTGGTTGTGCCAGCCCCTCGACCAAAGCCATAGCGCCCCGCCACCAGCAACATCAAGGCCACCAGCTCGACCGCAGGTGCAGTGGGAAAGAGCGATCGCGCCAACCAAACCACCCCAATCCCCTTCAGCGCCTCCGACAACACCGCCAAAATCCCAACAATGTTGCCCCCGTGATAAAACGCCGCCGATACGCTGATATTCCCAGTTCCCAAGTCCCGCAAGCGCTTTCCACTCAACCCACGGGTCAACCACGCCACCAATGGCAAGCCCCCCACAATCGGGCACACCACTAGCAACACCACCACAGCCCACCCCATCGGCATCGGCATTCCTCAAGCCTCACGATACACGCTGTCTTTTAGGGTATTGCATTACTTGCTGGGAACAGGCATTGCAACTTGAGATTACATCCAGGGATTTTCGTCTTCCTCGAAGGAGAAATCATTAGTGGGAATACTCTGTAGCATTGGGTGAATCTGAAACTCTGTATTCTTATCTACATTGTCTAGCATCTCTTCAATCTCATAAGAAAAGATAAAATTGCCAACGCTTTGTCTGTATCCTATAAAGCCTAATCTATACAAGACTTGTACAATCTCATCTGGCTGATCATCATGAGGAAAATATGACGCAAACCACTTCAAGCCTTGATATTGGTGATTAGTATCAGGTGCTGTCAGAATACGCAGTTTGGTCTCTATTAACACCTCTCTAAGTTCTTTAGGCTTGAGAAGAGATAAATTGCAACTATTTTTTATAATCTTGATCAGAAGCTTGGCTAGAAGATTTAGACAAGGGTAAAGGTATCTCCACTCATCAGTCAGCGCCTGCAATCTACTATTTGCATATCTCTTTTCTGCGGTAATCACGTGATTCATCTGAATCAAGCTAGAACCTGTCTCCGATGCATCATTAATTGCATAAGTGCAAAATGCTAGAAGGTCTCGAGGCCTATATAGAGTTCTGCTAATCATATAATCAATTGGATTTTGTTCTTCAGAATATGAAAACAGTCTATCAAATTCATCATCTTCAGCAAGACCTCCATAGTTTTTCAATCGCAATAAAAGCATTCTCTCCAAATTAACTTTTGTCCAACGAATCACAAGAATATTGTTTTCAAATTTTTCTTTTTGAGGCAAGCTTAAGCCGTCCAGTATGTCTGTTCTTAAAGCGATTAACGGTTTAACGCGATCCCTGTAAACATAATCTTTCATTATCTCGAATAAACCACGTAGAAGAAGCTGCTGATCTTCGCTTTTAGGATTCCATCCAAGATCTAAATCATCAAATAGCAAGTAAAGTTTTGAACCACCAACTACCTTCCAAAAGCCTTTTTTGTGAAAGTCCTCTGTCTCCTTAACCAAATCTCTCATAACTTGATAAGGAGAAGTGCTTTCGTTTTTTCGGCCTTTGATCGTAATTCCTTTTAATGAAATACTAATTTCCTGAATTAAGTCTGAGATTATATCAAAAAAAGTCTGATCCTCTCTCGATAGCTCTTGAACTTTTCTCAGAAACTTGTAAGCTTTCAAATCCTCGCCAATTAAAGGCATATTTCTTTTAAGGGGACCATTAGCTCCGTATTTTTCACGAAGTACTGAAATCATAATAATATAATGCCAGATTAACTTATAAAGGATATGTTGCAACCCTTCAGCTTGTTTCAGATCATGAAACGCTTCCGTCTGAACAATGGCATCCAAATAACTTTTCCCTGGACGAACATAAGCGCAAATATATCGATTATCATTCCTGAATTTTTCATAAACATGAGACAAAATAGCAGACTTGCCCGATCCTGTTCTACCAAGCAATATATACCTCTTGTCATCTATATCCTCTGCACACATGTATGTTTGCGTGTCTTCCAGAAAATATTCGCTTAAGCTAGAATCATTTTCAGCCGAAAAATCGCCTAATGGAAATGCTTGGATAGCCATAGATTTTTGTAGACGAAAAACAATTCACTCTTTTTATAGTAGATAAGAACATAGATACTCGTCAAGGGCATGATAACTATTATTCAAGATTTGATATGTACAGGTGATTTTCCGCTAATTTTTGAGATTAAGTAATAATTGGGACTATTGGATTATATCTTCGCTATTCAGTTATGAAAATCAATTAATTTAAATGTATCTAAAAAATAGTCGCATTGTCAGTTTTTATTTTCTTGGATGATATACGTAAATGATGTATTTGAAACTTATTTGTATTCAATTTATTCGTTGATTTCAGTTGAGTACCCAGTCCAGATAGAAGCTGAGGGTATCGAACACTTTGGCAAGTATAAGATGGGTAAGGTTTGTTGCTTGAATTTTCTCAGGTGGGATGCCCATGCGCCACAAGCCAACAATCGCCCATACCGAAGTCCGGGTATTCACAATGATCGGCTTCCCACTAAGAATTTCAGGGTTGCGTGTCACATAGCGGACAGGATTGGGTTAAGCATGAGAATTTATTTTTTGGAAGAGATATTTTGAATTTAAGGAGGAGAGGACGATCGCTTATACACCTCTTCAATATCCTGATAAATGGCTAAAGGTCTAGCATGAGGGCATGGAAGCCTGCTTGAACGAAATGGCGATCGCTTGTTACTGCCTCAGTTAGATACTGTTGTTGCATGACCACAAACGACAGGCAGTCCGTCAATCCCCAAGTTTTATCAGCGCGAGATTGATAAAGTGCGAGTGCTTGCATTAGTAGCTCTGTGTTGATGCTGACGATCTTGATATTTTCAGTTTGATAGCATCTCTGGATGAATTGGACGGCTCCTTCTCGATTAAGAGCGCTGAGCGCATTCCCGACTTCAACAAAGATAGCTTCTGTAATCCACACTTCAGCAGCAGCACGAATGCGAGGAAATAGGAGTTTTGCACAACGGTGATAGTCATCACGAGGATTGAGTAGCGCTTGAATAAAGACGGTATCGAGCAACAAACGCTCACGGCTCATGAATCAGTTTCCTGACGTTTACTTGTGCCATAGAGATAGTGGTCATGCTCAGCTGACCAATCGGCTGGGGCTTCTACTGTTCCAGTCAAAGATTCCAGAACATCCCAGGCATCACTAGAGGCTTTAAAGTGTTGCTGTCGTAGATTGACTACAAATGACAAGACTTGTTGCTGCAAGTCATCGGGCAACTCATTTATCTCTTCCACAATCTTTGTGATGATTAGGCTACTCATAAGCATTCCTCTTTCATGCAAGTGCTGAAGTAATGCGGTTCATGGATCTAGGCGGAGCAGTAGTTTGATACTAAGGTGAGTGCGGGTGGATAGCAATTCATCCCACACTTTTAAGGTTAACCGTCAGAATAGAGAGAGCATCTGCGATCGCCCTCCCCTATCTGCAATGTCTCAGGGCTACCGTTTCCAGACCACTGCTGTTGTCCGCGGGTTGTTGCCACGCGCCGATTATGCAGTTCCAAGATTTGCCTCACACCTCTTCTACTCGTGATTTCTATGCCAATCTGCCTCCTGTGCAGCCATTTCGGGAGGTAGTGAATCCGGCGGTGTATGCGGATGCGCCAGGGGATTGGTATGTCATGGTGACGGACGTGACCAACTCGACAGAAGCGATCGCCCATGGACGCTACCAGGATGTGAATCTCTTGGGAGCCAGTTCCATCATTGCGGTGCTGAATGCGGTGCGACCGCTGGATGTGCCCTTTGTTTTTGGCGGCGACGGGGCGTCGTTCCTGATCCCGCCGGATGCCTTTGTAGCGGCGCGGGACGCGCTACTTGGGGTGCGTGATCTGGCGGTGCAACGGTTTGGGTTGGATTTGCGAGTGGGCAGTGTGCCCGTTGCCACGGTGAGTGCCCATACTTCCTTGCGAGTGGCTCGGTTGCAAATCGCTGATGGCTACTTTCAGGCCAGCTTCCTAGGAGGCGGCATGAGCTATGCGACCGAGTTGGTGAAGCTGGACTCCGCCTATCGACTGGAGCGATCGCCCCACTTGGCCAAGGCCGATTTGACCGGGCTGGAATGTCGCTGGCAGGAAATCCCTAGTTGTTGTGGGCATACCCTGAGTTTGTTGGTGGCGGCGATGCCCAGCAGTTCCATTCCTGAAGAGCAAATTTATCGCAATGTGCTGCAAGCCATTGAGCAGATCTATGGTCTGAGCGATCGCTACCATCCCATTTCTCAAGATGCCTTGCGGTTATCCTTCCATCCGCGTAAGTTGATGGCCGAAATCAAGGCGCGATCGCCATCCCTCCGTTTGTGGGATCGTCTCCGCTACTTCCTCCGCATGGTTGTGGAAAATATGCTGGGGGTTACGTTCATGGGCTTGCGTCTCAAGCTGGGAGGTGTTGACTGGGGTGCTTATAAACAGGTGATATGCACCGTTTCGGATCATCAAAAAATTGATGACATTTTGCGAATGGTGATTGCGGGAACTCCGTCCCAAACGGAAGCACTACAAGCATACCTGGAGCGCGAATGTCAGGCTGGGCAACTCGTGTATGGCATCCATGTCACCGATCGCGCCCTGCTCACCTGCCTGATCATCGATCGTCGTCACCATCATTTGCATTTGGTCGATGCTGCCGATGGGGGCTACACGCTGGCCGCCAAGGATTTGAAAGTTCGCCTGCATCGAAAAATGAGCAATTGGAATAGCTACATCAATTTGCTCCGCAAGCAACGACAATAGGCTTCTTCCGCTAAAGTCTTTGATGAATTTGGGTTTTAGAATTTGGATTTTACATATGCTCGACCCAATCGACAAAAAGAAAAGAAAGATTGGTCGGGCAAGCGCCATCGCTGCATACCCTCGAGCGATGGGAATTATGTGGGGGTGGAGTTACGCGATCGCCTTGTCGATAGCGCTGGGTACACTCTCCGTAGCGATGGATTGCGATCGAGTTAAAGTTTGCCACTTTCGATCGCAATCTTACGGAATCCTACATCGGCGTTTTGTAGTGGTGTCTAGCTTGCTCTGATATGTTCCAAATGCAACTGCAACTGGGTCAGGGCTGCATCTACGCTTCCTCCTGAAAGGCTGTTTGGACCGTCTAGCCTTGCGCATGTCTCGCGAAAAAAGCAGTGTTTCAAACCAGCGAAACGGGCAATTAGGGTTGGCGTTGTTAGATAGATATTCCAATCGATCGCGCTATGCTTCCGGGTTATTTATTTTTAGCGAACTGGTATATCTCCCATGCCGAATCTGTCGAGTAAAGTAGCCGTTGCAACCTACGGGTTGACCAAGCAATTTGAGCGCCAGATCGCCGTAAGCGATTTAGACTTGACCATCCAGACCGGCGAGGTCTATGGCTTGATTGGCCCCAATGGAGCCGGGAAAACGACCCTGATTCGAATGTTGGCAACAGCCGAAGAGCCGACGGTTGGCGAAATTTACATCAATGGTGAGCGGCTCTTGTTCAATCAACCCTCGCCGCATCTGAAGCGGTTGATTGGCTACCTGCCTGACGACTTTCCCCTCTACGACGACCTGACCGTTTGGGATTACCTTGAGTATTTTGCGCGGCTCTACAAACTCCGCAACCCGCACCGTACTCGCCGCCTCCACTATGTGCTGGATTTGGTGCAACTGAGCCACAAGCGCAACAGCCTCATTGCGACCCTCTCTCGCGGGATGAAGCAACGCCTCAGTCTTGCCCGCACGATTATCCACGAACCGATTTTGCTCCTGCTCGATGAACCTGTGTCTGGGCTCGACCCCATCGCTCGGATGCAGTTTCGCGAAATCATTCGATCGCTCCAAGAAGCCGGAATGACGATCCTCATTTCTTCCCATGTGCTCAGCGACTTGGCTGAGCTGTGTACCTCCATCGGCATCATGGAGCTAGGCTTTTTGGTGGAAAGTGCCCCCCTCGCTGAGCTATACGATCGCCTGAGTCGCCAACAAATCTTGATCTCTACGTTGGGCACATTAGAGCCGCTAGAGCGTCACTTGAAAGAACACCCCGGTGTGCGCCATGCCGAAGTGGTGACCGGCCAAAATACCCTGCGAGTCAACTTTGATGGCGACATGGAAGCAGCGGCGGATTTACTGCGATCGCTCATTCAATCTGGCATTCCCATCACGGGCTTCAACCCCACCCGTGAAGATTTGGAAACCATTTTCCTGAAACTGGGGCATCAGCAAGCGTCCTAGCCTGTTCCAGCAGGAGATCACAATTTATTCACCTGCACAATGTACTCGAACGGAGTTCCTACCCTATGTTCACCCAATGGTTTGATTGGCTTGGCGATGTCAATGCGCAGATGTTTCGGGAATGGAAAGGTCGGCTGAAGCCTCAGACGATCATGATCGTCATCGGTTTGGCGATCGTTGGACAAGCGCTTCTCATGTTCAACTTCTACTCGCAACTCCCCGTCGATGCAGGTTCCTACCCCTCTTTCTGTGAGACGAACCCCAACCCTTACAGCTGTATAGTTGATGACCAGGGACGTCCCATCATCCTTTGGGGTGAGTGGTGGCATGCTATCTTTCAGTCGGTGAACTGGTGCTTAATCCTGCTGGCGATGTTGCCAGGGGTTTATTTTCTGGCGACGGATATTGACCGAGAGGAGCGTCAGGGCACTCTCGACTTCATTCGCCTCAGCCCGCAGTCGAGCTACAGCATTTTGGTGGGCAAGATGCTCGGTGTCCCTGTGCTGAGCTATCTGGCGATCGCCTGCGTCCTGCCTCTCCAGTGGTACACCGCTATGCGGGCTAATGCTCCAATTTCCTTCCTGCTTAGCTTTTACCTGATGCTTGGCGCTGGCTGCCTGTTCATCTATAGTGCAACGTTGCTGGGTGGGTTTTTGAGTAAGCGCCAGGCCAGTTTGATGGGGATTCAACTGGGCTCGACCCTTTCCCTGATCATTGTCTTTTCGGTCTTGGTGTGGTTTGTGCCTGCTTATGTTTCGTGGAATTTGGTGTCGGCCTGGCGTCCTTATGCTCCGTTCCTTCTGGGCCCCAATGCCGAAATCGATCCCCTCCACTTCTTCTGGTTTAACCTGCCCCTGGGGAGCAATGTTGTATTAGCCCATGGCTTTACGCTTGGTGTGTTGGCAATGGCGAGTTTCTGGATTTGGCGGGCGATCGATCGCTGCTTTCGCAGTCCCGGTCGCACGATCCTGGGTAAAGCACAAAGCTATAGTCTGGTCGCATTTCTAGAACTGCTAATCATTGGCTTTTTCTTCCAGCACTCGGATTATGTCTACCACGACTACTACACGGATCAGCTGCTCAGCTTAGTGGTGTTCAACCTTTTTGTTTTTATTTGTTTAACGTTCTTGCTTGCCAACCAGCGTCAGTCTTTGCTGGACTGGTCACGGTTCCGCCACTTCGATGCCCTCCCTGTTTCCGAAGCGTCTTCGGAAGGCGCGGCGTCACCTGCTGCACGTACCCGTCTCTGGAAAGATTTGCTGTTGGGTGAAAAGAGCCCAGCGAATCTGGCGATCGCCCTAAACCTGCTCATTTTTACCGCTCTCACATGCATGTGGGTCGCTAGTTTGGGCTACGAGAATCAGCCACCCTATGTATTCCTCACAGTCCTGTTGACCGTGAATATGATGGCCATCTACGCATCCGTCATCCAACTCATGATGATGATGAAAAACAACAAGCGGTTCATCTGGACGCTCATCACATTAGGGCTAGGTATGGGTTTGCCACTCGTATTGGCGGTTATCTCCTACGAAAACTATGAACTGCAAGCCGTTCGTTGGATCTTGCTGTCTCCTGTCCCCACCAGCGCTTTATACGCTGGTTCATTGGGAATAGGGCCTATATTCCAGGTATTTGCTATCCAAATCGCTGCTCTGGTCGTGCTGAATGGCAAACTTACCTTGCAATTGCGTCAAGCTGGAAAATCGGCATCCAAAATCTTGCTGGAGGATGCCTCCCAAAAACGCTTACCGCAACAGCCTGCTAGCTCCCCGCTCGCAAAATAAGTACCTCGATGATTACAGCGTCTAGCCTCGGCTTTTTAGAAAAGCCGAGGTTACATTTTTGCCTGGGATAGTGATGGGAGAAGGGAGTGCGCTGATATCCGTATCGGCCAATTCAATCCATTAGGACTGACATCAAATTCGGTTGAAGAACCCAACTATCGTTTGTGCCCGCTGCATTGCAGCGGGCACAAACGATAGTTGGGTTTGACGGCTGTTTAACCGGATTTGATATATAGCGCTATGCGCGTTAGTTAAGTACGGTTGTGTGGGGCGCGCCGCGCCCCACACAACCGTTGCTGTGCTTAATGCGGTTGCACACCGCTATAAAACAGTAATTGACAGCTCTCGAGGGGCAATGGACTAAACGGTCGGTGAGAGCAACATGCGATGGAGCTGATACCGATTATCGGTATCTATGTAATGATGCCGTTGGCTTTCCCAACTGGCGAGCAACGCTTGTTCTTTTTCCCGAATCGCTGCATGCAACTGGGGTGCAGATGTCTTCGACATATGGTGTTTCTTCAAGATGCGCTGGAGCACCTGGATGTCTTGCAAGCCACCTAGGGCATCCTGTAGTGCTTTGAGCCCCTTCACCCAGTCCTTGAATTCTTTGTCGTAGAAAGTGGTAAAGAAATCGGATTGGTAGCGGGCAAACTTGCACGCTTTCCGCAGGTCGTGCAGCACCTCGGCATTGCTCACCGTCAAGCCATCCGCCGAAATCAGCCATCCCGGATGGAGCAACGATTGCGAAAGCAAGGGGCTGAGCAAATCAGGGAGGACAGTTTTGATGGGAAAGGTGCCCAGGGATGTGAAACGCGGGTTGGCAATCCATGCCTCGTAAGACAGCTTGAGGTTGTTGTAGCGGCTTTGGGAAAAGGTATCTTCCGCTTTGACCTTGGCTTTTTGGCGTTGCCGTTCGAGTTTGGCGATCGCCCCCAACAATTGGGTCTGCTCATCGCCATCCAGATGGGGCAAATACTCTTCCCGGAGTGCTTGGAGTTGCACATCGAGATCCCGCAAATTGCCCAGGGCTCTGGTCAGCGATCGCACCCGCCGGGCTCCCGCTGCTTTGGGTAGGGCGATCGCGCCCTCAAACACACTCAGCGCTGTATATAACCGCCGACTGCTCACCCGCATCTGATGTAAGGGTTCTGGGCCAGTATCCGCGAGCACTCCCTTTTCACATTTCACCATCGCCTGGTAATGCTCGCGAATGACGCGATGGGCATACTCGCCCAGGGAAATATCGGCTACCGAAATATCGGCTACCGCTTGTGCTTGCTGATCGGTAGATGTTTTGTCTGCGGTTTTGCGGGTTGTTCGCTTGACTGCTTTTCGTGGCTTACGACTTGCGTCACGTTTAGGCGTGCTCTGGGACGAGCCTTTGCTCGCCTTATTGGTGGCCTCAGAAGGCGCTTCCTTCTCTTTGTTGGGATCAGACATGGTTGAGACACTGCATATCTATTTCAACAGAGGTGTTATCATAACCCATTCTTAACCCTATTCAAGCAATCGCGATACACCCAGTTGGATTAGACATATCTAGAACGAGCTTGGAAAAGGTTTCTGGGAAAGGATTGTGGATTTTGTTTAAAGATGAATAAAAAAATCCACATCGAACGCTTGTCCGCAATGGTTAAGGTGATATTAGCGATTTCTTAATCATCCAGCGGTGTAGCATTTCCAATGCCAAGTTGAAGTGTTGAATTTTTCACGAAGGAAAATTCAGTCGATTACACCATTGGTGTCTTATAAGGTAAATAGGATGGGTTAAAAAAGCTAGGCAAATAGTAAGAGAGACGCCGGATCCCTCGGGAATATCCTGATTTGCGGCATTCTAGCTACGAAAGCCCCAGTGTTTGGCCCCTGTCAATTGGAGGAATGCGTTTACATCGCAGGTGAATCGCCGACGGAAATGATGCGACGGATCTCATCGGAACGGAAGCCGATCGCCATCGGTCTCCGAATGCCCGGTAGCACCTGCACATCATAGAGTTCTTCCACAATCCCTTCGATGCGAAGGCTATGAACCAAATCGCCACTCCGCAAATCGATCACCGCTAGCCCACAGCGGGGCATCGCGCCCTTGCTAACGAGAGCCTCATCCAGCGGTAACCCTTGAAAGCTCTTGTTATGGCGGGGTTCCGATAAGCCAACGATCGCAAAATCCCCATGAAAGGCCAAGCCCCGCAAATATCCTGGGCAAAAGGTAACGGCTTCAAACTGTCCCTGTTCGAGGTCGAGATAGCCGAATTCTCCCGTGCCCGAGTTGAGCAACCAGAGGCGATCGCGATACCACCGGGGTGAATGGGGCATCGACAAGCCCGTTGCAATGACCGCATTCGTCTCAACATCCAAGACACATCCACCATTGGCTCGCACGTCCCGCCAGCCATCGGCCACATCACTCTGGCTCACGCTTGTCATATAGCGGGGTTTTCCCTCCTGCAGAGCCAAGCCATTGAGGTGGCAGCGATCTTCTGCGGCCAGCTTGGATAGAAAAGGCGGTTGCCAGATAGGAATAAAACTATGCGTCGGGCTGGGGGCAGCGAGGCACCCAAACAAGGTGTTCACGAAAATCGGCGCTTCTCCAACCCCGGCAGGATTGTGGCTGGGAACGACAATGTCGTGAATATCCAGGTCGCCCGTGATGTATCCCATCTGCGGGACATAGAGCGCATCATAGCCCTGGTGCGTTTGTCCGGGTTCTAGGGCATTTTCAAACCGCCACAACTGATAGAGGGTGCTAAGCCAAAGGCTGTTGTTGTGCACGCATAAACCCATGCAGCGCTCGAAGGTGCGCTCGAACACCGACAACTTGCCATCCGGTTGGAGCCCAATCAAAAAGAACTTGCCCGCTTGATAGGTGGTAAAAGCGAGGCTGAGGTTCTGTTCCAATAACCAGGCAGTAAACTGCCGGGAACCCGTCAAGCTGAGAGCTGGAGATTGGGGATTTGAGGATGTCATGGAGGGATTTGCGAAGACAGGACGCAGGTTTAACCAGGGTGGGGAAATGTTGGTAGATCAACAGCGGCAACTGAGTCGATCTTCTTCAACGGACGGAAGGGATAGACTCGGGGGGCGGGAGCTGGCCCTGTAGGAGTTTGAGAATCGGATGGCTCACCCTCCGCTGCCGCTTTGACGGCATTGGCTGCCTGCTGAAAAATTTCCTGGGGCATTGACAGACGCGGCTTGGCAGCAGCAGGGAGAGGGCTTTCCTGAGCTAGCTGAGCGGCATCAATCGTTTGAGCAGTTTGAGATGTTTGAGCGGTTTGGGAATCGTTGGGTTGGGGTTGGGTCGATGCTGTAGGTGCTTGCCAGGGTTGCTCAGCTCCAGTCTCGGTGGCGGTAGCATCCGCTTCGCTCCCCAATAGGTTGGTGATCAGGGAACGGAATTCCATGGCAGCGGCCTGCAATGCATTGGATGATTCGCGTACGTCTGGATCGTTTTGCCAGGAGGCGTCAGCGGATAGGTTGGTTGACGCTAAATGTGCTGGAGGTAGGGGAGCCGCATGTTCGGGTGGCATTGTGCCTATCTGAGATCCCACATTGGGGGATGTTGGCTGTTCTGGAGGCGTCAGTTCAGCAGGGAGGGAGGTTCCCATGAAGGTGTCGAGTTTGGTCGGTAAACCTCGCTGGGTATTTGGCGCTGACCAGGGCTGGATTTTTGGCACTCTGGGTGCTGGGGGAGGTGCGGCAAAGGCTGCGATCGCCCCGTTATCAGTTGCCGTCGGCTTTAGCTCTGCTGTTCCCTGCATCAATAGCGGGCTGGGCTCGGCTGGGGTCGACACTTCTAAACATCGCTCTAAGGCTGCTTTGAACTGCAGCGTATAGCGTTGCTGCCGTTGTAGGCGCATATGCAAATCCTGGCAGGTGGCTTCGCTTTGCTGCAATTGCTGGCTTTGCTCCTGCGAGCGCTGCTGGAGGCTGGCGTATTCAGTTTCCAGATGGGTGACACGCTGCTGACTTTGGTTGAACTGTTCTGATAGCGTTTCGATGAGGATTTGCTGCCGCTGGGTTGTCTGGTGGGCATTCTCCAGCTCCTGGAAAACCTGAGCAACTTGCTCAGCAGAGGGTGTGGCCTGTGCCGCTCCTCCGATTCCCTGGGAGGTTGTTGTGCGATCGCCCCCGCTGGCCTGCGCTTGATCCAGGGCATCTTCCAGATGTGCCACCCGATCCAGCAGAGCGCTATTGCATTGGTTGAGTTCTTGAATCAGGCTAACGAGTTCCGATACATCGGGCATATCTGCTCCTGTTGCCTGTGTGTCCGTCTGACGGTTAGTGCTATTGGGATGGATAGATGTTGCTTGGGGTGAATTGCCTGCCATACCCGATGCTTGGGGCGGCAGCGTGTGGGTTGACCAATCGGGCAAGTCGATCGCCTTGGTAGAGGAAGGTTGTGTCGAGGGATTGGGGGAAGCCGCTGGTCTCGGCGAACCACTGTGTAAATCTGCTAATACTTGATCTGCTTGCTCCAACGCACTGACGGGCATTGCATTGGGCGGGTTAACGGGGTGCCACTCCTGCTCGGATGACTGTGGAAATGCGGTCGAGGATGCTGCATCTGCATCGACTTCGGCGGCATCTGCAAAGTCTTCCCACCCGGAATACCAGTTGGCAGAGCTGCTCAGATTGTCGTTTGCATTGGTGTTGGGTTCAGCAGGATGTTGCTCACTCATGATGAAAACTGGAAGTGACTAAACAAAAGTGACGAACTGAATGAATGAAATATAAGAACGGCGATCGGCCTTTGAGCAGGTTTAGAGGATGTCACAGGTGTAGAGGATATCAGCTAGCTAAAGCGAAAATTTAGTTTCGTTCAATTACGCGCCAGTAAAAGGGAGCAGACAGCTCAAGATCATCGTTCAGGATAGCGATATATTCCGAAAGAGTTACGTGCAATTCGCCATCAATATAACAAGGTCTGATCGAGGCATGATGCCTCATTCCCTGCAAAGTAGCACAGAAATTCTAACTGACAATTCAATTCCCATAAACTTAAATTTTAGCCAAGCATCAAACGGTCCGGTTTGGATTGCGTCAGTGGTGATTCATGCATTTTTCCTGGGTATATATCAATCGAACAGGGCTGATGTGTTTTGTTGATGGTATGGCTATGTTGCGGCCATACCATCAACAAATTCCTTTACCATCACGCAAGTTTTTCGTAAGTCCTGTCGAATTTTGGGTTTTGCCCTTAGCCCTGTCAGCGTTTATGGAAGTCGAGATCGACCCCTTAAAGGGCAGAACGTTTATCGGCTCCTAGCAGTGCCTCTTGCAGAAGGCTTTGGTGGAGTAGGGCGCGATCGATAATGGCACGGATGCGATCGCTCGATAGGGCATCCCCATTGGCATAGAGTTCTAGCCAGGTTTTGGCGATCGCCCCTTTGGCTTCAGGAATCTCGTCTAGAGCCCATCCTGGTAGCTCCAGCTCTTGCATGACCTGGGAAACCTTGGGGTCGTAGCTGAGGGCGAAGCACCGACATTCTGCCGCTGCGGCCATGATGACGCCATGTAACCGCATGGCGATCGCCATCTCCACTCCCTGAAACAGTCCCCGCAGTTGCTGTGGATGGGACAGCATCAGAATTTTGCTAACACCGGGCAAGCGCGGCTGGATTGCTTCTGCCAAGGGGCGATCCTGGGTTAGGTGAAAGGGCACCAGGAGAACACAGGCTTGAGTTGCCAGTTGAAAATCAATCAATGCCTGAGTCAATACTTCCAGGCGGGCAGGGGTGAGTTTGGCATGGGGACGCAACACCACAGCCACCCGTGGAGCCGGCAACTCCCACAGGCCGGGAACGGGTTCGCGTTCCAATGCCCACACTGGATCGGGTGCCAGGGTGAAGGGGATATCCCAGTCCGACAGCTTTTGGGCCGAACCGCGATCGCGCACGCTCACCGCTGTGCAATGGGAAAAGGTTTGTTGGGTAAACCAGTGGGTAAACGAACGCTGCAAGGGGCCAATGCCCTGAGCCCAGGCCACCGTTTTCAATCCCATGCGCTGTGCCAGTGTCATCAGGCCGCCGTAGTACAGCGGGTTGAGCCAGCTCGTGGCGTCTTGCATTAAACTGCCACCACCCCAAATGAAGGCATCCGACTGCCGCAGGGCAGCAATGACCTGAGGGATGGATTTGCGATCGCAAGCCTCCACGCCATAGTGCGACTGGGTCCAGGGTGGGTTGCCCGATAGCACCAACGGCGTGACCTCGGACGGCAACAGTTGCAATAGCGTTGCCAGGAGGGCCTCATCACCGCCATTGCCCATGCCATAATAGCCACACAAAACGGCTCGCATCGCGCTACAAACCCGTGATTCCGTTACTCTTGCCTTTTACAATAGAGCAAAAGGTTTCCCCTGCACGCAGCCATTATTTCTAAACTATGCATGTCCTCTCGCTTCCCACCTGGATCATCCATACCTCAAGTGTTGTGGAGTGGATGCTGGCAATTTGGTTGATTTGGATCTATAGCGAAGTCAGCCAAAACTTGGCATGGCGTGCCCTGTCCTTTGGTATGTTGCCTGCTTTGGTGAGTGCGATGTGTGCTTGCACCTGGCACTTTTTCGACAATGCCCCCGATCTGGCATGGCTGGTGACCGTCCAAGCGGCGATGACGGTTGTGGGCAATGTAACCTTATGCCTCGCAGCCTGGTGGATCTGGCGATCGCCATCTCCCGAGACTGACTAGCCTCCAATCTTCCTCTGGACTGACGCATTTTGTTGATTTTGTGGCCGCGTCGCGGCCACAAAATCAACGAATTTACTCAGGATTACGCAAGTTTTGCGTCAGTCCTGTGCCTGAAACGTGATGACCAGCCACTATGGCTGTAATTGCTGATAGCTTCAGGGGCGAGCCGGATTTGGCATCAGCACGGCAGTTCAATCCTCAATGCCAGCCAACTGCTGCGTGATAGGAATCTGAATGATAAAGGTTGCCCCTGCATCGGGTCTGGAGTCGCAGTACAGCCGACCTCCATGTTTTTCAGTGATCACTTGATGACTGATTGACATCCCCATACCAGTCCCTTTACCCACACTTTTGGTCGTAAAGAAAGGATCAAAGATCCGTTCTCGAGCGGAGTCTGGAATCCCTGGCCCATTATCCGAAATCTCAATTTGTACCCAGAGAGAATCAAGTTTTGACGTCGAGATTGTGATTTTTCCAGGATGTGCTTCGAGATCTTGCGAGATTTGCTTTGTGTGAGCGTCCTCTAAAGCATCAACGGCATTGGCCAAAATATTCATCCAAACTTGGTTGAGCGGGCCAGGATAGCATTGCACCCAAGGGAGTTGACCATACTCTCTAACAACCTCAATCGCCGCACGATGATGATGGGCTTTGAGACGATGCTGCAAAATGAGTAAGGTGCTATCAATGCCTTCATGAATATCAACTTCTTTGGAGTCGACCTCGTCAATGCGGGCAAAGTTGCGTAGAGATAACACAATTTGTCGAATGCGATCGGTTCCCAATTTCATTGACGTCAAAATTTTCAGCAAATCCTCTTGGAGAAAATTGAGATCGATCTCCTCCGCTTTAGTGTCAATCTCGGGAATAGATTCGGGATAATAATGTTGGTAGAGTTTTACAAAGTTGACTAAGTCAAGAACATATTCACTCAGATAGGATATGTTGCCGTGAATGAAATTGATTGGATTATTGATTTCGTGAGCCACACCTGCGACCAAGCTGCCTAGAGCAGACATTTTCTCACTTTGCACTAAGCGACTTTGAGATGCTCTGAGTTCTTTATTACTGCGTAAGAGAGATTGTTGAGCTTGCTTTCGATGCTGAATCTCTTTGGCTAATTCATCAATCTTTTGGTTAAGCAGCCCAAAGTTGCTCTGGACTTTTGAGCGAGGCTTTAGACGGAGCAAAGTGATGGCTGGAGATTCGGAACTAGCGGGTTGAAGAACTGCTCCCTCTGTCCGGCAAACAGTGAGTTCCCCAGCCGATTGACGAAACGTCAAGGAGCCAGGAACGAGCTGTCGACTTCTTGCACAGGATTGTAGATAGCTGAGAACTGTGTCGGGGGATTCGGTGACTAGGTCTGCTAAAGATTTCCCAACTAAATCTTTGCTGCTGCAATCTAGAAACTTAGCTGTTGGTCGATTCGCTACTAAGATTTCACCCAAAGCTGTCACCATCAATGAGGGCTCTGGTAAAACCCTCGCAAATTCTAGAAATTGGTCTGGCGTCATTTTGACTATGCTTTGAAGTATTCTCTGCCTTCAGCTTCCTCAGCGTCTTCGGTATCTTTAAGGTAGACAACCACTTTACATCCGCTCGCACCTTCCGCAATGGTCTCTTGTAGTTCTACTTTGGCATATCCCAAATTGTCTGCGGCAATTGATCCAAAGACATTAGATGTCATCATACACATCGAAGGACGGCCAACGACTTTCTCCGCGAATGGGCAACTATAGCTACCAAAGACAATCTTTTCATCCGTTTCTTCAATAATATAAAAGTCGCCTTGAATGCGTTGCTTGAGATCGACAAGAACCTGAGCAACCTGTTCACGAGAAAGACTAGAAGCTTTCAAGGCTGATTTATAGCTATGGTCAATTTGCTTGCCCATATTTTGACCAACAACACTGATAAATCCAGAGGCTTCTTCTAACCCAATCAGGTTTTGCAACGTACCTGAAAGTTCACGAATCAGAGTACGAAGAAAAACATCACGATCCAAGGGTAAAGAAAGGTCTTGAATGGATTTTGAAGAGGAGTCAACTGATGTCATAAGTTTTGTCCGTATAATCAACAGTATGGGTCTTAACAACTGAGTGTCTTTATAGTTCCCATTTTGCTCTGTTTTTTCGCATCTGATTTAAAACTTCTCAACCGCAGGACGTAGATCGAGTTCTAATGTCCAAGCAGATGAATTTTGTTGGTGGAGTTGCCAATAGGTTTCGGCGATCGCATCAGGTAACAAGAAAGTGTGGTCAGCTTTATTGGGTACCATCGAGCGCACCCAATCGGTGTCGATCATGCCATCAATGATGATGTGTGCCACATGAATACCTTGTGGGCCAAATTCTCGGGCTAGAGATTGTGTCAGTGCCCGCAACCCAAACTTGCCCACTGCCATGCCCGCAAAACCCGCAGATCCACGCAGCGAAGCGGTTGCCCCTGTGAATAAGAGTGTTCCCCGTTGTTGCGCTAGCATATCCGGCAGCACTTGCTGCACACCCAAAAATGCACCAAAGCAGTTAACTTTCCAAACCGATTCAAACTGTTCTGGGGTGAGTTCTAATAAACCTACATGGGAAAATAACGCAGCATTGTATACAAGAACTGTCGGCGAGCCAAGCTGAGCCCGCACCTGATCAAAGGCGTTTTCTAATGCTGCTTGATCTGTAACATCTGTGGGGAAGGCCAGGGCAACACCCCCTATCTGTGTGATTTGAGTTTGGATGGTTGCTAGAGTCTCAGATTTTCTTGCCATCAAACCGACTGAAAATCCTTCTCGTGCGAATCGTCGTGCAATTGAGGCTCCAAGCCCAACTCCTGCTCCCATAATTACAGCAACTTGCGCTTGGCTCATGTTTGCTCCTGATGTTGCAAAGATCACAGAAATAATACGCTATATCGAAAGATAATCTAACCAGTTAAATCATTGCATCGACGTATTACTTTTTCTAAGTGCAGGACAAAATCAAAAGCTCTCTGGTTGTTGTCCTGTACTCGGTATTTTGTATACAGATACTATTTTTTCGAAAGGCAATGTAAAATTATTGACTGTATTAAACGACACTTCAATTGAAGAGTTGTTTCAGTTAAAAAGATGATCTCAGTTAATTTTGAAATACTACAAACAAGTACTATCCAGTCAGATTTAGATGGTATGAGTAGAAAAAATGAGGAGCGATCGACGCGCAAAGCTGTATCTTAGACTGAGGTTCTGTCTTTAGTGGAGATTCTCTCTCAATGTCACCAGAAAAAGCTTTAGTCAGTGAAAAGCCACAGCTTGATCCACATCCTTTAAGTCCTTATGTTGCATGGGCCGGTCATCGAAACCGTGACCCAATTTTGGAGGTTTTAAAGGATAAGTTGCCTGACCGATCTGGAAACATTTTAGAACTTGCCTCGGGTAGCGGTATGCACTTGCATTATTTCGCACCCCATTTCCCACATCTGACTTTCCAACCCTCCGATTTAAACGAACAAGTATTTGACACTATTAAAAGTTTGACTCAAGAATCTAAGGTTCAAAATGTCAGGCAACCTATCAAGATTGATTTGACTCAATCGGATACTTGGTCAGTATTACAGGGGCAAAAATTTGATGTCATGTTTTGCATTAATATTTTTCAGGTCGCTCCCTTGTCTATTGCTGATGGCATGATGCAGTGTGCTGCCAATTTGCTTGCTAGCAATGGTTTCTTGTTTATTTATGGTCCCTTCAAGTTGAATGGCGAACATACTGCGCCTTCAAATATGGAATTTGATCAGACGCTACGCTCATACAGCGTTCCTGAGTGGGGATTGAAAGATGTTGCCGATTTAACGCAAGCTGCTCAAAAGCATGGGTTAGGCCTGAAGGAAATGATTCAAATGCCCGCCAATAATCTAGGGCTAATATATGGTGCTTGAGGTGAAGTAGACAGAAACTTGGCGTTGTCTTCCGAATCTCAACAGGGGCACCAGATACAAGATTTGAGGAGTTGTGGTATGGATCCCTACGGCTAAGTTGGTGCAGGGAGCATGTCAGGTTTACAAAAGGTCGCGTTGACCTTATTCCCCCAACTCCTTCTTCCTGTGAGACTAGGGGCTGGATATGGAGTCCTTCTTCCGCTGGGAGAGGGACGAGGGCAAAGGTGTACAGGCTTCTTAAGCTCTTACTAACCCACAAGCCTATTCTCCCTAGCATCTGAGCCTCACTGCGGTGCCCTATCGATATTGCAGATGAATCTGGCGATCGCCGAGCACTGTCCTAGCGCGAGTGATCTCCGTGGCTGGGTCAAAGACTATGTTTGTTTTTTAAGTCGAGATAGTGCTGTCATAAGTCATCGCTATGGAGAGTAAAAGAAATTCCGTATTCTCTGACCTGGATGACGATAACTTCTGTTCCTTGCGCTCTGCCTGACTTTCTCCTGTATTCATTCCTTGGACAATTCTGAAGATTTTGACGGCAAAACTCCCTCTGGCTTCCATCAGTCCATAGAATAAGCACAGGGATTAGACTGTTAAAATTCCAATCCTCCATAGGCGGATTCGTCGAATCAGATTTTGTGCAAGTCAGTAGCATCCAAGTCAACAGGGAGTAAAAGCAGATATGCCCGCAGCCGTTGGGGTGATTCAAACACTAGGATTTCCCGGAATCCTTGCCGCCGCTGATGCGATGGTCAAGTCAGGTCGGGTGACGCTGGTTTATTTCGGGCTGGCAGAGCGTAGCCAGTTTCTGGTGGCTGTGCGAGGAACAACTTCGGAAGTTCGGCCTGCAGTGGATGCAGGACTGGAGGCGGCTGGCCAAGTCTATGGTGCAGAAATCATCGATTACTGGATTATTCCTAATCCCCCTGAAAACTTGGAGGCTACCTTACCCATCCATTACACTGCCGAGGTGGAGCAGTTTATGTGATGGTTATGCACCGATTGCAGCGCGTGTGCTTTCCAGACCGCTGAGGGTTGTTTGAGAAGCCGCGCCACCACTCTGGCTGCTTATTTCCCGCTTACGCATCTCGACGTTTGCTTGCCCATATCGTTGATTAATCAACACTAAAAGTTCTATTCAGGAGACAAAAATGCCTATCGCAGTCGGAGCACTTGAGACAAAAGGCTTTCCAGCCGTTATGGCGGCTGCCGATGCAATGGTCAAAGCAGGGCGTGTCACCCTGGTTGGCTATATCCGTGCCGGAAGTGCCCGGTTCACTGTCATGATTCGGGGCGATGTGTCGGAGGTGAAGCAGGCGATGGATGCCGGAATTGAAGCGGCTCAGAATACTCCAGGCGGCACCCTCGAAACTTGGGTCATCATTCCTCGGCCTCATGAAAATGTGGAGGTGGTGCTCCCGATCGCCGTCGGAGAAAATGTTGAGCGGTTCTTTGCCTCTACGGAGGGACGCAGCTTGCCAGGCAATGGGGCGATCGCACGACAATAAGCCGATAGCCGAGATTCCTCAGCAAGAACTAGATCTGCGACTTCTCTGCGAAGATTTGGTTTGTTTGTTCAGGTTCACTAAAGAAGTTGCAGATCTCTAGCGTGGAGATCTGCAACTTCTTGCTTTAGTAACATGCTGTTAGGCATAGCCGTAGCGCATGATTCGTCATACCAATTCGTGAAAACCAAAACCAGATAAATTTCCCCCCTGGCAGCGCCAGGGGGGAAATTTATCTGGTTTTGGTTTTCACGAATTGGTGTTAGAAAATTACGAGGCACATGAGGGCGAGAATCATGCCGATACCATAGAACCAGGCGACGACACTGGTTTCATTCCAGCCGCTCAACTCCAGATGGTGATGTAACGGTGCCATCTTGAACAGGCGTTGGCCAATACCCTTCTCATCCTTGGTGGCTTTGTAGTAGCTCACTTGAAGAATGACCGATATCGTTTCAACGAAGAAAATTCCACTGAGGATGAGCAGTGCCAGCAGCGATTGGCTGAGGATGGCAACGGCAGCAAGTGCGCCGCCCAATGCTAGCGATCCCAAATTGCCCATGAACACGCGGGCAGGATTGCGGTTGTGGGTGACGAAACCCAGGTAGCTCCCTGCCATGGCGGCAGAGAACACCATTAGGTCAGGATGAGTCGGTGCAACCAATGCTCCTAATGCGAGGAGGGCGATCGCGCCGGTTCCTCCGGCCAAACCATCCAGACCATCGGTCAGGTTAGCCGCGTTACTTTCAGCCACCAGGGCAAACCAGGCGACTGGGAAAAACAAGAATCCTAAGGGCAGAATAAGGCCAAAGGGCAGTAACAGTTGCGTTACCTCACCCCCAAACTGTAGCAAGACCCAGAGACAGAACAATGCGCCAAAACCGACTTGAAGTAGCAGCTTTTGGCGCGGCGTAATGCCTTTGTTTGAGCGTCGGTTGAGGATTTGCCAGTCGTCGATCCAGCCGATGAAGGCATAGGCGGCGGTGAGCAAACTGACAGCAATAACGGAACTCGAAAAGCCAGAGAGGAAGAGCGCGATCGCGATCCCCACAGGAACCACAAACACACCACCCATCGTTGGCGTGCCCGCTTTCTTGAGATGAGCTTGGGGGCCATCTTCTCGAATCACCTGACCGGCCTTGAGCCGTTGCAAGACGGGAACTGCCCACAGCCCTACCATCCAAGTGGCGATCGCCGCCAAAACAAAGGGTAGGGTCAGGCCACCCGGCTGCCAGGATACACGCCCCGCTAGCCAATCCAGGCTAGATGCTAGCAACGTCAGCGCGATGGCCAACGTCCAAAATAAAAACTGTCCAGTTACTCTCGTCACGCCACGAGAGAAAAACTTTGCATCCACAGGGTTTCACCCTACTCACTGCACTCACACACACTTAAAACAGTCACGATTCCTGATAAGTCAGCAATCAGACTCCAGAATCGAACTAAAACCATTAACGGTTCAAATTTACGATGATTTGCACCAACTTAGGCAAGTTTTTTGAAATACACCCGGTATTTATCCCTATCGATGGAGAAGGGCAGAAAGATAGACAGGCAAGGCTATCGCGCCGTTGATGCGAAATTTTTGCTGCCTGTCTCATAAGAAATACCCTCAAAAATTAGGGAGAATTATCAGGAAATAACGACAAATTAACTGCCACAAACGCGTTTACTCATCCATATCCAGCTCATCATCGTCGTCATCTTCCTCGTAGTCACTGTTGTCTGCACCCATCAGCGCGACAATTTCTTCTTCTTCTTTGGCTTCAGCCGATTCCGCTGTGTCTCGCGCAATCAGACGGCCTGTTCCTTCCAGCCAATCCAAAATTGAAGCATCCCGTTGGAGAGGGATGGGTTCTGCAGGTGCTTGTCGGCTCTTTTCGCGCAACGCTCTATTTTGCATAATGTTCCATCACTTGAGTCAGTTGTCAGGTTTACTTCGAAAAATTTGCTGGAATCACGCAATATTTTCGAGTGTATCGTTCTGTTTCGATGCAGGTATGGTCTTTCTGCTGGTATCCCACCCCGATCTAATCCCGAGCACTCAAACGAATGGTGAGGACAGGATCTAATGATGCTCTCTTTATATATGTATATGTATCGGGGAGATCGGAAGTTGTTGCTTCCACTGAAGTAAATCGGTGGATCCGCGTCAATCGTTTGGCCAGTTTCCTATTCTCTCATTCCTGCCACTCAAACGGTAACCCAAGTTGCTACGGTTTCTAGGACGCTTGCGGAAACCCGACGACTTGAAGCACCATCGAACGGTAGGTTTCTCATTTGAGCACTAAGAGTAGCGTATTTTTTAGGAATGAATCAATAATTTCGTCTAGATGCAGTTTTAATCAATCACAAAGACAATTGTGGAGGATTGGGATCCGGCAGGATGCAAGGCAATATCCGACAATGGAAACCAGCCTGGACGATATCCTGGACGATATAAATACAGTGATTTTGGCTCTATACCTATCCTATAACGGGACTTTTGGGGGGGATATCCGGATGATTCGCAAAGTTGAGCTGCTAGAAGCGATCGCAGGCCGAAATCGAGGGATTATCGCCACCCAAACCGACCAGACGGCAATTCTGTCGGCGATCGCCCGACTCGAAGATGAAAACCCCAATCCCCGCCCGTTTGAGGCCAAGGAAAGGCTCAACGGCAACTGGCGGCTGCTCTACACCAGCAGTGAAGAACTGCTCCGCATCGATCGCTTTCCCTTGCTCAAACTTGGCCAAATCTACCAGTGGATTCGACTCGAAACCGCTGAAATTTTCAACATTGCGGAAGTCTATGGGTTGCCCTTTTTAGAAGGGTTGGTTGCGGTGGGCGCAACGTTTGAGGCGACCTCAGAACGGCGGGTGGAGGTAAAGTTTCGTCGCGGTGTATTGGGGCTGCAACGGCTCGTTGGCTACAGTTCTCCCGATGCCTTGATCAAAAAGATGGATGCGGGCGATCGCCTCCTGCCCTTCGACTTCTCCATCAATAGCGAAAACCAGCAAGGATGGCTGGAAGTGACCTACCTCGACGACGACCTCCGCATCGGTCGCGGCAACGAAGGCAATGTCTTTGTCCTCCGCAAAGTTCCCCCCGCTCTTTAAGTTTGGTGTGGCTGGTTGAGGGGATAGTTGTTTTCGAGACGGGGCATACCAGACTTAGGCTCGGAAACAATCATTCTTGAATTCTGCAATCCCACAGTGCTCTTCTATATATCCAGGGCAGGACTAATATTCAGGGCAGGACTAACGAAAGTTTTGCGTCAGTCCTGAGTGAAGTGATTGATGGTGTGGCCGCGTCGCGACCACACCATCAATAAAATGCTTAAGTCCTGCAGGGTTGACTCGTGGGAGGATAAAGCTAGTAATCGGTCATCCCTTACCCGAAGTGAGAGCGTGATGAAAGCCGTTGTTATGACTGCCGCCGGAGATCCATCGGTACTGCAACTGCAGGAACGACCTCTGCCAGAGCTGCAGTCGGACACCGAGATTCTGGTGCGGTTGAAAGCTGCGGGGATCAATCCCATCGATACGAAAATACGGCAGCGGGGCACCTTCTACCCGGATCAGAGACCTGCCATTTTGGGCCTGGATGGAGCCGGGGTGGTGGAAGCTGTCGGAGCCGGAGTCCGCGAATTTCATATTGGCGACGAAGTGTATTTCTGCAACGGGGGGCTGGGCGGACATCCGGGTACCTATGCGGAATATGCAACGGTTGAAGAGCGCTTCCTCGCCCACAAGCCCAAAACCCTTAGCTTTGCTGAAGCAGCGGCGTTGCCCTTGGTGGCCATTACGGCTTGGGAGGCGCTGTTTGATCGCAGCCGCCTGGGCGCAGGACAGCGAGTACTGATTCAAGCGGGCAGTGGCGGTGTGGGGCATATCGCAATTCAACTGGCAAAGCAAGCAGGGGCGATCGTTTGTACAACCGTGAGCACTGCTGAGAAGGCGACGTTTGTCGAAAAGCTGGGTGCCGACGAGGTGATTCGCTACACCCTCGATGATCCCATTGTGCGGGTGATGAATTGGACGGATGGCGTTGGCGTGGATGTGAGCTTCGACACAGTGGGTAAACAGGTGTTGTCCCAATGCTTTGCCTCCACCCGGTATTACGGCGATGTAGTGACACTGTTGGCTCCGTCACCCGATACGGTGTGGAAGGTGGCTCGCGATCGCAACCTCCGCTTTAGTTTTGAGCTGATGCTCACACCCATGCTCCAAAACCTGGCCGCTGCCCAGATGGCTCAAGTTGGCATCCTGCGGCAATGTGCTCAATGGGTCGATCAACAACAGTTGACGGTGCATCTGGCGCAAACATTTCCCCTCGAACAGGCGGCAGAGGCCCATCGCCAGCTAGAAGCAGGGGGCTTTGTCGGCAAACTGGCGCTGACGATGGAATGATGAGGCGCTGGCTGCTGATTCTGGTGCTGGTTGTGGGGCTATGGCTCCATGCCGCTCCGGCCTGGGGGGCGATCGCCCAACCCGACCGAGTTCCTCTAACGGTGGATAGTTTGCAGCAGCGACTACGCCATCCGATCGAGCTAGATGGACAGTCAACCCTTGATCTGCGCCGTACCATCATCGATCTGCGTCCCGAAAACACCGATTTCCGCGCAGCCTTTTACCGCGCCCTCCGCGATCGGCTGGTAAATACGAAAGAGCCCTTGGGACTTGACCTCAGCTATGCCCTGGTACGTGGGGAATTTAATATGAGCGACCTGGGGTTGCGCTCGCTGCTCTACGGGGAAGAGTTGGATGTCTATACCGAGGAAGAGCAAGCTCAGCTCCAGCGCGATCGCCGCCGGATTGCCCAACTGAGCCAGTTGTCGCGATCGCTCCTCAACCAGTTGCAGCCCTTACCCCTACAACTCACCGTGTTACGGGGACCTTTGCGCCTGACCCAAACCCAGTTTGAGGACGTGACCAACTTTGCCAACACCTTCTTCCTCCAGGGGATCGAAGCATCTGGAGCTATCTTTGGGCAGGCGACGGATTGGTCAGACACGCGCTTTAGCCAACCTGCTCGCTTTCCGGGAACGGTGTTTCAATCAACGGTGCGGTTTCGGAGTGCTCTGTTTTTTGAACGGGCGAGCTTCAATCAGGCTCGTTTTCAAGCGGCGGTCACCTTTCAAGGCAGCGAATTCCGCGACACGGCAAACTTCAGTAAGTCCATTTTTCGCGATGGGACGAACCTGACGCGGGTGCGATTTGAGGGTAACGCCGACTTTGCCCAGACAGAATGGCAAGGATTAACAGAGTTCGATCGCAGCCAATTTGCCAAAGCCCTGTTCTTACCCGAAGCAACCCTGGCGCAACCCACGACGTTTCGAGAGGCGCAGTTTGGGCAGCCCGTCAACCTGCGGGGCGCTGCGCTCATGAATCAGGTGGATTTTGGCGATGCCAGTTTTGCCCCCGGAGCCTACCTCAATGTGGCTGGAATGCAGTTTAACCCCGATGAGGCCAAGTTGTTGGGGAATCGTGGGCAAATCGGTTCCGTCATCTCGGTCCCTACGTTGCAGGGCAACGAAACGCTGCTGCGAAATGTGGTGCGCAACTTTCGCTCCCTGGAACAAATTTCGGATGCCAACCAAATCAACTACCTCACCGAGGAACTGCGCTTGCGCGAACTCTCCAAATTCCTTGCCGGGGTCAACCTCAACAGTGCGGCGGAGGCCAAGCTTCTGCGCATTGGCTTCTCAGAGCATCAGGTGCAGGCGATTGTGCAAGCCCGCTCGCAACAACGGCTGCGTAGCAGCACCGATCTGCTGAAGCTAGAGGGCTTGGATCTAGCAACCTATGTAAAGGTGCGCGATCGCATCGTCGTGAGCGATCGCCGAGGGTTGGTGGGATGGCTGAGTACGGCCACTCAGTGGCTCATCCTCAGCAGCCTGCTCTGGCTCACGGCCTTTGGCACCAGTGCAGGGTTGGTGCTCGGCGTGGGGGTGATGGCGATCGCCCTCTACGCGCTTCTGTTCTGGCTGGTCGATCGGCTCCGGCGGCTGCGTCCTGTGCCCATTGTCCCCACGACTGAAGAAAGCCTGTGGATGCTCGGCAGCACAGGAACCCTAGCCTTGCTGGGGTTGTCTGCCATCATCAACAATGCCGAGTTTCCTCTCCGCACACTCCTCTGCTTGGGACTTATCACCTTGCCTGTGCCAGCGGTGCTGCTCACTCGGCTCTATCGCCAGGGGCGCTTTCACGACCAGCTCACCGTCAGTTATTTCATGGAAGATGGCAGTATGCGAGAGTTGCGGATTCTCATCAACCGCCTGCCCATCATTCCAAAGTTTCCCTTCTATCGAGAGCGCTACACCAACATCCTCTGGGATCGACGCTGGAACTGGATGAACTATCTTGACCTCAGCCTCAACAACCTTCTGCGGTTTGGGTTCAACGATATCCGCCTACGGGACGAGAATCTGCCGGGATTGATTACGACCCTGGTCTGGTATCAGTGGAGTCTGGGGTTGCTCTACATCGCCCTCTTATTCTGGACGCTCTCTCGCACAATTCCAGGATTAAATCTGCTGATCTACTTCAAATAGCGGAGGCATCTGCACAGAGCAGAAGGAGATAATAAGTAATTGTTTGGGAAAACTGTAGAGATAGCCTGTTGTAAATACAAACGATTAACCCGAATAAAGGAGTGAAAAAAGCGCTGTCAGATGTAGTAGGGATCAACTGTAATGCCTACTTGATAAGCGATTCATTGAGGTGTCTGGCACAATAAACGAAAGTAAATGTTACAAATGTAAATCTTTTGTCGTGATTGCTTGTAGACCCAGAAATTATTAGTTATCTCTGGATCTAAAGAAGAGTTTCTGCGTTCTAATACTGTGGTAACTCAATGGGCGATCGCATAGGATGAGAGCGTATCTTTGGTTCATTATTAAGCATTTTCTATAGTCATCCCTGCGATTAGCAATTTTTCTGTGTGGATGGCAATACAGATATCTGCTAAGTACTTCAGACTTCTATGTGATTTTTCTAAAACCTTTCAGCGTTTATACGGACGCTTCCATTTCTTCGTGATCCCCGAAGAGATTTTGTCCATTCCTTGTCTTTTTTTGTTGTGAGTAATACAACGTTCTCGTTTAGCTAAAATTACATTTCTTGTACATTTTTCTGAACAAAAACGGAAGAGAATCTAAACTTCCTTTTTTATTTGGGATCGCTGAAAAGATTGCAGAGACAGATGTCTAGAGAGTGACTGTAAAAAGCACCACAAAAGCTATACGCGAGAATATGGAAACAACTCTCAATCCTCACTTAAAACTCACCGATTTCACATGAGCACCACTCGTTCCGGTATTTCCAGTTGTCGCCACTGCTTTCACTATCAGGTTGAAGGGCGACGAGGGGGGACATGCACACAGCTTGGGGTTCCTGTCCAAGCCTGTTGGCAAGCCTGTCCCTTGGCCGCCCCTCTGTTTGCGAGCACAGGTGTGAGTCCTGGAGAGAATGTGGTTGGGGTGCCAAGTTACGTTTCGGCGCTTGTCGCCAATCCTGCTGAAGCGGTTGCCGATGCTGGGACGGCGATCGCCCCCACGCCACTCAAGAGCGATCATCCTGCCGATGTGATTCCCATCAGTGCCGCACATCATCACGCAACCACCCATTATCCCGTAACTGATCTACAAACCTATCCCACGCGACGTGCTCCATCGGCACTGGCGTAGGACTGGTTTAGGTGATCGGCCTTAGGTTTTGTGAGAATTTATTCGGTGAGTGTGCTGTCTGTAGCCTCTGTTCCTGCAGCATCTTCTCCATCTGTAGAGGGATCTTCCTCCGGATTCACAATATGGTGAAACTCCATACGGATAGAGAGTGCTTCGTCGTCTACAGCTTCTGGGAAGGGCTCAAACGGGCTAGCGGCTCGAATCGCATCAAGGGCGGCTTGATCCGCCGCTTCCAAGCCCGATGATTCTTCCAGGACGACGGATTGCAATTCTCCAGAACGGTTGACTATAAAGCGCACGACCGTAGAGCGAGACGTTTGAATCTCAACCCGGGACCATACCGCGTTGATCTGAGGGGTCAGATTATTGGTATATTCGCCAAGCTCTTCATCTCGAAGCGTGGCAATCTGAGCTGGATCGTCTGAAGTAGTGCGATCGGGATTGGGTGTTCCCTCCAAACCCTCGGTTGCCTCTACGTTCCCTTCGGTTGCATCTGCTTCGACGTCCTCCGATTCCGTAGACGAATGGGTTGCCTCGTCGCTGCCACCATCCCCAGCTTCAGTCCCATCAGCAATGTTGGGGGGCGAAGGGAGTGGATCTCCGACGACAGGCCCTGCTGAAGTGGAGGGTGGATCAGGAGAGGCGGCCATCTCCCCTGTGATGTCTGGACTATTTGCTGCCTGATTGTTGGAAAAGACCTCTCCATCTGACGGATTCGTATCCGAAGCTGGCAACGAAGGAATGGAGCCATCCAACGACGGATTGCTGGGCAGCGGTTCCGGAGTTGCTTCAACGGCTTTCGCTTCTTCGGTTTCAGGGCTGACGGTCGTTTCGGCCGCAATCGGTGATGATGCAGAGGCTGTGTGCGTTGGCGTTCGTAGGGATGGCTGAATCTGCCCTGTTTCTGGAACAAGCTCGACGGGTTTACCGTCTTGCAAGCTGTTGGCAGGGGTTACGACTTTGCCTGCATTGGTCGGCAAATCTTTGACCCGCGTGCCCGCTGCGTCGGAATCAGTCTGTGCTACAAGGTTGGTCTCGACGTCTGCTTCTGTAGTGGGGTCAGGATCATCGAGGTAGATAAATTCTATTGGGCTGCTGTCCTTAGGTTCGATGGATTCGGCTTGGTGTTCCTGCCAGCTGACCCACCCCGCGGTCGCCATCCCGGCATGAACGGCCAACGCTGTCGTCAGATACAGCAGGAGGCGATCGCCACGAGGCGCACCAAACCGAGTGCGATAGCGCTTAGCCAAACTCATGCCAAAACACCAAAGGGAGACACTTTAAACCCAGCCATAGCAAGAGCGGCAGTGGACTTCGATGCTTGGATCGATCACCACATGCCAAATCGCCTTTCATATAAACACACCCTGACAACTTTGACGACCGTGACAGGAAATCTCAATGGATCTTCATGGCTCGTTACGCCGAAACGTCTCGGATAGATATAACAAGGGATTGGGGCTCTTGTCTGCCCTCATCCGACAAGCTTAGGATGGACATCAAAGACGGTCGTAGAGAAAGCGACCATGCCTCCGCATACAGTTTTGGAACTGTCTTTACTGGGTCTCGCATGGGCAGAACACCCATCGGTAGAGTGGGCATGGCTCACTTTGCACCAAATCTAGGCATAAATAGTCGTACCACCGAGTGTGTGTATAAATTGACGCTGACTAGGATTGAGATGTTGAGGGCGAGGTGGTTTGGGTTGCAATCCAAGCAAGGTAGGCAGAAGACCCAGCCTGAATCGGCAGTGCAATGATTTCAGGAACATCGTAGGAATGGATGGACTGAATCTTTGTCTCCAGCTCGGTGAACCGCTGCAAATCCGTTTTGATCACGAGCTGCCATTCCGGATCTTGAAGCGTCTTTCCTTGCCAAGTGTAAATTGATTGCACAGGGTAGAAATTGACGCAGGCAGCAAGGTTCTCTTGCACTAAAGTTTGGGCGATCGCCCGTGCTTCTAATTCCGTTGCGGCTGTCACCAGTACAACGCCATACTGGCTCGTCGGTTCACTCATCGCGCTCCTCCTAAAGGCTCCAAACTATCCTCATTGTAAGAATTCACCCTCTTGCCGCCTTAATTTATCCCTCGAAACAACTGCACTGCCCGAGTCCTTGCTAAACTCACTTCAACGTTTTTGTTCATCGTTCTCTAGTGTGTGACTGCCAATGTTGACTGATGATCTTGCCGACCTGTCAGAAATGACTCGCGTTCGCGTCCTGAGCGAAGCGTTGCCCTACATCCAAGAATTCACAGGACGCACCGTCGTGGTGAAATATGGCGGTGCTGCGATGCGCGATGGCAGCCTCAAGGAAACAGTGATTCGCGATATTGTATTTCTCTCCTGCGTGGGTGTACGTCCGGTGGTTGTCCATGGCGGTGGCCCCGAAATCAATATTTGGCTGGAAAAGCTGGGCATTGAGCCGCAGTTCAAAAACGGCTTGCGGGTGACGGATGCGCCAACGATGGATGTGGTGGAAATGGTGCTGGTGGGTCGAGTCAACAAAGAACTGGTGTCGCTGGTGAATCAGTCAGGGGGCAAAGCTGTTGGGTTGTGTGGCAAGGATGCAGACCTCATCAAAGCCCGACCTGAAGGGGCTGAGGGCATCGGTTTCGTGGGGGAGGTGCATAATACTGACATCAGCATCCTTGAAGCCCTAGTCGACCGGGGCTATATCCCTATCGTGTCGAGTGTGGCGGCAGATGAGCATGGGCAAGCGTATAACATCAATGCTGATACGGTCGCTGGGGAACTGGCTGCGGCGTTGAATGCCGAGAAGCTCATTCTCATGACGGATACGGCTGGGATTTTGCGCGATCATAAGGATGCATCGACGCTCCTTCCAGAACTCGACATTCAAGAGGCGCGACAGCTGATCGAGTCTGGCGTCGTAGGCGGTGGCATGATTCCCAAGGTGACCTGCTGTGTGCGATCGCTCGCCCAGGGGGTAAAGGCCGCTCATATTATTGATGGTCGTCAACCTCACGCCCTATTGCTAGAAATTTTTACCGATATGGGGATTGGTTCGAAGATCGTACCGTCGGGCTATATGCGGCGGTGAGGTCAGTGTTTTGGAGCGTAAGGCAATTCCCCGACAGCTAAAACGGTTGCAATCTAGGGGCCAAACTTTAAGATCCAAGATGGATAGGACTGACGCAAAACGTTTGTAATTCTGAGTGAATGCGTTGATTTTGTAGCTGCGACACCACCACGAAATCAACAAATGGCGTCAGTCCTGATGGATAGATGTTGTGGACTGGAGTTTGGAACCATTGACTGTGGAACAGGGAGAATTGGCGCGTCAGAGCTATCGCATTGGGCGGGATGCCTTTGAGCGGGGGCGCTATCGCGAGTCGATCGAACGTTTGCAGCAGGCTGTAGAGTTGGCGGGGCGCAACTCAATTCTGGGCGGGCAGGCGCAGGTTTGGCTGGTATCGGCGTTTGAAGCGCTGGAAAAACGAGAAGAGGCGATCGCCCTTTGCGAAGCCATCACGCGCCATCCCCACGACACTACCCGCAAGGAAGCGAATCGCTTGCTCTACATTTTGAAAGCGCCCCGACTCAAGATTCGGCCCGAGTGGCGCACCGAAATTCCCGACCTGACGCGGTTGGACGAGGGGGAACGTGCCTCGGTGCCCTACGCTCGACCGACAAAGAAGCGCTCGACGCCGCGCCGGAAACCGCAACCCGAACCCGAACCCATTGATCTCAGCCAGGTCAATACGCGCGACAATGGTTTTGTTTGGGTGGGTATACTGGCGATCGCCCTGCTGCTGGGTGGGTTGCTCTGGTTTGGGATATAGCGGTCACGCCTCTAAGCGATAAAGGTCAGCCCAACAGGATTCAGCCACTGCTGCGGCAATGGAAATCTATAGATGGCCTATCGAGCAGAGGATCAAGCTTTCTGGATTCCCGCATGCACGGGGGTGACGAAGGTATTCATGGGTGCGGTCTAATACCAATTCGCTAAGAATCCACTACAGATAATTTTTTGAAAGCCGCGCACTGCCCGGCTTTCAAAAAATTATCTATAGCGGTGTGCAACCGCATTAAGCACAGCAACGGTTGTGTGGGGCGCGCCGCGCCCCACACAACCGTACTTAACTAACGCGCATAGCGCTATAGTTTTGGTTTTCGTTGAATTGGCATAACAGGCAATTGCGATCTGGCCTAACAAAAAAGCTAGCAGGGTCAATGAACCTGCTAGCCAAAACTAGTGAATCTGTCTATCCCATTTACTGTGTCAGCCATGCTGGGCAGTAGCGGAGAACCCCGCCAGCATGGTCATTCAGGTGGCTTACACCGAGGGGTAAACCTGCAACAGTACTTCGGAGATGTAGCCATAACCCAGCACGAACTGGCTGCACTCATGCTTGGCAGGGCCAACTTCAACGGTGGCAGATACTTCGTACAGTCCTGGATTCATCCGGACTTCTTCGGGGATGGCTTCTAGGCTAGCGGTATAGACGAACTGTCCTTTAGTCGTTTCGAACGATGTAGACAGATCGAACTCATTTGCCCGGCGACCCTGACCTTCGAAGTGCCAGTTAACCGTGACGACAGTACCGAGGCACATCAACAGTGCGGAGAGGGGGCTCTTGTTGAACGCGATGTTCAAGCTAGCCACGAACGTCTCGTCTGCTGCGATGATGTAGTCGGACTGATCGGGAGCCACAAACTCAGGAGGAATGGGCAAGCCAGCGGTACCCAGAACGCTCAGTTTGCTCAGGTGAAACCACACTGGCCCCAGGATATTGCGAGAGTAGGTTTCGGTGTCGCTGTACTGAGGAGGCTGAGCCTTGGAAGCAGCCATCATTTCAGCGGTTTCGGTTGCGATAGTCATAGTGCTAAGTCCTCATTCGGTGAACGTATTTGTCGTCCAAGCCTGGAGGAGGAAATCGTCGTTGGGGGTTGATCGATTCCCTTGGCTTGTTCGATGAATCTACTATCGCAACCCTGCTCCCGCTTTCGCAGTCCCCAAGAAGGGTACTCTTGGCCTTGCTGATTGAGGAGATGAATAGGTGGTTGATATCAAATCCGGTTGAAAACCCAACTATCGTTTGTACCCGCTGCAAAGCAGTAGGCACAAACGATAGTTGGGTCTTACGGCTATTTATAGCGCTACGCGCTCACGTAGAACCCAATCATTTTTTGAAAGCCGCGCGACGCGCGGCTTTCAAAAAATGATTTGTCCTAATCTCAATGCGTAAGGCTATAACTGGATTTGATATTATTCCCGCACGCGCACTGCTGTGCCTGTGCCCGTAATCAGGAGGAGCACGCCAGATTCATCGATGTTGATGGTGCCTGTCGTAACTTGAATCCCGATGACGGCGTTGGCTCCCAACTTGGTGGCTCGGCGCTCCAGCTCGGCGATCGCCTCTTGCTGCCCTTGCTCAAATACTCGTTCATAGCTGCCTGTCCGTCCGCCGATGATGTCGCGAATTCCGGCGAAAAAATCTCGCAGCGCATTGCTGCCATAAACCACCTCGGCTGTAACTACGCCAAGGTAGCTCTCGATGGAGACCTCCTGAAGGACATCGGTTGTGGTTAAAATCATAGGTTGGTATCGATAAGGTGCTAATCACAAACGGCGTTTCCCTGGACGCTCGTGCTCCAGCATACGTGCTAGCGAGATCGAACCAGCGGGAACGAGCTATATTTGTGATTCGCTCTCGATTGTCCCGTCAATTCTTACCGGAGAGGTGACTTATTCGAGAGAATTTACAGAACGGGTGGGGGCGATCGCCCTTGTCGATAGGCTCATTCGCATAGATCTCTCCTAGCTCCTAGGAGTAATTGAGCCCCTACAACCGATTTGCTCGGGTGCAGTTAGAGTGGACTGTACGTATGTTAGAGATGTTAGAAATGTGACCCTGGAGGTAGACAAAATTTTGCTGAAGCGACGGATCAATCGACGGGTAAACCTCACCCTGGCGCTGCTGGCTTTAGGCGGGGCGATCGCACTCCCCTCCCCCTCACGAGCCATGGAACCACAGCGCTTGCAAGCGCCCTCCCCTGTCCTGCAACTGGCGCAGTCATCCGATGACCGGGAGACGACACGGCAGGTGAATGAACTGCTCGATCGGGGGCGCGAATTGGTGGAAGCCAGCAACTTCAGCGAAGCCGTCGGGGTTTATGAGCAAGCCGTTATGCTGGAACCGAGCAATGCGCGGATCTATTCAGCCATTGGCTTTGCCCAGGCAAACCAGCGTAACTTTGCCGCTGCCGCCGATGCCTATCGGCAAGCGATCGCTCTAGAAGACGACAACTCCGACTTCTATATGGCGCTCGCCTTTAGCCTGGCCAATCTCGAAGATTACGAGGGGGCTGCCGAAGCTTACTTGCAAGCCGCTCAAGTGTCCTCTGATATCAATGCCTACATCGGGTTGGGGGTTGTGCTTTCCCGCCAGGGAGACTATGCAGGCGCGTTGCAAGCCTATCGTAGTGCCAGTGCCCTAGAGCCAGACAACGCCACCATTCGAGAATCTATTGGGGCGGTGCTGATCCAGGAGGAGCGCTACACAGATGCGATCACTACCCTGCAAGAAGCCGCTCGCATGAATCCCAGCAGTGGTAGTATCCAGGTCAACCTGGGGGTGGCATTGCTCAATGCGGGCAATACGCGCGAGGGGCTGGATGCCTTTAAGCGAGCTGCCGAGCTAGAGCCGGGTAACGGCAGAATTTTCTTGCAAATTGGCGATGTGTATCGCGCGCAAGACAATTTAGAGCAAGCGCAGGAATACTACCAACAAGCCGTGCAAGTCCAGCCGAGTCTGCCCGAAACCCATGAAGCATTGGGTGGCGTCCAGTTGGAGCAGGGGGAATACCTACTGGCTATTTTGACCTTCCGCCGCTGGTTAGAAATCGTCCCCAATAATCCAGATGCTCACTTTCAGTTGGGCTTAGCACTGGATGGTCGAGAGCGGCGAGGAGAGGCGATCGCCGAGCTAGAAGCGGCTCGCGACCTCTATGAGCAGCAGGGCGATACCGAAGGCATGGATCGCGTCGACGAAGTCCTAGAGGATTGGGATTGACGAGACCAACGAAATGCGTGTCGTGGATTCTTATATCAAATCCGGTTGAAGAACCCAAGTATCGTTTGCGCCCGCTGCTTTGCAGCGGGCGCAAACGATACTTGGGTTTTACGGCTATTTAACCGAATTTGATATTAACCGATAAGGTAGAGGTTGATCCATGCCTGGAATCTGCCAAGGCGATGATGATAGAGGGTACTCTCATCGCCGCAGTTTGCGTGGCCATAACTCTGGAATATGAATGGGGTTAAGAAACAGGCTGTAGTTATCGGGGAGTGGGCAGTTGAAGGGGGGATAGACCCAACGATACATCACCCGTCGTCCAGCATCGTTGCCCGTGCCTTGGATAATATGCTCCCAACTATCGGCTGTTGTACTGGGGGCTTCTAATAGAAAGCAGTGTCGCCGCACGACCACCTTTGTTTTTAGGCGGCAGCGTTCGGATATGCCGAGCTTGCGCCGCACTGGGAGGTTGCTTAACCCACTTTCTTCCCAAATTTCGCGATGCAGAGCGGCCTCAACGGTTTCTCCCGGCTCGACGCTGCCGCCGGGAATTTGTAGGGGAATATCGGGCTCGGAGCGGCGAAACAGGAGCAGTTCATAGCGTTCGCCGTGAAAGCGCAGAATGAACCCCCCTGCTTTTTCCAGGACAGTATTACATGTATTTGTCATAGGCCATACCCAGTATCAATTGTGCGATCGCCCACAATCAGCAACAGCAAATCTTTTACATGTACAACGCTAGAAATGCCGCGATGCTCAATTGCTTGTAGACAAGTTGATTTTTGAAAGACCATGTTGAGTGTGGCGTTTCAAAAAAATATCGTGGTTTACTGATGCGAACATTCCTACAAATATTCTCAATAACTGTAGTGAATGCTTCTCAAAGCATCAGCATATTGATCAAAACCACTTTAAGAGAAATACGCCGATCTATTCTCTGTCAAGCAGGAATAATGGCAGGCACCTCTGATGTACAGCGCAAATCGATTCGCGTTAGATTGCCGTCATCTTAAGCTGCTCTTAAACATGCTTCTTGATGACAGAACAGAACCCAAAAATCAAGGGTTTTAGCAAGGCTTTAATCGTTCGACCTGTACTGAGACATCACCTAGAACCGTCGCGATCGCCACATATTTTTAGCCGTATTAATCTTAAAGAAAGCTAAAACACGGTGCAGTTATCTCGCGCTATGCTGTGCCTATGAATTTGTTTATGATCACCGATTCACTGACTGTTCCAGGATGTTGTTTGAAGCCGAAGGAACCATTGACCCGCAAGCTGAGATGTTCTGAACTGTCAGCTTTTTGTTGCAAAACTTTATATTTCAGGGTTGAGTCTGTTTGTTGGCAACTATCAGTCTGATCTGAAGCAAATCATAAGTTTCTCCGATGCTTGAGAAACAGGTGGTATCACTGTAAAAGTGGGTTTTGGTCTAGATCCATGAGTTTATTTAGGAGGGGCGATCGTGTCTCGCCTGTTTTTTATGGATGTCTGTCTTACTGAGTTCTATGACCCAAGCCCAATGCTTAGGAAAACATAAAGTTTGAGATAGGCTTAGGTGAGAGGCGTTCAAAAAACAATTCGATAAAAATCAATGGTTCTACTGCTTCTGTAGAGTTGATTTGTAAAATGTGCTACTGCCATTGCTTGGTGCCTGCATTGATGATTTTGAGGCTGACCCTTCATTCGATAAATTCATCAATAGATTGACAAGTGCTTTGTCAATGGATCGGCAAAGTTTGATTGATTTTGATGTAGCTGTTTTTGTATTGAAAGCGTTTGATTTTATGGCGGCTGAATGATTGGCGATCGCGCTCCATCCGTCGCTTCTCCCGTCCTTTCGTTGGTTTCTTCTCCTCAGTCTTCTCTCATGACGCAAATCCCAGCTTCTCTGATAACCCTGACAATTGGTGTTGTTGTTACCCTCATTAGTTTGTGGGTGGGGCAAAACCACGGTTTGCTGCCAGAGCAAGCCTCCGAGCAAGCCCCTCTGGTCGATAGTCTCTTCAATTTGATGATCACCATCGGCACGGCGCTGTTCATCGTAGTAGAGGGAGCGATTCTCTGGTTCCTCATTCGCTTCCGTCGGCCCAAAGGTGATGATTCCGATGGCCTTCCTATTGACGGCAACTTGCCGCTTGAGGCCTTCTGGACAGCGATTCCTGCCGTGATCGTGATTGCCGTTGCCGTCTACAGCGTCAACGTATTTCAGGAAATGGGTGGGCTTGCGCCTGACAGCCATTTCATGATGGGTCATAAATCTCCCGACGCCGTTGTGGCTCAGGCCCCTACGGGTACTTCACCTGTCGCTGGAGATACCTTGCCGTTGCTGGCTGACGACGCGACAGTGTTGGCCGATGGTTCTACGATTGCACCTGGTGAAATTGAGTATGGCTATGGTGCCAACCCGGTAGGGTCGGGGAAGGTTCCCGACCTGCTCGTCGATGTGACTGGAATCCAGTATGCCTGGTTGTTTAACTACCCCGACGACGGCATCGTCACGGGCGAACTCCATGTTCCTGTAGACAGAACAGTTCAGCTCCGCATCAATGCCCAAGATGTCATCCACTCCTTCTGGGTGCCGCAGTTCCGTCTGAAGCAAGATGCCATTCCTGGTGAGGAAACCGGCTTGCGATTCACCGCCACGAAGGTGGGCGAATACCCTGTGGTCTGTGCAGAGTTATGCGGCAGCTACCACGGCGCGATGCGATCGCGCGTGATTGTCCATGAGCAGGCGGATTACGACACTTGGGTTGCCCAAAATGCGCCGAATCCAACGGCCTCAAGCGGCACGGTGGCGGTTAACCCGGTGATGAACACCGCCGATATGAGCGATCGCCAGTATCTGACGCCGATGGCTGAGACCTTGGGTGTGGATGCCCACGCGCTGGCTCATCTGCACGAGTCGGATTCCTAGTTTCACCGCATCCAGGAGGCGATCGCCCAGGTATCGCCTATCGTCGATATTTCACAGCAGCGGCGATCGCCCTCCACACAAACGGATGCCTCTTACGCCTTGTTCAAACTCTGTAAACCCAGTCTTCTTAACATAATTCCGTTATGGCTCAAGCCCAACTCCCAATGAATCCTGAAACGGTCGACAACCCGTCCGAGCATAAAGCTTGGAAGTGGTACGACTATTTCACTTTCAACGTTGACCACAAGGTTATTGGTATTCAATACCTTGTGTTGTCCTTCGTCTTCTACTTGATTGGTGGGTTGATGGCGGTGGTGATGCGAAGCGAGCTCTCCACGCCGGATCCCGATGTGATCGACCCCACCCTTTACAACGCCTTGTTGACCAACCATGGCACCATCATGATCTTCCTGTGGATCGTACCAGCGGCGATTGGTGGGTTTGGCAACTACCTGATTCCGCTGATGATCGGTGCCCGCGATATGGCGTTTCCTAAGTTGAATGCCCTCGCCTTCTGGCTCAACCCACCTGCTGGATTGCTCATCTTGGGGAGTTTCTTCTTCGGGGGTGCCCAGGCAGGTTGGACGGCCTATCCACCCCTGAGCGAAATTACCGCAAACACGGCGCAGTCTATGTGGATTCTGGCGATTGTGCTGGTGGGAACCTCGTCCATCTTGGGCTCGGTCAACTTCCTGGTAACCTTGATCAAAATGCGGGTTCCCAGCATGAAGCTGGTGGATATGCCGCTGTTTTGCTGGTCGATGGTGGCGACGTCGGTGCTGGCGCTGGCCTCTACCCCTGTACTGGCGGCAGGTCTGGTGCTGCTGTTATTCGACATCAACTTTGGTACCGCATTCTTCAAGCCTGATGAAGGCGGCAACCTGATCATCTATCAACACCTGTTCTGGTTCTACTCTCACCCAGCGGTGTATCTGATGATTCTCCCCATCTTTGGCATCATGTCTGAGGTGGTTCCGGTACATGCCCGCAAGCCTATCTTTGGATACAAGGCGATCGCCTATTCCAGCCTGGCAATTTGCATCGTTGGCTTGTTTGTTTGGGTACACCACATGTTTACCAGTGGTACACCTCCCTGGATGCGCCTGTTCTTTACTGTATCCACGCTAATTGTGGCGGTTCCCACCGGCGTCAAAATCTTTAGCTGGGTGGCCACTTTGTGGGGCGGCAAGATTCGTTTTACCAGCGCCATGCTGTTTGCAGTGGGTCTGCTCTCGATGTTTGTCTTTGGCGGCATCAGCGGCGTCACCTTGGGTACAGCGGCGTTCGACGTCCATGTGCATGACACCTACTATGTCGTGGCTCACTTTCACTACGTGCTGTTTGGCGGTTCCGTATTTGGCATCTACGCCGCTTTCTATCACTGGTTCCCCAAAATGACCGGACGCATGATGAATGAGGGATTGGGTAAGCTTCATTTCATCCTCACCTTCATCGGCACTAACCTCACCTTCTTGCCCATGCATGAATTGGGTTTGCAGGGGATGCCGCGCCGGGTCGCGATGTATGATCCTGCGTTTACCTTCATCAACCAAATTTGCACAGTGGGTGCTTATTTACTGGCAATTTCGGTGGTACCCTTCATCATCAACCTCCTCTGGAGTTGGAAGCGGGGCGACGTCGCTGGGGATAACCCCTGGAATGCACTCACCCTGGAATGGACAACTAACTCGCCACCGATCATCGAAAATTGGGAAGTGCTGCCTGTCTTGCGTCATGGTCCCTATGAATATGGCATGAATGGCCAGAGTAGTGAGGGGGCGATCGAAACCCCCGAAGATGCTCCCGTCGCCTGATCTGTCTGCTACAGAGGCGTCATTATAATGACGCCTCTGGCCGCACCTTCCTTTAGCCTTTAAAGCGAAGTTTTCCCCCGCTTCCTTTTTGAAATACGGCTCAAAATTATTGATTGTTGTCTGATTCTGGATTTTTCCTTTATTTCATAGAAAACTAAGCGTAGAAAACAGATTTTGAATCGTACCTGAATTAGGTTGTTGCAATCAGCTCAGTCAAGACTGCGGTTCTCCTCGTTTCCTCGTTTTGGTTTGATTTCTAATCTGCCCTTAGCCTTTAACTGAGTCCGCTTATGCAAGGTTCCACCGTTTCCACCGATGCTAACTATACGGAAGCCAATGCGCCTGTAGTCGAAGCAGCGCATCATGAGGAGCATCCCGATCTGCGGGTCTGGGGTCTGCTCACGTTCCTCGCCTCCGAATCGTTGATGTTTGGCGGATTCTTTGCCGCCTACCTGTTCTTAAGAGGCATTGCGACCCAATGGCCTCCGGAAGGGACGGAAGTCGAATTGCTTGTACCTGCTATTAATACTGTCATTCTGGTATCCAGTAGTTTTGTGATTCACCTGGGTGATTCGGCCATCAAGAAAGATGATGTAGCCGGGTTGCGCAAGTGGTACATCCTGACCGCCATCATGGGAACGATTTTCTTGGCGGGTCAGATCTATGAGTACAAAACGCTTGGTTATGGCTTAGCCAGCAATATTTTTGCCAATTGCTTTTACCTGATGACGGGCTTCCACGGCTTGCATGTGTTTGTGGGATTGCTATTGATTTTGGGTGTGTTGTGGCGATCGCGTCGGCCCAATCACTACTCCGCCACCAAGCACACCGGGGTTGAAATGGCCGAAATTTACTGGCACTTCGTTGATATCATCTGGATTGTTTTGTTCTCGCTGATCTATATTCTCACGCGCTTCTAAAGCCCTTAAAAATACGTCTCAGCATTCTATTTTCCTCAGTTTGCTACGAGTAAGCATGGGCTAGGTCTGAGCCTGTAGAGATCTCGACGTAAGACTCAATCTAACGCGTGAATGATGTTTTTTTGTTTTGGCGCTGCGTGAAACTCGCCATTATTGTCCGAGTCGTTGCGTCGATACTCTCTCGGTTTCATCTGACTCTCCTCATTCCTACATCCCCGTCGCAGGGCAGGTTTCTCAGGAAAACTGTCCTGCTTTTCTTTGGTGGAACTGCGGACGCTATAGTATTACCAATTCTGTGAAAATCAAAAGCCGATCATTTTTTGAAACCCATAGCGGTGTGCAACCGCATTAAGCACAGCAACGGTTGTGTGGGGCGCGCCGCGCCCCACACAACCGTACTTAACTAACGCGCATAGCGCTACAAGTAACGCGGGGAGGCAAAAAATGATCGGTAATGGGTTCTTCGTGAATGCGTGTAAGCGAGTAGTGTCCTGATAGGGGATCTTGTCTTCTTCCTCGAATGGAAAAAATCGCTCGGGATGTCAGAAATGTGAGGGTTTATGAACAGTCTTAACAAGGTGTTGTAGAATTTCAGGCAACACAATTGCATAGCAAACCCCCTAAATTTTCCTGCCGAACCACTGACGGATTCAGATTACGTTTTTGGGTCGGGGTTTCTACCACAACCACTTCATTGGTCTATGTTGCAATCTATTGACGATATCTTTAGGCAAGCACGTCAGGGAAGCGTGTCGGCCATCATCCAGATCCTCAACGAGAAGCTCTCGGATTCGGGGGTTCGGACGCGAGCCATGTTGGATAATGGCGTCTTGCAATTGTTGTGTGAGGCGCCTGATCCCCATCAGCTTGAGCAAGGGGCATTGGTGCAGCGTGTGAAGTCGTTGTTAGAGGGGATTAGCCCAAACAAGATTCGGCGGGTCAACATCAATGGCCGGATTGCCAGAGAACAGCAGTTGCTTTGGTTGGACGAAATTAAGCGGGATCCAGATAGTCAGTTGTTGTGGTCGGAAGAGGTGCGATTGAAGCCCCCCAATCCGGTACGGCGCTGGTGGGAAGATCGCAAGTTTAATCGAGAAGAAGCAGCGATCGCTGCTCTCCACAAAAAAGACAAACCTAAAAAAGAAACCGCCTCGCGTCATTTCTGGCGCGGCTTGTTGGTGGGCGGCTTGAGCCTAGGTGTGTTTGCCCTATTACTGGGTTGGGCGGTGTCCGATTGGTTGGGCATTCAGCCCCCGGCGTGGCTGGCGCGGGAACCAGAGGTAGAAGAGGACGTGAGTCCCTCCCCCGAAACCGATCCCGAACCCACCGCTACCCCGGCGGCTGAGCCCGATCCCTTCGTTGAGGCGGTGCGCCTTGCCGAGCAGGCGGCTACAGGTGGTACGACAGCGGAAACCTCAGCCGATTGGTTGGAGCTGGCCAGTCGCTGGCAGCGGGCAGCAGACCTGATGGCGCAGGTTCCAGAAGATGATCCCCGCTACGCAACGGCACAGGATCGAACCGTGAGTTATAGCCAAAACAGCGAAGTGGCGACACAGGAAGCCGAAACACTACGGGAAGCGGCGGCTGGGCAGTAAGGAACGGTCTGAAAAGGCTCTTGGCTGAGGCTGCATAGGCTCCGCGTAACGCACCATCTGAATCCTTTTATAGCGGTGTGCAACCGCATTAAACACAGCAACGGTTGTGTGGGGCGCGCCGCGCCCCACACAACCGTACTTAACTAACGCGCATAGCGCTATAGTTTGAGCGCTTCTGGATTTCCGCATGCGCGGAAATGACAACGGTGTAAAATTCTGCAACCGATGGTGCAACCTCAAGGGCCGTTACTCTATCTGGTTGATACAGTATGCCAACAATCGGATAGCGTATTAGAGGACTCGACTATCGTCAATCTATGAACATTCGGATTGGGAATGGCTACGATATGCATCGGTTGGTGAGCGATCGCCCCCTGATTCTGGGCGGTACCCAGATTCCCCACGAGTTGGGCTTGCTGGGGCATAGCGATGCCGATGTCCTCACCCATGCCATCATGGATGCCATGCTAGGAGCGCTTTGCTTGGGCGATATCGGGCATCTTTTTCCCCCGAGTGATCCCCAGTGGAAAGGGGCAGACAGCCTGAAATTGCTTACCCAAGTGAATGAATTGATACATCAAAAGGGCTGGCAAATTGGCAACCTGGATGCGGTGGTGGTGGCCGAGCGCCCGAAGCTCAAGCCGCACCTGGAAGCGATGCGCGATCGCCTATCCAAAACCCTGCAGATTGCTGCCGATCAGGTCAGTGTCAAAGCGACAACGAACGAAAAACTGGGGCCCACAGGGCGGGAAGAAGGTATCGCTGCCTATGCCGTTGCCCTTCTCATCGCTGCTTGATCCATAGCCCGCCCTCTATTTCCTGCCGCATCCGCCCATCTACGCCCCGACCCATCCCCTCACCTACTCCCTGCCATATCCATCCATCTACGCCCGATCAGACTGCAAGCTCGTACAGAAGGATCCCTCATGTCCATCTCCCCGCAATTGCCGCAACTGCTTCGCTCACGCCTCTTTTTCCAGGGCCGCAAGTTCAGCTTTGAAGTCAATCGCTTGCGCCTACCCAATGGCGTTGAAGGGGAATGGGAATGCGTGCGGCATCCCGGCGGTGCGGTGGCGGTTCCCCTCACGCCAGAAGGCAAGCTAATCATGGTGCGGCAATATCGCTTTGCTACAGGGCGGCGTCTGCTCGAGTTTCCGGCGGGTACGGTAGAAGATGGAGAGCAGCCTCTGGCGACGGCACAGCGGGAGATTCAGGAAGAGGTAGGTTATAGCGCTAGCCGCTGGGATCGTCTAGGACAGTTCTACCTGGCTCCGGGGTATTCCGACGAAATCATCTACAGCTATCTCGCTCGCGACTTGGACGTTTTGGATCAGCCACCGGATATGGATGAAGACGAGGATATTGAAGTGGTGTTGCTCACACTAGACGAATTGGAGCAAGCCATTTTGGATGAGGAACTCGTCGATTCCAAATCCATTAGCAGCTTGCTGTTGCTGCGATCGCACCTGGCCAAAGAAGCGGCGGATTGAGTCGGGGTTCACCCATGGATATTGCGGCATACCGTCAGCGGATTGGCGATCGCGATCGCTGGGAGCCGACGGTCGACACGCTGATTCGCCTCCACCGAAACCATCTGTATACTGTGCCGTTCGAAAACTTGGATGTGCACCTGGGTCGTCCCATCCTGTTGTCGCTCCCGGCGCTGTTCGACAAAGTGGTGCGTCAGCATCGGGGGGGCTTTTGCTACGAGCTCAACACCTTGTTTGGCTGGCTGTTGCAAGAGCTTGGGTTTACCGTTGATTTACTGTCAGCGCGGGTCTTTAGCAAAGGAATATTTGGCCCTCCCTTTGATCATCTGTTGCTGCGGGTAGAGGCGGGCGAGCCGTGGATCGCGGATGTTGGCTTTGGTGATTTGTTCCTTGAGCCCCTACCGTTGGTTGCGGGTGAGCATACCCAAGACGACAATACCTATTGCCTGGAGCTAGATGGAGAAGAGGGGGTGCTCTATCGGCGGCGATCGCCCAGCCAATCCTGGGAGCCACAATATGCGTTTTCCCTAAAACCTCATCCGCTAGAAGATTTTCAGGACATGTGCGACTATCATCAATCCTCTCCCGCATCGCCCTTTACCCAGAAGTCGCTGTGCTCCCTGGCAACCCCAGAAGGTCGTATCACCCTGTCGAACAATCGCCTAATCCAGACCATCGGTGAGCAGCGCCAGCAGCGAAAAATCACTACGGCTGAGGAGTATAAGGCGCTGCTTCATACTCACTTTGGTATTGATCTGGGTAACGATATTGAGGTGCATGGGCTGCTCTATCCCCGTAAGAAGCCTGCGGCGTGAGCAGCAATTTATTTACTGGACTTACGCATTTCGTTGATTTTGTGGCCGCGTCGCGGCCACAAAATCAACGAATTTACTCAGGATTACGCAAAACTTGCGTAATCCTGATTTAGTTAGCTTAGGGAGTAAACCACGGCATGAATCGCTGTAGACTTCTACACTGGTAAACGGCTAGTGACGGGTTTGCTCGCTATTGCCGAAGGTTTGGCCATTTTTACGCGCACTGGATTCATGACGGATTTGATTCTTTTTTGGCATCGCCGAGATTTGCGGATCTCTGACAATGTCGGTCTGGCAAAAGCAAGAGCGCGATCGCCCCATCTGGTCGGGGTGTTTTGCCTAGATCCCAACATCTTAGAGCGAGATGATGTAGCGCCTGCTCGGGTGACGTACATGATCGGCTGCTTGCAGGAGTTGCAAAACCGTTACGAACAAGCTGGAACCCAACTGCTCATTGTGCAGGACGATCCCGCTAAAGCCTTACCCAAACTCGCAACGGCCCTAGAGGCGACGGCCATTTACTGGAATCGGGATGTGGAACCCTACGGTCGGGAGCGCGATCGCACCGTCGCGGCCAATCTGAAAGAAGCTGGGATTGAGTACCAGGCATTCTGGGATCAAATCTTGCATCATCCCAAGGAGATTTCGACCAACGCGGGCACTCCCTACACCGTCTACACCCCTTTTTGGAAAAACTGGATCACCCACGATAAGGCCGAACCCTGTCCTGATCTGGCCGATGCGAAAGGACTGGATGCGGCACAGCAAAAAACGGCAGAAAAAGTAGGCGTCGGTCCGTTACCCACTGCGGTAGATCTAGGTTACGGCTGGGACAATCCGCTGGTGCTAGAGCCGGGAGAATGGGTGGCTCAGACTCGGCTGGAGCATTTTTGTGATGGGGCGATCGCTGAATACCAAGCCGATCGCAATCTACCCGCCCTGGATGGCACCTCTACCCTGAGTCCAGCGCTGAAGTTTGGGGCGATCGGCATTCGCACTGTTTGGGCAGCTGCCCAGGCTGTTTACAACCGCAGCCGCAGCGACGAAACCCGCGATGGGGTTCGCACCTGGCAGCAAGAACTAGCATGGCGAGAGTTTTACCAGCATGTCATGTACCATTTCCCCGAGCTAGCCGAGGGGCCTTACCGCGATACCTATAAGAATTTTCCTTGGGACAATGACGAGCAACGCTTCGACGCCTGGTGTCAGGGGAAAACGGGCTATCCCATTGTAGATGCGGCCATGCGGCAGCTCAACGAACTGGGCTGGATGCACAACCGTTGCCGCATGATTGTGGCCAGTTTCCTGACCAAAGATCTGATTATTGACTGGCGCTGGGGCGAGCGCTACTTCATGCAATTGTTGATCGATGGCGACCTGTCGGCCAACAATGGTGGCTGGCAATGGAGCGCTTCTAGCGGCATGGATCCCAAACCCCTCCGTATTTTCAACCCCGCAAGCCAGTCCCAGAAGTTTGATTCCGAAGCCGAATATATTCGTCAGTGGCTTCCTGAAGTGCGCCATCTAGACACCGAAATGCTGGTCACTGGGAAAATCCCAAAGGGCGATCGCGACGCCTGCGACTATCCTCAACCCATCGTTGATCACAAGCAGCGCCAGGCGCAGTTCAAAGAAAGATACAGCGCCCAAAAAGCCCAGGCGAAGTCGTCATAATCAGCTTGGGGCTTGATGTCGTGAGCCAGAAGGGCTCATCATTCCATCCATACGCCTCAACCCCATGTAGGGTGCGCACTGCCCACCGGGCCTCTTTACCGATATCAACTCCACCCATCCTCTTCCCTAAACCGCGCTTCGTCCATGCTCAGCTACATCAAAGGCAGCCTCATCGGCATTCAGAAACTCTCCGCCAGCCGTGTCATCGTGGTCATCGAAGCGAACCAGATGGGGTATGAAATCCAGGTCGTCCCCCGATTGGTACAAGAATTTCCATCCGTGGGGGAAACGGTGCAAATTTTCACCCACCAGCAAGTACGCGACGACCAAATAGTGCTCTTTGGGTTTGCGTCGATGGCCGAACGAGATCTGTTTCGGCAACTACTGAGCGTGAGTGGAATTGGCCCCCAGGCGGCGATCGCGCTCCTCGATACCTTGAGCTTGACGGAGCTGGTGCAGGCGATCGTTAGCAGCAATACCCGTGCCTTGTCTCGGGCTCAGGGTGTCGGCACGCGCACCGCCGAGCGGCTAGCGGTGGAACTCAAAACCAAGCTGGCAGAGTGGCGTGTCCAGTCTGGGTTGCTCACGGCTCCCGATGCTATCCCCGTTTCTTCTGTGCAGGAAGATGTGGAGATGAGCTTGCTTGCTCTGGGCTATACCAATAGCGAAATTCTGCAAGCGCTGCGAGCGGTGGGGCAAAAAAAAGCGCTGGCCAAAACTGCTAATGCAGAAGAGTGGATTCGAGAGGCGATCGCCTGGCTCAGCCAATAATGCCGAATCCGAAGTTAGCATCAGGGCTACCGAGAAAGACGAGAAATACTTAGCTGACGCTCTCCCCCTGACCGAGCCAACGTGGTATTATTATTGATTGTATTTGTCACAGAGCCGACGCCTTATGTCTCTTTTACAGGAGCAAAAACAAGAAATCATTTCCGATTACCAGGTTCACGAGACCGACACGGGATCTGCCGATGTGCAGGTTGCCATGCTGACTGAGCGGATTAATCGCCTATCGTCTCACCTCAAAGCCAACAAGCAAGACCACTCCTCTCGCCGTGGGTTGCTGCAAATGATTGGCCGCCGCAAGCGCCTCCTCGCCTACATTCGCAAGCAAGATGCTGAGCGCTACCAAGCACTGATCAAGCGTCTGGGAATCCGGGGTTAGTCGACCAAACCAATGGCATCCAATTCTTCCAAGAAAAACGAAAGCGACGCCGAGCGATCGCCACTGCCCTTTGAGCCGAAGCGGCGGAAGGCGGCGGAAAAGCCATCCAAACCTTCCTCAGCCAAAGCCACGAAGCAAGAGTCAGCGCCTTCCAGATCGCAATCTGAACCGAATTCCATGGCCATTCCGGATAGTGTCAGCCGCCGAATGGTACGCCGTATGGCGCTATTTTGTGGTGTTCCAAGTGCGTTGGGTATTTCCTCCTTCGTCGTCAGTTATGCGGCGGTGAGTCATGGCGTTGAGCTTCCGAATACGGCTGTTTTATTAGTGAGTCTGGGCTTCTTTGGGTTGGGTGTCCTGGGTCTGAGTTATGGTGTTCTTTCGGCATCGTGGGATGAAACAACGCCTGGCGGGTTGATCGGCTTCGACCAGTTTCGGCTGAACTTTGGTCGGATGACGTCTGCCTGGAGAGACGCTCGGCAAAATCGTCAGTCCAACTCTTAGCGCCGCCAACTCGACGCCCCGGCGTTGCTGGTTGAGGGTATGAATTTCTCCAGGGGTGCAGCGCACCCCTGGAGAAATTCATACTTGGACCCTGCATCACCGACGCCCCTATCTGAATGAAAACGGCGACTTTAATAGTTTTTGAAACCCATCCATTGCAGGTCTCTTATCCGGTGTGCGTTGGCATTTCTTAAGGAGATGTTACGAAGAGCGCAGGAAGGTTGGGCAAAACACCGACAAATGCTCGCCCCAGCGTAGAATGAAGGGCAGGCTAAATGTTTGTTTTCCACCGTGTTATTAGGCATCACGGGCTTTTTATACGTCACGGGCGTTAGCTGCCAGAGTATAAATCCCTTGGTGAATGTGTTTGCATAGGTTGATAGTCGGTAAGCTTAGGATTTTGACATGATTGTAGTGATGAAAGCCGGAACTCCCGAGGCCGAAATCGAGCGTCTCAGTCAGGAGTTTGTCTCAATGGGGCTGGAACCCGAAAAGATTGTCGGTCGCCACAAGACGGTAGTTGGGCTGGTGGGTGAAACGGCTGATATGGATGCGCTCCAACTGCAAGAGCTGAGTGGTTGGATTGAGCAAGTTCTGCGAGTTGAGAAGCCCTACAAGCGCGTCAGCCGCGAGTTTCGCCATGGGGAAGCTAGCCAAGTTTTTGTTTCTACCCCGGATGGCGCCGTGCCCTTTGGCGAACATGAGCCATTGGTGATTGTGGCAGGTCCCTGTTCTGTCGAGAACGAAGAGATGATCGTGGAAACGGCGAAGCGGGTCAAAGCGGCAGGAGCCAAGTTCCTCCGTGGCGGGGCTTACAAGCCTCGCACCTCTCCCTATGCTTTCCAGGGTCATGGTGAAAGTGCCCTTGCCCTGCTCGCGGCAGCGAAGGAAGCGAGCGGTTTGGGCATCATCACCGAAGTGATGGATGCAGCGGATATCGAGAAGATTGCTGAAGTGGCAGATGTGCTGCAAGTTGGCGCACGGAACATGCACAACTTCTCGTTGCTGAAGAAGATTGGGGCGCAAGACAAGCCCGTACTCCTCAAGCGGGGGATGTCGGCCACCATTGATGAATGGTTGATGGCGGCAGAGTACATCATGGCAGCCGGTAACCCCAACGTCATTCTGTGTGAACGAGGTATTCGTACCTTTGACAGCCGCTATGCCCGGAATACGTTGGATCTGGCGGTCATTCCGGTGTTGCGATCGCTCACCCATCTGCCCATCATGATTGACCCTAGCCATGGCACCGGCAAGTGGGAGTATGTGCCGTCAATGGCTATGGCAGCTATAGCGGGTGGTACCGATTCGCTGATGATTGAGGTTCACCCCAATCCTTCCAAGGCGCTGTCAGATGGGCCTCAGTCGTTGACGCCCGATCGCTTCGATCGCCTGATGACAGATTTGGCGGTGATTGGCAAAGCGGTCGATCGCTGGACAGATAGTCCTTTGCCTGTCCTTGCTTAGGGCAGACAATTCCCAAGTCCTTGATACAAATGCATGAGCGGTTCAATCCACAACCTCTCATGGTTAACTCCTTGGGAGAATCGATAGATCGTTGATCGACGACACTGTGCTAGCCATGGTTGGCTAAGTAAGCCCACTCTCCTAAGAGGGTGGGTTCTTTTTCGTAAATACCACAGGTGACAATCCACACTCCTGTTAGGATTTTCCCGCGAAGTAATGTCAAATCCAGTTCAATAGCCGTAAAACGCAAAGACCGTTTGTAGTGCTGCAAAGCAGCAATTACAAACGGTCTTTGCGTTCTTCAACCAGATTTGGAATAACTGGAGTCAAGCGCTATGGCGCTATGCGCGTTAGTTAAGCACGGTTGTGTGGGGCGCGCCGCGCCCCACACAACCGTTGCTGTGCTTAATGCGGTTGCACACCGCTATAATACCAATTCAACGAAAACCGAAACCAGATAATTTTTGAAAGCCGCGCACTGCGCGGCTTTCAAAAATTATCTGTCGTGGATTCTGAGCGAATTGGTATAACCGGGTGGTTGAAGCGGATTGAGACGGGTGGGTGATGCGGCTCGAAATTTCGTGGGGCTAGCTTGGGGTCATGTTCTTCGAAACCCGTCTTCTTAAGGAGGAACTAGGCTATGTCTTCGAACAAACGAACCTGCAACACTATCTTCAAAATTGTCGTAGGGTTAGGTTTAGGTATCGGTAATCTGTTGACAGCAACACTCGCCTGGGCTGCACCCGCCTCCGTTTTTGAGCCAATATTGGAAGATCTCACTACCGCGCCAGCCGAACGTCTTGTGCGGCTCCCGGCTTCTGTGCCTTCCGACGTTGAACTGCATCCAACCGCGTTTGAGCATTATGGAATGGTTATCGTTCGTCTCGATACAACCGTTGGGTGCAATGACGCAAGTTGCATGGGTGTCTCTATCGTGGTGGCAGAAGAACCTACCGGCTGGCCTGCTATGTATGCCGAAGAACTGACACCGATTGCGTTAAGCAATGATATCCAAGGATATGCCGTAGACGGTGAAGTTTCCTCTGGGATGATCTGGGTGCAAGATGGCTCGCTGTACGCATTTTCCTACCAGACTGCGCTGTTTTCGTCGGAGGATGCGCTGGCTATGGCCAACTCTATGGTGAGTCAACCGCCCATCACAAATGCACCTCAATAGCTCGGAGCCATCGGCCAAGACCTCGTGACATCAAATATGATTAGACAGCCGTAAAACTTATAGCGCTGTGCGCGTTCATTAAGTACGGTTGTGTGGGGC